>NZ_AZVL01000019.1:0-170330 GCF_000514195.1 Pseudomonas sp. URIL14HWK12:I6
CGCGACCAGCACATCAAAGCCTTCAATCGTATTGGGAACTTCAAAGCCGTCTTTCTGTGGTTGAACCCAGACGACCAGATTGGATTTGGAGATATCGATGCCGACCCAGGAAATCATGGCAAAACCCTCTTACACTCAGAAGTGAGAGTGCTCTGGCTTTGCCCACGCTTGTGATTCGAGTGGCGCTCGTCCAACTGTTCGGGCTTATGGGCCAGAGTAGAAAGGTGGATGGCAGCTTTGCTCCCACTCGTGCTTCAAGCACCGCGGACTCACAGCTTGCCATCCACCCCTCTCACCCCAGAGTTTATTCCCTTACTCAGACACAAGCGGGCTTGCTCGCGAAGGCGGTGTGTCAGTTACATCAATGTTGAAGGTGAAGACGCCTTCGCGAGCAAGCCCGCTCCCACAGGAAGCCGTATCGTGTTCGGAAAACGGGGAGGGTGTGGGGGCCAGCGGCTGAGCCGCCAGCCCCGTCACAAATCCGCAGGGTCTGACTCGATCATCAAACCCGGTGGGGCTCAGGCGTCAGGCGCCTGGTCTTTCGGTGCATCAACATCAACATCAACATCAACATCAACATCAACATCGTCATCAGTCGCCACTTCAC
Organism: Pseudomonas sp. URIL14HWK12:I6; assembly: GCF_000514195.1. Lineage (NCBI taxonomy): Bacteria > Pseudomonadati > Pseudomonadota > Gammaproteobacteria > Pseudomonadales > Pseudomonadaceae > Pseudomonas > Pseudomonas sp. URIL14HWK12:I6. The sequence goes on from NZ_AZVL01000019.1 coordinate 608, forward strand.
CGTCAGGGTTCAGTGCCGCTTCTTCAGCCTGTTGTTTCTTGCGCTGAAGCTTTTCCTCTTTCTTCTTTTCCTTTTCCAGGTCTCGTTGACGTTTGGCGAAGGAGTAATTGGGTTTGGCCATGGGCGATCCTCTGGGGTCGAAGGTGAGGTTGAGCGGCGCGTATTCTGCCCTGTATCGGTGCCCGGCGGTTAGCCGGGTTTTTGGTCGACCCACTTGGGCGTGACGGTCGGCTTCCAGTTATCCAGGGCGTCGAGCAGCGATTGTGCTGATTCGCTCACTTGCAGCATGTCACGGTGTGGGGCGCGAACGAAGCCTTCGCCGACGATATGGTCAAGAAAAGCCGTGAGTTTGCTGTAAAAACCGTTCACCTCAAGCAGCCCCAGCGGTTTGCCGTGGTAGCCGAGCTGGCCCCAGGTCCAGACTTCGAACAGCTCTTCCAGCGTGCCGAGACCGCCGGGCAACGCGATGAACGCATCGCTCAGCTCGGCCATGCGTGCCTTGCGCGCGTGCATGCCATCGACGACTTCGAGGCGCGTCAGGTTTTTGTGGCCGATCTCCTTGTCCATCAGACTTTGCGGAATGATCCCGATCACCTCGCCGCCAGCGGCCAGGGCGGCGTCGGCGACAAGGCCCATCAATCCCACGGCACCACCACCGTAAACCAGCGTCAGTTGGCGCTCGGCGAGTGCCCGGCCAAGGGCTTGGGCGGCTTCGGTGTAAGCCGGATCAGTGCCGGCGTTGGCACCGCAAAATACACAAACGGATTTGAGAGACATGCCTTCCTCCTGGGTCAATCCGTCACAGGGTAATGGCTGGCACGCCTTGATCCAAGGACTAAGCTTCGCGTTCTGGCGATTCAAAGGTACCGCTGGCGCCACAGGCGTAGGCGGCGAGCAAACTGCACAACAGACCGTTAAAGAACATGACAGGCACTCCGTTTCAGTAGATGCGCCGATCATAGGCCCGGCCTTGGATTCTGGCCGGTAGATTGTTTCGATGAGTGTCATAGCCTGAAAGTTGTATACAATTTTTGACTCAAGTCATAGGAACTTGCGAAGATTTCAGGCAGTCTTTCCACCATTCGTGTTTTTGTTAACCCTGCCTTGGAGATTCACCATGTTTTCCAAAGTTGTTGCGGTATCCCTGCTGGCGCTGGCCAGCAGCCAATTGATGGCTGCCGAGTGCAAAACCACCGTTGATTCCACCGACCAGATGTCCTTCAACACCAAGGAGATCGTGATCGACAAGAGCTGCAAGACCTTCACCGTCGAACTGACTCACTCCGGCAACCTGCCGAAGAACGTCATGGGCCATAACCTGGTGATCAGCAAAGAAGCCGACATGCAGCCGATCGCTACCGACGGCCTGGCTGCCGGCATCGACAAGAACTACCTGAAGGACGGTGACGAGCGTGTCATCGCTCACACCAAGATCATCGGCGCTAAGGAAACCGACTCGCTGACCATCGACGTGTCCAAGCTCAAGGCTGACGAGAAGTACGGCTTCTTCTGCTCGTTCCCGGGCCACATCTCGATGATGAAAGGCACCGTGACCCTAAAGTAATACTGCTCACACGTAACACGAAAAACGCCGCTGCAAGTGATTGCAGCGGCGTTTTTTCTGCTGATCAAATCTGCACCTTACCTCATTTCTGTGATCATGACCGCCCGTCGGAATTGCCCTCGTACCTGTAATTTCTGACAGTAGACACGGATTTCGAAGAAGCCTCGAATGAGGGTGCGCTCAGATGACTGTACGCATCCATTCCGAAAAAGGAGTTTTCGTATGACCGATCAAGAGAAATTACCCCAGCAGCGTACGTTGGTTCAGGATCCGAACAGAAGTAATGTGACAAGCGGAACCGTCATTGAGACAGTTACCAATGGCAATGGTGAACTCATCGAAAATGGCGGGGTCAGCACAAATCCATATTTGTCTTTTGTTGGTTCCGCTGCTCCCAATCAAAAGGCGCAGCTTTTCGACAACGGTGTCCCTGCGCATTCCCCGGTAAATGTTGATCACGTTGGCCACTACAGTTTGATCATTACAGATCAGAAAAACGGGCCGCATTTCTACACCGTGGAAACCACCGACGGGCAGGCGTCTGATCCATACATAGTTCACATGAAACTGTCCCTGCACGCCGCAATTTTGTGGATAAACGATCCCAACGGAGACGTCATCGAAAATAGTGGAAGCACTACGTTTGTCGATCTGAGCTTTGTAGGTGAGGGAGAGCCAAATACAACAGTCAGTCTTCTGGATCGCGGAATTCATGTAGGCACACTGAATATCGATGCAAATGCGCACTGGAGTGCTGTGCTGAACGGACTGTCAGTAGGGGCGCATAGCTTCACAGTGGTAGGAAGCGATGGTGTTGAATCCAGTCCCTGGAACATTCGAGTCGTGAACTCCGTGCCGGTAAGCATCCAGTTTCTTCTGGGAGAAAGCGGGCAGTTGATCGACAATCACGAGCAAACGACCGATACATCGTTAACGGTTGTCGGTACGGCAAACCCTGGTGAAAACGGAACAATCGTCGACTACGATAACGATCTGGTTAAATTCGCGGCTAACTTGAATGGAATCTACACGGCAAAGATTTCGAATCTGGCTGAAAAGGTTCACACCATCAGAGCGGTAACGGCGAGTGGTCGAGTCTCGGACCCTTGGGCATTCAGGGTGGTTGCACCCAAAGCCCGTTAAATCGTTTATTGACACTGCTAAAGCCCGCTGAGGATCACTCCTTAGCGGGCTTTTCATTCACTTACCGATCAAGGCGCAAACGGCATGACCCGTTTGTGATGAGTCTTGTTGTACGTATTGACGATGATGTCGAACGCTTCCTGACGCACCGGCTCGCCGTGCAGGAAGGCGTCGATCTCGGCGTAAGTCACGCCGTGGGAGGCTTCGTCCGGTTTGCCCGGCGACAGGTCTTCCAGATCCGCAGTCGGCACTTTTTCCACCAGCGATTCCGGTGCGCCAAAGCTGCGGGCAATCGCCCGGACCTGGTTTTTCACCAGACCGCTGAGCGGGGCCAGGTCGCAGGCGCCGTCACCGAACTTGGTGAAGAAGCCCATCACCGCTTCCGCCGCGTGGTCGGTGCCGATCACCAGACCGTGCGCGGCGCCGGCGATGGTGTACTGGGCGACCATGCGCATCCGCGCCTTGGTGTTGCCGAGCACAAAATCCACCGACACCGCATGTTTGCCTTCGAACGCCGCCACTTCCTTGGCCAGTGATTTGACCGCCGGGCCGATGTTCACCGTGTGGCGTTCGTCCGGAGCGATGAAGTCCACCGACGCCTGGGCGTCGTGCTCGTCGAACTGGGTTTCGTACGGCAGGCGCACGGCGATGAACTTGTAGGCGTCGTCGCCGGTGCGCTCGCGCAGTTCACGCATGGCGCGCTGGGCCAGGAGGCCGGCGGTCAGCGAGTCGACACCGCCGCTGATGCCCAGCACCAGGGTCTTGAGGCCGGAATTGACCAGGCAATCCTGGATAAAGGTGATGCGCCGGGCGACTTCCGCTTCGAGGGCCTGATGCCCGGCGAATGGCGGTTGCACCTTGAGCTGTTCAGCAATCTCACGCTGTACGGCTTGCATGAATTCACTCCTTGCTAGATAGACTGGAATCGGCAGGAACCTGGAACACGTGTCGCAAATAGGCGACGAAATTCGGGTCTTTGCAGTGGGTCTTGCCGGGCTCGTCGGAGATCTTCGCCACCGGCTGGCCGTTGCAGGCGGTCATTTTAAGCACGATGCTCATCGGTTCGACACCCGGAATGTCACAGGTCAGGTTGGTGCCGATGCCGAAGCTGACGTTGATCCGCCCGTGCAGCGCGCGGAAGATCTCCAGCGACTTGGGCAAGGTCAGACTGTCGGAGAACACCAGGGTCTTGCTCATCGGGTCGATGCCGAGCTTGTGGTAGTGGGCGATGCACTTTTCACCCCACTGCACCGGATCCCCGGAATCGTGGCGCAGACCGTCGAAGAGCTTGGCGAAGAACAGGTCGAAATCGCCGAGGAAGGCGTCGGTGGTGATGCAATCGGTGAGAGCAATCCCCAGCAGGCCACGGTATTCGCGCACCCAGCAGTCGAGCGCGGCGATCTGGCTGTCGATCAAGCGTGGGCCGAGTTGCTGGTGGGCCATGATCCATTCATGGGCCATGGTGCCCAGCGGCTTCATATCCAGTTCCCGTGACAGGTGCACGTTGCTGGTGCCGACGAAGCGCCCGGGGAAATCGTGCTTGAGCACGTTGACCACTTCTTCCTGCACGCGGTACGAGAAGCGCCGGCGAGTGCCGAAATCAGCGACCTGCAATTGCGCCAGTTCGTCAGCCGAGGCGTTGGCGCTGAGCCAGTCGAACTTGCGATACAGCTGTTCCCGCGCCTGCACCAGCTCGATTTCCCGATAGCGATAGCGGTTGCGCACTTCGCTGACGATCGCCAGCAACGGTACTTCGTAGAGAATCACATGCAGCCACGGGCCGCGCAGGCGGATGAACAGTTCGCCGTTCTCGATCCCGGTGTGCAGGTAGCGCAGGTTGAAGCGGAACAGTCCGAGAAAGCGCAGGAAATCCGGTTTCAGGAAGGTGATGCGCTCGAGAAAGCTCAACTGGTCGGCACTCAGGCTCAGCTCGGCCAGGCGCTCGATCTGGTAGCGAATCTCGGCCAGATACGGCCGCAGATCCTCGCTGTTACGGCAACGAAACTCCCATTCGACTTCGACGTTGGGGTAGTTGTGCAGCACCGCCTGCATCATCGTCAGTTTGTAGAAGTCGGTGTCGAGCAGGTTCTGCACGATGCGATCGGCAAACACACTCTCGCTCATAAACGGGGTCTCCAGGTGCACCGCGCGGTTGCGCGGGATCAATCAATGACGCTAGTGGCGCATATCAGCGGTGGGGATTGCCAGCAATTTTTTAGATCACCGCAGAACCCTTGTGGGAGCGAGCCTGCTCGCGAAGGCGTCATTTCAGTCGACATTGACATTGAATGTGCCGGCCTCTTCGCGAGCAGGCTCGCTCCCACAGTTTTCAATCGGGTCAGGCATTCGGGCTGTCGATCTGCTCCAGCATCCACTTCACAAAATCCCGCACCTTCGGCACTTCCGCCGCATGCTCCGGGTAGGCCAGGTAATAGGCGTCGGAACTGGGCATTGCATGCTGCCAGGGAATGACCAGTTTGCCGTCGGCCAATTCCTCTTCCACCAGAAACCGTGGCAGCAGCGCCACACCGCAGCCGACCTGGGCAGCGCGGATGCACATGTAAAAGGTTTCGAAACGCGGGCCGTGGTAGCTGTGTTCGGTGTGGTAACCCTGACTGTCGAACCAGTCATGCCACGCCTGTGGGCGCGAGGCGTTTTGCAGCAGCACCAGATCGGTCAGTTGCGTCGGATCGGTGAAGGGCGTGTCCGGCAGGCTGCCGGGGGCACAGACCGGTACCAGCTCTTCGCCGAACAGCTTCAGGCATTCGGTGCCGGGCCGTGAGCCTTGGCCGAAATAGAACGCCAGATCGCTGCGCCCCTGTAGCAAATCGTCGGCCTCCTGCTCGTTGCACAAGTCGAGATGGATCGACGGATGGCGCAGACGCCAGCCCTTCAGACGCGGTACCAGCCAGCGCGCGCCGAAGGTCGAGGGTGTAGAGACGCGCAGGACTTCGGTCTCGCCGCCGTAGGAACGCAGGTAATGCGTGGACATTTCCACCTGGGTGAGGATTTTTCGGACTTCCACCAGGTACAAATCCCCGGCCGGGGTCATCTGCAAGCGACGACGCACCCGACGGAACAACAAGTGCTGCAACAATTCCTCAAGCTGCGCCACTTGCTTGCTGACAGCGCTCTGGGTCAGGTTCAGCTCTTCGGCGGCCCGGGTGAAGCTCAGGTGCCGGGTCACGGCCTCGAAGCACTGCAATGCGGTGATCGACGGCAAGTGGCGTTTGTTCAGCATGGGTGATCCCTTTTTCTTGTCTTTCTGTGCGCAGCATGAATAAACGGAATGATATCTCGCGTAAAGGTCGTTTGTTGCCTTGCCCTCGGGAAGCTACAACTAAAGGCCTGCCCGGTCGTTTGCATTCGGCCGCACACATTCTGTTTTTCGCTTGAGGAGTGACCCATGGTTGCCGCATTGCTTGATCGTCTTGGTGTGAACCCGGCCCTGTATCAGAACGGCAAAGTGCCGGTGCATTCGCCCATCGACGGCAGCCGCATCGCCGCCGTGAACTGGGAAGGCCCGGCCGAAGTTGAGCAGCACATCAGTCGCGCAGATCATGCTTTCGAGCTGTGGCGCAAGGTGCCGGCCCCGCGTCGCGGCGAACTGGTGCGTCAGTTCGGCGAAGTGCTGCGTGAGTACAAGGCTGACCTCGGCGAACTGGTGTCGTGGGAGGCGGGCAAGATCACTCAGGAAGGCCTCGGTGAAGTGCAGGAGATGATCGACATCTGCGACTTCGCCGTCGGCCTGTCGCGTCAACTGTACGGTTTGACCATCGCCTCCGAGCGTCCGGGCCACCACATGCGTGAAACCTGGCATCCGCTGGGCGTGGTCGGCGTGATCAGCGCGTTCAACTTCCCCGTCGCGGTGTGGGCGTGGAACACCACGTTGGCACTGGTCTGCGGTAACCCGGTGGTGTGGAAGCCGTCGGAGAAAACCCCGCTGACCGCACTGGCCTGTCAGGCGCTGTTTGATCGCGTGGTGAAAAATTTCACTGATGCGCCGGCGAATCTGTGCCAGGTGATCATCGGTGGCCGTGACGCCGGCGAAGCGCTGGTGGATGACCCGCGTGTCGCGCTGATCAGCGCCACTGGCAGCACCCGTATGGGCCGCGAAGTGGCGCCGAAAGTCGCCGCACGTTTTGCCCGCAGCATTCTCGAACTGGGCGGCAACAACGCGATGATCCTCGGCCCGAGCGCCGATCTGGACATGGCCGTGCGCGCCATTCTGTTCAGCGCGGTCGGCACTGCCGGTCAGCGTTGCACCACCCTGCGGCGGCTGATTGCCCATGAATCGGTGAAGGAAGAAATCGTCACTCGCCTCAAAGCCGCGTACGCCAAAGTGCGTATCGGCCATCCGCTGGAAGGCAATCTGGTCGGCCCGCTGATCGACAAACACAGCTTCGAAAACATGCAGGACGCGCTGGAGCAGGCGCTGAGCGAGGGCGGCCGGGTGTTCGGCGGCAAGCGTCAGCTCGAAGAGCAGTTCCCCAACGCCTACTACGTGTCGCCGGCCATTGTCGAAATGCCAGAGCAGAGTGATGTGGTCTGCAGCGAAACCTTCGCCCCGATCCTTTACGTGGTCGGCTACAGCGACTTCCAGGAAGCGCTGCGCCTGAACAATGCGGTGCCGCAAGGCCTGTCGTCGTGCATCTTCACCACCGACGTGCGCGAGGCTGAGCAGTTCATGTCGGCGGTCGGCAGCGACTGCGGCATCGCCAACGTCAACATCGGCCCGAGCGGCGCGGAAATCGGCGGCGCGTTTGGTGGCGAGAAGGAGACCGGCGGCGGTCGTGAGTCGGGCTCCGACGCCTGGCGCGCGTACATGCGCCGCCAGACCAATACCGTGAACTACTCGCTGGAGTTGCCGCTGGCGCAGGGCATTACCTTCGACTGACAGGTGGAGATCCCCTGTAGGAGTGAGCCTTTGTGGTGAGGGGATTTATCCCCGACCGGCTGCGAAGCAGCCGCAAAACGTTGTATGCGGTTTTGTCTGGCAGTACGCGATTGCAGGTTTTGGGGCCGCTACGCAGCCCGTCGGGGATAAATCCCCTCACCACAGGGTTCGCTCCCACAGGATCAACAGTGTGTTTGGCAGGTTTCTGTTGGAGTCTGGCAATGCCGTTACGCGAAGAATGTCTGTGGGAAAAACTCACGCCGCAGCGCCCGGATAACACCGCGCTCAAGGGTGAGGTCAAAGTCGATGTCTGCGTGATCGGCGCCGGGTTTACCGGGTTGTCGGCGGCGCTGCATCTGTTGGAAAAAGGCAAAAGCGTCTGCGTGCTCGAAGCGCATCGTGCCGGGCATGGCGGTTCCGGACGCAACGTCGGGCTGGTCAACGCCGGCATGTGGATCCCGCCGGATGAGATCGAGGCCGGATTCGGCGAAGCGGTCGGCAGTCAACTCAACCGCATGCTCGGGGCGGCGCCGGCGCTGGTGTTCAGCCTTGTGGATAAATACAACATCGATTGCCAGTTGCGCCGCGAAGGCACCCTGCACATGGCGCACAACGCCAAGGGCGAAGCGGATCTGCGCAGTCGCGAGCAACAATGGAAACGTCGCGGGGCACCGGTCGAGCTGCTCACCGGCAAGGCCTGCGAGCAAGCCACCGGTACGCAGAAGATTGCTGCGGCGTTGCTCGACCGGCGTGCCGGCACGCTCAATCCGATGGCCTATGTCACCGGACTGGCTAATGCGGTGAAGGGCTTGGGCGGGCAGATGTTCGATCACTCGCCAGTCACCCGTCTCGAGCGCGTGGGCCAGCAATGGTCAGTGCAGACCGAGCACGGTTCGGTGCTCGCCGAGCAAGTGGTGATCGCCTCCAACGCCTACACCGAGGGCGACTGGACCGAACTCAAGCGCAACTTCTTCCCCGGTTACTACTATCAGGTCGCGTCGGTGCCGCTGACCGAAGACGCCGCCCATGACATCCTCCCCGGCGGTCAGGGCTCATGGGACACGCGGCAAGTGTTGAGCAGCATCCGTCGCGACAAGGACGGCCGCTTGTTGCTCGGCAGTCTGGGCAACGGCAATCAGAAACCCACCTGGTTCCTCAAGGCCTGGGCCGACCGGGTGCAGCAGCATTACTTCCCCCATCTGAAACCGGTGGAATGGGAATGCACCTGGACCGGGCGCATTGCTTTTACCCCCGATCACTTGATGCGGCTGTTCGAGCCGGCACCCGGGCTGGTGGCCGTCACCGGTTACAACGGTCGTGGCGTGACCACCGGTACCGTGGTCGGCAAAGCCTTCGCCGACTACCTGTGTGACGGAAATCCTCAAGCCCTGCCGATCCCCTTCGCACCGATGCAGCCCTTGGCCGGTGTCGGCCTGCGCAGCTGCCTGTACGAGGCCGGGTTCTCGCTGTATCACGCGGGCCAGTGCCTGCGCATCGTCATTTGAGTGTTGAAATATGTTGCCGGAAGCGGCGCTTTTCGGCGTAGCGACTAGCCTCTAATGGTGCGGGTTGTAGCAGTCCCGCACCAGCAGTGTGCAGTTCGGTGACGCGAGCTGTTACAGGCTGGTTGCACGTCGTTTGGTGCCGCGGTTGCAATGATGGCGCAAGCGGGTTGCGCCTCAGATTTAAAAAGGTTTCACCTTCCGCGGTTTAGACGGTTGCACGCCCAATGAAAATGGGAACGAAACAGTCGAAATAACAAGAAAGCAGCGACTTTTTGAAGAATAAAAAACCGATGGCACGGCGCTTGCTCAGAGCATTCAGTGAAGTGAAGTCGCAGTGCCAACTAAAAAAAACCTTGGAGCACCACCTCATGTCCCAGACGTTTTACAAGAAAGGCTTTCTGGCCCTCGCAGTAGCTACTGCGTTGGGTGTTTCTGCGTTTGCTCAAGCCGATGTGAAAATCGGTGTAGCGGGTCCAATGACTGGCGCCAACGCGGCATTTGGCGAGCAGTACATGAAGGGTGCACAGGCAGCGGCGGACGCGGTCAACGCGGCGGGCGGCGTCAACGGCGAGAAAATCGTACTGGTCAAGGGCGATGACGCCTGCGAACCGAAGCAGGCAGTGACAGTCGCCAAGGACCTGGTCAACCAGAAAGTCGCCGGCGTGGTCGGGCACTTCTGCTCCTCTTCCACCATTCCAGCCTCGGAAATCTACGACGAAGCCGGCGTTATCGCGATCACTCCGGGTTCCACCAACCCGCAGGTGACCGAGCGCGGCCTGAGCGCCATGTTCCGTATGTGCGGGCGTGATGACCAGCAAGGCATCGTCGCGGGCGATTACATCGTCGATGTGCTCAAGGGCAAGAAAGTCGCCGTGCTGCACGACAAGGACACCTACGGTCAGGGCCTGGCCGATGCGACCAAGGCTCAACTGGAAAAACGTGGCGTGAAGCCGGTGCTGTATGAAGGCCTGACCCGCGGCGAGAAAGACTTCAGCGCCGTGGTCACCAAGATTCGTGCAGCCGGTGCCGACGTGGTCTACTTCGGCGGCCTGCACCCGGAAGCCGGCCCGCTGGTCAAGCAACTGCGTACCGAAGGCCTGAAAGACGTCAAGTTCATGTCTGACGATGGCATCGTCACCGACGAACTGGTGACCACCGCCGGTGGCCCGCAATACGTCGACGGCGTGCTGATGACCTTCGGCGCTGACCCACGCCTGCTGCCAGACAGCAAGACGGTAGTGGACGCGTTCCGCAAGGCCGGCACCGAACCTGAAGGCTACACCCTGTACGCCTACGCGTCGGTTCAGACCCTGGCGGCCGCCTTCAACGGCGCCAAGTCCAACAGTGGCGAAAAAGCCGCCGAGTGGCTCAAGGCCAACCCGGTGAAAACCGTCATGGGCGAGAAAGCCTGGGACAAGAAGGGCGACCTGAAAGTCTCTGACTACGTGGTTTACCAGTGGGACAAGGACGGCAAATACCATCAGCTGGAAAAACAGAAGTAAGGGCTGACGCGATTCGCTTAACCCCCACCAATACCTGTGGGAGCGGGCTTGCCCGCGATGGCGTCAGGTCAGTCGACACACAGGTTGGCTGATCCACCGCTATCGCTGGCAAGCCAGCTCCCACAGGAGATCGGTGAGGATGGGCTGATCGTATCTGCATTGCTCCGACGTAAATCTGTATTTTTCCTAGAAGAGCCGCCCGCTCCGGTGGGCAGGTTCTCATTGCGTGAGATTGCGTTATGGATGGTATTTTCCTGCAGCAACTGGTCAACGGCCTGACCCTCGGGTCGGTCTATGGCCTGATCGCCATCGGCTACACAATGGTCTACGGCATCATCGGCATGATCAACTTCGCCCACGGCGAGGTTTACATGATTTCCGCGTACCTCGCGGCAATCAGTCTGGCTCTGCTGGCTTACTTCGGTATCGAATCCTTCCCGCTGTTGATGCTTGGCACGCTGGTTTTCACTATCGTCGTCACCGGCGTCTATGGCTGGGTAATCGAACGCGTCGCTTACAAACCTCTGCGCAACTCCACTCGACTGGCACCGCTGATCAGTGCTATCGGTATCTCGCTGATCCTGCAGAACTACGCCCAGATCAGCCAGGGCGCCCGTCAACAGGGTGTTCCGACGCTGCTCACCGGTGCCTGGCGCATCGATGTCGGCAGCGGTTTCGTCCAACTGACCTACACCAAGATCTTCATTCTGGTCGCCGCATTTGTCGGCATGGGCCTACTGACCTACGTGATCAAGTACACCAAGCTCGGCCGCATGTGCCGCGCCACCCAGCAAGACCGCAAGATGGCTTCGATCCTCGGGATCAACACCGACCGGGTGATTTCCTACGTGTTCATCATCGGTGCAGCAATGGCGGCGCTGGCCGGCGTGCTGATCACCATGAACTACGGCACGTTCGACTTCTACGCAGGCTTCGTCATCGGCATCAAGGCGTTCACCGCCGCCGTGCTTGGCGGGATCGGCTCACTGCCCGGCGCGATGCTCGGCGGGATCATTCTCGGGATCTCCGAGTCGCTGTTCTCGGGCCTGGTCAACTCCGACTACAAAGACGTGTTCAGCTTCTCGCTGCTCGTACTTGTTCTGGTCTTCCGGCCTCAGGGCCTGTTGGGCCGTCCTCTTGTGTCGAAGGTGTAAGCGATGTCTTCAACCACTCAAAAAAATATCGATATCAAAAAAAGCCTGGTTGAGGCGATTCTGGCCGGCCTGATTGCCCTGATCGTGTTCGGCCCGATTGTCGGCGTCGTGCTCGAAGGCTACAGCTTCAACCTCGAACCAACCCGCGTGGCGTGGCTTATCGGCATCGTGATGATCGGCCGCTTTGCCTTGAGTCTGTTTCTGCAGACGCCCAAGGGCCTGAAGATTCTCGACGGATTCGAGAGCACCGGCTCCGGTGTGCATGTGCTGCCTGCCGATCACAAATCACGTCTGCGCTGGATCATTCCACTGCTGATCGTGCTCGCGGTCATCGTGCCGTTTGTCTCCAACTCGTACCTGCTGGGCGTGGTCATCCTCGGGCTGATCTACGTGCTGCTGGGCCTGGGGCTGAACATTGTGGTCGGTCTGGCCGGCCTGCTCGACCTCGGTTACGTGGCGTTCTACGCCATCGGCGCCTACGGTCTGGCGCTCGGTTATCAATACCTCGGGCTGGGCTTCTGGACCGTGCTGCCACTGGCGGCAATCACTGCCGGTTTGGCCGGCTGCATCCTCGGTTTTCCGGTGCTGCGTCTGCACGGCGACTATCTGGCGATCGTGACTCTGGGCTTCGGTGAAATCATCCGCCTGATCCTCAACAACTGGCTGTCGCTGACCGGCGGGCCGAACGGCATGCCGGCGCCACTGCCGACCTTCTTCGGTCTGGAATTCGGCAAGCGCGCCAAGGATGGCGGGGTGCCGTTCCACGAGTTCTTCGGCATCGCCTACAACCCGGACGTGAAGTATTACTTCATCTACACGGTGTTGTTCCTGGTGGTACTGGCCGTGCTGTACATCAAGCATCGTCTGGTGAAGATGCCGGTGGGTCGCGCCTGGGAAGCGCTACGCGAAGATGAAATCGCCTGCCGCTCGATGGGCCTCAACCACGTACTGGTCAAGCTTTCGGCGTTCACCATCGGTGCATCGACCGCGGGCCTGGCCGGGGTGTTTTTCGCCACCTACCAGGGCTTCGTCAACCCGACCTCGTTCACCTTCTTCGAATCGGCGCTGATCCTCGCCATCGTCGTGCTCGGCGGCATGGGCTCGACCATCGGCGTGGTGATTGCGGCATTCGTGTTGACGGTTGCTCCGGAACTGCTGCGCGGCTTCGCTGAATACCGCGTGCTGCTGTTCGGCATCCTGATGGTGTTGATGATGATCTGGCGACCTCGCGGGCTGATTCGCATCAGCCGTACCGGGGTCACTCCACGCAAAGGTGCCATTCACTATGAGAGGACTGCGTCATGAGTGAAGTCGTACTCTCTGTGGAAAAACTGATGATGCACTTCGGTGGCATCAAGGCTCTGAGCGATGTCAGCCTCAAGGTCAAACGCAACTCGATCTTCGCCCTGATCGGCCCCAACGGCGCCGGCAAGACCACGGTGTTCAACTGCCTGACCGGGTTCTACAAGGCCTCCGGCGGCAAGATCGAACTCAACGTGCGCGGCAAGCAGACCAACGTCATCCAGCTGCTGGGCGAGTCTTTCAAACCGACCGACTTCGTCTCGCCGAAAAGCTTCCTCAGTCGCCTGTACTACAAGATGTTCGGCGGCACGCACCTGGTCAACCGCGCCGGCCTGGCCCGGACCTTCCAGAACATTCGCCTGTTCAAGGAAATGTCGGTGCTGGAAAACCTGCTGGTGGCCCAGCACATGTGGGTCAACCGCAACATGCTCGCCGGCATCCTCAACACCAAGGGCTACCGCAAGGCCGAAAGCGATGCGCTGGACTGCGCGTTCTACTGGCTCGAAGTGGTCGATCTGGTGGACTGCGCCAACCGTCTGGCCGGTGAACTGTCCTACGGCCAGCAACGCCGTCTGGAAATCGCCCGGGCCATGTGCACGCGGCCGCAGATCATCTGCCTCGACGAACCGGCCGCCGGCCTCAACCCTCAGGAAACCGAAGCGCTGAGCGCGATGATCCGGCTGCTGCGCGACGAGCACGATCTGACCGTGGTGCTGATTGAACACGACATGGGCATGGTCATGAGTATTTCCGACCACATCGTGGTGCTGGATCACGGCGTGGTCATCGCCGAGGGCGGTCCCGAGGCGATCCGCAACGATCCGAAAGTGATTGCCGCCTACCTGGGCGCCGACGAAGAGGAGCTGGTATGAGCAAACCGATCCTCGAACTCAAAGACCTGAACGTGTTCTACGGCCCGATCCAGGCCCTCAAGGGCGTGTCGCTGCAGATCAACGAAGGCGAAACCGTCAGCCTGATCGGCTCCAACGGCGCGGGTAAATCGACGCTGCTGATGTCGATCTTCGGCCAGCCGCGCGCGGCGGGCGGGCAGATCCTCTATCAAGGCGTCGACATCACCCACAAGTCCTCGCACTACATCGCCTCCAACGGCATCGCGCAGTCGCCGGAAGGACGGCGGGTGTTCCCCGACATGACCGTCGAGGAGAACCTGCTGATGGGCACCATCCCGATCGGCGACAAATATGCCAAGGAGGATATGCAGCGCATGTTCGAGCTGTTCCCGCGGCTCGAAGAGCGCCGTACCCAGCGGGCGATGACCATGTCCGGTGGTGAGCAGCAGATGCTCGCCATTGCCCGTGCGCTGATGAGCCGGCCGAAATTGCTGCTGCTCGATGAGCCAAGCCTGGGGTTGGCGCCGATCGTGGTGAAACAGATCTTCGCCACCCTGCGGGAACTGGCGAAAACCGGCATGACCATTTTCCTCGTCGAGCAGAACGCCAACCATGCGCTGAAGCTGTCGGATCGGGCGTATGTGATGGTCAACGGCGAGATTCGTCTGACCGGTACCGGCAAGGAGTTGTTGGTGAATGAGGAGGTGCGTAACGCTTATCTGGGCGGGCACTGATTCTACTTGAGTTGTCCACAAAGCCCCGCGACGAAAGTCCCGGGGCTTTTTACATCCCAAGTCCCGCACAAATCCCTTGTGGGAGCGGGCTTGCTCGCGAAGAGGGTGTGTCAGATAACGCCGTGTTTTATGACACATCCTCTTCGCGAGCAAGCCCGCTCCCACAGTTGATCTGCACCAGATTTCAGAATTGTGGAAAACAAATTCCCATAGCTGCCAAAGCGCGACATATAGACGCTGCAAATGGCTGTTTTTCCACAGTTTTGACTTGTCCCCGTTTACTGTGGAGCTGGCTGTGAATAACGTGGGAGTAGCTGGCTGAAGCCCTTGTTTTCCGTGGCTTGCAGGCTGGTGATCGCTTTTTGATCAGGCGTTTTTGCTGGAGCTGAAGACGCTGTTGTCAACCTTTTTCTAGGCTGTTCTGTAGAAACAATTACGTGTGAGCAAGCCTGTGGATAAGTCTGTGACTAAACTCTGGAAAGACTCCGCTGAGGGCCGTAATTACTGGCCTCGCGCAATCACTGCACTGACCGTCCGGTCGTGCAAAATGCCATCTCCGGCACAACAGCGGCTCCAGGGTCAAGCAAAAAACTTTCTGTTTCCTGCGCAAAGCCTTGTATGGCGCGGCTTTGCGCGTTTCCACTTGCCCCCGGAAACTGTGGAAGGGACTGTGGATAACGTGCGTGCACATGGCTACAGGCCAAGCCACATACGGTGTAGCGACGATTGATCAAATTTTGATCGGAAGATGTCCCGGTGCGGGAGTTGCTCGTAAATGCCGGGCCGGGCATGCTGGCTGCTGATTTTCTATTCCAATGGCTGCGCTGGCGGCCGACGCAAGGAGAACACGATGTCCAACACCCTGTTTATTACCGGCGCAACCTCCGGTTTTGGTGAAGCCTGTGCCCGTCGTTTCGCCGAGGCTGGCTGGAAACTGGTGTTGACCGGCCGTCGTGCAGAACGTCTCGATGCGCTGTGCGCCGAGTTGTCGAAGCAGACTGAAGTGCATGGTCTGGTGCTCGACGTGCGTGACCGCAAGGCGATGGAAGAGGCAATTGCCAATCTGCCGCCGTCGTTCGCCAAGCTGCGTGGCCTGATCAACAACGCCGGGCTGGCGCTGGGCGTCGATCCGGCACCCAAATGCGACCTCGACGACTGGGACACCATGGTCGATACCAACGTCAAAGGCCTGATGTACAGCACTCGTCTGCTGCTGCCGCGGTTGATCGCTCACGGCCGTGGCGCCGGCATCGTCAACCTCGGTTCGATCGCTGGCAACTACCCGTACCCGGGCAGCCATGTGTATGGCGCCACCAAGGCGTTCGTTAAACAATTCTCGCTGAACCTGCGTTGCGACCTGCAGGGCACCGGCGTGCGCGTCAGCAACATCGAGCCAGGCCTGTGTGAAAGCGAGTTCTCGCTGGTGCGCTTTGCCGGTGACCAGGAACGCTACAACGCCACTTACGCCGGTGCCGAGCCGATCCAGCCGCAGGACATCGCCGAGACCATCTTCTGGGTGCTCAACGCCCCGGCGCACATCAACATCAACAGCCTGGAGCTGATGCCGGTGAGCCAGACCTGGGCGGGGTTTGCGATCGAGCGTAACAAAGCCTGATACCGCGTCACCGTTGTTCGCGAGCAGGCTCGCTCCCACATTGGAATGCATTTCAAAGTGGGAGCGAGCCTGCTCGCGAATATGTCAAATCGGCCAAAACAGGACGATAGGGTAAACTCCCCTCGCAACAACCCCACCGCACACCGCGGTTTTTCAGGTTTTCGAGGAGTTAAAGTGAGTAACCGAGGTGAGCAGTCACTGCTCAAACAATCGACCATCCTGATGTTCGCGGTGTCGATTGCCGGGATCGTCACCGGTTTTGTTTCAGGTTCGCAATCCATCCTTTTCGATGGTTTTTTCTCGCTGATCGCAACGTTCATCAAAGTGCTGATGCTGATCACCGCCCGGCTGATCGCCAAAGAGAGCAATCACCGCTTCCAGTTCGGTTTCTGGCATCTGGAGCCGATGGTGCTGCTGATCGAAGGCAGCTTCCTGCTGTTGATCGCTATCTATGCGTTTCTCAACGGTGTGTTCGGCATCATCAACGGCGGCCGCGAGATCGAGCTGGGACTGGTGATCATTTATGCGGCGGTGTTCACCGTCGTCGAATTCGCCTATTTCTTCTACGTGCGTCGGCGCAATCGCAAGCTCAAGTCCAGCCTGATCCAGTTCGACAACATCAGCTGGCTGGTGGACGCGATGCTTTCGGTCGGCCTGTTGATCAGTTTTCTCGCCGCGTTGCTGCTCAAGGCCCAGGGCTTTGACGAGTGGGCGAAATTTGTCGACCCGCTGATCCTGATCGTGCTGGCGCTGACCATGTTGCCACCGGCGTTCAAGATCCTCGGCCCGGCACTGCGTGATGTACTGGGTATTGCCCCGGACACCCTGGATGATCAGGTGCGTCAGGTCATGGAAGCGGCGAAGGTCGAGCATGGTTTCGATGATTACGTGACCTACGTGCAGAAGCACGGGCGGGCGCGGTTTATCGAGATTCATGTGGTGTTGCCGGCGGATTACCGGCTGCAAAGCGTGGGGCAACTGGATGCGTTACGTGAGGAAATTTCGGCGCAGCTCGGCGAGCCGGATGCGGCACGCTGGTTGACGATCAGCTTTACCGGTGACAAGAAGTGGATTGCCTAGAGACCGTGTAACGGCTATTCGCGAGCAAGCCCGCTCCCACAGGGATCCAGGCTGTTCACAGATTATGTGTTCGCCGAAATTCCCATGTGGGAGCGGGCTTGCTCGCGAAAGCTATTTTTCAATCAACGCAGATATTCAGCCAGCCCGCTGTAGCACGTCGCCAAGTGATAAGGCGTCGTTGAAGGCATGTCCTTGCGGCTGACCTCTCCCAGCTCATCTCGGCATTCATGCCACCCGCCCGCGTGCAGAAACCGCTGCTGCAACGCCCGCATCTGGCGCAGCACGGTGGCTTCGCTGTCCGGGCGCAAGGTCAGGGCGCGCAGGTATTCCGCCTGAGCCCAGATCCGTTGCGTCGAATCTTTCGGGCGACCGTCCAGTTGCAGATCGAGCATCGCCCGCACCGCCCCTGAAGGCTGTTCAACACCGAATTGCTCGGTGAAAGCAAAGGCTCGCTCCAGCGCCGCGTGCAGTTTCGAGCCGCGCAGCAGGGCTGAAGATTCAAGCAGGAAATACCATTCGAACTGATG
The DNA here is from genome assembly GCF_000514195.1 of Pseudomonas sp. URIL14HWK12:I6. Classification (NCBI taxonomy): domain Bacteria; kingdom Pseudomonadati; phylum Pseudomonadota; class Gammaproteobacteria; order Pseudomonadales; family Pseudomonadaceae; genus Pseudomonas; species Pseudomonas sp. URIL14HWK12:I6. The sequence continues at coordinate 18,482 of NZ_AZVL01000019.1, forward strand.
CCCTGGCTCGTACCAGTTATCCACAGCCCCCAGTGGTTTTTCCATCAACACGCCATGTTGCGGGTCGACGAACTGCTTGTGCATAGCTGTGCATAACTCGAGCAGCGCTTGCTGCGTCGGCGCGTCTTCACGCACCGCCAAGGTGGCGAGGAACGCTTCGGCCAGGTGCATCAGCGGGTTTTGCAGTGGCCCGGTTTGCAGGGTGATCCAGTCGCGGTCCAGGCAGGCTTCGTACAAGCCATCGCCGGTGGCGAAGCGTCGGCCGATGACTTCCAGTGCGGCGTTCAGCGTGGATTCCACCAGCGGCTCGCGGGACTTGGCCCAGTAATGGGCGCAGGCGAACAGGATGAAGGCGTGGGTGTAGAGGTCTTTGCGCTGATCCAGCGGCTTGCCTTGCGCGTCGATGCTGTAGAACCAGCCGCCGTGCTCGGCATCGTGGAAATGCCGTTGCAGCGAGCGGAACAGCGCGGCGGCGCGTACCTCGGCGTTATCCACAACCCCGATCAGGCTGGAAAACAGGTACAGCTGCCGTGCGCAGGCCATCGCCCGATAGCGTTGCGGTGGCAAGGGCTGATGCGCCGCGTCGAGTGCCTCGTAGGGCAGCGCCATGTCGGCGTTCCAGCCCGGGCCTTGCCAGAGCGGCACGATCACGTTCAGAAAGTGCTGTTGCACGTTGCTGAACAGGGCGGTCAATTCGGGCAGAGAGGTGGAGCGGCAAGCATGGGGCATTGGCGGACGTCGTCACGGCTGGGGCGATTGCGTGACATGGTAGCAGAGCGGCGGGCCTTAGAGACGCGGAGTCTGTCAGTCCGCCTTCGCGAGCAGGCTCGCTCCCACAGTGGATTTGCAGCGTACACAAAACCTGTGGGAGCGAGCCTGCTCGCGAAGAGGCCAGTGGCAGGCGCTAGAGAATCAACCGGCCAGCAACCACGCGCCAGTCACAGCCGAAGCGGCACCCGCCACGCGCACCAGAGGCGCAGCAGCCTGAGGCAGAAAACGAACCACCGCATAACCCGCCGCATGCAGGGCAGCAGTCGCCGCCACGAAGCCGGCGGCATACGCCCAAGGGCTGCTCATGTCCGGCAGCTCCAGGCCATGCGCCACGCCATGGAACAGCGCAAACAACGCCGTTGCCGCCACCGCCATCACCAGCGGTGGACGCACCGTCAGTGCCACTGCCAGACCCAGCGCCAGCACCGAAGCGGCGATCCCGCTTTCCAGCGCCGGCAACTCCAGCCCTTCAAAACCGAGCATGCCGCCGATCAGCATGGTGCCGACAAACGTGCACGGTAGCGCCCAGCGCGCCGCGCCTTGTTGCTGCGCGGCCCACAGGCCGACCGCGACCATCGCCAGCAAATGGTCGAGGCCACCGATCGGGTGGCTGATGCCGGCGACCAGACCGCTGTCGCCGTGGCCCGGGTGGGCGAAGGCCAGGGCTGGGGTCAGCAGCAGCGCCACGGCGCCGAGAATGCGTTTGAGTGTCATGGATAAGCTTCCTTGTTGGTCAATAAGTCAGGCGGCGTTCAGCAGGCCTTGGCGCTCGATGAAGGCGATGATCTCTTCAAGGCCCTGGCCGGTTTTCTGGTTGCTGAAGACGAATGGCTTGCCGTTGCGCATGCGCTGGGTGTCGCTATCCATCATTTCCAGCGAAGCACCGACCAGCGGCGCCAGGTCGATCTTGTTGATCACCAGCAGATCGGACTTGCAGATCCCCGGGCCGCCCTTGCGCGGCAGCTTGTCGCCGGCGGAGACGTCGATCACGTAGATGGTCAGGTCTGACAGCTCCGGGCTGAAGGTTGCCGACAGGTTGTCGCCACCGGATTCCACCAGAATCAGGTCCAGCCCCGGAAAGCGCCGGTTCAGTTGATCGACGGCTTCGAGGTTGATCGAAGCGTCTTCGCGGATCGCCGTGTGCGGGCAGCCACCGGTTTCCACGCCGATGATCCGCTCCGGCGCCAGTGCTTCGTTGCGCACCAGAAAGTCGGCGTCTTCGCGGGTGTAGATGTCGTTGGTGACGACGGCCAGGTTGTAGCGATCGCGCAATGCCAGGCACAGGGCCAGGGTCAATGCGGTCTTGCCGGAACCGACCGGGCCGCCGATACCGACGCGCAGGGGTTGTGTGTTCATGTGCTTCTCCAAGATGACAGGCCCTAAGAGCGAAACAGACGGCTGTACTGGCGCTCATGCGCCATGCACGCCAGGGACAGGCCGAATGCGGCGCTGCCGATGTGTTCGGGATTGATGCGGGTGGCGTCCTGCTGCGCCTGTTGCAGCAGCGGCAACAGTTCGCTGGTCAGGCGCTGGGCGGCTTGCTGGCCCAACGGCAGGGTTTTCATCAGTACCGCGAGCTGGTTTTCCAGCCAGCTCCACAGCCACGCGGCGAGCGCATCCTGCGGACTGATTTGCCAGGCGCGGGCAGCCAGTGCCCAGCCAAGAGCGAGGTGCGGTTCGGCGCATTGCTCAAGAAAGCTGCGGGCTGGCGCGTCGAGTTCCGGCAAACCGTTGAGCAATTGCTGCAGCGAGTAACCCATCTGCCGGCTCTCCAGATGCAACTCACGGGTCTCGCGACTGGCACGGTGGGTTTCGCAGAGATGCAGCAACTCGGGCCAGTTTTCCTCGGCCGCGGCCTGACAATGAGCCAGCAGCAGCGGCGCCTCGAAACGGGCGAGGTTGAGCAGTAGTTGATCGCTGATCCAGCGGCGGGCGCTGTCCGGGTTGTTCACGCGGCCGTTATCCACCGCCATTTCCAGGCCTTGCGAATAGCTGTAGCCGCCAATCGGCAGTTGCGGACTAGCCAGGCGCAGCAGCGCCCAGGCCGGATTCACAGGCGTACGCCGAACTGATGGAGTTTGGGCGCGTAGTTGAAATCTTCGTCGCCATGCCGCGAATGATGATGGCCGCCGCCGTAGGCACCGTGTTCCGGCTGGAACGGCGCTTCAATCGCCTCGACCTGGGCGCCGAGCTGTTCGAGCATGGCCTTGAGCACGTAATCATCGAGCAGACGCAACCAGCCATCGCCGACTTGCAAGGCGACGTGGCGATTGCCCAGATGATAGGCGGCGCGGGTCAGTTCGAAGGCATTGGCGCAGGTGACGTGCAGCAGTTGCTCGGGGCGGGCGCAGACGCGAACGATGCGGCCGTCCTCGGCCTGCAGGCATTCGCCGTCATATAACGGTGCCTGACCGCGCTCCAGAAACAACCCGACGTCTTCGCCATCGGCACTGAAACAGCGCAGACGGCTTTTGCTCCGCGCTTCGAAGGTCAGGTGCAACTCGGCGGACCAGACAGGTTGAGGGTCGATTCTGCGATGAATCACCAGCATCGGAAAGCTTCCAGCAGTGGACTTGTAGGAGGGCTAGAGCAAGGGGCTTGCCAACCGGGCGAGATGTAGGAAATCCCTGTCGGAGCGTAGAGGATGTTTCAAGATGTTGCAGAATTTTGGAATGTTTTGGTGCGTGAAGATTTTTACATGCACCAAATCGGCGCCGGCTCCGATCCAAATGTGGGAGCGAGCCTGCTCGCGAAAGCGGTGGGTCAGCAAATTGGAAGTTGGCTGATACGACGCCTTCGCGAGCAGGCTCGCTCCCACAGGGGAGTAGGGTGTGTCAGTAATAGGAGGGGGAATTACTCGGTACTGCCCAACCCTTGCCAGTGCTTGAGGCCGATAAAGATGAAGCGCAATTGCTGGGTGATCTTCGCCTGCGGCGTCAGATGCTCCGGCAGGGCCTCGGCGGGCGGGTCAATGATGTCCGGCAGGGTGGCGAATACCGATTTGACGATCAGGTCAGCGATCACGCTCAGGCCGGCTGCATCCAGATGTTGCAGCTTGGGCATCAGCGTCAGATCGGCCGCAAGGTCGGCGCTGATGTTTTCGCGCAGACGGCCAATCGCCTGACGCACAGGCTGCGAGCCGCCGTATTGCTCACGAGCGAGAAACAGGAATTGCGAACGGTTGGCGCTGACCACGTCGAGGAAGATCCGCACCGACGCATCGATGATCCCGCCCATGACGAATTCGTTGTGGCGCACCAGGCGGATGGTTTCGCGGAAGGTCTGGCCGACTTCACTGACCAGCACCAGACCCAACTCGTCCATGTCGGCAAAATGCCGATAGAAACCGGTGGGCACAATGCCGGCGGTCTTGGTCACTTCGCGCAGGCTCAGGCTGCCGAAACCTCGGCCGCTTTCCATCAAATGGCGGGCAGCGTCCATCAGGGCGTTGCGGGTCTGTTGTTTCTGTTCGGCGCGGGGCAGCATCGCAAAGGCGTTTTCTTGAGCGGGACAAGCGCCGCACTCTAGCAAATCGGCTTTGCTGGCGTCGAACGGCAGGGGGAAAAGTCAGCAGGAAAAAAGGTTTCGCAGATTGTCGGTACTGAAAAAGTCAAAAGCCCAATCCGGTGATTGGGCTTTTTTTCCAGGCCGCCATGGGCTTAGCTCAAAGCGCTGTTGCGTTCGATCACACGGTCACCACCGCCTTCGGCAACGGCTTGGCCCAGTGGGGTTTTATCGAAACCGTCTTCAGCCAGGGTCTGGCCTTGTGGAGTACGGTCGCTGCCATCGGAAGCCAGGGTCTGACCTTGTGGAGTTTTATCATAGCCGTCTTCAACCAGACCTTTCTGTTCCAGGCGATCACGGCCGCCTTCTGCTACAGCTTGACCTTGTGGGGTCTTGTCGTAGCCATCTTCAACCAGACCTTTTTCTTCCAGACGATTACGACCGTTTTCAGCCAGGGTCTGACCTTGTGGGGTACGGTCGCTGCCGTCAGCCGCCACAGTCTGGCTGAACACCGAGTGGCTGGATTTCACTTGTGGGGTAGCCTGATCGGCAGCGGGCAGGGCGAAAGCAGTGCTGGCTAGCATCGACAGGGTAAGGCTGAGCAGTAATTGGCGTTTCATGATGGGTTGCTCCTTGGGAGGGCGATAAAGTGGGTACGAAGCCAATGCTACTCTCGATAAGTCGATATAAAAGTTCATAAACGCAATGGTAATAATCAACAGAATTGATTGTTCTGCGGAAGCGCTCTAGCTCGGGCATTTGCGGGCGGTGGTTTTGCACCGCAGTGGGTATTTTCGACTCACTCGCGCCTCGCAAATGTGCGGGCAGCGGTAACGCTGTTCGACCAATCGGTCAGCATTCGGGCGATTTTTTGCCGCGGAATCTATATTCCGATTAAACCTGCGCACTGTTTGCCAGTCGTAGAATTCATGAGGGCCGCTTTGGCCCGCCGTTTCAGCTGTGCGTCGCGAAATCGGCGTGCGGTCGTCATCAGGAGTTTTGTGCATGACGCGCACCGGAAAAATCTTCAGTTGGACCTTCGCCATCCTCTTACTGCTGTTGGCGGTACTGGTTCTGATCATCGTGTTCTTCGACTGGAACCGGATCAAACCGCCGCTCAACGCCAAAGTCTCGGAAGAATTGCATCGCCCATTCGCCATCAATGGCAACCTCGCGGTGATCTGGCAGCGCGAGCCGGACGAGGGCGGCTGGCGGGCCTGGGTGCCGTGGCCGCACGTGGTGGCTGAGGACCTGACGCTGGGCAACCCGGATTGGTCGAAGCAGCCGCAGATGGTCACGCTCAAACGCGTGGAACTGCGCATCTCGCCGCTGGCACTGCTGGCGCAACGGGTGACGATCCCGCGAATCGACCTGACCGAACCCAACGCGCAACTGCAACGCCTGGCCGATGGCCGCGCCAACTGGACCTTCAAGTTCGACCCGAAAGACCCGAATGCCGAACCGTCGAACTGGGTGGTGGACATCGGAGCCATTGGCTTCGACAAGGGCCACGTCACTCTGGATGACCAGACACTCAAGACTAATCTCGACGTGTTGATCGATCCGCTGGGCAAACCGATTCCGTTCAGCGATATCGTCGGCGCCAAAGCCGCGAAGACCGCGCAGGACAAAGGCGCGGCGCCGCAGGACTATGCGTTCGCGCTGAAGGTCAAAGGCCAATACCACGGCCAGAACCTCACCGGTCAGGGCAAGATCGGCGGGCTGCTGGCGTTGCAGGACGCGAACAAACCGTTCCCGCTGCAGGCTCAGGCGAAGATCGGCGCCACTAGCATCGAACTCGCTGGCACCTTGACCGACCCGCTGAACCTTGGCGCTCTTGATCTGCGTCTGAAACTGGCCGGCGCCAGCCTCGGCAACCTCTATCCACTGACCGGCGTGACCCTGCCGGACACGCCGCCGTACTCCACCGACGGCCATCTGATTGCCAAGCTGCATGATGCCGCCGGTGCGAAATTCACCTATGAACAATTCAACGGCAAGATCGGCGGCAGTGACATTCACGGCGATCTGACCTACGTCGCCAGCCAGCCTCGGCCCAAACTGAGCGGAGCGTTGCTGTCCAATCAATTGCTGTTTGCCGACCTCGCGCCGCTGATCGGCGCCGACTCCAATGACAAGCAAAAGGCCCGCGGCGGCGAGAGCAAGCAGCCGACCGACAAAGTGCTGCCGGTGGAAGAATTCAAGACCGACCGCTGGCGCGCGATGGATGCCGACGTCGAGTTCACCGGCAAGCGCATCGTCCACAGCGAAAAGCTGCCGTTCACCGACCTCTATACCCACCTGAAACTCAACGACGGCGAACTCAGCCTCGAACCGCTGCGCTTCGGCGTGGCCGGCGGCAATCTGGACGCGCAGATCCGCCTCAACGGTCGCACCGAACCTATGGAAGGTCGGGCCAAACTGACCGCGCGCGGGTTCAAGCTCAAGCAGTTGTTCCCGACCTTCGAACCGATGAAAACCAGTTTTGGTGAGCTCAATGGCGACGCTGATATCAGCGGTCGCGGCAACTCGGTGGCCAAGCTGCTCGGCGGCGCCAATGGCCAGTTGAAGATGCTGATCAACGACGGCGCAATCAGCCGTGAGCTGATGGAACTGGCGGGACTCAACGTCGGCAACTACGTGGTCGGCAAGATTTTTGGCGACAAGGAAGTGAAGATCAACTGCGCGGCGGCGGACTTCGACATCAAGACTGGCTTGGCGACCACACGGCTGTTTGTGTTCGATACCGAGAACGCGATCATCTACATCGACGGCACCGCGAACATGGCCACCGAGCAATTGGACCTGACGGTGACACCGGAGTCCAAGGGCTGGCGTCTGATTTCGCTGCGTTCACCGCTGTACGTGCGCGGCAAGTTCATCAAGCCGGACGCCGGGGTCAAGGCCGTGCCGTTGATGCTACGCGGCGCGGGGATGGTTGCACTGGGCGTGATTGCTGCACCGGCGGCGGGGCTGCTGGCGCTGGTGGCGCCGAGCGGTGGGGAGCCGAACCAGTGTGCGCCTCTGCTTGAGCAGATGAAGGCGGGCAAGGCGCCAGTGACCGTCAAGCCAACAAAATGATCGGTGACTGACAGGGCCCCTTCGCGAGCAAGCCCGCTCCCACAGGTTTAGTGAAAAACCTGTGGGAGCGGGCTTGCTCGCGAAGGCGTTTTTGGAAGGCTTACAAGTCTTTCAGAATGTCGGCCATGTCATCCGCGTGCTCTTCTTCCTGCGCGAGGATGTCTTCGAAGATGCGCCGGGTGGTCGGGTCTTTTTCGCCGATGTACTGGATGATCTCGCGGTAGCTGTCGATGGCGATCCGTTCGGCCACCAGGTCTTCGTAGACCATTTCCTTCAAGGTGTTCCCGGCCACGTATTGGGCATGGGACATTTTCGACAGCAGGTCCGGATTGAACTCCGGCTCGCCGCCCAGTTGCACGATGCGCTCGGCCAGACGGTCGGCGTGTTGTGCTTCCTGGGTTGCGTGTTCGAGGAATTCTTCAGCGGCCACGTGGGCTTTGACGCCGTTGGCCATGAAGTAATGACGCTTGTAACGCAGCACGCAGACCAGCTCGGTGGCCAGCGACTCGTTGAGCAAGCGCAGCACCTCGTCACGGTCGGCGCTGTAGCTCTCGGTTACCGCGCCGTTCTCGACGTGTTGTCGCGCACGTTCGCGCAGGGTTTTGACATCTGACAAGTGCAGGTCGTCGCTCATGTTGATCTCCAGGAGGCTAATCCAATGGCGCCACGCTCTACAGGCGTGATCGGTTACCCAAGTTGTGAGTCCTGAGCGACGCAAAAAGTTTTATGAGATTTCCGGCGACCTTGGTACCAGCCCGGACAACTGCGCTTCTTCGCGCAACCAGGCAAAAAATGCCCGCACCGGCGGATGCCGCTCCCGTCCCGGCACACACAGCGCGCTGTATCCGGCACCATCGACTTGCACCTGCCCCTTGTACGGCACCAGCAACCCACTGGCGACGCTCTGCGAGACCAGAATATTGCTCGCCAGCACCAGACCTTGTCCGGCAATCGCTGCTTGCAGGGCGTAATGCTCTTCGTCGTACTCGCGAATCGCCGGATGCTGGTTCAACCAGTTTTCGCCTGAGCCAGCGCACCACGCTTCCCAACCGTGGGCATACAGCTTCGAGTTGTGCCAGCGCACGCTGATCAGCGCCGGCGTGCGCCGGGCGGCCAGCGCCACCTGTTCCGGCGAGCCGTACACGCCGAAGGTCTCATCGAACAGGCACAAGCCGTAAAGGTTGGGGTAGTCGTCGAGGCTATAGCGCAGCACCAGATCGACGCTGGCGTCCTGATGCAGGTCGATGACTTCGCAGTGGGTATCGAGGCGCACGTTGATGTTCGGGTGTTGCGCATAAAACCTTCCGAGGCGCGGCACCAGCCACAGCGCGGCAAACGCGGCGGTGGTCGACAGTGTCAGGTTGCTGCCGCTGCGTTGCGGACGCAGGGTGTCGACGCTTTGCGCCACTTCCAGCAGCGCCCCGTGCAAGCTGCGAAACAGCCGCTCGCCCCCTTCGGTAAGGCGCACCTGACGCGGCAAACGCTCGAACAGCGCCACGCCGAGCCAGTCTTCCAGCGCTCGGATCTGATGGGAAATCGCCGTCGGTGTGACTGACAACTCTTCAGCAGCGGCCTTGAAGCTCAACAGCCGCGAAGCGGATTCGAAGGCGCGCAGGGCGGTCAGCGGCAATGAGGCGAACATTGAATACTCCATGGATGAAATGGATTCATCCCGACTGATTTTTGCTCATTTGAGACGGCGGCGGGTCGGCGCCAATCTGGCGCCACTTAGCCACTCAAGTCTAGTCCCAAGGAGTTTCAGATGAGCAAGATTCTTGCGATCCATGCCAGCCCGCGCGGTGATCGTTCGCACTCACGGCGTTTGGCAGAAAGTTTTCTCAGCGCCTGGCAGGTGCGCCATCCACAGGCTCAGGTCACCCGCCGGGAAGTCGGACGGGCGCTGATCCCTCCAGTCAACGAAGCCTTTGTCGCCGCCGCGTTTCACCCTGAACCCGAAGCGCGTCCGTTGTCGATGCAGGCCGATCTGGCGCTCAGCGATCAACTGGTCGGCGAGTTGTTCGAGCATGACTTGCTGCTGATTTCCACGCCGATGTACAACTTCAGCGTGCCCAGCGGCCTCAAGGCCTGGGTCGATCAAATCGTACGGTTGGGCCTGACGTTCGACCACACCCTGGACAACGGCGTGGCCCAGTACACGCCGCTGCTGCAAGGCAAGAAAGCGCTGATTGTCACCAGCCGTGGCGGTTTCGGCTTCGGCCCTGGCGGCGAACTGGAAGCGTTGAACCATGCCGATCCGTGGTTGCGCACCGCGCTGGGCTTTATCGGCATCAACGACGTCAGCGTGGTCGCGGCCGAGGGCGAGGAATCGGCCGAGCGCACCTTCGCGGTATCAGTGGCCGAGGCCGAGCAGCGTTTGCTCGACCTCGCCCGGACGTTCTAAGTGGCCTGGCTGTGCCTGCTGATCGCCGCCGGCTTCGAGGTGACTTTCGCCATGGGCATGAAGTACGCCGAAGGCTTCACCCGCTTGTGGCCGTCGCTGATCACGGTGGCGGCGGCGATTGGCGGGATTTACTTCCTGACGTTGGCGATGCGCGAGTTGCCGGTGAGCATCGCCTATCCGATCTGGACGGCGATCGGCTCGCTGGGCACGGTGTTTCTCGGTTTTGCCCTGCTCGGCGAGAGCCTGACCCTGGTCAAACTGCTGTCGGTGGGGCTGATTGTGGCGGGGGTGGTGGGCCTGAAGTAGGCTGATGGTGCAGTTGTCATCATCAGGGAGGAGGCTTGGCGGGCGTTTTGCACGTCTGGCATCCACTCAGCGACCACAAGGATGTTTGCCCATGTCACAAGGTTCGGCGACACGTTATCCACTGGTGCTGGTGCCGGGCATGCTCGGGTTCATCCGGCTGCTGCTGTATCCGTACTGGTACGGGATCATCAAGGCGTTGCGCCGTGGCGGGGCGACGGTGATTGCGGTGCAGGTATCGCCGCTCAATTCCACCGAGGTGCGTGGCGAGCAGTTGCTGGTGCGCATCGACGAAATTCTGCGCGAGACCGGCGCCGCCAGGGTCAATCTGTTCGGCCACAGCCAGGGCTCGTTGACCGCGCGTTATGCCGCCGCCAAACGACCGGATCTGGTCGCGTCGGTAACGTCCGTGGCCGGACCCAATCACGGTTCTGAACTGGCCGACTATCTGCAGAAACACTACCCGGCGAACAGCGCCAAGGGCCGCTTGCTTGAGGTGCTGTTGCGTTTTGTCGGCTGGCTGATGGCGTTGCTGGAAACCGGTTACCACGGGCCGAAACTGCCGGTGGACATCCACGCTTCGCATCAATCGCTGACCAGCGAAGGCGTGGCGCTGTTCAATCAGCGTTATCCACAGGGCCTGCCCGAGACCTGGGGCGGTCCCGGGCCGGAAGAGGTCAACGGCGTGCGTTATTACTCGTGGTCGGGGACGTTGCAACCGGGCAAAACGGATCGCGGTGGCAACCTGTTTGACGGTACCAATCGCAGCTGTCGGTTGTTCGCGAAAACCTTTGTGCGTGAGCCGGGGCAGTGTGACGGGATGGTCGGGCGCTATAGCTCGCACCTCGGCACGGTAATTGGCGACGACTATCCGCTGGATCACTTCGACATCGTCAATCAGTCGCTGGGGCTGGTGGGGAAGGGCGCGGATCCGGTGCGGTTGTTTGTCGAGCATGCGGCGCGGCTAAAGGCTGCCGGATTGTGACTCGCTTTTGTGGCGAGGGGATTCATCCCCGATGGGCTGCGCAGCAGCCCTTGTTTTGAGATAAATAGCGGGGTCGCTTCGCGCCCCATCGGGGATAAATCCCCTCACCACAGGGCCAGATCAGGCAACGCTGAGTTTTCGGCCTAGAACGGTGGTCCAGCGCTCCGACAGAATCACCCCACCCAACGTCAACACCCCACCCACCAGGTGATACATCGCCAGCTCTTCCTTCAACACCACCGCCGCAATCAGCGCGGTAATCAGCGGCAGCAGGTTAAAGAACAACGTCGTGCGGCTCGGTCCCAGGCGCTGTACCGCCTGCATCCACGCCAGCGGCGCGAGCATCGAGGCCAGCAGGCACGCATACAGCACCAGCGGAATGTTCTGCGCGGTGAAGCCGGTTTTCGGCGAGGCGGCGTACAGCGGAAACAGCACCACAATCGCCACCAGCACCTGCAGGTACAGCAACACCAGCGGCGGCAGGCGCAGCTGCCATTTTTTCAGCAGGGTGCTGTAGATCGCGTAGGCCAGGGTGGCGATCAGCATCATCGCGTCACCCAGGTTCACTCCATGTTGCAGCAGCGCGCCGAGGCTGCCGGACGACACCACCACCAGCACGCCGGCGAACGACAGCACCGCGCCGAACAATGCCCCAGCGGTCAGGCGCTGGCCGAGGCTGATGATTGCCATAGCCAGCGACATCAGCGGCATCAGCGACAGGATGATGCCCATGTTGGTCGCCGTGGTCAGCGTCGCGGCGAAGTAGGCGAGGCTTTGATAGACCGCCATCCCGAGCACGCCGAGGATAAAGATCTTGCCCAGGTTCGGGCGGATCTGCGGCCAGTGCGCGATCACCGCTTTGAGCATGAACGGGGTGAACAGCAGCCCGGCGAGCAGCCAGCGGTAGAAACCGATCTCGGCGGGGAAGATCGCCCCGACCGCCAGTTTGTTGATCACGGTATTGCCGGCCCAGATGAAAATCGCCAGCAGGGGAAACGCGTATTGCATGGGTTAAAACCAGAACGTTGATGAACGGTGATTATCGCCTGTCTGGATGCAGCCCTATACTGCGAACCGGACAACCTGCCTCTGCAACCGGACAGCATGAACAGCAAGCACATCGATCTGCTGGATTTCAGCGAACTGCCGTCGGCGGTGTACTTCCGCTATGCCGACTTCAACGCCCATGAATACGCGGCGCCGCACCGTCATCCGTGGGGCACGCTGGAGTACGCGGCCCACGGTGTGCTGCACATGGACGTCGGCGGCAGCCGCTTCATGTCGCCGCCGCACTACGCGGTGTGGGTGCCGCCGCAGGTCGAGCACAGTTTCTACAGCCATCAACCGGTCAACTACCGCGCGGTGTGCCTCGATCCGAAGGTTTGCGCCGATCTGCCGCCGCGCGCCTGCACGCTGGCAATCAGCGACATTCTCAAGGCGATTCTCAAGGACTTCGCCGCCCGCGACGTGAAAATCCCCGAACTGGATGCCGACCAGCGTCTGGCCCAGGTGTTGGTCGATCAATTGCAACAGGCGCCGGTGCATGAATGTTATCTGCCGTACGCAAGCAATCCCGGGTTGCTGGCGATCCTCGACGCCTTGCAGGCTGATCCGGGCAATAACCTCCCGCTGGCGCACTGGGCGGCGCAAGTGCACATCAGTGAACGCACGCTAGCCCGGCAGTTCGTGCGCGAACTGGGACTGAGTTTCGGCGAATGGCGTCAGCGCCTGCGTTATCTCGCGGCCATCGAGGCGCTGGAAGGTACCCGCAGCGTGCAGGAAATCGCCTTCGATCTCGGCTACAGCAGCGGCTCGGCCTTCATTGCCATGTTTGCCCGGCAGGCCGGGTGTACGCCGGAACAGTATCGGCGTAGCCACCTGGAAGGCAGGAAGGTGTAACAAGATTTGGCTACACTTCAGCGGAGGCCGCATCCATCGATGCGGCGACAAGGAGAAAACTCCATGAAGATGTTGCGTGTCCCTTTGTTGATGATCGGTCTGCTCCTGTGTTCCCAGGGTTTCGCCGCCACGGCGCAACAGAACAAAATGACCACCTGCAATGCTGACGCTACCGCCAAAAGCCTCAAGGGCGACGAGCGCAAGACTTTCATGAGCACTTGCCTCAAGGCTGCACCGGCCGCCAATGACGGCAAAGTGCTGACCCCGCAGCAGGAAAAAATGAAAACCTGCAACGCCGATGCGAAAACCAAGGCGCTGACCGGCGATGCGCGCAAGACCTTCATGAGTGATTGTCTGAAGAAAAAATAATCAGCAAGGATTTGCGGTGAACGGGCCGGCCTCTTCGCGAGCAGGCTCGCTCCCACATTGAAATGCGTACCCCCCTGTGGGAGCGAGCCTGCTCGCGAAGGGGCCATTGAGCACGACAATAGCCCCTGCATATCCCTAGTGCTCTCCCCGGATCGCTGGCAGACTGCCAATCCTTTTACGCCGTTCGTTTTGAGGCTGTATGCCAACGTTTTCTGAGCGTCATGTTGTGTTTTGGGTCAGTTGCATCATCATCTGCGGCGGCTTGCTGCTGGCATTGCCGCTGCGCTTGTTGCCCAGCCTGCTGGCTGGTTTGCTGGTGTTCGAGCTGGTCAACATGCTCACCCCGCAACTGCAACGGTTGATCGAAGGTCGGCGTGCGCGCTGGCTGGCGGTGGCACTGCTGGGCACCCTGGTGGTCAGCGTGCTGGCGCTGATCTTTGCCGGTGCCATCAGTTTCCTGCTGCACGAAGCGGAAAACCCGGGCGCCTCGCTCGACAAATTCATGGGCGTGGTCGATCGCGCGCGCGGGCAACTGCCGCCGTTTCTCGATGCCTACCTGCCGGCCAGCGCTGCGGAATTTCGCGTGGCCATCGGCGAATGGGCGAGCAAGCACCTGTCCGAGCTGCAACTGGTGGGCAAGGACGCGGCGCACATGTTCGTCACCCTGCTGATCGGCATGGTCCTCGGCGCGATCATTGCCCTGCAGCGAGTACCGGATCTGACCAAGCGCAAACCGCTGGCCGCCGCCCTGTTCGACCGTCTGCACCTGGTGGTTCAAGCCTTTCGCAACATCGTCTTCGCGCAGATCAAGATTTCCCTGCTGAACACGTTCTTTACCGCGATTTTCCTGGTGGTGGTCTTGCCGCTGTTCGGCATCAAGCTGCCGCTGACCAAGACCCTGATCGTCCTGACGTTCCTGCTCGGCCTGCTGCCGGTGATCGGCAACCTGATGTCGAACACGCTGATCACCATCGTCGGTCTGTCGCTGTCGATCTGGGTGGCGGTGGCGGCGCTGGGCTATCTGATCTTTATCCACAAGCTCGAATACTTCCTCAACGCGCGCATCGTCGGCGGGCAGATCAGTGCCAAGTCGTGGGAGTTGCTGCTGGCGATGCTGGTGTTCGAAGCTGCGTTCGGCCTGCCGGGGGTGGTGGCGGGGCCGATTTATTACGCGTACCTGAAGAGTGAGCTGAAGCTGGGCGGGATGGTTTGATTCAGAATTTGTAGTGTTTGAGCTGGCCTCTTCGCGAGCAGGCTCGCTCCCACATTTTGAGCGCATTCCAATGCGATCCACTGTGGGAGCGAGTCTGCTCGCGAACGGCGCACTGCCGATTCCGGATCAGGCCGTCGCGCCGTAGCGCTTCATCGCCTCAATCGCCAGACCGCTGCCGATGCTGCCAAAGATATTCCCTTCCACATGTCGCGCATTCGGCAGCATCGCCGAAACGCTGTTGCGCAGCGCCGGAATGCCGCTTGAACCGCCGGTGAAGAACACCGTATCGACCTGCGCCACCGACACGTTGGCATCGTTCAACAACTGCGTAACGCTGCCGCGCACGCGTTCAAGCAAGGCGTCGATCGACGATTCGAACAGCGCGCGGCTCAGTTCCACGCTCAGGCCCGGCTCAATACGGTCCAGCGGTACGTGGCGGCTGTCGGCGTGGGTCAGCTGGATCTTGGTTTCTTCGACTTCCATCGCCAGCCAGTGCCCGGCGCGCTGTTCGATCAGCTTGAACAGACGGTCGATACCGCCGGTGTCTTCAATGTCGTAGCGCATGCTGCCCAGCGCCAGGGTGGATTTCTGCGAGTACACCGAGTTGATGGTGTGCCAGGTCGCCAGGTTCATGTGGTGACTGGTCGGCATGTAGGCGCCGCTCTTCATCCGGCTGCCGTAGCCGAACAGCGGCATCAGGCCTTGCAGGCTCAGCTGTTTGTCGAAGTCGGTCCCGCCGATGTGCACGCCGCCGGTGGCGAGGATGTCATCGTGGCGGTTGTCCATGCCGCGACGTTCGGGCGACAGACGTACCAGCGAGAAGTCCGAAGTACCACCGCCGATGTCGACGATCAGCACCAGCTCTTCTTTTTCGATGGTCGACTCGTAGTCGAATGCCGCGGCGATCGGTTCGTACTGGAACGACACGTCCTTGAAGCCGAGCTTGCGCGCCACTTCGACCAGGGTGTCTTCGGCTTCCTGGTCAGCCAGCGGGTCGTCATCGACGAAAAACACCGGACGCCCCAGCACCACTTGTTCGAACTCGCGACCGGCGGCCGTTTCGGCACGGCTCTTGAGCTGGCCGATGAACAGCCCCAACAGATCCTTGAACGGCATCGCCGTGCCGAGAACGCTGGTGTCGTGCTTGATCAGCTTGGAACCGAGCAGGCTCTTGAGCGAGCGCATCAGCCGGCCTTCGTAGCCTTCCAGGTATTCGTGCAGGGCCAGACGACCGTAAACCGGACGGCGCTCTTCGATGTTGAAGAACACCACCGACGGCAGGGTGATCTTGTCGTCTTCCAGCGCGATCATCGTTTCCATGCCGGGGCGCAGCCAGCCGACGGTGGAGTTGGAGGTGCCGAAGTCGATGCCGCAGGCACGGGCTGGAGAGGCGTTGTTCATGTCTTTCGGGTTCCGGTCAAAAAACGGCCGCGCAGTGTATGTCAGTGCGCGGCAGATTCGAAGGCCGGTCATCTGCTATTTCACGACTAAGCTTCTTGAAAGTCGCAGCTTTGCCCCAAACTTGCTGGCATGGGCCGGCAGACATACCGGCGGTCGCAAGAACCGTCGTCCACTGCCGATAAACTTCTGCTGCGCCACCCGGTCACAAAGTTGAGATCGGTCAACCCGGCACGCGCGAATGAGCGCATGCTGGTCTCGGCGCGAAATCGATAACGGATGGTGATTCCTTCGATGGACTTCAAAGACTATTACAAGATACTCGGCGTGGAGCCGACAGCGGACGACAAGGCGATCAAGGCCGCCTATCGCAAGCTGGCGCGCAAATATCACCCCGATGTCAGCAAGGAAAAAGACGCCGAGGCTAAGTTCAAGGACGCCTCGGAAGCCTATGAAGCGCTGAAAAGCGCCGACAAACGCGCCGAATATGACGAGCTGCGCCGTTATGGCCAGCACGGTCAGCCGTTCCAGGGCCCGCCGGGCTGGCAGAGCCGTGGCGGTTTTGGCGGCGGCGGTGGCGACACCGGCGACTTCTCGGACTTCTTCAGTTCGATCTTCGGCAATCGCGGCGCCGGTTTCGGTGGCGACGGTCGGCAACAACGCAGTGCAGGGCGCCGAGGGCAAGACGTGGAAATGGAACTGCCGGTCTTCCTTGAGGAGACCTTGTCGGACGAGTCGAAGAAGGTCAGCTTTCAGGTCCCGCAATACAACGCCAACGGTCAGCACGTGAGCAATACCAGCAAGAGCCTGAACGTGAAGATCCCGGCGGGCGTGACTGACGGCGAGCGCATCCGCCTCAAAGGGCAGGGCGCACCGGGCATCGGTGGCGGGGCCAATGGCGATCTGTACCTGACCATTCGCTTTGCGCCGCATCCGAAATTCGATGTCGAAGGCGAAAACCTGATCATCACCCTGCCATTGGCACCGTGGGAGCTGGCGCTGGGGGCTGAAGTGGCCGTGCCGACTCTGACCGGCAAGATCAACCTCAAGGTTCCGGCCGGCAGCCAGAACGGCCAGCGTATGCGCGCCAAGGGTCACGGCTTGAAAAACAAGGCCGGTGAGCGCGGTTATCTGTTCGTGCAGCTCAAGGCCGTGATGCCGAAAACCTCCGACGACGAGGTCAAGGCGCTGTGGCAGGAACTGGCGAAAAAAGCCGCGTTCAACCCACGCGAGAACTTCTGAATCCGACGACGGAGTAGCCCATCATGAGCAGCCCCCTGATCGTTCAACTGGACATGGCAGAATTCTGTGAGGCGGCCGATCTGTCGGACGTCTACGTGATCGAAATCGTCGAACACGGCATCCTCGAACCTCAGGGCGCGCAGCCCCGGGAATGGCGGTTCACCGACTACGAGCTGAGCCTGGCCAAGCGCGCCGCGAAGTTGCGGCGCGAGCTGGAGCTGGAGTGGGAGGGCGTCGCGCTGGCACTTGATCTGCTGGATGAAGTGAAGGAACTGCGAGCCGAGAATCGCATGCTGCGCCAGCGGTTGGGGCGTTTGGTGGTCGAATAGTTTTACCGTTGGTTCTGGAGTGTCTTTGCAGGCCCCTTCGCGAGCAAGCCCGCTCCCACAGGTTGACTGCGGTCTCCTGTGGGAGCGAGCCTGCTCGCGAAGAACGATTACGCGGTTGGCCTGCTTAAACCTTTCTCGGCAACACCACACTGAACAACGTCCCGTCAGCCTCACTCGAGCTGACATCGATCGTCCCGCCATGGGCGGTCACCACTTCCTTGACGATAAACAAGCCCAACCCGAGGCTGGTTGACGGCTGTCCGAGTTCTTCGTCGGCGCTGCGCACCAGCGGGTCGAAAATCGTACCGATCGCCTCTTCGGAAATCGGTGTGCCGTAGTTGTGCACCGACAGGCACACGTGGTCGCCCTCGCCACGCAGATCGAGGGTCACGTCGCGCTGGTTGGCACCGTGCTGCAAGGCATTGCCGATCAGGTTTTGCAGTAACTGGTCGATCCGTCCGGCGTCCCACACGCCGCTGGTGTCACCGTGCACGGTGAGCCTGGGATCGGATTGCGGTTGACCGGCGCAAGCTTCGGCGATCGCCGCTCGCGCCGCAACGGCCAGATCCATCGGTGCAGGCTCGATCGGCAGGCTACGGCCCAGACGACTGCGCACCAGTTCCAGCAGATCGCTGACCATCGTCGCCATGTGCCGCGCGCCACGCTTGATATGCTGGGCGCAGGCCAGGGCATCGCCTTCAAGGCTGGATTTGCGCAGCAGCAGTTCGGTGGACATGCTCACCGCCTGCAGCGGCGCACGCAGGTCATGGCCGAGGATGGCGAGGAAAATATCCCGCGAGCGATTGACCTGCTCGGCATAGGCCGCGGTGGATTCGGCGAGGGCTTCGTCGATGGCTTCGTTGAAACGGATCATGTCCTGAAAATAGGTCATGTCCGGCGATTCAAGGCTGTTGACCCACAGGCGGATCACGCAGGCGCGCAAATGGCGGAATTCGCTGGTCATCTGCACCAGATCGAAACCGACGGTGTGGCGCAGTTCGCCATGGCTGGCGCCGGCCTCGTCCAGGCTCGGGGTCTTTTCCGGGCCTTCGCCCTTGGCTTTGGCAGCCTGTTCGGCGGGGCTTTGCGGCTTGTTCATGTCGCGGGCGGCGGCCCGCAGAATCTCGCTGGCGTGATCGCGCAGCGCAGTGGAATCCAGATAGTCGGCGGCCGGCGTGATGGTCGCGGCGAACTGTTCCCACTCATCGACGATAGGGTCGATATTGGCCACGATGAACTCGGAAAGACGCATGGGCAGTTCCTGAAAAAAGGCGGAGCGAATCGAATATTAGTCCCTTTGGCGGGAAATACACGACCGTTTGCACATCGGTTTTCCTGCCCCATGAAAAAGGCCCCCGGCCCGTGCGCAAGACGCGGGTCGGGGGCCTTTTGTCGTGTGTCAGAACAGGAAGTAACGCTGAGCCATCGGCAAGGTTTCCGCCGGCTCACACCAGAGCAGCACGCCGTCGGCCTTGACCTGATAGGTCTGCGGATCGACGTCGATGTTCGGCAAGTAATCGTTGTGGATCAGGTCGGTTTTCTGCACGTCGCGGCAGCCTTTGACCACGCCGATTTTCTTCTTCAGGCCCAATGCCTCGGGCAACCCCGCCTCCTGCGCGGCCTGACTGATGAACGTCAGGCTGGTGGCGTGCAGCGAGCCGCCGTAACTGGCGAACATC
Source organism: Pseudomonas sp. URIL14HWK12:I6 (assembly GCF_000514195.1). Classification (NCBI taxonomy): domain Bacteria; kingdom Pseudomonadati; phylum Pseudomonadota; class Gammaproteobacteria; order Pseudomonadales; family Pseudomonadaceae; genus Pseudomonas; species Pseudomonas sp. URIL14HWK12:I6. Next base: position 37,656 of record NZ_AZVL01000019.1, read on the forward strand.
GGGCGGTAGTGCACCGGTTGCGGGGTTGGAATCGACGCGTTGGCGTCGCCCATCAGACTGGCGGCGATGGCGCCGCCCTTGAGGATCAGCGTCGGTTTCACACCGAAAAACGCCGGACGCCAGAGCACCAGGTCGGCCCATTTGCCAACTTCGATCGAACCCACTTCATGGCTGATGCCATGGGTGATCGCCGGGTTGATCGTGTACTTGGCGATGTAGCGCTTGGCGCGGAAGTTGTCGTTGCCTTCGCCGTCCTGCGGCAGTGGGCCGCGCTGCTTTTTCATCTTGTCGGCGGTCTGCCAGGTGCGCGTGATGACTTCGCCGACGCGGCCCATGGCCTGGCTGTCGGAGCTGATCATCGAGAACGCGCCGAGGTCGTGGAGGATGTCTTCGGCGGCGATGGTTTCGCGGCGGATACGGCTTTCGGCGAACGCCACGTCTTCGGCGATGCTCGGGTCGAGGTGGTGGCAGACCATCAGCATGTCGAGGTGTTCGTCGATGGTGTTGCGGGTGAACGGCCGGGTCGGGTTGGTCGAGCTCGGCAGCACGTTAGGAAAACCGCAGGCCTTGATGATGTCCGGCGCATGGCCGCCGCCGGCACCTTCGGTGTGATAGGTGTGGATAGTGCGACCCTTGAACGCGCCGAGGGTGGTTTCGACGAAACCCGATTCGTTGAGGGTGTCGGTGTGGATCGCCACCTGCACGTCATACTGGTCGGCGACGCTCAGGCAGTTGTCGATGCTCGCCGGGGTGGTTCCCCAGTCCTCGTGCAGCTTGAGGCCGATAGCCCCGGCCTTGACCTGCTCGATCAGTGGCTCCGGCAGGCTGGCGTTGCCCTTGCCGGTGAGGCCGATGTTCATCGGGAACGCGTCGGCGGCCTGCAGCATCCGCGCCAGGTGCCACGGCCCGGAGGTGCAGGTGGTGGCGTTGGTGCCGGTGGCAGGCCCGGTGCCGCCGCCAATCATGGTGGTGACGCCGCTCATCAGCGCTTCTTCGATCTGCTGCGGGCAGATGAAGTGAATGTGCGTGTCGATGCCGCCGGCGGTGAGGATCATGCCTTCGCCGGCGATCACTTCGGTGCTGGCGCCGATGGCGATGGTCACGTTCGGTTGCACGTCCGGGTTGCCGGCCTTGCCGATCGCGGCGATACGCCCGTCCTTGAGGCCGACGTCGGCTTTGACGATACCCCAGTGGTCGATGATCAACGCGTTGGTGATCAGGGTGTCGACCACTTCGGCGGCGAGCAACTGGCTCTGGCCCTGGCCATCCCGGATGACTTTGCCGCCGCCGAACTTCACTTCTTCGCCGTAGGTGGTGAAGTCCTTTTCGACTTCGATCCACAACTCGGTGTCCGCCAGGCGCACCTTGTCGCCGACGGTGGGGCCGAACATGTCGGCGTAGGCTTGACGCGAGATCTTCATGTGTTTGCCTTGGAATTCAATTGGTTTTGAGATCGTTCGCTGCGCTCACTTTCGCGAGCAGGCTCGCTCCCACAGGGGATCGGATTCCAGCTGGAGGAACTCGGTTTAATGTGGGAGCGGGCTTGCTCGCGAAGGGGCCAGAGCAGACACCGTATTACTTAGAGATCACCCATGACCCGCCCGGCAAAGCCGAACACCCGCCGATGCCCGGCGTACTCCACCAGCTCGACCTCGCGACTTTGCCCCGGCTCGAAGCGCACCGCGGTGCCGGCGGGGATGTTCAGGCGCATGCCACGGCTGGCCGCGCGATCAAAGGTCAGCGCGTCGTTGGTTTCGAAAAAGTGATAGTGCGAACCGACCTGGATCGGTCGGTCGCCGCTGTTGGCGACTTTCAGGTTGAGGGTGCGGCGGCCGACATTCAATTCGATGTCGCCGGGCTGGATCTGGTACTGGCCGGGAATCATGGCCGGGCTCCTTGCAGAATCTTGTAGTAGAGGGCGGTCGGGCGATAGGTACCGTGCGGGTCGCAGGCGTAGTCGGGAATTTCGCCGGCGCGTGTGTAACCCAGGGCCTTGTAGAAATCTTCGGCGGGGGAGCCGGCCTCGGTGTCGAGGTAGAGCATGCCGCGCTTGTGCTTGGCCGCTTCGAGCTCCAGCGCATTCATCAATTGCTGACCGAGGCCGCGTCGACGCGCCTGTTCGCGCACCAGCAGCTTCTGCACTTCGGCGCGATTGAGGCCGTTGGCCTTCTGGCACAGGCCCAACTGCACGCTGGCCTGCACCTCTTCATCCTTGACCACCACCCAGAGCAACACACTGCCCTTGTTCACTTGTTGCTGCACTTCATCGAAATAGGCGCGGGCTTGCGCGGCATCGAGGTCGGCCATGAAACCGACGCTGGCGCCATAACCTACGGCGTCGAGCAGCAGATCAATCAGGCCCTGACGATAGTGCGCAAAACTTTCCGCATTGACGCGTCGCAGTTGGGCGGGGTTCATCGCGTGTCACTCCTTGTTGGCGACCGGCGGCTGGGCGCCAGGATTGAGGGTCAGTTGCATGAAGGTCAGATCGAGCCAGCGACCGAACTTGGTGCCGACTTGTGGCATTTGTCCGGTGATGCTGAAACCGGCGCGCTCATGCAGACGAATGGAAGCGGAATTGCCACTTTCGATGGCGGCGACCATCACGTGCTTGTCGCAGGCTTTGGCCCGCTCGATCAGCACACTCATCAATTGCGGGCCAAGGCCATTGCCGCGCTGGTCGCTACGGACGTAGACCGAGTGTTCGACGGTATGGCGGAAACCGTCGAACGGCCTCCAGTCGCCAAAGGAAGCGTAGCCGAGCACAACGTTGTCGGCGTCGACGATCACCAGAATCGGGTAGGCCTGGGCCTGACGGGCGCTGAACCACGCCTGGCGGTTGCCGAGGTCGACCGCCGATTCGTTCCAGATCGCCGTGGTGTTGAGCACCGCGTCGTTGTAGATGTCGCGGATTGCAGGGAGGTCGGCGTGCAGGGCATCGCGAATGGTGTAGGTCATGGCGCGGCCTCAGACGATCGGTTGGTGGACGGTGACCAGTTTGGTGCCGTCGGGAAACGTCGCTTCGACCTGGATCTCCGGGATCATTTCCGGGATGCCTTCCATCACCTGCTCGCGGCTGAGCAGGGTGGTGCCGAAGTGCATCAGCTCGGCCACGGTCTGGCCATCACGGGCGCCTTCGAGCAGGGCGGCGGAGATATAGGCCATGGCTTCCGGGTAGTTGAGCTTCACGCCACGGGCCAGTCGGCGTTCGGCGACGAGGCCGGCGGTGAAGATCAACAGCTTGTCTTTTTCGCGTGGGGTCAGGTCCATTGCGGGTATCCATCAGGGCAGATTGAAAAGGGTCGGGACTGTTGGCACAGATCCCTGTGGGAGCGAGCCTGCTCGCGAAGGCGCCGGCACATTCAATATTTGAGGTGACGGATAAATCGCTTTCGCGAGCAGGCTCGCTCCCACATTGGAGTGCATTTCAGGTATTCCAGATTCGTGGTGGCTGGGCCTCGCGGCCGAGCAGGGCCGGGCGCAGCAGGCGCCACAGGTCGATCAGCCAGGCGCGGGCCAGCAGTGCCTCGCTCGCCAGGCAACGAGCCACCAACAGCCCCGGCAACTGGGTCAGATCACCGCGCACTGCATGCCCCAGCGAGCGGCAACGCTCCAGCAACTCGGCATCAATTTCACCGGTGACCAACAGCGTCGCAAACACCGGATTGCCATCCAGCCCGATCGGCGAATCGAGCAAGCCGTCATTGCCGGTGATGCGTTGACGCTCGTGCCAGAGCAATCGCCCGTCACGGCGGATATCCAGATGCGCTTGAAAGTGTCCGAGGTCGAAGCGCTCGCCACTGGCCGGTCGGCCCAGCGCCACCACGTCCCAGTAGAACAGCCGCGCATCGCCCTCAAGCTCGATCGAGGTGGTGAGTTCGGCCTGGGCGGCGCTGTAGACGATGGTTTCCTGCGGCAGCCATTCCAGCGTCGCACCGGCAGCGACTTTCAGGTCGAGCTGCTGATACGCCGGCCCCGCTGCGCGATACCACTTGGCCGCGCCGGGGCTGGTGATCTGCGCCCAGGCGTCTGCTTCGACGCGGGCGCTGATGTTCAGCCGGTCACCGCCGGCGATACCTCCGGGCGGATGGACGATGATGTGCTGGCAGACCTCGGGGCCTTCGGCATACAGGTGCTTTTGCACGCGCAGCGGGCCGAGATGCCGGCGCTGAACCGGGCGCGTGCAGTCGCCGAAGCGGGCGTAGGCCAGCTCCAGCTCGGCGTGCCAGCTCGGGGTAAACAGGGCAGTGGGAAGCGGTGAGTTCATGGTTTGTAATTATCGTTAGGAAGCTACAGATTAAATTGTTACCAGACCTCGTACACCCTCGGCCTCCATATTTTCGCCGCGCCCCTGTTGCACGATCTCGCCCCGGGACATCACCAGGTACTGATCGGCCAGCTCCGCAGCGAAATCGTAGAACTGCTCCACCAGCAAAATCGCCATGTCGCCGCGCGCCGCGAGCTTCTTGATCACCGCGCCTATCTCCTTGATCACCGAGGGCTGGATGCCTTCGGTGGGCTCGTCGAGGATCAGCAAACGCGGACGACTGGCCAGGGCGCGACCGATAGCCAGCTGCTGTTGCTGACCGCCGGACAGGTCACCGCCGCGGCGCTGCTTCATTTGTAGCAGCACCGGGAACAATTCGTAGATGAAACCTGGTACTTCTTTCGCTTCGCTGCCGGGAAACCGTGACAGGCCCATCAGCAGATTCTCCTCCACGGTGAGCCGGCCGAAGATTTCCCGGCCCTGTGGCACATAGGCGATCCCGGCGTGTACACGCTGGTGCGGCTTGAGCGTGGTGATCGCTTTGCCCTCCCAATTCACCACGCCTTCCTTGGCCGGCAAAAGGCCCATCAGGCATTTGAGCAGGGTGGTCTTGCCCACGCCGTTGCGCCCGAGCAGACAGGTGACTTCGCCGACTTTTACGTCGAATGAGAGGCCACGGAGGATGTGGCTACCGCCGTAGTACTGGTGCAGCTTGTCGACTTGCAGCATGTTCAAATTCCTTCTGTTGCACACAGAACCCTGTGGGAGCGAGCCTGCTCGCGAATGCGGCGTCACATTCAGCATTTTCAGCGCCTGATGCACCGCTTTCGCGAGCAGGCTCGCTCCCACAGGTTTTGCATTCGCAAAATTCAGCGGCCGAGATAGACCTCGATCACCCGCTCGTTTTCCTGCACCTGCTCCAGCGATCCTTCGGCCAGCACGCTGCCCTGATGCAGCACCGTCACATGGTCGGCAATCGAGCCGACGAAGCCCATGTCGTGCTCCACCACCATCAGCGAATGCTTGCCGGCCAGCGACTTGAACAGCTCGGCGGTGAATTCGGTTTCGGCATCGGTCATGCCCGCCACCGGTTCGTCGAGCAGCAGCAGTTGCGGGTCCTGCATCAGCAACATGCCGATTTCCAGAAACTGTTTCTGCCCGTGGGACAGCAGGCCCGCCGGGCGATTGACCGAGGTGGTCAGGCGAATGGTGTCGAGCACTTCGCTGATCCGGTCTTTCTGCTCGCCGCTCAACTTCGCCCGCAAACTGGCCCACACCGACTTGTCGGTTTTCTGCGCCAGTTCCAGGTTCTCGAACACGCTCAGCGCTTCGAACACTGTGGGTTTCTGGAACTTGCGACCGATGCCGGCCTGGGCAATCTGTACTTCGCTCATCTGCGTCAGGTCGAGGGTTTCGCCGAACCAGGCTTTGCCGTGACTGGGGCGGGTCTTGCCGGTGATCACGTCCATCAGCGTGGTCTTGCCCGCGCCGTTGGGGCCGATGATGCAACGCAGTTCGCCGACACCGATGTACAGGTTCAGATTGTTCAGCGCACGGAAGCCGTCGAAGCTGACGCTGATGTCTTCCAGGGTCAGGATCGTGCCGTGGCGGGTGTCGAGGCCCGGGCCGACGCGTTGGCCGAGGCCGATCGAGTCACGGCTGGTGCCTTCGTCCTTGTTCGGTTCCACGGGGAAAAACGCCGGTTCGAGCATGAATTCAGCACTCGCAGTGACTCTCATTGTTCACCTCGTTTCTTCAGCAGGCCGATTACGCCTTTGGGCAGATACAACGTCACGACGATGAACAGCGCGCCGAGGAAGAACAGCCAGTATTCGGGGAAAGCCACGGTGAACCAGCTCTTCATGCCGTTGACCACACCGGCACCGAGCAACGGCCCGATCAGCGTGCCGCGACCGCCGAGGGCGACCCATACCGCCGCCTCGATCGAGTTGGTCGGCGACATTTCGCTGGGGTTGATGATCCCCACTTGCGGCACATACAAGGCCCCGGCCAGACCGCACAGCACCGCGCTCAAGACCCAGACGAACAGTTTGAAACCGCGCGGGTCGTAGCCGCAGAACATCAGGCGGTTTTCCGCATCGCGCAGCGCCGTCAGTACCCGGCCGAACTTGCTCTGCGCCAGACGCCAGCCGATGAACAGACTCGCCACCAGCAACAACACGGTAGCCAGAAACAGCACCGCGCGAGTGCCCGGCTCAGTGATGCCGAAACCGAGAATCGTGCGGAAGTTGGTGAAGCCGTTGTTGCCGCCGAAGCCGGTCTCGTTGCGGAAAAACAGGAGCATCCCGGCGAACGTCAGGGCCTGGGTCATGATCGAGAAATACACACCCTTGATCCGCGAGCGGAAGGCGAAGAAGCCGAACACCAACGCCAGCAGACCCGGCGCCAGCACCACCAGGCACATCGACCAGATAAAACTGCTGGTGCCGCTCCAGTACCACGGCAGGTCGGTCCACGACAGAAAGGTCATGAACGCCGGCAAACCATCACCGGCGGCCTGACGCATCAGGTACATGCCCATCGCATAACCGCCGAGGGCGAAGAACAGGCCGTGGCCCAGCGACAGCAGCCCGGCGTAGCCCCAGACCAGATCCAGCGCCAGAGCGACGATGGCGTAGCAGAGGATTTTGCCGACCAGCGTCAGGGTGTAGGCCGAGACATGCAGCGCGCTGTCCGCCGGCAACAGCGAGAGCAACGGCAGGGCGATCAGCAGCGTGAGGATCACCGCGCCGATGGCAAGGGTGACTTTCGGCCCGGCTTTTTGCGTGGCCGTGACAAGTAGAGGCTGGTTCATCAGTCGATCACCCGTCCTTTCAGTGCGAAGAGGCCTTGCGGACGTTTCTGGATGAACAGAATGATCAGCGCGAGGATCAGGATCTTGCCGAGTACCGCACCGATCTGCGGTTCGAGAATCTTGTTGGCGATGCCCAGCCCGAAGGCGGCGAGCACGCTGCCGGCGAGTTGGCCGACGCCGCCGAGCACCACCACCAGGAACGAGTCGATGATGTAACTCTGGCCGAGGTCCGGGCCGACGTTGCCGATCTGGCTCAGCGCCACGCCACCGAGCCCGGCAATGCCCGAACCGAGGCCGAAGGCGAGCATGTCGACGCGCCCGGTGGGCACGCCGCAGCAGGCGGCCATGTTGCGGTTCTGCGTGACCGCGCGGACATTGAGGCCGAGGCGGGTCTTGTTCAGCAGTAGCCAGGTCAGCACCACCACGAACAAGGCGAAAGCGATGATCACGATGCGGTTGTACGGCAGCACCAGATTCGGCAGCACCTGAATCCCGCCGGACAGCCACGCCGGGTTCGCTACTTCAACGTTCTGCGCGCCGAACAGCAGGCGCACCAACTGGATCAGCATCAGGCTGATGCCCCAGGTGGCGAGCAGGGTTTCCAGCGGGCGGCCGTAGAGATGACGAATCACCGTGCGTTCCAGCGCCATGCCGATCGCCGCTGTGACAAAGAACGCCACCGGCAGTGCGATCAGCGGATAGAACTCGATGGCTTGCGGGGCGTAGCGCTGGAACATCAGCTGCACCACATAGGTCGAGTAGGCGCCAAGCATCAGCATCTCGCCATGGGCCATGTTGATCACCCCGAGCAGGCCGAAGGTGATCGCCAGCCCGAGGGCCGCGAGCAGCAGGATCGAGCCGAGGGACATGCCGCTGAACGCCTGACCCAACACTTCGCCGATCAGCAGTTTGCGCTTGACCTGAGCCAGACTGGTTTCGGCGGCGGTGCGCACCCCGGCATCGCTTTCCACGCCGGGTTCGAGCAGGCCTTCGAGGCGGGTGCGGGCCAGCGGATCGCCGGTTTCGCCGAGCAGGCGCACGGCGGCCAGACGCACCGCCGGATCGCTGTCGACCAGCTGCAGATTGGCCAGCGCCAGGCTCAGGGCGGCGTGGACGTTCTCGTCTTTTTCGCCAGCCAGTTGCTGGTCGAGGAATTTCAGCTGCGCGGGTTTCGCGCTTTTCTGCAATTGCTGCGCGGCAGTCAGACGGGTTTTGGCGTCGGCGGCGAGCAATTGGTGGCTGGCCAACGCGGTGTCGATCAGACCCCGCAGGCGGTTGTTCAGGCGCAGGGTTTTCGGCTGGCCGTCGAGGGTCAATTCGCCTTGTTGCAGGGCGTTGATCAGCTCGACACGCGCCGGCTCGGGCTGCGCGGCCCAGGCTTCCAGCAGTCTGGCTTGCTGCACGGGATTGGCGGCGACGAAGTCTTCGGCGTCACCGGCAAAGGCAGTCATCGGCAACAGCAATGCGATGGCGAGGATGAAGCGGTATAGGGTAGTCGGCATAAAGAGTCGCCTTGCGCGGACTAATGGTGGGAGCGGGCTTGCTCGCGAAAGCGGTGTGTCAGCTTGCATATAAGTTGAATGACGAACTGCTTTCGCGAGCAAGCCCGCTCCCACAGGGGGAGTATGTCGGACTGAAAGTCTTACCAGCCCGACACCCAATGGCTCAGTTGCTCTTCACCGCATAATCCGGCTTCTTGTCGTTGCCATCGATAAACGGACTCCACGGCTGCGCGCGGATCGGGCCTTCGGTCTGCCACACGACGTTGAACTGACCGTCGTTCTGGATCTCGCCGATCATCACCGGTTTGTGCAGGTGGTGGTTGGTCTTGTCCATGGTCAGGGTGTAACCGGACGGCGCGGCGAAGGTCTGGCCGGCCAGCGCTTCGCGAACTTTGTCGACGTCGGTGGACTTGGCTTTTTCCGCTGCCTGCGCCCACATGTGGATGCCGACGTAAGTAGCTTCCATCGGGTCGTTGGTCACCGCTTTGTCGGCGCCCGGCAGGTTGTGTTTCTTCGCGTAAGCCTTCCAGTCAGCGACGAACTTCTTGTTCACCGGGTTCTCCACGGACTCGAAGTAGTTCCACGCCGCAAGGTTGCCCACCAGCGGTTTGGTGTCGATGCCGCGCAGCTCTTCTTCACCCACCGAGAACGCCACCACCGGTACGTCGGTCGCCTTCAGCCCCTGGTTGGCCAGCTCTTTGTAGAACGGCACGTTGGAGTCACCGTTGACCGTCGAGATCACGGCGGTCTTGCCGCCGGCGGAGAACTTCTTGATGTTGGCGACGATGGTTTGATAGTCGCTGTGACCGAACGGGGTGTAGACCTCTTCGATGTCCTTGTCAGCCACGCCTTTGGAATGCAGGAACGAGCGCAGGATCTTGTTGGTGGTGCGCGGGTAGACGTAGTCGGTGCCGAGCAGGAAGAAGCGCTTGGCGCTGCCGCCTTCTTCGCTCATCAGGTATTCAACGGCGGGGATCGCTTGCTGGTTCGGCGCGGCGCCGGTGTAGAACACGTTCGGCGACATCTCTTCGCCTTCGTACTGCACCGGGTAGAACAGCAGGCCGTTGAGTTCTTCGAACACCGGCAGCACCGATTTACGCGACACCGATGTCCAGCAACCGAACACCACGGCGACTTTGTCCTGAGTCAGCAACTGCCGGCCTTTTTCGGCAAACAGTGGCCAGTTGGATGCCGGGTCGACTACCACCGGTTCGAGCATCTTGCCGTTCACCCCGCCCTTGGCGTTGATCTCGTCGATGGTCATCAGCGCCATGTCTTTGAGCGACGTTTCAGAGATCGCCATGGTCCCGGACAACGAATGCAGAATCCCCACCTTGATGGTCTCGGCCGCCTGGACAGTCCAGGTCATGCCCATCGCGGCAATGGATGCCGTGAGTGTGAAAGCCTTGATCAAACTGCGACGCTTCATTGTGCGATCTCCATGAACGTTAAAGTTTTTTATGGTTGGCAGATGCGGACGACTGAAGGTGTGTTTTGCAAGGGCTGTGCCCGGTCGGGATCGGGCAGGGAAATGTCGGTTTAGAGCGGTTGCGTGTTGGTGGGATGCACCATGAAGGGACCGGTCGCGTGTGACGGTGCATTCGTGTGCGCCAGATTAGGGCGCCGATTTCGCAAACAGTGCCATTCACTGTGGGAGCGGGCTTGCTCGCGAATGCGGTGGGTCATTCAAAAATGAAGTTGGCTGGCACGGCCTCTTCGCGAGCAGGCTCGCTCCCACAGTTTTTTATGTTTGTTGTGTCAGCGGCGGCGCATCAGGCCGATGAAGAACAGACCGCCGATAGCCGCGGTGGCAACGCCGATGGGCAGGTCTTCCGGCGCGATCAGAGTTCGCGCGGCAACATCGACCCACACCAGAAACAGGCTGCCGAGCAGTACGCAGGCCGGCAGCAGTCGGCGGTGTTCGGCACCGACCAGACGCCGGGCAATGTGCGGCACCATCAGCCCGACAAAACCGATCGAGCCGCTGATCGACACCAGCACCCCGGTCATCAGCGAGGCGATCACAAACACCCGCAGGCGCACCGCGCGGGCATTCAGGCCGAGGGTGACGGCGGTCTGTTCGCCGGCCATCAAGGCGTTCAATGGCCGGGCCATGCCCAGCAGCAGACCGAGGCCGAGCAACACGCTCAGCGCGGGTATCGTCAGCAACTCCCAGCGCGCCAGGCCAAGACCGCCAAGCATCCAGAACATCACCGCCGAACTGGCGCGATGGTCGCCCATGAACAGCAGCAGGTTGGCGATCGCCATCATCACGAACGACACCGCCACGCCGCACAGCAGCAACCGGTCGCTGTCGAGCCGACCCTGACGGTTGGCAATGCCCAGCACCAGAAACATGCTCAGCAATGCACCGATGAACGCGGCAATCGGCAGGGTCAGCAGGCCGACGATTTCACCGATGCGCAGCACCACGATCACTGCGCCGAGTGTCGCGCCGGAGGTGACGCCGAGCAGGTGCGGATCGGCAAGAGGATTGCGCGTCACCGCTTGCAGCACCGCGCCAATCAACGCCAACCCGGCACCGACCAACGCCCCGAGCAACATGCGCGGCACACGGATCAGCCAGACAATGTGCTCCTGCCCGGCGCTCCAGCTCACCTCGCCGAGACCGAAAGCCTTGTGCAGCAGAATCCGCCACACCACGTCCACTGGCACCCGCGCCGGACCAAAACCGAGCGAGACCACGCACGACACCAGCAACACGGCGCCGAGGGCGATCAGCAACAAGGCGTAGCGACGGTCGATCATTCGCCGTGGAATCCTTTGGCCAGGGTTTCCACCGCCAGCACGTTATCGATCCCCGGCGTGGCCTGCACGTAAGGGATGACGATGAAGCGCTGGTTCTTGATCGCATCGACCGATTGCAGCGCCGGGTTCTTCAGCAGAAATTCGATCTTCTGTTCAGCGGTGATTTCGCTGTAGTCGACGATCACGATCACCTGCGGATTGCGTTCGACCACGGTCTCCCAGTTGACCCTCGTCCAGCTCGCGTCGACGTCGTCGAGAATGTTGCGCCCGCCTGCAGCATCAATCAGCGCCTGCGGCATGCCGAGACGCCCGGAAGTCATGGCGCGGTCTTCGCCGCTGTCGTAGAGAAACACGCGCGGCTTGTCGGCGGGCAGGTCTTTGCGGATCTCGGCGACCTGATTCTGCATGTCGGCGATCAGTGCGTTGGCGCGATCCTGCACGTAGAAAATTTTCCCGAGGTTGCGCAGGTCGTTGTAGGTGTCGTCCAGCGTCGCCGCCGGACGCTTCATCACGAAGGCGCAGGATTCGGTCAGCTCATACACGTTGATGCCCAGCGGTTGCAGGGTCTGCGGCGTGAGGTCGCCACCGACGCGCATGCCGTAATCCCAGCCGGCGAAGAAAAAATCAACGTTGGCGTTGAGCAGGGTTTCCACCGATGGATATTTCGCAGCCAGCTCCGGCAAACCGTCGAGCAATGACTGCATTTCGGGCGTCACCGACTTCCAGCCGCTGACGCCGCTGTAACCGGCCATGCGCGATTTGAGGCCGAGGGCGAGCATCATCTGGGTCATGTTGATGTCGTGGCTGACCGCGTGTTTCGGCGCTTCGTTGAAGGTCACTTCGCGGTTGCAGCTATGGATGGTCAACGGGTATTTCGTAGCTTCGGCGAAGGCCTGGGCACTGCACAACAAAAGAGCGACACAAAGCAGGGAACGCACAGTCATGGTCGGGTTATCCAGGTGATTCGCGGGTAGCCGTGAAGAGGGTGGGAATCGATCAACGCCTCGACGCCGAACACGTCGCGCAGCAGCTCGGTGGTGAGTACCTGTTGCGGCGTGCCGCTGGCGACGATCCGCCCGTGATTGATCACGTACAGTCGGTCACAGAACGCGGCGGCCAGGTTCAGGTCGTGAATGCTGGCGAGGGTGCCGATCTGCAGACGTTTGACCAGTTGCAGCAGTTCGAGCTGATAACGCGGGTCGAGGTGGTTGGTCGGCTCGTCGAGGATCAGCAATTGCGGTTGCTGGGTCAGGGCGCGGGCGAGGATCACCCGCTGTTTTTCACCGCCGGACAGGGTGGCGAACGCATGGTCTTCGAAGCCGTCGAGGCCGACGGATTTGAGCGCTTGCGTCGCCAGATTGCGATCTTCCAGCGTGTCGCCATCGAACAGGCCTTTGTGCGGCGTGCGACCCATGGCGACCACTTCTTCGACGGTCAGGCCAAAGGCATCGGGGAATTCCTGCAGGACCACGGCGATGCGTTTCGCGCACCAGCGCGAGGATTGCTTCCACACGTTGTGGTGATCGAGTCTGACCTCTCCGCTTTCCGGCTGGCTGAAGCGATAGGCGCAGCGCAGCAGGCTGGTCTTGCCGCTGCCGTTGGGGCCGATCAAACCGACAAACTCACCGGCGGCCACCTGCAACGAGGCGTCACGCAGCTGGAACTGGTGATGGCAGTGGCCGTGGCCCAGGGGTGTCCAGGCGAGGTTGGCGAGGGTCAGTGAGGTCATCTTCTACTCTGAAATATCGGGTGTTGCTGATGACGCCTTCGCGAGCAAGCCCGCTCCCACAGTGGATCGCATTTCAATGTGGGAGCGGGCTTGCTCGCGAAGGGGCCGGTGAATCAAAAGGTGTAATCGGCCGTGACGAAGAACGATCTCGGCTCGCCGAGAATCCACTGCTGGCCCGCATTGTATTGGCTTTGTGCGTACTGGCGGTCAAACAGATTGTTCAGCTGTAGACCGAGCGTGGTGTTGCGCAGGGCTTGCCACGACAGCGTCGCATCGACCACGGTGTAACTCGGCAGCTCGTTGCGGTTGGCCATGTCGGCGTAACGCGCATCGACATAACGCACGCCGGCCCCGGCCTTCAGATCATCACTGAGGTTTTTGTTCAGCCACAGATTGGCGGTGCGCCGTGGTACATCCACCGGGCGATTGCCGTTGTACGACAGGGTTTGCCCGTCGACCACTTCGGAGAAGTCATCGTACTTGGCCTTCACAATCGCCGCGTTGGCCTGCAGTTGCCAGGCGTGCGGCAGTTGCAGATCGAGGCTGGCTTCCAGGCCGTTGGAAGATTGCTGGCCAACTTGCTGCTTGAGCGTCGGGTTGCCCGGATCGTCGGTCAGCAGTTTCTTTTTGACGATGCGATAGGCCGCCAGGGTGAACTCGCCGCGTTGATCCCAGAACAACTGCTTCATGCCGACCTCGGTCTGGCGTGCAGTCGACAGGTCGTATTGCTGCTGGCTCGGACTGAGGGATATCAGGCCGCCGATGCCGTCGGTGCTGGTCGCGACCTGACCGTAGAACGAAGTCTCGGGCGTCAGGGCAAACACCAGTCCGGCCTTCCAGTTGTTGCCGGTCAGGGTCTTGTCGCTGTGGCTGTCGTCGATCAGATTGTTGCGATCAACGTGCACGTAATCACGGCGCACGCCGGTCACCAGCGACCAGCGCTCGCTCAATTGCGTGCGGTTTTCCGCAAACACTGACATCTGTTTGGTGGTGCTGTCGAACTGGTCGCGGTACGGGTTGGCGCTTTCAAAATAGCCCGGCTGCGGGTGATACAGATCCAAGGGCTGACCGTTGGGCAGCACGTCGTTGAACGGCGAGTTGCTGTTGAGCTGGAAGCGGATGCGGTTGTAATCGACGCCGGTCACGGTCTGGCTGTCGAGGCCGAACAGTGAGTGCTTGAAGGTGAAGGTCTGGCGGTCGCCGACCTGCTCCTGCCGATGGCCGATGCCGAAGTAGCCGCTGCGACTGAGTTGTTGCGTGGTGGTGTCGAAGTTGTAGTTCTCGGCGTTCTGCCAGCGGCGCTGGGCCTTGAGGTAGTACAGCTCGTTGCTGGCGCTGACCGCGTCGTTAATCTGCCAATCAGTGCTCAGGCGCGTCCACTGATCGTTGTAGTGCTGCTGATCGTCGTGCACGTTGTAGTTCTTGTTGCGCAGGCTGTCGCGCAATCGGCCGTTGATCAGTGGCGCGCCGAAGTAGTTTTGCGGGCGCTGATCGCCGTAGTCATGGGCGAGGGTGAAGGCCAGGTCGTCGGTGGCCTGCCAGCGCAGCGCGGCGCTGATGAAATCGCTTGATGAATCACCGCGATCGATCCAGCCGTTGCTGCGCAGGCGATTGAGATTGAGGCGATAGCTAAGGGTATCGGTCAGCGAGCCGCCGCTGTCGAACGCCTGCTGCTGGCTGTCGTAGGAGCCGTAGCCAAGGCGCAGGTGGTTTTCGATTTCACCCTCGAACGGTTTCTTCGGAATCACGTTGACCACCGCGCCGGTCGCGCCTTCGCCGTACAGCACCGACGCCGGACCGCGCAGTACGTCGACGCGCTGCACCGACCAGGTGTCGACCGGAAAGGTCACGGTGCCCATGCCGGTGTACATGCGGTTACCGTCATACAACTGCATCACCGAACTCTGCCCGGTAAAACCGCGTGCCTGCAACGAGGTGCCGCCATCGCCCGGGGTGCCGGTGCGGCTGATGCCGGTGCTGCGCGACACGGCGTCCTGCACGCTGCGATCGCCACGGGCGCGAACCTGCTCGCCGCTGAGGCTTTCGACGCTGGCCGGGGTTTCCATGGCCGTCAGGTTCAGGCGCGAGCCGGCGGTGGTCGGCGTGGTCAGGCTGACACTTTCTGCGTCAACCGCCGGCGCGGAGATGGTGCCGGTGGGCAGCGTCAGCGGCTGGCCGTCGGCGTTGGCGTTGTTCAGGGCGAACAGGCAGAGGCTGGACAAGAGGTACTTGTTCATCGGGACGGTGAATCACTTCTTCAAAAGAAAGCCCGCAACTTTTGGTTGCGGGCAGGGCGGCCTATTTGCGTTATACAGTAACACTAAAAAATGCCGGAGTTTAAGCCCCGGCAGTTTAAAGATCTGTCTGAAACGCGCATCTCGCCTGCTTCACGTTGAAGTTGAGGCAGATTCAGCTTGGCGGCCCAGACGCGACAACAGCAGCCGATCCAGCAGCCAGACCAGCACCAGCGAAGCGCCCACCAGCGGAAAGATCACGGCCAGAGCGAGCATGATCGCCACGCCGGTTTTCCATTTCGGCAGATCATGGCGCAGCGGCGGTACGCCGAACTTGCCCTGCGGACGCCGCTTCCACCAGATCACCACGCCGCTGACGGCGCTGAGCAGAATCATCAGGCAGATCAGCAGCACGATGATCTGGTTGAAGGTGCCAAACATCTTGCCTTCATGCAGCATCACGCCGATTTCCGTGGACCGTGCCACTGCGCCGTACTGTTCGAAACGCACATCGGCGAGGACCTTGCCGGTGTACTGATCGACATGCAGGGTCGCATCGTTACGCGGGTCGTCGGCAAACACGGCAATGGTGAACACCCCGGTCGCGGTGGCCGGCAGGGTGATGCTGTAGCCGGGTTCGACCTTGCGTTCAATGGCGATGTTCTGCACCTCTTGCAGGCTGATCGCGGGTGCGGCGGGACCGTGTTGCATGCCGCCGTGGGCCATGTGTTCGGCGTGGTCGCCGGACATCGGCATCGGCGTGTTTTCCATTGCCCATGGCACGGTCTGGCGCGCGGCGTTATTGAGGCTGCCGGCCTCGACGTCGGAGGTCGGCACGTTGTTCCACATCGCGGCCGGGAACACGTTCCACACCTGGGCGTACTGCTTGCCCCAGAAGCCGGTCCAGGTCATGCCGCTGAGCAGCATCACCAGCAGCAATGCCGCGCCCCAGAACCCGGTGACCGCGTGCAGATCACGCCACAACACCCGACCGCGACTGTTCAGGCGTGGCCACAGAATCCCGGCGGCCTGACCGCGCGGCCACCACAGAAACACCCCCGACACCACCAGCACCACGCCCCAACCGGCGGCGAGTTCGATCAGGCGATCACCGAGCGTGCCGATCATCAATTCGCCGTGAATGGCGCGGGCGACGGCTTGCAGATTTTTCTTCGCATCCTGCTCGCCAAGGATGTCGCCGTGGTACGGATCGATGAACACATTGAGTTCATGACCCTCATTCTTCACGACAAACTGAGCGCTGCGTTCGGCGTTGGCCGGCGGCAGGTACTGGGTGATCTGGCCTTGTGGATAAGCGCTTTTCACCCGTTGCAGCAGATCATCGGCCGGCACCATGTGATGCCCGGCGGGGACGTTGAGCAGGCTGCTGTACATCAGCGAATCGAGCTGCGGTTTGAACAGGTAGATGATGCCGGTCAGGGCCAGCATTACCATGAACGGCGCGACGAATAGGCCGGCATAGAAATGCCAGCGCCAGGCCAGGTTGTAGAAGTTCGGTTTGGGCTTTTGCATCACGTTTGCTCCGCTTGGCTTGGATCTTTTCTTTGTTCTGTATGGGGAGTTTCACCACTGCACTCCTATGGGAGCGGGCTTGCTCGCGAAAGCGTCGTGTCAGGCGCCACCCATGCTGGATGTACCGCCGTCTTCGCGAGCAAGTCCGCTCCCACAAGGGCAAGGCGTGCCGCTCGGTTAGAAACTCATATCGACCTTGGTCCAGAGCGTGCGCCCCGGCTCGTTGATCGCTTGCGGGTCGTTGGCCGGGTAGCCGAAACCGGCGTTGCCCGCCAGGTTCAGGTGCTCGGCGTAAGCCTTGCCGAACAGGTTGTCGACGCCGGTGCTGACCTTCCAGTTTTTGTTGATCCGGTAGGCGCCGTTGAGCGAGAACACGCCAAAGCCGCCGCTCTTGTCGTAGTCCTTGCCGACCACGTTGCCCTTGTTCTGGTCGATGCGGTTTTGCGCCGCGACCACGCGCCACAGCGCCCCGGCGCTCCAGTTGTCTTCGCTGTAGGTCAGGCCGAAGCGCGCATCCAGCGGCGGCATTTGCGGCAGGGCTTTGCCGTCGCTGCTGTTCTTGCCCCAGGCGTAAGCCAGGGTCGCGTCGGCTTTCCAGTTATCGGTGAGTTTGTAGGCGGCACCGAGCTCGCCACCCATGATCCGCGCGTCGATGTTTTCCGCGCGCGAAGTGCTCATGCCCATCATCGTCGGTGTGTAGTCGAACAGGATGTAGTCGCGCACCACACCGATGTAGCCCGAGGCCCAGGCTTCGAGTTCGGCAGTCTTGTAGTTCACGCCGAAGTCGAACTGGGTGGTCTTCTCCGGTTTGATCGAGTCGAACGCATTCAGCGAGCCGGCCGGGCCGGACTTCGGTGAAAACAGCTCCCAGTAATCCGGGAAGCGCTGCGCGTGACCGAGGCCGGCGTACAGCGTGGCCGGGCTGTCAGCGAGGTCATGCTCGTAACGCACGAAGCCGCTTGGCAGGGTGTCGGCGCGGGTCTCGTCGGCGGTCGGATTTGGCCGGCTCATCATTCCCGAACCAATGCGCTGCCGGTAATCCTTGGCCGAAGCACGGTCGACCCGGGCGCCGGTAATCAGCCGATCACGGTCGGCGGCGTACCAGGTCATTTCGCTGAACACGCCGTAGTTATGGAAATCGGCGTCCTTGGTGTACGGCTGATCCTTGTAGGTGTCGATGCCCATGCCACTGCGCTGGCGATGCTCGTTGGTCTGCGCATCGAGACCGGTGATCAGCTGGATGTCGGCCCAGCGCCAGGTTGCCTTGATCCGCGCGCCGAGGGTGCGCCGGTCGACGTTGGAGGCCATGGGCCCCGCCATCATCCCGGTGCCGGATGGGGTGCGCAGGCTGTAGTTGTCCATCACGTGGTCGGCGTAGTTGTAGTAGACCTGCGCTTCGAGTTTCTCCAGTACGTCGGTGATGTTGGATTTTTCGAAGCGCAGGCCGAGGCTTTCGCGCAGGAACTGCGAACCGTCCATGCCGCGCCCGGCGTAGCGCGCTTCGCCGTCGCCCTTGCCGGCGGTGAGTTCGATCAGGGTGTCGGCGTCCGGGGTCCAGCCGAGCGCGATGTCACCGTTCCACTTGTCGTAGCGCGACGGCACGCTGTCGTTGTTGCCGTCGCGATAGTCGTCGGAGTGCGCGGTATTGCCGATTACCCTTACGTAGCCCAATGGCCCGCCGGCAGCGGCGTCGACAACTTTGTCGAAGCGTCCGTTGGAGCCGGCCAGCACGCTGGCATTCACCCGCGTGCCGAGTTCGCCGAAGCTTTCCGGCTCACGGTCGAAGAGGATCGTGCCGGCCGATGCGCCCGGCCCCCAGAGTACGGTTTGCGGGCCCTTGATCACCGTGAGTTTGTCGTAGGTTTCCGGCGAGATGTACGAGGTCGGCGCGTCCATCCGCCCGGGGCAGGCGCCGAGCAGCATGCTGCCGTTGGTGAGAATGTTCAGGCGCGAACCGAACATCCCGCGCAGCACCGGATCACCGTTGGTGCCGCCATTGCGCACCAGGGCGAAGCCGGGAATGGTCTTCAGGTAATCGCCGCCGTCACTGGCCGGCACCGGCTGACGCGGATCCTTGGGGTTGGTGACGATGGTCAACGGCGAGCTGGGAGCGATCGCGGTGATCACCGTCGGACTCAGTTCTTCGTTGTGCCCGGTGTGGTCATCGGCCAACACCAGCGGCGATAACAGAACGCCGCAAAGGACGGCGGTGGCGTGCGAGAAACCAATGCGCGATGCGTTCAGCGCGAAAGACGCCCGGGCAGAACCCGAGCGTGGAACAGCAGAAAACCTGGACATGACAATTTCCATCAAACAGTCGTAAACGACACGGCCGGCAGCCTGAAGCTGTCTTCTCAACCGTGTGCAATCAAAGGTGCGGTGTTTACGCGTTGACGGGCGGGGCGCGGGTGCGGGCGCCGGGGAAGAAGGTCTGCCGGGCATGGCCCAGACGCGGGGAGGGCAGGGTGAAGGTGTTGACGTGGGCAATGCTGAATGTGGCGAACGTGCCGCCACCGGTCAGCGCCGGGCAATTGAACAGCAGGCTGCAATAACCGCATTTTTCCCATAGGGCGTGGTGCGAGGATTGTGGCGGGCAGTGTTCGGCAGCCGGTTGTGCACCGTGCGCGGCGTGATCCATGCCCGGCATATCCATCGCCAAGTCCATGCTCATCGGCATGGAAGTCGAGGCGTGCTGATCCATCGGCATCGACTGAGAAATCAGCGGGCCGATGAAGATCATCAACATGGCGAACAGGGCGATCCAGCTACCGCGGGTCAGAGTCTGGCTCTGGCGATGCAGGCGGGATGCCCCGGCGCGTTGCAGGCGCACGGGCGTAGTCAGCCGGATCGGTTACTGGGCGTGATCGTGTGCCTGGGTATCTTGCGGAGGTTTCTTCTGCACCGCGACTTCGACGGTGACGTTACCGGCCTTCTCGAAATGCAGGGTCAGCGGGAAGCGTTTGCCGTCGCTGAGCAGGCTGCGGTCTTTCGGGTTGAGCAGCATCACGTGATAGGCCATCGGCGCGAACGTCACCTTGCCGCCGGCCGGAATCACCACGTCGGGCACCTGCTGCATCTTCATCAGATCGCCCTGCATCACATGCTCATGCAATTGCGCTTCGGCGGTGATCGGCGAGTCGACGCCGAGCAGGCGGTCGTCGGTCTTGCCGGGATTGCTGATCACGAAATAAGCCGCGACGGTCGGCGCGTTGGGCGGCAGCTCCTGCGACCACGGATGAGCGATTTCCAGCTCGCCGGCCTTGTATTCGTGGGCATGGGCGAAGCACGCCGGCAGCAACAGCGCAGCGATGACGAAGAGTTTGTTCAACATGGCAGTTCTCCAGAACGATTTGATACGCAGGTCAATTGCGAGAACAAATCAAACCAGAGGCGAGGCGCGGGGATTAAGGCTCGGCCATTGCTGGCGCGGTGTCGGTGTTTGCAACGAGGGCGGCGCCACGCTGCGATTGCTTTCGTAGCGGGCGAAATACAGCTGCGGCGTATGGCCCGGCAACGCCACCAGCGGCGCTGAACCCGAGCAGCACCAGCAATGCTGCATGTTGGAATGGCTGTCGTTGGACGGGGCTTTCTGCTCTGGGGCGCCGATGTTGATCGCCACCATCTTCGTCCCGCTGCCGGTGCAGAAGCTGCTCCACAGCAACTGTTCGGCCGGTGAACTGGCCGCCTGCGCCATCGCCCCGGTCATCGGCATGGCGAGCATGTTGAACAGCACTGCAAAGCAGGCGATCCAGGCAAATGCAAGCCGGTGTCGGTTCATGGGGACAGATCCGTTGGGTGGGCGATCAGGCGCGGGCTATTTAGCCTGATCAGGGCCGATAAGTAAAAAGGCGTCGTGCGGTTTGGTGTCGCAGCGATCTCATTAACCAATCGCTCAGTTCACTGGTACCGCGTGAACCTCCATGTCTACTCCCAGCGTAGTTCGGATTACCGAAAAAATTTTTGCCAGATTGTCCATGCTCGGGTTGCCTTTGGCGGACAACATTCGATGCAGGCTTTTGCTGGGCTTTTCAGTCTCCCTTGCAAGTTCTTCGAATCCGACAGTTGCATTGACGAGGTCGCGCAAAATTATCCTCGCAACTTCTGGCTCGCCATTCAGAAAAAGCGTTGCGGCTTCGTCCAGTAATGCCTGGGCAAATTCGGGATCACGTTGTGCACGCTCTGAAATTGAAATTTTGTAGCTTCGAGTGAGCGCCATCAAATTACCTCTGGTTCTGTTCAGCTTTTTTTCGAGTTCGAAATTCGGCTATCAGTGCTTTCACCTGTTTGATGTCCTGTCTCTGTGTGGATTTATCTCCTCCACCGAACAAGATGATCAGTCGTTTTCCCTCTTGTATCAGATAAATTCTATAGCCAGGCCCCCAGTTTATTTTGTATTCGCCGAGACCATCGAACCACTTGATGTTGGAGGTGTTGCCCGCTTCCAACCGTGCCAAGGCTTTCGAAACCCTCGCTGCGGCCGGCACGCTCAAAGTGGAGATCCAACGGCCAAACGGGCTTGAATCGTTTTCTTGTAGATATTCTTCGAGTGTGATCACAGTCGGCCCTGAAGGTAACAAATAGGTTACTTATCATGCAAGCCGTGGATCTTGCCTCAGGAGGTGATCGCCTCCAATTCAACAAGTGTTTCTTGAAGCGTCCAAAACTCCCGATCAACCCTCGGCAACACCGGCCGCTTCAGCACCATCACCGGCACCCCCAACTCCCGCGCTACTTCCAGCTTCGGCTCGGTCGCGGTGCTGCCGCTGTTCTTGCTGATCAGCACATCGATCTGCCTGCGTTCGAACAGTGCGCGTTCATCCTCCAGCAGAAACGGCCCACGGGCGCCGATGACTTCGCAGCGTTCGTTACCGGGATAAGCGTCGAGGGCGCGCAGGGTCCAATACTGGTTGGCAGGGATTTCGTCGAGGTGTTGCAGCGGTTCGCGGCCGAGGGTGAACAGCGGGCGGCGGAACGGTTTGAGGGCTTCGATCAGTTCGGCCCAGTCGCTGACTTCACGCCAGTCGTCGCCCGGCTGCGGCTGCCATGCGGGGCGGCGCAAGGCCCAGCAGCGGATGCCGGCGAGTTGTGCGGCGATGGCGGCGTTGTGGCTGATTTGCGCGGCGTAAGGGTGGGTCGCATCGAACAGCAGGTCGATGCCTTCAGCGCGAATGAATTGCGCCAGACCTTCGGCCCCGCCGTAGCCGCCGACGCGCACCTGGCAGGTCAGGTCGGTCGGCACCCGGCCCACACCGGCCAGACTGTAAATGTGTTCTGGCCCCAGCGTACGGGCGATGGCCAACGCCTCGGTGACGCCGCCAAGCAACAGAATGCGTTTCATGCAAAACCTCCGGCGTGGCCGACAATCCCGCCCTGCCGATCAATCGCAAACACCTCGACCTGCACCTGCGCCGGCACCACGCTGCAGGTGAAATTCAGCGCGTGGCGGCAGACCTCATCGCCGAGGGCAATGCCCGCCGCGCTGGCCATCGCCAAGGCCTGCTGACTGGTGTTCGCTTCACGAATGCTCTGCTGCAACGCCTGATCAGCGCCAATCGCCGCCGCCCATTCAGCCAGTTGCGGCAGGTCGATACTCGAATGCCGCGAGTGCAGATCCATGTGCCCGGCCGCCAGTTTGCTGATCTTGCCAAAGCCGCCGCACAGGCTGAGTCTATCCACCGGCACTTTGCGCAGATGCTTGAGCACCGCACCGACAAAGTCGCCCATTTCGATCAAGGCGATTTCCGGCAGGTCGTAGACCCGGCGCATGGTGTCTTCGCTGGCGTTGCCGGTGCACGCGGCGATGTGCAGGTAGCCATTGGTTTTGGCGACGTCGATGCCCTGATGAATCGAGGCGATGTACGCCGCGCAGGAAAACGGCCGGACGATACCGCTGGTGCCGAGGATCGACAAACCACCGAGAATGCCCAGCCGCGGGTTCATGGTTTTCAGTGCCAGCGCCTCGCCGCCCTCGATATTGACGGTGACCTCGAAGCCGCCGGCATAAGCGCTTTCGGTGGCGAGCAGCGTCAGGTGGTCGCTGATCATCTTGCGCGGTACCGGGTTGATCGCCGGTTCACCGACGCCGAGCACCAGCCCCGGCCGGGTCACGATGCCGACACCTGCGCCCGCGACAAAGCGAATCCCCGGCTCGGCCAGCAGCCGCACGTGTGAATAGAGCAGCGCACCGTGCGTTACGTCCGGGTCGTCGCCGGCGTCCTTGATCGTTCCGGCCTCGGCGCCGCCTTCGGTCAGCCGGCAGAACTCCAGGCGCATCTGCACCTGTTTGCCTTTGGGCAGGACGATCTGCACCGCATCCGCCGACGTACCGCCGAGCAGCAGGCGGGCGGCGGCGAGGCTGGTGGCGGTGGCGCAGCTGCCGGTGGTCAGACCGCTACGCAGGGGCGCGGGTTGTTCGGCGGTTTCGTCACGCATCGAGGGGTTTGACCAGATCCAGCAGGGTAATCGGCAACGCCTGACGCCAGGTGTCGAACTCGCCCAGCGGTTGCGCCTGGGCCACGTGAATTCGGGTCAGTTCGCCGCCGTGGCGTTCGCGCCAGTGCATCAGAGTGACTTCACTTTGCAGGGTCACGGCGTTGGCGACCAGCCTGCCACCGGGCTTGAGTTGTTCCCAGCAGGTTTCAAACACGCCTTCGCGGGTCACGCCGCCGCCGATGAAGATCGCGTCGGGTCGCTCCAGTCCGGCGAGGGCTTGCGGCGCACGGCCACGCACCAAGTGCAGACCGGGCACGCCCAACGCGTCGCGGTTGTGTTCGATCAAGGCCTGTCGGCCCTCGTCCGCCTCGATGGCGATGGCGCGGCAGCTCGGGTGCGCGCGCATCCATTCGATGCCGATCGAGCCGCAACCGCCGCCGACATCCCACAGCAGTTCGCCGGGGATCGGCGCGAGGCGGGCGAGGGTGATGGCGCGGACATCGCGTTTGGTCAGTTGGCCGTCGTGCTGGAATGCCGAATCGGGCAGTCCGGCAAGACGTGACAGGCGCGGTGCCTGCGCATTGGCCAGGCATTCGATGGCGATCACATTCAGATCGGCAATCGCCGGGTCATTCCAGTCATTGGCCGTACTTTCGAGGCGCCGTTCGGCATCGCCGCCCAAATGCTCAAGCACAGTCAGGCGGCTGCCGCCAAAGCCGCGCTCGCGCAGCAGCGCCGCGACTGCCGCCGGACTGTGCCGGTCATTGCTCAACAGCAACAGGCGCACCCCGCTGAACAGCTGCGCATTGAGTGCCGCCAGTGGTCGCGCCACCAGCGAGAGGGTGACCACCTCCTGTAACGGCCAGCCGAGCCGGGCGGCGGCCAGCGAACAGGAAGAGGGCGCGGGCAGGATCAGCATCTCGGCACTCGGCACGTGCCGCGCGAGGCTGGCGCCGACGCCGTAGAACATCGGATCACCACTGGCCAACACGCACACCGCTCGGCCGCGCTGCTCCAATACCGGCGCGAGGGAAAACGGACTCGGCCACAAAGTGCGTTCGCCACGAATGCACACCGGCAGCAAGTCCAGTTGCCGCTGGCCGCCGATGATCCGCGAAGCAGCCAGCAGGGCGCGCCGGGCGTTTTTGCCCAGGCCCTTGAAGCCGTCTTCACCGATTCCCACAACCGTCAGCCAGGGTGTCATGCCGTTCCTTAATCCTGAGTAGATCTTCACGGGCGGCATGATAACGCGACTGCCGGCACCTGACGCAGGTCTGTCGTCGCGGCGTGTCGAGAACAACGCGGAAACTTAATGTCGAGTAATAGTGATTTTTTCAACTTCCGTTTTTGTTAGTTTGATTCCAAGTCAGTTCTTTTTAATAAGTCTGGCGCAATGAAGCTATAAAATTAATACGTGCCAAGTTGGCAGGGAGCGATATGGATATCAATTCAGCTACACGTTTAAGTCAGAGTAATGCAGTTGCCGTTAATAATATGTTGTTCACCGGACTGGAGGGGCGGGCAGAGGCCGATAACAGATTTGTGAGGAACTGCATTTATCTCGCCCAGATCGCGGCGGACAGCCGTTGTGACAGCAGTCTTCAGCCTGCAGAGTGGTTCGATTACTTTGTCGGAGGCTTGTGGTCATGTGGCTGGGAACAGGAGGAGAAACCGGTGGTGCTGGTCCAGGAGGCGTTTTCCGGAAGTGTGCAGGAGGCGTGGCGGCGGTCGACAGCACCCTTGCTCGCCCGCGTTCAATTAGCGCAGGTTGAAGCCGGGCTGGCAGCGCTTGAAAAAGATGTAGCGCTACTGCAAAAGTTTACCGCCCTGAGTGGCAAAACCTTCACCTCGCACATTGTGCCGGTCAGTCAGAACGCCAACGGCGAGTTG
Source organism: Pseudomonas sp. URIL14HWK12:I6 (assembly GCF_000514195.1). Taxonomy (NCBI): domain Bacteria; kingdom Pseudomonadati; phylum Pseudomonadota; class Gammaproteobacteria; order Pseudomonadales; family Pseudomonadaceae; genus Pseudomonas; species Pseudomonas sp. URIL14HWK12:I6. The sequence continues at coordinate 62,827 of NZ_AZVL01000019.1, forward strand.
GTTGTGTTGCTCAGCCATATCCGCTTTTTCAAGTTGGTGTTGAGTACCAACTACCTGTTCTGGCAGGTCCATCAACCGATGTCGCAACTGGACATCCGCGCCAGGAGAATGGTGATCAATCGCCGGGACATCGACAAAAACCGGGACGTTGTAGATCAGGCGATTCGCGAGAGCGTGCCCGACCTTGAGGAGGTCGAACTCTGAACAGCCGCAGTTTCCGACCGGCAGGCATTTTCATGCGCTCGGGCAAAGCAGGCATAATGGCGACCTTTCGCCCACCACAGCGCTGCCCGTCAGCCGGTCATCCCTTGAACGAACGCTCAATGTCCACCGCTTTGCGCCCCTCGGCTTGTCCGGGGTTGCTGCGTATTGTCCAAGCGCTGGACGGCGGCATTTGCCGGATCAAGCTCAATGGCGGCTCGATCACTGCCAATCAGGCCGACGCGGTGGCCGATGCAGCCGAGCGTTTTGCCAGTGGCGCGATCGAGGCGACCAACCGCGCCAATCTGCAGATTCGCGGCATCGGCGAGCAGTCCGCGGCATTGGTCGACAGTTTGCAGGCCGCCGGGTTGGGGCCGCAAACCGCAGCGGGCGACGATGTGCGCAACCTGATGCTCAGCCCGAGTGCCGGGATCGATCGGCAGTTGCTATTCGATACCCGGCCTTTGGCCGAACAGACTCTGGCGACATTGCAGACGCATCCGCGCTTTCACCAGTTGAGTGCCAAGTTCGCCGTGCAGCTGGACGGCGGTGAGGCGTTGGCGATGCTCGAGCATCCGCATGATCTGTGGCTGTCGGCGTTCGAACGTGACGGTGAAGTGTTGTTGGCGTTCGGTCTGGCCGGCTGCCCGACCGATCGTGCGGCCGGTGCCGTGAGCGTGGAAAACGGCCATGCACTGGTGGTCGCGGTGCTGGAGTTGTTCCTTGAGCTGGCTCGGCCGGAGCAGACCCGCATGCGCCATTTACTCGATGAACTGCCGCTGCTGGCGTTTCTCGAACAATTGCGCGAACGCGTGGCGATCAAAGCTGCCGTTGCTCGACAGCGCACGCCGATGGCGGATGCGCTGCATATCGGTGTTCACGCGCAAAACGCTGACGACCGGGTATATGTCGGTGCGGTGCCGGCGCTCGGCCGTCTCGATCCGGCCATGCTGCGGGGCGTGGCCCGGCTGGCTCGCGAGTTCGGAGATGGCAGCCTGCGTTTCACCCCTTGGCAAAGTCTGCTGCTGCCGAACGTGAAACCCGCCGACCCGGGGCGAGTCCTGCAACACCTGAGGCAATTGCACTGGCTGACCGACACCCGCGAGCCGCTGTCCCGGCTGATTGCCTGCACCGGCTCCAGCGGTTGTGGCAAAGGTCTGGCCGATACCAAACACGACGCGCGGCTGCTGGCGACGTTGTTGCCACAGGCGCAGCACGTGCACCTGTCCGGTTGCCCGCGCTCTTGTGCGGCGGCCCATTGCGCCCCGGCGACATTGCTGGCGGTCAGCCCCGGTCATTACGACCTTTATTTTCGCGATGCAGCGCTGCCGGGTTTCGGCACGCTGCACGCACGCAACCTTACTATTGAAGCGGCCGCGATCCTGCTCGACGCCCGCTCACGGAGCCCCCTTGATGCTTGATTACATCCGCGACGGTCAGGAGATCTATCGCAACTCCTTCGCGATCATTCGCAGCGAGGCCAATCTGGCACGCATCCCGGCCGATCTGGAAAAACTCGCGGTGCGGGTGATCCACGCCTGCGGCATGGTCGAGGCGGTCGATGGTCTGCAGTTTTCCGAAGGTGCCGGCAAGGCCGGGCGCGATGCGCTGGCGGCCGGTGCGCCGATCCTGTGCGACGCGCGGATGGTCTCCGAAGGCGTGACCCGCGCCCGTCTGCCAGGCAACAACGAGGTGATCTGCACTTTGCGTGACGACAGCGTGCCGCAGCTGGCCCGTGAGCTGGGCAACACCCGCTCGGCGGCCGCGCTGGAACTGTGGCGTCCGCATCTGGAAGGCAGCGTGGTGGTGATCGGCAACGCGCCGACCGCGCTGTTCTATCTGCTGGAAATGCTCGACGCCGGGGCACCGAAACCGGCGCTGATCCTCGGCTTCCCGGTAGGTTTCGTCGGCGCTGCCGAATCGAAAGCGGCGCTGGCGGCTGACAGTCGCGGCGTACCGTTCGTGATCATGCAAGGCCGGCTCGGCGGCAGCGCCATGGCCGCCGCAGCAGTCAATGCCCTCGCCACGGAGATCGAATGATGCAGGCCAAAGGACGTTTGATCGGCCTCGGTGTGGGCCCCGGTGATCCGGAACTGATCACCGTCAAAGCCCTGCGTCTGCTGCGCGAGTCGCCAGTGGTGGCGTACTTTGTCGCCAAGGGCAAGAAGGGCAATGCGTTCGGCATTATCGAAGCGCACCTGCAGGACGCGCAGAATCTGTTGCCGCTGGTGTACCCGGTGACCACCGAAGTGCTGCCGGCGCCGCTGTCCTACGAGCAAGTGATCAGCGATTTCTACGATGAAGCCGCCGAGACTGTGGCCGCACATCTGGACGCCGGCCGCGATGTGGCGGTGATCTGCGAAGGCGATCCGTTCTTCTACGGCTCCTACATGTATCTGCATGACCGGTTGTCCACGCGCTATGAAGCCGAAGTGGTACCGGGCGTGTGCTCGATGCTCGGCGGCGCCTCGGTGCTCGGCGCGCCGCTGGTGTATCGCAACCAGAGCCTGTCGGTGCTCTCCGGCGTGCTGCCGCATGAGGATCTCAAGCGCCGTCTTGCCGACGCCGATGCGGCGGTGATCATGAAACTGGGGCGCAACTTTCCCAAGGTCCGTGCGGTACTCGAAGAACTCGGTCTGGCCGAGCGGGCGCTGTACGTCGAACGCGCGACCATGGCCAATCAGAAGATCGTGCCGCTGGATCAGGTCGAGCCGATGTCCTCGCCGTACTTCTCGCTGATCATCGTCCCGGGCGAACGGTGGCAAGGTTGATGACGCCATCCACACCGGCCATTGTCATCCTCGGACAAGGCGCGCTCGCTACCGCACGGCGGATCCAGCAGTTGTATCCGACAGCGCAGATCCACGGCCTCGCCGGACGCGTCGAAGGCGCCGACTGCAGCTATCAGGAATTCGGCGCGACCCTGCGTGAGTTGTATCAGCAAGACACGCCGATCATTGCCCTGTGCGCGGCCGGCATTGTCATTCGCACCCTGGCGCCGTTGTTGCTGGAAAAAGGTGCTGAACCGGCGGTGCTCGCCGTTGCTGAAGACGGCAGCGCCGTGGTGCCGCTGCTCGGTGGCCTCGGCGGAGTGAATGTCATGGCCCGGGAAATCGCCGCCGCATTGCAGGTCGCCGCGGCGATCACCACCAGTGGCGAATTGCGTTTTGGCACCTGCCTGCTCAATCCACCCAGCGGTTATGCGCTGGCTGATCTGGAACTGGGCAAGCGTTTCGTTTCCGATCTGCTGGCGGGGCACAGCGTGCGCATTGAAGGGGCGGCGCCGTGGCTGGATCAGGCGCAGTTGCCGCAAGACCCGCAGGCGCAGCGCTCGATTCATGTCGGCAGTGCCGAGCGTGTCGCGAGCGCCAACGAGTTGCTGATCTATCCCCGCAGTGTGGCGGTGGCGGTGAGTGCGCAGTTGGACGATCTGCCGCATGCCGTGCGCGCCGCGTTGCAGCAGGCCGGGGTTGCGCAGCAGTCGCTGGCCTGTCTGCTGGCGGCTGACACTGAAATGGCGTCGGCCAGACTGCGTGAAGCCGCCCTCGAACTGGGGGTGCCACTGCGCTTTGTCGCGGCGCAGAAAGACCTCGGCGAGTTGGCTCGTCAGGCACTGCCGCAGGCCGCGATCAGCAATACCAACGGTCTGGCGATTGCGCGGGCCGAACAGCCGCTCGACGTCGCGCAGATCGGTCGGCAGCGTGGGCGCCTGGCGGTGATCGGCCTTGGCCCCGGCGCTGCCGAGTTGATGGTGCCTGCGGTCAAGGCGGAACTGGCGCGGGCCACCGATGTGCTCGGCTACGAAACCTATGTGCGCATGGCCGGCCCGTTTCGCGATGATCAGGTGCAGCACTGCACCGACAATCGCGAAGAAATGCAGCGCGCCCGCCACGCCTTCCGGCTGGCGGCCGAGGGGCGTTCGGTCATCGTGGTCTCATCCGGCGACCCCGGCGTGTTCGCCATGGCCGCGGCGGTGCTCGAAGCGTTGCACGAGTCGACCGACCCGAAATGGCACAGCGTCGAGCTGGAAATCCTGCCGGGGGTGTCCGCCTCGCTTGCCACGGCTGCGCAAGCGGGTGCGCCGCTGGGGCATGACTTCTGCGTGATGTCGCTGTCGGACAACCTCAAACCGTGGTCGATCATCGAGAAACGTCTGGATCTGGCGGCCGAGGCCGATCTGGCGCTGGCCTTCTACAACCCGATCTCCCGTGCGCGTCCCTGGCAATTGGGGCGCGCATTGGAAATCGTCGCGCAGCATCGCAGCGCGGTAACGCCGGTGGTGCTGGGGCGCGACATCGGTCGCCCGGGGCAAACCCTGCGCGTGACGACACTGGGGCAACTGACCCCGGATCAGGTGGACATGCGCACCATGGTGCTGGTTGGCTCTTCAACGACATGCACCTTCCCCAAGGCTGAAGGTGGCGAGTGGGTCTACACGCCGCGCTGGTACGGCGAAAAGCCCCAGTCCTGAGCCGTTGGCGAGGGAGCTTGCTGCCTCGCCAACCGCGATCTCCCGCACAGATTGTTTCCGGATCTGACCGCGTCATATTGTTCAACGCGACCTGTACGATCTGCTCCGCTTCTGTGTGAGAGCTTTCTCTTTGCTTACATTCTGTTCGACTTATCTTGAATACTGATAGACAGAGCTGAAATTGCAGCCTTGATAATTACGCGTTCTGCTCGGGTGCGTTTGATTTATATATTGATTGTAGAAATAACTTGTTGCCGTTACATGCGTTATCAGTTGTTTTTTAGTTGTTGATTTTGACATGTATTGAAAGTTTTGAAGTTTGAGCTCCGATTCGCCAGAAGTTAGTTTGGCCGCTATGCAAGTGCCAGCGGGCACTTTCGTTATTGGTCAGGGCAAAGGAGCAACTTTCATGCAGGACCGAAGAACTCAAGACGCCAGCGGGTTTGTCAAATTCATCAAACTGTTCAAGCAGGCGGATCTGGAACAGGCCATGTCGGCGTACAGGGGCAGTGAATCCTATCAGTCAGTGTGGCGTTATTATTTTGCCTGTATCGGCTTGCTCGATTCTCCACGACTGATCGAGCCTTTGGCACTGCTCAAGCAGTCGATCGGCCAGTTGATCGGTTCGCCACATAAATACTCGCAATCCGATAGCCAGCCTGCACAGTTGTCGCGCATCTATAACAGCATCCAGGCTTTCGAGACCCGTGTGCAAAACAGCCTGGCGTACGCGAAGAGCACCCCGACTGCGGTGCCGAAGAATCTGCACTTTGTCTGGCTCGGTGGAGGACTGGGCGCGATACAGCGTGACTATCTCAACCTCTGGAAACAGGTGCTGAACGGGCAAGGTTACAGCCTCCATCTCTGGTACGACAGCGACGCATTGTTGGCCTGGCAAACCAACAGGCTGATCGTCGAGGCGGCCAAGGCTGACGCCCTGCAACAAGATGGCAGCGACAGTATTTCCAAAGACCAGTTGGGCACGCTGTACGAAGAACGGGCCATCGTCCTTAAACAACAGATGTCCATGCATATCGATGCCGCACTGGCGCGGGGACTTTCAGCTGATGAAGCACGCGTCGATCTGTTGGCCCGTGCCTATGGGCAGGACGCCGCGCAACTGGAGGCGCTGATCGAGCAAAACCGCCGCAGTCTGCTGGACCTCGCAGGAGACGACCTGCAGTTGCGCGACTTGAACGCCCTGGATACTCCGCTGCAATTACAGGATATCTACGAGCGTGAAATCCGGTTGCGCGGCAATCTGGCCGCTGCTTCCGATGTGGTGCGCGCCGAGGTCCTTTACGAAGAGGGCGGCGGATATGCCGATGTCGATAATCTGCCGCCACTGGTCAAGACTCTGGGAGGCGTTGACATCAGCGGGTTTGATCCCCGGTCACGCGTTGGCGTTCTGCAACTGCTGCTCGATCACAATCGGCACTGGATGCCTGCACGCGAGGCGCTGCGCCACCAGTACACTGATTATCTGGCAAGCATTCCCGAGCAACACCGCGCCGCGCTTGAGACGTTTGCCCGACAAAAACCGGCGCTGAATGAAGTGTTCCAGGCGCCGGCCGAGTTGCTCGTCCGCCCACAGGACTTGCGGGCAGTTGCTGTGCAGAGCTCGCTGAGCAATTCCTTCCTGATGGCCCATGCGCGATCGCCGATGCTCAAAAGCGTGATCGACCGGTTTCGCTTCAATTATGACTTCATCGACCTGACGGCTCGACTGGCGGCCAAGCGCGGCGTTGCGCTGAGCGATTTTTACGGCATGTCGACGCTTGCGCGCGAGGTATTCGAGCAAAACTGCGGCTCGATTGCCACTCTGTCCTCGATCGAACACGCAACGGCGAACGAACTGATTCTGGCGGTCGCTGGATATTTCGAAGACGGTATCCGCCCGCAGAGCGAATGGACAATTTTTCTGACTGGCCCGGCCGCGATGCGCGCTGGCATGCGCGATTACGAACGGCACAACTTCGTCCCGCGCGAAGATGAAACAGTGCGCGTCGAGACTGCCATCGAGCCGCTCTGGATGATCAACGACAAGACCGAGGAGGAGCAGGATCACTCGTGGAAAGACAACGCCAGCGATGATGAACAATGGGTTGTCGACGAACAGCAGCGTTGGCGGCAAGGACAGTTCAGTGCCCGCTACAGCGGTGATGTTGCTGCCCTGCTCAAACAACAGACTGTGTTGTTCGAAGAGGGTTGGCCGCTCATCGAGGGACGCCCGGTGTTATTGACGGAGGTCTTGCAAGGGATGATCGACCGACTCGGTGCACCGTTTGTGGCGGCGATGAGGCAAGGTCATAACGGTCCGCTGGTTTTTCCCGAAGGGCCGGGTCTGGGGTTCGACGATCGTCAGGCCATCAAGGCCCAACCCGTCACTCTGCAAGCTCCGGCGTCGCTTAGTGATGCGCGGATTCAGGGGCTGGCGCTGGATGAGTTGCTAAGCGGCATTGCCGAGGGTTCGCTGCAGTTCTTCCAGATCAGTCCCTTGCAAAGGGTAGTGTTGGGACAGATGCTCGGCGTACGCTCACTGGATAACTCAAGCTTCACGCAACTTGCCCCCGAGCTCGACAACCTCGCCAACAGCGTTGCCGAGGTAGGAGCATCGGTGCGTTATGCGGCCATTGAACGCCATCTGTATCAGCATCGGGCGCCGCAATTCATGGCCGGTCTCGCCAGCCATGTCGACCAGCCGATGGTCTCGTCGGACAGCGCGCTAACGTTGAAACGAGCTGCGCTGTCGCAGGCGCACACGCTGTTTCAATGGGGCCGTCATGTTGCCCATATCCAGACCATCGCCACCCGCGAACATCGTGAGCAGGTGATCCTGCGGCTGGGTCAGGTGTTGGGGCAAATCGAGGCCAGTGACGTCAAACTGGTGCCGCAGGATCTGTTGCTCAAGGGGCCAGGGGATCCCGGTGGCCGTTGTTACCCGCTGGCGCTGATCATGAGCGCTGCTCTGGAGCACGGCGTGGCGGCGTCGCGACGCTTGCGCGAGCGATTCTTCCTGGCCACCGTCGAGCCGCAGCAGCGCGATTCAACTGTATTTCTGGAGGCGCTCGAGGAGTTGCGCGGCGTGCAGTTGCACGATATCGGCAAGCCGCTGGGGCGGGTCGATCTGCAGCAGCTCGGCACCACGCTGGAGGCGTTCGCCAGCTCGCGCACGCTGATGCTCAACTCGGATAACCACGCCATGCTGGTGGCGAAAACCTTCAATGGTGGGCGCGCCACCTATCACTTTTATGATCCCAATTTCGGCGTGTTCGAGTTCGGCCAGCCAGACCAGCTCCAACTGGCACTGACCGACCTTTTCCAGAAACAGGGCATGGCGAAATACTATGCGGCCTATGGCGACGACGCGCGCCCGACCTTTGATCTGATCGAGCTGCAGGGGCAAAAGATAGCGGCGCTGGATCTGTCCGGCGGTTTGCGCGTCGGGCAATTGCTGGAATCCGACAATGTGCTGCCGGAGCATACACAGCGACCGATCCGTCGGCGCCTGAACAGTGCTCGCGGCCATTCGCTGGTCAGTAATCCGCACCTGGGGCGCAGCCTGCGCGATCTGGACAGTCATTGGTGGGGACAGCAGATTGCCCAGGCGACTGACGCTCTACAGCACTTGCATGCTGCGGCAAAACCGCTGGTGCCGTTGTTCGAAACCCTGGAGATGACGCCTGCCGGCGAGTACCGGATCAACCTGATCGATCCCTCGCAGGCCGAGCATGTGGTGCAGGTGGTGAGCTCCGATCACCGTCTGCTGCGCATCAGAAATTATCTGTCGGAGCAGTTTTCGGCACTGGGCACCCGAGCCTCGCCACAGATGGCAGAGGCGGGTGCCGTACACACGCTCAATACCGGCTTCACCATCCAGGCACTGATGAACGTCCTGCGTGGACGAGAGGGGGATGACCGCACCCTGACCACCGCCGTGCGCTTGCACGCTTACGTCAATTACGCGCAGCTGGTGCATGGCAATGTCACGGATGTCGCTGGCCTGATCAGTCTGGTAAAAACCGCGCTCAATGAAGAGAAGATCATCGCCCGCACCTGTGCGCCGGTGGTTGGCGAGGCGCTGGGACATGTCGCCAACGAAGGCGTGGGCGCGGTGCTGGGGCTGGCCAATGTCGGTTTCGACATCTATCAATTGGCGACGGCAGACAACGAGATCGAGCGCGCGCAATTCGGCACCCAACTGGCCTTCGACTCCGCCAGTCTGGCGTTGACCGCCGGTGGTCTGGGGGCTGCCACGGCGGGCGCGGCAACAGCGGCCGCCGTGCTCGGTGGCGCCGGGGTGATCCTGGGCGGACTGGCCGTGGGTGTGGCGGCCCTGGCCCAGGGGTTTGCCAGGATCGCTGAGCAGGCGCAGGAGGTCGGGCTGTTCTTCGATGAGCTGGAGCGGGCCTGTCGGGGTGTCGGTTATCGGTATGACGACGGACTCGGGGCGTGGGTCGCTCACCCTTCGCTGGTCGTCCAGAGCCTGGACTTCAATCGCACGATGCTGGTGCTCGACAGTCCGAAGGTGTATCGGCTGCGCGACCATTTCGGGGTGCCGGATTTCAATCCGGATGATCAACAAGCGCTCGATCTGCGGCGTGAACTGGGACTTCCCGGCTACATCCACTTCGATCCGCCGACCACGCAACTGGTCGTCCTGCCGTGCACGCCGACCACGTTCTACGGTTACGAATACAAGGCGCTGCCTTTCTCGACGCTGCGTCACGACACCGGCTTCGATACCGCCCGCAAGCTGGAGAAGAAGGATGCGGCGGGCCAGCGGCGGTTTCTGTTTTCGTTCTATTCCTTTCCCGTGCACTACATCATCAACCGTCTCGCACCGTCGTATCGGCCAACCGTGATCGAGGTGCGGCTGGATGCCCACGAGCGTGCGCTGGCGGTGCCAATGATGCCGCAGCTCTGGCACGACAAGGTGTCGTACCGCATCGAAGGTGCGGGCGGTGCCTGTTCACTGATCCTCAATCGCGGGGTCAATCTCCAGTTGCAGTCCCCCAGCCTTCAGCAGTGCCGCTGGAATCTGGTAGCCGCCTGGGCCACTGAGAGGGATGTGCGGATCGACGTCGGCGGGGTTCTTTCGGTGGGTGGGGTGAAGGTGACGTTCGGCGGCAGAGGTCGGCATGAGGTCATGCTTCAGCTGACCGGGCGGCAATCGTTCAAGGTCAACCGCAGCGACGGACGACTGGACATTATCGAGCAGAGCGCGCCAGCCGGGGAGAATGAACAGTCACTCCTCACGCATTACCAGACACTGGCCCGGGAGCATCGGCTGGTGCTGCCTTACACGCCAGTTCATCACTTTCCGATTCCTTTCGAGCCCGAAAGCCAGCCGCGTCACACCACGGCCTGGTACGACGCTGCCGAGGATCGTTTTCTGTACATCCGCAGTGAAGAGGTACTGGCGGCCGATGAAATGCTGCTGGCGGCGGTGGTCGACGATTCTGCGTTTTTCTATGAGGTGCGCAACTACGACATCTGGCAGGTCGATGCCGTCAGCGGTTTGCTCAAGTGCCGCTACCGTCTGCTGGTGATGGAGGGGCAGTGCAGCATTCGGCGTATTGAAGTCGATGCGCAGGGCGTGATTCATATCGAACAGCAATGGCTGGGTGCCGATCGGCAAGTCACGCAATTCAACTACCTGATCCATGAAGGCCAACTGCAACTGGTGGCAGTTACCCGAGAGATTGACCGTGAGCTGGGCCAGCGAGTGTTCGCCAACCCGACCTTGACGGATTGGTCGGCGGTGCTTGGTCACTATTTCACGTTATCGCCGGTACCCGAACGCGCAGGCGTCAGTACCGTCGACTGGCAACCGGCCGCTTACGTGTCGGTCTGCTGGGCGTTCGATCCGGGCAAACGTGACCTGGTCTGGATTCGCAGCCGTGACCTGTTGTGCATTCATCCGTTTGCCTTCGGGCATGACCGCGGCTGGGTCGATTCGATCAAACAGCTTGGTGATCTGCTGCTTCTGCCGGTCAAAGATGAGCACGAGCTGTTTTTCATCTACGACCGGCTGGCGCAAAAGCTGTGCAAGGTGCAACGCAGCGCGTCCGCTGGCAGCGAGCGCTGGCCGGCGCAATGGACACATCAATGGCTGCAGCCCGACGGGTTGAATGACGTGGTGCCGGTACAGGACGGGTATCTGGCCCTGACCGACGACGGTCTGTTCTTCAATCTGACCGCAGAGGGTGAAGTGCATCTGGGTGGCTTGAGTGAGCGCTGGCTCAGGGCGCGCGCACAGTGGTGGCAGGCACTCGAAACGCTGGCGGTGAAGTACCCGGTCAACAGTTTCGCCATTCTGGGTCTGCGCAACGCCGCCGGTGATCGCAGCCTGTGTGCCTGGTACGTGGATAACCGCTTGCTGCTGTGCGATCCGGGGCACGAACGGGAAATGCGCCTGCTCGGGGTCACACCGGACAACCAGGCGGTCTGGCTGTTCGATGTCGCCAGCGGTGAGATCTGCAGTCAGCGGTTCTTCGACAGCCGGCAACTCGAGCCAGCATTCGGCAGCGGCGCCCAGTTACTGGCGAGCGACATGCTGCCGGCACCGCAGGCCGAGTGGGACGACTGGCGGTTCAGCGCCGTGCGCAATGACGGCTCCGGTCTGTACGGGACATCGGTCAACGGCGTGTCACTCAAGCTGCGATATCAGGAAGCTGAAAGGATCATCGGCGTCGATCATCACTGGGCCAGCGAGCACGCGGAACATTTGCCGGAGTCTCTGCAGGCATTGCTGGAGACCGCCGAGCATGGGCCCTACATCGCCGTGGAGTCTGGCGCGGGCAACCTGCAATGGTACGACGTGGCGAATGCACAACTGATTCGGGTAGCGGGCCAGAACCTGCCACACGATTGCGAATTGCTCGGCACCCGCCATCGGCATGTGCTGTTGCACGAACTTCAGGCACACCGCGTACACGTCTACCCCGGTCAGCAGAGCATCGGCCCGTTCGAATACATGCGGCGCGAGGCCGAGGTGTTGGTGGTCGAGGGCCAGAACAAGGTTGAAGACCTGTTGCCACTGATCGCTGATGACGTGAGCTGTCTGGTGTTGCGCCTGGGGCAGGGCGGCGTCACGTATCACCTGTCGAGGGCCTGCTGGTTGCGGCTGGACTCGGTGATTGTCGATTGCCGTCACCCGCTGGGCGAGGTTCCGGCGATTCCCGGCAAGCTGGTCTGGGCGCTGGACGCACCGCAAACGCTGCAACTGTCGTTTGTCGACGAGCACTTGCTGATTGTCGACCCGGATCGCCAGCACAGCCTGATCCTGCGGGATGTGTGCTCGGTGGATCCGGCGATGCGTGGCGACGTCTTCCTCGGGTTCGAGGGCGGGCGTTCCTATCCGGTATCGAGCCTGGTGCAGAGGCTGCGGGAAATCGTCGAAGTCGATGATGCCGACGGCAGTGCGACGCTGGCGCAGTTGCTGGGAGCGGTGCCGGCCTGACGAAAGTCTTCGTTGGGTTTTTTGAAGTTTGTTTTCTCTCTGTGTCGCGACGGTTCATGTCGTCGCGATGGGTTCGTTTGGCCAAAAAAAAGGAAATTGCATTGAGCACTATGGATGAAGTCACGATGGGCAGAGTGTTCGCCGATCTTATTGCGCGCACAGAACTTGAGTCCGTCAGCGGTAGCCTGGGGGAGGCTCCTTTGCGCTACTACGACGGAGCTACGGCGGCTACCAGTCTTGCAGAACAATTGATAGCGATCAGATTGCTCAAGGACGCGATTGAATCACCACAGCTGGACGCCGCGGATGCTCAGGTCAATAAACTGCGCCTGAAACTGGGCGACTACGACCGCCGCTTGAGTGCGACTGTGAAGATGCTCTCCGCTGGCAAACCGATACCGCGCATCATGCATTTTGTCTGGGTCGGTGGCAGTGAGGTCGGGACGAATCAGCGCGATTACATGAACATCTGGCGCAAGGTACTGGCGTCGCAGGGATATGCATTCAACCTCTGGTATGACAGTGACGCGCTGCTGGCCTTTGAAATGAACCGGGTGATTCTCGATAGTGCCCGTGCGCACACGATGGGGTTAGAAGAGGCCCAAAAGGCAAAACCAACGGTGCTGTCGAGAATGATCGAAGACCGCGCACGGGTACTCAAACAGCAGATGTTCGACTACCTGAATCAGCCACGCTGGGCCGGACGCGCAGACGAGGCGCGGATCGACCTGATGGTGCGGGGTTATGGCAAGGAACGTGCGACGCTCGAAGCCTTCCGCCAGAAATGTCTGGATTCGCATCAGGCCATGGTGGGTGAGGACTTGCGCCTGCGCGATGTTCGCCAGGAGTTTGCCAGTCATTTTCTGGCTGACGTCTACCAGCGCGAAGTCGCCATGCGCGGCAACTTTGCTGCTGCCAGTGACGTGGTGCGACTGCAGGCCGAGTTTCTCGAGGGCGGGCGTTACAGCGACATGGATTATTTGCCGCCGCTGATCGAGAGACCGGGCGGCGTGGACATCAGTGGTTTCAGCACAGACGCGAAGATCGGTGTCCTGCAGTTATTGCTCAACCATGACGATACCTTGATGCCGGGGCGCGATCGGCAACGTTATGTCGACAGAACCGGGCATATTCCCGCCGAGCATCTCGAGGCACTGAGCGCATTTGCCCGGAGCAGGCCGGGTGTGGAGCAGATTTTCGCTTCGCCGCAGCCGACGTCTTTATCCCAGGATGCCATCGGGCGCGGCGCGGCCTGGGGCAATCCGTCGTCGAAGGAAATGAATGCCTATGTTCTGGCTCATCCTGGCAGCAAGATGGTCAATGCGAGCATGCACTTCATCCGGGTGGCTTATGACTGCCTGTATGAGGTTGAGCGCCGCATGATACTCGCAGGCGTGACGCCAGCAGATGTGTCGTCAGTCGATGATATTGCAATCAAGGTCGTCTCTGAAGCACAGGCTGATGGGCGCTTGCCCAATACATCGCGTGAATATTCATCAGAGAAGCTCATACGCGCCATAGCTCAGTATTATCAGGACGGGATTCGTTTCGACGCCTTGGGCACCATCTACATGACCGGTCCGGGCGCACTTGAAGGCGGTGTAATCGGCTATGTCGAAAGAGAACTGCAGAGTGAACAGCTGAACAACATTCGCCATCATATGAAGCAGGTCGACGGCTTCAACGTCTTTACCGAAGAAGAAATGATCTCCGGCTGGGCAGTCAAGGATACCCCCGAAGACTGGCTGGCAAAAGAACATGAGAAGTGGAATTCGGGCAAGGTCAAGTCGCGCTACGCCGGTAATCTGGCCGACTTGCTGAAAGAGCGGACCCTCACGTTCAAACTTGGCTGGCCGGTCATAGAAGGAAAATCAGTGTTGCTGACTTCGGTCCTGCAGCAACTGCTTGATGATCTGGGTGAGCCGTTTGTACGGGCCATGAATGACCGCTTGACCGGTGATGTGACGTTCAACGTTCCCATCCACCTCGACTTTGATACTCGACAGCAGGTGCTGAACCAGACAGTCGACAAAGCTCCAACGTCCATGGGGGCCGAGTCACTGGGTAACCTCAACGAGGCCTTGGCGCGCATCGCGGCGGGCAAGTTGCCGCTGGATCAGTTGAGCCCGTTGCATCGGGTGATGTTCGGCGGCCTGTTCGGTGCCGCAACACTGGATCAGGTCGGGTTCGCAGACGCCTGGGCAACCACCGTCGCCTTTGCCGAAGATACGCGCGACCGTGGCCTGGTCGCGCGCTACGAGGTGATCGAACAGACACTGCTCAATCGCTATCCTGCACCGGTGGAGGCACGAGTCAATGCATCGGAGCGCGAATCGCTCGGGCAGAACTCCAGGGTGCTGAAGGCGCAGGCATTTGCCGAACCGATCAGCGTGCGGCAATGGCGCGAGTACGTGAGTCGGGTCGAGGTCGCCGCCGTGAATGAGCGCCGGGCGTCGATCCTTGCGCGGGGTGCGGCAGTGCGCGAGACGTTCTTCGAGGCGGGTGCGCATACGGCCAGACAATTGCCGCAGGATTTGTTGTTGCGCGGTGCGGGGGATCCGGGCCGACGCTGCTATCCACTGGCGCTGGTGATGGCCGCCGCGCTGGAGAAAGGCGCCTCGGCCGAGCGCGCGTTGATCGGCAAACTGGCGATTGCCAATCTCACTCCCGACGCACCGCAAGCCCATGCCCTGCTCAAGGTGCTGGACGAGTTGCGTGGCGTACCCATGGCGCGATTCGGCGAGAAGAGACCGGCGGCGAACCTGGCCACTGTGATGCAGACGCTGGAAGCGAAAACCGCTGCCGGCAGCCTGCTGCTCAACACAGACAATCATTCGATGCTGGTGAGCAAGGTTGTGGTGCAAGGCGAGACATCCTATCGCTTCTACGATCCCAACTTCGGGCTGTATGCGTTCGCCCGGATCGAGGATCTGCAACAAGGCGTCCAGCGCTTCATGCAGGAGGAAGTGATTGCCAGGCTTTATGGTCTGGAACGGGGGGCTGCCAGCGTTTTCGAGGTCATCGAACTCGACGGCGCAAGCATTGCCGGTAAATCGTTGCCTTCGGAAATTAGCGTTGAGCATTTGCTCAGCAGTGATCCGCTGGGTGGTGGGCGTGCCGTCGAACCCTGGAGTCAGCATGCCGCCTTGCGCGCGCGTTCCTTGTCAGAGAACGCGCGTCTGGGACAGGCGCTGAGCAGTGTGGACAGCCACAAGTGGGCGCGGACGATCGAAAGCGCGACCCTGCGGTTACAGGACCAGCATCAACTGTCTCGTGACTTCGTTCCGGTGTTCGACTCCCTGAAGAGCACTGCGCAAGGGCGCAGCGAAATCACCATGGTCAGTGCCAGTGATCCGCAGCGCACACGCACAGTGCAGACTGATGACACGCGCCTGCAAGGGATCAAGTCTTACCTGAGCGATACGTTTGAAGCGTTGTCCGGCAGACGCGCGGGGGCGCCAGTGATCGATCCGACGGATGTCGGTGCGGTGCATACGCTCAATGCCGGATTTGCCATTCAAGCCCTGCTGCTCGGGTTGCAGAGCGCAGAGTCCGGGATGGGGTCGACCGCGTTGACGTCGGCCGTGCGTATCCACGGTTACCTGGCCTACGCGCAGATGGCTCACGGGCTGGTGGTCGACGCAGTACAACTGCTGAATCTGGTGCGTCATGCGTTTACCGACGGTTTGCGGGTGGCCAAAACCACCTCGTCGATTGTCAGTAATGCATTGGGCAACGTCTTGAACGAAGGTGTCGGCACCGTTTTGCAGTTGGCCAGCATCGGCTTCGACATTTATCTGTTGGTCAATGCCCAAAACGATATCCAGCGTGCGGTCTACGCCACGCAGCTGGCCTTCGATTCAGCTGGGCTGGCGCTGGGTGTTGGCGCTTTGGGCGCCGGTGTTGCCGGTGCGGGCACGGCGGCGGCCTTCCTCGGCGGCGCCGGGGTGATTCTGGGCGGGCTGGCGGTGGGCATCGGCGCCCTGGTCGAGGGGTTCAGCGCCAGGGCAGAACGTGGAAGACGGATCGGCCGGTATCTGAATGATGTGCATTCGGCCTATCGACCGCAAAGCCATTCGGTGCAAGGCGATACCTACATTGCCAATCCTTGTGCGGTCTATACCGGGCTTGATTTGCGCAAAGGGCTCATTACCTTCGGCGGCCACAAAATTTTCGCCGCGGAAGATTACTCCTTTCTGCATAAGCCGAGGATCGTCGGGGATCGCAGCAAGGCATTCAGCATTCGAGAGGCCCTCGACCTTCGCGACTCGATTTCCTTCGATATGGCGCCGGGTATTGAAAGCGTCGTGCTGCCGAGTGTGCCGGAGTGCTTTCTGGGCTTCGTCCATGAAGGTCTGCCATTTGCGACAACGCTCACAGAAAACATGGAAACGGCTTTGGCACTGGAAAAATACAAGCTGGCAGGCAAGCGGCAATTCTGGTTCAGCTTTTACCAGGCACCGACCGAGTACATCATGGAAAAAATGGTGCCCAACTACGAGGAAACCCGCGTCAGTGTTGCGATTGGCCCTGATCAGCGTTTTCTGCACGTCCCCCCATTGCCGCAGGAGGTGCACGGTTACCTTTGCTATGACATCGATGCCACTGGCGGGCACTGCTCGATCACCCTGACCGAGGGCGTCAAGTCGTTGCGGCTGCAGGTTTCCACCGATGATCCAATGACGTGGTCATTGCGTGCCCCGTGGGTGAGTGCGGCGGCGGTGAAGCTGGTACAGGATACTTTTCAGTTGGGCTCGATGCGGGTGCAGGTGCCCGCCAGGAGTGTCGTGTACCTGCAACTTGCGGAGGGCTTCTACCAGGTTGGCTGGGCAACGGGCGCGCTGCTCTTTGCTGAACTCGACGCGCTCAACGATGCCGACGGCCCGGCCACACGCAAGCATTTGCGCGAACTCGCCCGCGCCCATCGTCTGGCCGATGGCCCGACGGTCATCCGCAACTATCACGATGCCCTGACTGGTGTTCGTACCACGGCCTGGTACGACCACACCGAAGATGCCATGCACCTGGTGCGCGGACTGGACCCACAGTATGCGGCGCAGATCTGCATCGGCCCGAAGACCGGCGAGGAGATGTTTTATTACTGCCCGGCGCAGGGAATCATCTGGCGTACGGATCTGGTCACCGGGCAGATCAAGCGCACTTACCGGGTGATGAAAATACATTCATCAAAAAATCCCTGCATTGTTTCGATTCAGGCGACGCCAGAGGGTTTGCTGCAGGTGGTCCAGCGCTTTGAAGACATGTGGAAAAGCTTCTACAAGCTGACTTACCTGCTCGGTGAAGACTACCTCGCCCTTACTGCGATCTCCGATATGAATTCAGACCATCCGTGGATCATTCGTGAAGGACGCGACAATGTTTCGGATTTCCTCCGACGGCACGACTACCCATACCATGAGGTACTTGATGACCAGAGAGTGGAATTCACACTGGGCGCAATGATTACGATCGACACCTTCGACGAGAATTTGCGCAAAGCCACCCGAGCCTGGGTGCGCAGTGAAGATGAGCGCGTCATTCGGCCTGTGCTGCGCAATACGGAAGGTACACCTGACTTTCTCGATTGGGTGCTGCTTGATCCGCTTCAATCAAGCGGCGATACAGTGTTGTTTCATCATCTCGGCCATCGCCTTGTTTATCGACAGCACATCGGCGCAGCGGATCAGATGCTCGAGATGTTTGCACAAAGTGTCTTGCACCTTGAGGTGCAGCATGTGCACCGCCAGGGCGGACAATACGTCATCCTCACTGACGAAGGCATGCTGTTCCAGATGAATGACGACGGCCAGACGCGGCTGGTGGGACTCAATCACGCATGGCTGTCGGCCCGCCAGCAGCGCACTGTGCAAGGGTTCAAGTGGTGGGAAACGGTCGGGACCAGCATTCAGAACGAGTCCGCCGATGGCGTGGAAGTCGGAGGTATCAGCGATGCAACGGGCAAGACATCGCTGTATGTCATCTATCTGGATCAGCAATTTCTGATTGCCGACACAGCGGGCAAAGCCATGCGCGTGTTGAGGCTGACGCCAGATAAAAAAGCGGCGTGGATGATGGACTGGGCATCCGGACGAATCTATCGTCAGCCCTTCATGGCGCCTGAAAGCCTGGCGGCGGCATTCGGTTCGGGGACACGTCTGCTGCAGGCGCACTTGCTGGCCCCGATGCAGCGAGTCATGCCGCGGGACACTTTTGCCTGGGCCGTGCCCCATGGAGCCGGCCTGCACGTCCGCCGGCATGACCACGTGCTGTTCAACCTGGTCGATGGCGAGCCACCGCGTATCGTCGGTGTAGAAGTCGAATTCTTCAATGGCCTGGCGTCTCGTCAGGCGCGGGAGGAAAAGCTGGCGCGACTGCTTGCCGGTCAGCGTAGCGGTCCTTACCTCTTTGCGGGCAGGAGCGATAATATTTGCAGCTGGTATGACGTCGCAGCCGGCCGTCTGCTCAGTGTCGCGGTGTCAGGACGTGAATGGCCACAATATCTGGGCGTGGCGAACGATCAGACCCTGGTGCTGCATGACCCTGTAACGGGCCGCCTGTTCAGCAATGCCAGTGAAGACATTGAACCCATCGATATATGGATGACTGTGGAAGCGGTCAGCCGGATTGCAGATACGCTGGTTATCGACGGTATTGGCTCATCGGGCAGGATTGTAGCGATTCCGGATGGCGTCGATACACTGGTACTCAAGTTTGCGAAATCTGCAGATTACCTTTCACTGGCCCGACAGACTTGGGATCGGCTTGATTGCCTGATTGTCGACGCCGAGGAAGCAGGCATTCATCTGGCGTTGACACTGGAGCCGATGCAGCGATGGCTGGTCTCGAGGTCCGACGGCCATTTGCTGCTGACGGATCCCGATTCGGGAAGCAGCATCATCTTGCGCAATGCCACGAGCCTTGATGCGGCACGGCAACAGCAGGTGACATTCGGGATTGCGTTACCTGACGAAATCTCGGTGACCGTTAGCCTGGAGGAGCTGATGAGTGCGATGGCCACGGAACCCCTGCTGGAACTCGGCGCGCTGATCGGGCTGTCCATCGACCAGTAAGCCATTGCGAGCTGGCAGATCAGACCGGGCTGCGGAGATTGTCCTCCGCAGCCCTTTTTCGTTCAGGACACCAGATAGCCCTTGATCCCGGTAAAGATGATCTGCGCCGCCAGTGCGCAGACGAAAAGGCCCATCAGCCGGCTGACGATCTGCAGGCCCTGATCACCGAGCACCCGTTCGATGTGATTGGACAGATACAGCACCACCCCTACGGTGAAACTGGCCAGAGTGATGCTCATGATCGCGGTCAGTTTGTCGTCCCAGTGTGGTTGGCTGACGCCCATCACCAGCAGCGCACCGATGGTGCCCGGGCCGACGGTCAGCGGAATGGTCAGCGGGACGATCGTCACGTCCTGTTGCACGTTGTCACTCTGCACCACAGGCTTGCCCTGCGCCATGCCCAACGCCGAAATGAACAGCACGCTGCCGGCACCGATGCGGAATGCGTCCGCAGTGATCCCGAATACATCGAAAATCACCCGCCCGAACAGATAAAGCAAGACGCTGGAGATCAGAGTGGCGATCGCCACTTTCCAGGCCAGGCGCCGCTGTTCCTTGCGCGAGTAGCCACGAGTCAGGCTGATGAAGCAGGACAACACGAAGAACGGGCTGTAGAGCACCAGCATCTTCAGGTAAACGCTGAATAACACGTGGAGCATGAGGGCGACTCGCATCCGGAGAGTGATGACGGCGAGTCTATCAGTCGGTTAGTTGCTTGTGTGTGCAGAAGATTCTGCGCGAGGCAGTCGGTTTTTCGTTTTTTGTTTTATAGTTGTTTTGTGTGATGTTGTTAGTTGCATCTTGTTTGCTGGATAAGATGTTACAGATTTGAGTTTGTAGTGCTGGGCTTGTTTGTTTATTGTTTTCTTGCAAGTTCAAGAGGGGCTTGCCTACTAATTAATAAGGACTTTTATTGTGCATGGTCAAATCGTTAATGAGCTTTATATCTCTTCCTGTATTAACGCGATTGAAGCCTGTGATGTGGGTGCGCCAGTTATTCGCTCTCGTGGCCTGTTGGCTGTAGGGGACGAAATCGAGGCACCGTCGAAAGGCTCTGTTGTCGGCGAAGTCACAATGGGTTTTTCTGGCAAACTTTCGGATCAGAACAAGTCGGATGCCCAGAACGCTCTTCTGTTCGCCACACGTGCAGCGAACAAGCTATACCCCGAAGAGCATCAGGGCCGAGAGTGGTATAAGCGGTTCCGTGAGGTGATGACCCTCGCTGGCTGGACGCCTGTCGATCAGTACTACAATGACCTCAGTATCGAAGGCACGAGTGTGCGGATGGACAAGCTGGTACTGGAGATTCTGGGTTCCGTGCTGGCTAATGTTGCACTGCCAGGACCAACCAGCGTTCTGATGCTGAAGGTCGCGGGTGATGCAATCTCGGCCCTGCAAAAACGGGACACTGCTGCGTTGACCGCTTATGAGCGAAATTTGCTGGACCACGGCGTGGGCGGCATCTCGACCGGAGCGTGTGTCGAACTCGACGGTGAGGCAATCATGGCGCTGGGAACGGTGCGTTTTCTGCGCAAGAACACCTCTACCAAAGTGATGTTCGTGGATGTCGATGTTCGTAATGTAAGTTTGTATCGAGCTCAAACTTTCTTTGCCAAAAACACCGACGTCGCCAACGCAGTGCGTGAGACGATCAAGAAAAAGCTGGTGGGTATCGATCAGATTGAAGATATTGATATCTGATAAATCGAAAAAAGCAGTCGAAGGTCGACTGCTTTTTTTTGAGGGCGATTATATGAATTGCAAATATTCCGTTTTGATCGTTGCGGGTGCCGTTGTACTGATTCCGCCGGCAGACAAACCGGAACGCTATCAGGATTTAATAAACTCTCTGTTGTTGGCGCAACTGGCGGCTAACAAGAAACTTGAGAAAGATCCGGGTATTGGCTGGTATGACGTCTACATGGAATTTCTGGACAAATATTGGCTGCGACATTTCAGAGCACGGTTGGATCTGTCCGTCGCACAGGGTAACAGCGTGTCTGTCGTTGACTGGGTGGTCGCTCCTGAGTTCGGTGGGGCTGTGGAGCAATGTGGCGTTGCGAACGCAGTCATGCGTCGACTGGCAGCACTTTCCGCAAGCGAGCCGGCACTAGAGCTGCTGCGTGGTTACATGCAGAAAAGCGCCAGCGATGCATCGACGGATCAGTCAGATGTTTCCAGAATCATACGGCTGTTGGTGGTCGTGGCGCACTCGCCGATGTCGATGAGCAGCGTCTACATCGAATTTGCGACTGGACGGATTCTCGCTGACAACCCTTTGGCCGAGCTATTCCAGGCTGAGGATATTCGCGGCAGTGTTTGCAGACGCTCTGCCAGTGCCAATTTGTCCGAAACGCTCTATGGGCCGGTTCGCGCAGCCATCGCCCTGAAAGTCCAGGACAGGCTTGAAGCTAACGTGGCGTTGTTGAGGGTGAATGAAGACGTTCCAGCCGAAGAGAACGGCGCAGCCGATTGAGTCACGCTCGAACTGGCGTGGTACCCCTGCTTAAAAGGTCGACGCCGTACGGTTCTGCTGATCGCGCTGGGCTACCCAGTGTTCGATCAGCTCGCGCAGTTGCGACAACTCCACCGGTTTGGCCATGTGGCCATCCATCCCGGCCTGACGCGCACGTTCCTTGTGTTCGGCGAGGATGTGCGCGGTCAGCGCGACGATCGGCGTGCGGATGCGCTGATTGCTGACTTCCCACGCGCGCAGTTGCTGGGTTGCCGAGAAGCCATCGAGGATCGGCATTTCGCAGTCCATCAGCACCAGATCGTAACGCTGGGCCTTCATTGCCTGCAGGGCCTCTTCGCCATTGCTGGCGGTGTCTGGTTGCAGGTTGAGTTTGCCGAGCATGCCGCGAATCACTTTGGTCGAAATCGTGTTGTCTTCGGCGACGAGAATGCGGAAATCGCTCGGCACCTTGGCCGCCGTAGCGGGAGTGACCACTTGCGGCTGGAACACTACCTGACCTTTATTGCGCTGGTTCAACTCGTCGGCCAGCGTGGTCTTGAGCGTATAGCCGGCCACCGGTTTGGCGAGGATGCGTTTGATCCCGGAGTTGCGCGCGATGATCTTGCTCGGCGCGTTACTGATGCCGGTGAGCATGATCAACAGGATGTCGTGATTGAGGCTCGGGTCTTCCTTGATCTTGGCCGCCAGTTGCATGCCGGTCATGCCGGGCATGTTCTGGTCCAGCAGCACCACATCGAAGTAGTCGCGCAGGTGCGCCTTGGTGCGCAGCAGCGCCAGCGCTTCCTTGCCCGATGGCACGGCGCTGACGTTCAGACCCCAGGCGCTGCATTGCTGCACCAGCACTTTGCGGCAGGTATCGTTGTCGTCCACCACCAGCACGCGCGCACCTTGCAACGGGCCGTCGAGGTCGGAGGTCGGGTGTTCCAGACGATCCGGGTCCAGTGGCAGGGTCAGCCACAAGGTGCTGCCCTGATTGGCGCCGCTCTTGATCCCGAACTCGCCGTGCATCAGGCGGATCAGTTGCCGCGCAATCACCAGCCCGAGGTTGCCACCCAGACGGTTGGCCGAGAGGAAGTGTTTGCTGTGCAGTTCGGCGTGCATCAGCGCATCGCGCTCCTCCGGTTCCATCGGCTGACCACTGTCCTGCACGGCGATGCGCAGGCGCGGTTTGACGCTGCGTTCGTCGAGGGCGACGACGATCAGCACTTCGCCTTCGTCGGTTTTCTTCAGGGCGTTTTCCAGCAGGCTCAGCAGGGTCTGGCGCAGGCGGGTCGGGTCGCCGCTGATCACGCGCGGCACTTGCGGCTGGATGAAGCTGATCAGCTCGACGTTCTGCTGTTCGGCCTTGGCCCGGTAGATGCTCAGGCAGTCGTCGATCAGCGCGTTGAGGTCGAACTGCACATCGTCCAGTTCGATCTGTCCGGATTCGAGCTTGGAAATGTCGAGAATCTCGTTGATCAACGTCAGCAGTTCGTTGCCGGCACTGTGGATGGTTTGCACGTAATCGCGTTGCTTGACCGACAGTGGCGTGCCCAGCAGCAGCTCGGTCATGCCCAGCACGCCGTTCATCGGGGTGCGGATTTCGTGGCTGATCTTGGCGAGGAATTCGGCTTTGGCGTTGATCTCGGCATTGCTCGCGGCAAGATCGCGGCTGATGCTGAACCGGCTTTCGGTGATGCTGCGCTGGCGTTCACCCAAGGCGATGCTCATCAGCAAGCCACTGATGCAGATGAAACCCATCAGGGTCATGATCAGGCCTTGCGGCGCCACCAGGGTCAGCCCCAGCAGGGCCGGCAAAATAATCAGCGTACCGATGTTGAACACCACCATCCCGGCAACGAACAGCCGCGCGGGACGGTAGCCCTTCTGCCAGTGATAGAAGCCGACCAGCAACATGCTCAGACCGGCCAGCGCCACCAGCGCGTAGGTGATGATGTTCAGCGGCAGGGTGTTGACGAACAACAGCAGCAGGCTGCAGATCACAATGAACAGAATGTCGCCCAGCAACAGTTTGTTCAGCGGGTGCGGGCCGAGCGGGGCGAAGAAGCGCAGGGCGAACATCAGCCCGGCCGGGGCGGTCAGCAGCAACGCCAGATAGGCGCCCGGGGTCTGGATCGCGTGCCAGTTCGGCAACCACGGGCCGGCGAGGTTGAGCAACAGCAACAGACTCAGGCCCAGCAGTCCTTCGCAGACCGCCAGCCACAGGCTGCTGCGCGAGCGGGAGTAGGCGTAGCGCACAAGATTGTGCAGCAGCAACATGCCGAGGCAGCCGAACAGCAGACCGAAGATCAGCGTCTGGTTCTGGTTGGCGGCACTCATCACCGCCGATTGCAGGGTGATGTGCGGGCGCAGTTGATGGTCGGAAACCATCCGCAGATAAACGTCGAGGGACTTGTCGCTTTGCGGCAGTGGCAGCAGGAAGTCGCTGCTCGGCAGTGGCCGCTCGACCTGCGGCTGATGGGTGCCGGAAGTGCGTTGCTCGATCAGTTTGTCGCCGTCCAGCACGTAGAGGCTGAGGTTGGACAGGTCGGGAGCGAAGATCCGCAGCACCTGCTCGTGCTTGCCCGGCGCCAGTTTGAAGCGCAGCCAGAGTGCACCATCGGGCTCGGCCGCCGTGAGGCGATCAAGTTCGATGGGACTGAATTGATTGGTGTAGCGCGCCGAGCGGATGTCGCTCAGTTGCAGATTACCCTGATCGTCAAGCAATACCGACCAGCCACTGCCTTGCGCGGCCAGAGCCGGAAGCATGCAGAGCAAGGTCAGCAACGTGACGGTGAAACTTATGGCAATCCTGAGCCAGCGCACGGCGAAATCCCTTCGTAGGTTGATGCCAGAATATAACGATGCGCGGCGGCGGAACAGCCCGGCGAGGGACTGCATCCCGCGCCGGACGTGAAGGACAGCTTATTCCTGGGTTTCGCCACGTTCACGGGCAATGGCGCGGTAGCCAATGTCCTTGCGGTAGAAGCAGCCTTCCCAGTCGATGGCAGCGGCCAGCTTGTAGGCTTGCTGCTGCGCTTCGCTGACACTGGCGCCCATGGCGGTGGCGCAGAGTACGCGACCACCGGCCGTCACCACGTTGCCATCCTTCAGCGCCGTACCGGCGTGGAAGACTTTGCCTTCCAGGCCTGCGGCTGTGTCCAGACCGTTGATCACCGCGCCCTTGGCGTAGTCGCCCGGGTAGCCGCCGGCGGCCAGCACGATGCCGACGCTCGGACGTGGATCCCACTGTGCTTCAACCTTGTCCAGCGCTTGCGCCAGAGCGGCTTCGACCAGCAGCACCAGGCTCGACTGCAGACGCAGCATCACCGGTTGGGTTTCCGGGTCACCGAAGCGGCAGTTGAATTCGATGACTTTCGGGTTGCCGGCCTTGTCGATCATCAGACCGGCGTACAGGAAACCGGTGTAGACGTTGCCTTCTTCGGCCATGCCGCGCACGGTCGGCCAGATCACCTGATCCATCACGCGCTGGTGCACGTCGGCGGTGACCACCGGGGCAGGGGAGTAGGCACCCATGCCGCCGGTGTTCGGGCCGCTGTCGCCGTCGCCAACACGTTTGTGGTCCTGGCTGGTGGCCATCGGCAGCACGTTCTTGCCGTCGACCATGACGATGAACGAGGCTTCTTCGCCGTCGAGGAATTCTTCGATCACCACGCGCGAACCGGCGTCGCCGAAGGCGTTGCCGGCGAGCATGTCGCGCACGGCGTCTTCGGCTTCGGCCAGGGTCATGGCAACGATCACGCCTTTACCGGCGGCCAGGCCGTCGGCCTTGATCACGATCGGTGCGCCTTTTTCACGCAGGTAAGCCAGGGCCGGTTCGATTTCAGTGAAGTTCTGGTAGTCGGCGGTCGGGATCTTGTGACGCGCGAGGAAGTCCTTGGTGAAGGCTTTCGATCCTTCCAGCTGTGCAGCGCCGGCGGTCGGGCCGAAGCAGTCCAGGCCACGGGAGCGGAACAGATCGACCACGCCAGCCACCAGCGGCACTTCCGGGCCGACGATGGTCAGGGAAACGTTTTTCTCGGCGAAGTCGGCCAGTTGCTCAAGGGCCAGCACGTCGATGGCGACGTTCTCGCACTTGGCTTCAATCGCGGTACCGGCGTTGCCCGGTGCGACGAAAACCTTCTGTACGCGCGGATCCTGAGCCACTTTCCAGGCCAGGGCGTGTTCACGGCCACCGCTGCCAATGATCAAAACATTCATTTCAAAAACCTCAAAAATCTGTCAGGCGCTGCTGGAGCGCTTTATGTGGGAGCGGGCTTGCTCGCGAAAGCGGTGTGTCAGGCAAAACGGCTGTTGCTGACAGATTGCATTCGCGAGCAAGCCCGCTCCCACATTTGGATCGAGTTGTATCAGTGACGGAAGTGGCGCATGCCGGTGAACACCATGGCGATGCCGGCTTCATCAGCAGCGGCAATCACTTCAGCGTCACGCATCGAGCCGCCCGGCTGGATCACTGCAGTGATGCCAACCTTGGCCGCGTTGTCCAGACCGTCGCGGAACGGGAAGAACGCGTCCGAGGCCATCACCGAACCGGCCACTTGCAGACCGGCGTGCTCAGCCTTGATCGCGGCGATACGCGCGGAGTTTACGCGGCTCATCTGGCCGGCGCCGACACCGATGGTCTGACGGTTCTTGGCGTAGACGATGGCGTTGGACTTGACGTACTTGGCGACTTTCCAGGCGAAGATCAGGTCGTGGATTTCCTGTTCGGTCGGTGCGCGCTGGGTCACCACTTTCAGGTCGTCGGCGCCGATCATGCCGATGTCGCGGCTCTGCACCAGCAGGCCACCGTTGACGCGCTTGTAGTCCCAGGCCGGAGCGCGGTCCGCCGACCAGTCGCCACAGGCCAGCAGGCGCACGTTGGCTTTGGCGGCGACGATGGCGCGAGCCTCTTCGCTGACGCTTGGGGCAATGATCACTTCCACGAACTGACGCTCGACGATCGCCTTGGCGGTGTCGGCATCCAGTTCACGGTTGAAGGCGATGATGCCGCCGAAGGCCGACTCGGTGTCGGTGGCGTAGGCCAATTCGTAGGCCTGACGGATGCCGCCCTCGGCGTCCGGGCTCACGGCCACGCCGCACGGGTTGGCGTGCTTGACGATCACGCAGGCCGGCTTGACGAAGCTCTTCACGCATTCCAGCGCGGCGTCGGTGTCGGCCACGTTGTTGTACGACAGCTCTTTGCCTTGCAGTTGGGTCGCGGTGGCGATGCCGACTTCGGCAGGCTTGGCTTCCACGTAGAACGCCGCGCTCTGGTGCGGGTTCTCGCCGTAGCGCATTTCCTGGGCCTTGATGAACTGGCTGTTGAAGGTGCGCGGGAATTCGCTGCGGCCTTCGGTGCTCAGGGTTTCGGCAGCCTGATTCACGGTGCCCATGTAGTTGGCGATCATGCCGTCGTAGGCGGCGGTGTGTTCGAAGGCCTTGAGCATCAGGTCGAAACGCTGAGCGTAGGTCAGGCCACCGGCCTTGAGGTTTTGCAGAACGTTGGCGTAATCGCTGGCATTCACCACGATCGCCACGTCTTTATGGTTTTTCGCTGCCGAACGAACCATGGTCGGGCCACCGATGTCGATGTTCTCGATCGCAGTCGGCAGGTCGCAGCCGGGCTTGTTGATGGTGGCTTCGAACGGGTACAGGTTGACCGCAACCAGGTCGATCGGCTTGATGCCGTGCTCGTTCATGATTGCATCGTCGATACCGCGACGACCGAGGATCCCGCCGTGGATTTTCGGGTGCAGGGTTTTCACCCGACCGTCCATCATTTCCGCGAAACCGGTGTAATCCGCGACTTCCACTGCGGCAACACCGTTGTCGCGCAGCAGCTTGAACGTCCCGCCGGTGGAGAGGATCTCGACGCCGAGGGCTTCAAGCTCCTTGGCGAATTCGAGGATCCCGGTCTTGTCGGAAACGCTGATCAAGGCGCGGCGGATCGGCAGGCGGGTAGTCTGGTCGGTCATCTCAATTTCCATCAAAAGCAAAGGAAGTCAGCAAAAAAGGCGACCGGTTTTACGCGGGCGCCTTTCTGGTTTGATTGAATGCTTACAGCAGATCGTACTGCTTGAGTTTCTTGCGCAGCGTGCCGCGGTTGAGTCCGAGCAGCTCGCTGGCCTTGGTCTGGTTGCCCTTGACGTAGTTCATCACGCTTTCGAGCAGGGGAGCCTCGACTTCGGAGAGCACCAGGTTGTACACATCCGTGACGGACGCGCCCTCAAGGTGGGCGAAATAATTGTGCAGCGCCTTCTCGACACTCCCGCGAAGGGTCTGACCTTCTTCGCTCGGGGTATTGAGGTGCTGTTTCAAATTCACGTTGTCGCTCACGGGTGCTGTTCCACTCACTAAAGTCTCGGTCATCATCGTCATGCGGCCACCCCTTCTTCGTCCCCTGTCAGGCTCTTGTAACGCTCGGCGAAGAACTCCCGAACGTTGGCGCATTGTGTTTCCGTACCATCCAAACGATTGAAGTGGGCGCGAAACTCCCTGGCGCCCGGCAAGGTTGCGAGATACCAGCCCACATGCTTGCGGGCAATACGGACGCCCATCACATCCCCATAGAAGGCGTGAAGTGCGGCCAGATGCTCCAGCAGGATGCGTTCCACTTCGCTCAGCTCCGGCGCCGGCAATTTCTCGCCGGTACGCAGGAAGTGTTCGATCTCGCGAAAAATCCATGGCCGCCCCTGGGCAGCCCGGCCTATCAGCAGGCCATCGGCACCGGTCGCGTCAAGCACGTAACGGGCCTTTTCCGGCGAATCGATATCGCCATTGGCAAACACCGGCATCGACACCGCCTGCTTGATCGCGGCAATCGTGTCGTACTCGGCTTCGCCGGTGTACAGATCGGCGCGCGTGCGGCCATGCACGGCCAGCGCGGTGATCCCGGCCTGCTCGGCGATCTTCGCCACAGTCAGGCCGTTCTTGTTGTCGCGATCCCATCCGGTGCGGATCTTCAGGGTCACCGGCACATCCACTGCAGCGACGACGGCCTGCAGGATCTCGGTCACCAGTGCTTCGTCTTTCAATAACGCGGAACCGGCGGCCTTGTTGCAGACCTTCTTTGCCGGGCAACCCATGTTGATATCAATAATCTGTGCGCCCAGTTCGACGTTGGCCCGTGCCGCGTCCGCCAGCATCTGCGCATCGCCACCGGCAATCTGCACCGAGCGTGGCTCGGGATCGCCTTCGTGGATCATGCGCATGCGCGACTTGCGGGTATTCCACAGGCTCATGTCACTGGTGACCATTTCCGAGACTACAAGCCCTGCGCCCAAACGCTTGCACAGCTGACGAAAGGGCTGGTCGGTGACGCCCGCCATCGGGGCGAGAATCAAACCGTTCTGCAATGTATATGGGCCGATGCGTACCGCCGACATAGGACTTCCCTGAAGTGGGGCCGGATCATGAGAGTTCGAAAAAGGGTTGGCATGATACCCGCTCTCGATGACTGGATAAAGGCTGAATTGAACAAAATCTGAACAGTTATTCTGTTATTACCAGCGGTTTGGTAAGCGCGGGCGAAGTCAGAAAACTGCCGTCAAACCTGAAGCGATGAAGCGATTCACTCGGGCGAGTGGAAACTCAGGCTGTAATTCACCGCTTTGGGGCCTGGATCGAGGATATCCAGAGCGATGTGGATCGGCGTCTGCGGCGGCATTTCCGCCATGCCCTCAAGGTCGCCGTTGAGGTATTCGCCGGGTTTGAAGCGACGACTGGCGATCAGATGACCGTTGAGGTCAGCGAAGCGTAGCTCCAGCAACGGAAATGGCTGGGAGAACGTCGCGCGGTTGTAGATGATCGCATCCACCACCAGCGCCCCGCTGAATTCCGGATGGCTGCGCACCACCAGATTGCTGCTTTTGATTTTGCCGATGTCGACCTTGGACGGCACCGTGCAGCCGATCTGCGGGCAGAACTGCTGAAACCATGGGCGGTACTGATCCTGCCGCGCCAGTTCATCGAAGTGATAGGCAATGTACTGGCCGGCCAGACCGGCGGCAGCTAGCAGCACCAGCAAAGCCCAGAGCAGACGCCGGCCCCAGGGCGAACGGCGTTTCTGCCAGTCCAGTTGCAGCGGGTCGTCGGTCAGGTCCTGCAACACTTCGGCGCGTTGACGTTTTTTGCGCAGCGGTTCGACCGATGGCAAGTCGTCATCGTCCGGCTCGACGTTGGCCGACAGGCGTTCACGACGGGCATTCGGATCGATCGGGTCGTGCAGGCGCAGTTGCGGGATCGGCGGTTCATCGTCCAGATCCACCGGCTCCAGCGACAGGGAAGGCTCGGTGCGCGCGGTGTTTACCGGTTCCGGTTCGACGGCATCTGGCTCGACGTCATCTTCGGGCTCGGGCAGACGTTCATCGTCGCGTGCGCTGAACAGGCTGTCGCGCCACTCCGTTTCATCGGCTTCAGGGCTGTCGCGGCGGGCGCTCAGGGACTCTTCGCGCTGACGACCGAATTCGGTGGTCGGCTGGATTTCCCGTTGTTCGAGGCGGGCGAGTTCTTCGTCCAGATCGAGGCTGTCCAGGTCCAGCTCGCTGGCGCTCCATTGCTTTTGGCTGATGGCGCGCGGCGCGGGCGGTTCGTCATTGACGGGTGCTTCGACCACTGGCGGCGGCTCGCTGACCACTGCCTGAGACGGTGCTGGCTGGACAATGGACGGCGCCACCGGAGTGACCGCTTCCTTGCCGGCGTGTTGTTCCAGCAGCTGTTTGGCGGCGTTGAACACTTGCAGGCAGGAGCCACAGCGAACCACCCCGCGGGCCACGCTCAACTGAGCATGGCTGACGCGGAAGCTGGTTTGGCAATGCGGGCACTGGGTGACGAAGCTGTCGGTCATGCGGCGATCCGGTTTATGCAGGCGGTCATTCTAGCGCCGACGGCCGGTGATACGCACCCAGCCATCGCGATTGGCGATCGGGTCCAGATCAAAGTCCTGCGCATAGGCGGCGGCGACTTCTTCACCTTGTTCGGCAAGGATGCCCGACAGCGCCAGACGACCGCCGGTTTTCACCAGACCGGACAATTGCGGCGCCAGGGAAACCAGCGGGCCGGCCAGAATGTTGGCCACCAGCACGTCGGCTTTGACCTGCGGCAGATCTTCCGGCAGGTACAGCGGGAACAGCTCGTCGGCAATATTGTTGCGCCCGGCGTTGTCGCGCGAGGCTTCCAGCGCCTGCACGTCGATGTCGGTGCCGACGGCTTCTTTCGCGCCGAGCAGCAGGGCGGCGATCGCCAGAATTCCCGAGCCGCAGCCGAAGTCCAGGACGTTGCAGTCTTTCAGGTCCTGACCGTCGAGCCATTCCAGGCACAGGGCGGTGGTCGGGTGGGTGCCGGTGCCGAACGCCAGGCCCGGATCCAGCAACAGATTGACCGCGTCAGGCTCGGGCGCGGCGTGCCAGCTCGGCACGATCCACAGGCGCTGACCGAAACGCATTGGCTGGAAGCCGTCCATCCAGCTGCGTTCCCAGTCCTGGTCTTCGATGACTTCGCTGTGATGCTCGGGCAGCGGACTGCCGGTCAGCAGTTCCAGATGCGCGAGCACCGGCGCAGGCTCGGTGCCGCCCTCAAACAGGGCCAGCAGGTGCGTGTGCGCCCACAGTGGGGTGGTGTTGAGTTCCGGCTCGAAGATCGGCTGATCTTCGGCGTCCATGAAGGTCACCGAAACGGCGCCGACTTCAAGGAAAGCGTCTTCGTAGGTTTCGGCTTGTTCCGGGCTGATGGCGAGACGTACTTGCAGCCAAGGCATGGCGGGCACCTTTGAAAAAATATGATTGCAGCCTAGCGGCCAGCGAGAAGCGCGCAAGTTTACGCGAGCGCGCAGGGTTTGTGGGAGCTGCATTGCACCCACAGGGGATTTGAAAACTGTAGAAACAACAAAGCCGCCCGAAGGCGGCCTTGTCTGTGCGGACTTGAAGCTTAGTGCTTCTCGCCTGCCAGCTTGTGCTCGAGGTAGTGAATGTTCACGCCCCCCTTGCAGAAGCCTTCGTCGCGGGTCAGTTCACGGTGCAGCGGGATGTTGGTCTTGATCCCGTCAACCACGATCTCGTCCAGGGCATTACGCATGCGCGCCATGGCTTCGTCGCGGGTGGCGCCGTAAGTGATCAGCTTGCCGATCAGCGAGTCGTAGTTCGGCGGAACTGCATAACCGCTGTACAGGTGCGAATCGACGCGAACGCCGTTACCGCCTGGTGCGTGGAAATGCTTGACGGTGCCCGGGCTCGGCATGAAGGTTTTCGGGTCTTCAGCGTTGATCCGGCACTCCAGCGAGTGACCGCGGATCACCACGTCATCCTGAGTGAACGACAGCTTGTTGCCAGCGGCGATGCTGAGCATCTCCTTGACGATGTCGATACCGGTGACCATTTCCGAAACCGGGTGCTCCACCTGAACACGGGTGTTCATTTCGATGAAGTAGAAACGACCGTTCTCGTACAGGAACTCGAACGTGCCGGCGCCACGGTAGCCGATGTCGATGCACGCCTTGACGCAGCGAGCCAGAACTTCCTGGCGCGCCTGCTCGTCGATGCCCGGTGCCGGCGCTTCTTCGAGAACCTTCTGGTGACGGCGTTGCAGCGAGCAATCGCGGTCGCCCAGATGGATGGCGTGACCCTGGCCGTCGGACAGTACCTGAACTTCGACGTGACGCGGGTTGGTCAGGAATTTTTCCAGATAGACCATCGGGTTGCCGAACGCCGCGCCAGCTTCGGAGCGGGTCAGTTTCGCCGAGGCGATCAGGTCTTCTTCCTTGTGCACCACGCGCATGCCGCGACCACCGCCGCCGCCAGCGGCTTTGATGATCACCGGGTAGCCGACTTCACGACCGATGCGCAGCGCCGTTTCTTCGTCTTCCGGCAGCGGGCCGTCGGAACCTGGAACGGTAGGCACGCCGGCTTCGATCATCGCGTGCTTGGCCGATACCTTGTCGCCCATCAGGCGAATGGTTTCGGCTTTCGGGCCGATGAAGGCGAAGCCGGAATTCTCGACCTGCTCGGCAAAATCGGCGTTTTCCGCGAGGAAACCGTAGCCTGGGTGGATGGCGGTAGCGCCAGTCACTTCAGCGGCAGCGATGATGGCCGGGATGTGCAGGTAGGACTGAGCGGCAGAAGCCGGGCCGATGCAGACGGACTCGTCTGCCAGACCCAGGTGCATCAGCTCTTTGTCGGCCTTGGAGTAAACGGCGACGGTCTTGATGCCCATCTCTTTGCAGGCACGCAGAATCCGCAGGGCGATCTCACCGCGGTTAGCGATCAGAACTTTTTCCAACTTCGCAGTCATCAAAGGCTCTCCGCAGTTCAAACGATGGTGAACAGCGGTTGGTCGTACTCAACCGGCTGGCCGTCTTCGACGAGGATGGATTCGATCACACCGCTGGTTTCAGCTTCGATGTGGTTCATCATCTTCATGGCTTCGACGATGCACAGAGTGTCGCCTTTCTTCACGGTCTGGCCGACTTCAACGAAGGCTGGCGAGGTTGGCGAAGATTTACGGTAGAAGGTGCCTACCATTGGCGAGCGGGCCACGGTGCCGTTCAGTGCAGGAGCAGCAGCGGCAGCCGGAGCGGCAGCAGCTACTGGAGCAGCGGCGGCAGGCGCAGCGGCCGGAGCCTGCATCGGCGCCGGAGCGTAGTACTGCTGAGCCGGGGTCTTGCTGTGACGGCTGATGCGTACGGACTCTTCGCCTTCCTTGATCTCGAGCTCGTCGATGCCGGACTCTTCCAGCAATTCGATCAGTTTCTTAACTTTACGGATATCCATGAATCATCAACTCCCAAGGGTCGGTCAGGGGCGTTTAACGCTTGTGGTTCAAGTCGTTGCCTGTGTTTCAAGCTGTTCTAGTGCGGCCTCCAGGGCCAGTCGGTAACCGCTGGCGCCAAGGCCGCAGATCACTCCCACCGCTACATCGGAGAAGTAAGAGTGATGGCGGAAAGGTTCGCGCTTGTGCACGTTGGACAAATGCACTTCGATGAATGGGATGCTCACTCCCAGCAGCGCGTCACGTAATGCGACACTTGTGTGTGTAAATGCTGCTGGATTGATCAGAATGAAATCGACACCCTCACCGCGAGCGGCGTGGATGCGGTCGATCAATTCGTACTCGGCATTGCTTTGCAGGTGCAGCAGATGATGGCCGGCTTCACGGGCGCGGCGCTCCAGATCCTGATTGATCTGCGCCAGGGTCGTTGACCCATAGGTGCCCGGTTCGCGGGTGCCGAGCAGGTTCAGGTTGGGGCCGTGCAGCACCAGTAGCGTCGCCATCTGCATGTTCCTTGTTATGAATGAGCAGTCGTCAGAACCCGGCGACTATGCCGCAAAGGCTTTGTGACTGTCCAGTTCTCTGCAATAGCCAGCACGATGACCGATGTTTGCGCGAAATTTGTGACTGAGTGATTTGATCCGGTCATTTGTGGGGGCAGGAATACCGCCTTCGCGAGCAAGCCCGCTCCCACAGGGGTACGCATTCCAATGTGGGAGCGGGCTTGCTCGCGAAGGCGATTTTTCAGACGCGGAATGCCTGCACGGCGGTATGCAGTTGCCCGCCCAATACCAGCAGGTTCTCGCCCTGTTCGCGACCTTCACCGATACGCAGCAGGTTATCCCCGCCCAATTGATGGATCCGCTCGCTGTGATCACGGATCTCGCTGACCGCGCCGCTCTGCTGGGCGGTGATGTCGGCGATGCGGATCGCCGTGTCGGAAATGGTCTGGATCGCGCCAACGATCTTGTCCAGCGCGCCGTCCGCCGCTTGTGCCTGACTGGCAGTGGCTTCGGCGTGTTCGACTTGCGCGCGCATGCCTTCGACCGATTGTCGGGCAGCAGTTTGCAGGCCGGCGATCAGTGTCTGGATCTCTGCCGTGGCGCCCGCCGTGCGTTGCGCCAGTGAGCGCACTTCCTCGGCCACCACCGCAAAACCACGGCCCATTTCCCCGGCCCGCGCCGCTTCGATGGCCGCGTTCAGCGCCAGCAGGTTGGTCTGGTCGGCAATCGAACGGATCACCGTCAGCACGCCGCCAATGGTCGCTGACTCTTCGGCCAGGTGCTCGATCATCTGCGCGTTGCCTTGCACTTCGCCGACCAGCGCATGCAGGCCGGTGAGGCTTTGGCCGATCACGGTTTGCCCGTGTTCGACGGCCAGTCCGGCATGGCGACTGGCATCGGCGGCCTGTCGTGCATCGCCAGCGACCTGCTGAATCGTCGCTTCAAGCTCACCCAGTGAATCGCGGATCAGCGCGGTGTCGCCCGCCTGATGCTCGGCGCCGCTGTGCAGGTCGTTGCTCAGTTCGGCCAGGGTACGGCTGCTGCCGGCCACCTGTTCGGCATTGCCGCGAATCGTCCCGACCAGATCCACCAGATACGCGCGCAAGCGATTTAGCGAAGCTTCGATGTCGTGCAGCTCGCGGTTGGTCTTGCCCAAGTGAATGTCGTTGCTGAAGTCGCCTTCGGCCCAGGTCGACAGCGCCGGCGCGAGGTTGGTCAGAGTGCGGGCGAGGCGCCGCTGCAGGGTGTCGATCAGCAGGGCGATCAACAGAATCAGGCCGATCATCACGCCCTGCATCAGGCGCACTTCGCCCTGAATCTGCCCGTGCTGGGCGCGTACCACCGGCTCAAGCGCGGCGATCGCCTGTTGCACGGCGGCGATCTTCAAATGGGTGGCGGTGCTCAGGTCGGTGCGTTTCTGGATCTGCTCGCGGGTGCGCGCCAGCTCCGCCGGGTAGCGACCGAGCAGGCTGTTGAGTTCGCGCTTGAGGCCGACCCCGGCGTCTTCGGCGGCGGCTTTTTCTGTGCTTTCGATGCCCATCATCGCGGCGAAATCATCACTGCCGGATTCATTCTTGGCGACCACGCCGAGCAGGGGCAGGGCGTCGATGGCCTGAGCCTGGGTGCGGATATTGTCGACTTCGCGCTCGACGTCGGCGGCCAATTCACTGCGGCCGCTGCTGACCAGTTTGTCGCGGGCCAGCGACAGCTTGCCCAGGTGCTGCGAAGCGACCAGCAGCGGCGTCAGGTAAGACGCGTTGCCATTGGCGTAGGTGCTGAGTTGATCGAGGCTGGCGCTCAGTTCGCGTTCGGCTTGCAGCAGCAGTGCTTGCGGATCACCGGCCAGTTTGCCGGCGGCGAGCAGGTCGGTTTTGCTGAACTCTTCGAGGCTCGACAGACTCGGGCGCAGGGTCTCGGCCAGTGCCGGCGGCAGTTCGCCGAGTTCCTTCTGCAGGCCGTCGATGGCCTGGCTGGCGCTGCTCAGGCGCAGGGCGTCGCCGCTGGCGAGGTAGTCCTCGACATTGCGCGCCACGTCATTCTGAAATTGCTGCGACAGGCCGAGGTAGCGCTCCATCAACAGATACGGACGCTCCAGAGCTTTTTGCGACCACCACAGCGTCGCGCCGAGGGCCACGCAAACGGCGACCAGCAGCAGAGTGTTGAGATTGGTGAGCAACTTCAGGCGCATGACGGCTACCAACGGCAGAAATGGTAAGCGCCTGAATTTATTGCGGTTCTGTTACAGGGTTATGACCGAATCAGTGGATTCCGATGAAAAGGTGGCACTTTGCTTTGAGTCGCGCGCGGTCTGCACTCGATTGCGTCCGGCACCTTTGGCGCGGTACAGCGCTTCGTCGGCCTGGCTGGCCATCATCAGGCTGTCGGAATCCTCGTGCATTTCCACCACGCCGGCGCTGAAGGTGCACCACAAATCGTGCGGTTGCGCCGGGTAGTGGATTTCGGCGAAGCGCTGGCGGATCTCGTCGAGCACTTTGTGCGCCGCTTCTATATCCGTGTCGGGCATGACGATGGCGAATTCTTCGCCACCGTACCGGCCGATGAAGTCGGTCTTGCGCAGGCGTTGCTTGAGGAACAGCGCCAGGCTCTTGATCACTCGGTCGCCCATCGGATGGCCGTGACTGTCATTGACTCGCTTGAAGTGGTCGATGTCGAGCATGGCAAAGCTCAGCGGCTTGTTCTCGCGACGGGCGCGGAACGAGCAGTCTTCGAGCAATTGCAGGATGTGCGTGTGGTTGTACAGGCCGGTGAGGCTGTCGCGGACCATGCGTGCCTTGAGGTTGCGCGCGCGGGCGGCGCGGTTGCGCACAGTCGTAATCAGATGCCGAGGCTTGATCGGTTTGGTAAGGAAATCGTCGCCGCCCTCGCTCATGGCGTCGAGCTGCTTGTCCAGATCGTCCTCGGCCGAAAGATAAATGATCGGCACGCTAACGTAGCGGTCGTTGTGGCGGATGACCTTGGCCAGTTCGGTGCCTGTGCAGGCCGGCATGTACATGTCGAGGATGATCAGATCCGGCTGGAAGTCCGCCAGTTCGGCCATCGCCTGGATCGGTTCGATCAGGGTGCGAGTGACGATTCCGGCGCTGTTGAGCAGGCGCTCGGTGTGCAAGGCCTGGGCGCGAGAGTCGTCGATGATCAGCACTTTGTAAGGTTCGTACTGGGCGACGCACGTCAGGACTTCGATCTTCTCCAGCAGGCTCGACGCTTCGAGGGTGCCGGTGAGGAATTCCTGGCCGCCGGCGCGCACGGCGGCGAGGCGCGTCGGGGTGTCGGTTTCGTGCAGGCTGAAAAACAGCAGCGGCAGCGGTTCTTCCAGGCCAACCTGGGCTTCGGCAGCCAGTTGCAGGCCGACGCCTGCGCCGCTGAAGTCCACGTCCATGACGATCGCGGCGGGCAAGCGCTCGACCATCGAGGAGCGAAACGCCGCGACACTGTCCAGCGCCTGCGCGGTCAGGCCGAAAAACTCCAACTGCTTGGCCAGCCGCTCGGCGCGGTCGTGATCCTGCAACATGACGTAGATCGGTTTGCGCAGCGGCGGCAGGAAGGTCTGGTCGAGTTGATCGCCATGCCGCAGACCGGTGCGCGACAGACGCTGCATCAAACGATTGAGATCGGTGATCAGACCGCTGCTCAGGCGTCCGCGATTGGCGTCCACCGCTTCCAGCGACTGGCCGATATGACGCGCGAGTTGCGTATGCTCGGGCTGCTCGAAGCGCTCGGCAAAACGCAGCAGGCGCAGATTGGCCTCGCTCAGTTCGGCGAGGTCGGCGGTGGACCACTCACTGCGTTGCAGGCGCTGCCATATCTCAAGAATCTGACGTGCCTGATGAATTACCCGCTGGGCAAAGTGGTGCTTGAGGCGCTCACGGCTGGGGTCTTCTGGCTCGGTCATATCCTGACTACTAGTTAGGGCGCATGCTGAGATCGACTGGTGGCTCTATGCTAGCACCTCTTTTCCCTTATATGAGTGTCGTGCGTCAATAATCTGCGGTGCTGCACAATTCAGTTTCTGACCGGGTGGTTTTGGATGAGACCTGTTCGTCGATGAACCTCCCGAAAACCGGGCATATGGTGCTGCTCGAAGCGTAAACAAGCCTGTGTGCACCACGCTGTGCTGCAGACAGACGCTGATCTGCAAATGCCTGTTTCGCAGCTTTGTTGATGGCGCTGTATCAGGGAAACCCCTAGAGAATTTGCGGGTCGATGCCGCGCGTTCCGTGGATTTTCTGCTTCTCTTCAATGGCGGGTGCCGGCCTTGGCACGTTGTTGTATGGTTGTGGTCGAACCGTTGAACCCAAGTGATTGAAAGGATATCGCCATGCTGGACTGGAAGAACCGCGCGGGCAGCGCGCCTGAACGTGCCGCTGAGCCGAAGTCGGCCACCCGCAGCTATGTGGGCGGGCTGTTGTTCAGCCGCGCGCTGGCCACGCTGATCGGCATTTATCTGCTGGTGACCATCGGCCTGGGCTGGTACTGGAGCCAGGAGCCGGCGCTGTTTCCGGTGGCACAAAACGCCCAGGCGGCTGCCGAGAAAGAAGGCAAGCAGATGGTCGTCGGCTACACCACGGTCGAAACTCTCAAGACCGTTGCCGGTACGTTGCTGAACAAACCGGGAGGCTACATTTCCAACGACCGTTTTCCGCCTGGCCTGTGGATGGACAACACACCGAGCTGGGAATACGGCGTGCTGGTGCAGGTGCGTGACCTGACTCGTGCCCTGCGTAAGGACTTTGCCCGTTCGCAGTCGCAGTCGGCCGAGGATGCTGATCTGGCCAAGGCCGAACCGCGTTTCAACTTCGACAACAAGAGCTGGATCCTGCCGTCGAGCGAATCGGAATACCAGGAAGGCATCAACTCCCTGAGCCGTTACCAGGCGCGTCTGTCTGATCCAACGCAGAAAAACGCCTTGTTCTACGCTCGCGCCGACAACCTCAACAACTGGCTGGGTGATGTCGGCACTCGTCTGGGTTCGCTGTCGCAACGCCTGTCCGCCAGTGTCGGCCGTGTCAAGCTCAACACCGCGCTGAAAACCGAAGTGCCGGCGGTTGGCGAAGTACCGCAAGTTGACGAGGAAGTCGTAGAGACTCCGTGGATGCAGATCGACAACGTGTTCTACGAAGCACGCGGTCAGGCCTGGGCGCTGTCGCACCTGTTGCGCGCCATCGAAGTGGACTTTGCCGATGTGCTGGCGAAAAAGAACGCCACGGTCAGCGTGCGCCAGATCATCCGTGAACTGGAAGCATCGCAGGAGCCGGTCTGGAGCCCGATGATCCTCAATGGCAGCGGCTTCGGCGTGCTGGCCAACCACTCGCTGGTCATGGCCAACTACATTTCCCGGGCCAACGCCGCAGTGATCGATCTGCGTCAATTGCTCAATCAGGGCTGAGTCATGGTCGATAGCGCCAAAGAGGCGGCGCACCGCGCCGCCTCCGATGCCGAACAGATCGCCTGGGTCGACGAGCAGGACAACTTGCTCGGCGCCCTGGTGCGGGCCGATCTGCGTGAGCGCGGGCTGATCGGGCGCGGCACCTACATCATGTTGTTCAATTCCGCTGGTGAGCTCTGCGTACACCGGCGCACCCTGAGCAAGGCGATCTATCCCGGTTACTGGGATGTGGCAGCCGGCGGCATGGTGCAGGCCGATGAGACCTACGCCGAATCGGCGGCCCGCGAGCTGGAAGAGGAATTGGGCGTGAGCGGGGTGGAGCTGACCGCCCACGATCATTTTTTCTTCGAGGACACCGGCAATCGCCTGTGGTGCTCGGCATTTTCCGCGGTGTGGGACGGCCCGCTGAAACTGCAGCCGGAAGAAGTGCTGGAAGCACGCTTTATTCCGGTCGATCAGGTACTGCAGGAAATCGAGCAAAAGCCTTACTGCCCGGACTCTCTGGCCGCGTTGAAGCGCTATCTGAAGGCTCAACAAAGCGGCGTCGCAAAGAACACATAAATTGGCGCCGATTGGCTCTTAGCAATTGCGCTTTTTGCCGTTACACTGCGCGACCTTTTCAAGCTGCACCGACCTGCTTTTGTTCAAGCGCACGGTGCAGTAGCGCTGCCCCTGCCTGAGTGGGGCTTCGCGGTCGATGACCTTGCCCAAGGTCGCGATCAGTCTTTGTCCTCCCAAGAGGATTGCCGGTGGCCAAAAAAGCCGCATCCTTCGCCGCCCTTGGTGGCCTGGTATTTTCCACCGACGCAGGTCGTCATTGCCCGGAATGCAGTAAACCGGTGGACGCCTGTATCTGCAAACAAACCGTGATCCCGGCCGGGGACGGCATTGCCCGCGTGCGTCGCGAGAGCAAGGGCCGTGGCGGCAAAACGGTGACCACCATCACCGGCGTGCCACTGGCCGAAGACGCCCTCAAGGAGCTGGCGACAACGCTGAAGAAACGTTGCGGCACCGGTGGGGCGTTGAAGGACGGGATCATCGAAATCCAGGGCGATCATGTCGAGCTACTCTTGGCAGAGCTGATCAAACACGGTTTCAAAGCGAAGAAGTCCGGCGGCTAGCAGCCTCTGTGAAATCCATCTGCGGCTTGATCCGGCACTGAAGCAGTTCAGATCCGGCGTCGTCTCCATGGTTTTCACAGAGCCTGTTCATGACCGGTTTCTAAACTACACGCAGTCAGTGCGGTCTACCGCCGCACTGACGAACCGTCATTTTCATTCTTTAGACTGCGCCGGCCTGCGATCAGGCGACGCACTATGACTTCTTTATAGGGGACTTCGATGTCCGTACGACGCACACGTAAAGACGATGGCAGCCAATGGACAGTTGCGGACAGCCGCAGTGTTTACGGGATTCGCCATTGGGGGGCCGGGTATTTCGCGATCAATGACGCCGGTCGCGTCGAAGTTCGTCCGAACGGCCCGAGCAGCTCGCCTATCGACCTGTTCGAACAAG
Organism: Pseudomonas sp. URIL14HWK12:I6; assembly: GCF_000514195.1. Taxonomy (NCBI): domain Bacteria; kingdom Pseudomonadati; phylum Pseudomonadota; class Gammaproteobacteria; order Pseudomonadales; family Pseudomonadaceae; genus Pseudomonas; species Pseudomonas sp. URIL14HWK12:I6. Next base: position 103,674 of record NZ_AZVL01000019.1, read on the forward strand.
TCGACCAACTGCGCAAGAGCGGCTTGTCCCTGCCGTTGCTGGTACGTTTCCCCGACATCCTGCAAGACCGTGTCCGTCAACTGACCGGTGCTTTCGACTCGAACATCGAGCGCCTGGAATACCAGAGCAAGTACACCGCGCTGTACCCGATCAAGGTCAACCAGCAAGAAGCGGTGATCGAGAACATCATCGCCACCCAGAACGTTTCCATCGGTCTGGAAGCCGGCTCCAAGCCTGAGCTGCTGGCGGTGCTGGCACTGGCGCCGAAGGGCGGCACCATCGTCTGCAACGGTTACAAGGACCGCGAGTTCATCCGTCTGGCGCTGATGGGGCAGAAACTCGGCCACAATGTGTTCATCGTCATCGAGAAAGAATCCGAAGTCGGCCTGGTGATCGAAGAAGCCGCCTCGCTCAAGGTCAAGCCACAGGTCGGCCTGCGCGTGCGCCTGTCGTCGCTGGCGTCGTCGAAGTGGGCGGACACTGGTGGCGAGAAATCCAAGTTCGGTCTGTCGGCGGCGCAACTGCTGTCGGTGGTCGAGCGCTTCCGCGCGGCCGGCCTCGATCAGGGCATTCGCCTGCTGCACTTCCACATGGGTTCGCAGATCGCCAACCTGGCTGACTACCAGCACGGTTTCAAGGAAGCGATCCGTTACTACGGCGAGCTGCGCAACCTTGGCCTGCCGGTCGATCACATCGACGTCGGCGGCGGTCTGGGTGTCGACTACGACGGTACTCACTCGCGCAACGCCAGTTCGATCAACTACGACATGGACGACTACGCCGGTGTCGTGGTCGGCATGCTCAAGGAGTTCTGCGACGCGCAGAGCCTGCCGCATCCGCACATCTTCTCCGAAAGCGGCCGCTCGCTGACCGCGCACCACGCGATGCTGGTGGTGCAGGTGACCGACGTAGAGAAACACAACGACGAAATCCCGCTGATCGAAAACAAGGAAAACCTGCCGGAAACCGTGCAGTGGCTGGTGGACCTGCTCGGCCCGACCGACATCGAGATGGTCACCGAGACTTACTGGCGCGCCACGCACTACATGAGCGACGTGGCTTCGCAGTACGCCGACGGCAAACTGACCCTGGCGGAAAAGGCCCTGGCCGAGCAGTGCTACTTCGCTGTGTGCCGTCGCCTGCACAACTCGCTGAAGGCACGTCAGCGTTCGCACCGCCAGGTGCTCGACGAACTCAACGACAAGCTGGCCGACAAGTACATCTGCAACTTCTCGGTGTTCCAGAGCCTGCCGGACACCTGGGCGATCGATCAGGTGCTGCCGATCATCCCGCTGCATCGTCTGGACGAAGAGCCGCTGCGTCGCGCGGTGCTGCAAGACCTGACCTGCGACTCCGACGGCAAGATCAACCAGTACGTCGACGAGCAGAGCATCGAGACCAGCCTGCCGGTGCACGGTCTGAACGAAGGTGAGGACTATCTGCTGGGCGTGTTCCTGGTCGGCGCCTATCAGGAAATCCTCGGCGACATGCACAACCTGTTCGGTGACACCGACTCGGTGAACATCTACCAGAACGCCGATGGCAGCGTGTACCACGCCGGTATCGAGACCCACGACACCATCGAAGACATGCTGCGCTACGTGCACTTGTCGCCGGAAGAACTGATGACCCACTACCGCGACAAGTGCGCCAGTGCCCGCATCAGTGCCAGCGAGCGTACGCAGTTCCTCGATGCCTTGCGTCTGGGCCTGACCCGTTCCTCCTACCTGTCTTCCTGAGTCAGGTCTGTTGCACCGGGTTGTCTGAAATTTTCCCTCAAGCTGTGGAAAATTCGGATGACCCGGTGGGACATTTCCCAAATCCCCTGCGAAATAATTGCCTGCCACAGCCGGAGAAGTGATCCGGTCTGCTTTTCGCGTAGGTCATTTCCTAAGTTGTACTTCAGCTCTCTACTCGGCCATGGCTCTCGGCGAGAATCCCCGGCCGCCCCTCCTGTAGAGATCCGCCCATGTTCGAATCAGTCAACGAGCCGTCGTTTCGTCTCGATGTAACGGGGCTGCCCGAGCCCTTCGAGGTGCTGGCCTTTACCGGAAGTGAGGGCATCAGCGAACCCTTCGCCTTTGATATCGATCTGTTGATCAATGATCCACAACTGGACCTGGCCGGCCTGCTTTTCCGCTCGGCGTTCCTGCAGTTCGGTCCCGGACACAATGGCCTGAGCGGGCAATTGCAGAGTGTCGTCCAGCATGAGCACGATCAGGGCGCCCGATTGTGTCGAGTGACACTGGGACCGAAGCTGAGTTGTCTGGCGCTGCGTTTCAGTCAGCGGATCTTCAGCAGCCAGTGCGTGCCGAAGATCCTCGCGCAGGTGCTCAAGGAGCATGGGATCGTTGGTGCGCAACGACGTTTTGATTTGCAGTGCGAATACCCGGTGCACACTTTCTGCACCCAGTACCGGGAGTCGGACCTGCAGTTCGTGCAGCGGCTGTGCGCGCAGGCGCGGATACACTACTACTTCGAGCACCGGCCGGACGGACACTGTCTGGTCTTTGTCGATGATCCAGGGCGTTTTCCCGTGGCCGGCGCGGCGTCTGTGGACGATGGCGCGAGCACCCCGGCGGTAAGACGCTGGCAGATGCAGGTGGACGCCAGCGATGTGGACGCGGGTTCGGCGCAGGCCGGCAAAGCTTATGGCCACAGCGATCTGCCGACCTTGCGCGCCGCGCAGTGGCTGGCGTTGACCGCGCATCCGTTTGCCGAATGCAACCGCCGCTGGTTGCTGAGCCGGATCGAGCATCGTGCCGATCCCGCCAGCGAGCCGTCTTACAGCAACCGGATCATCGCCGCCGCCCAGGCGCAACTGCCGACATTGACGAGCACGTGTGCCAGGCCGCGCATGCACAGTCTGCAACGTGCGTGGGTGGTGACGGTCGATGAACCGCAGCCCGACGATCAGCGGCCGGTGGCGGTGCAGTTCGACTGGCTTTATCAGGGTGAAGGCGCTGCCGCCAGCCATTGTTGGCTGCCGCTCGCAGCAGCGTTGAGCGACGCCTCACTGACATCGTTGCGTGAAGGCGTTGAAGTGGTGGTGAGTTTTCATGAAGGCGATCCGGATCAGCCGGTGATCAGTGGTGTGCTGCAGGAGCCGGCGGTGATCGAAGACTGCGAAGCGCCATTGGCGCTGCCGGACGTGCTGCCGAGCGCGGGCCTGGCGCAATGGCTCAAGTCTGCCGAACCGCTGTTGCTGTTGTGTCTGATGCCCGGCGGCGGCAGTTACAACCACTGCACGGCGCCGATCTGCAGTTGCCGACTGGTCGCGTCGCTGGATCAGGGCGCCGCCACTTGAGCGGCGTCGGGTTTGTCCAGCAGGCACAGTGGCTGTTGCTCGATGGTGCCGATGCACAGCCGGCGCTGGCAACACTTCGTCAGGGCTTCGCCGGGGTGCGTTGCACGCGGCTGTTCGAGGGCACCGAGTTTCAAGCAGTGAGCGAGCACGGGCCGCTGCTGGTCGAATTGCACGAGAGCCCGGCATTGGCTGCGCTGTGCCATCGCGATCCGCAGAACTGGCGAGGTCTGCTGCTCGCCAGCGATGCCTCGCAACCGATACTGCTACGTCATCTGCGCCGGATGCTGACGGTCTCGTTCGGGCTCAATCACCGTGCCTTGCTCGGTTATTACAACTGCCAGACGGCAAGTTATTTCTTCGACGCCTGTGATGCCGCCGACTTGAGCCGCTGGCTCGGGCCGATTCGTCTGCTGCGCTGGTACGGCGGCACCTGGGCCGACCTCGCCATCGGTAGTCAGGGCTGGCAGCAACTGCGCAACCCGCAGTGGGCGGTCGAGCCGCTGGGGATCGACGAAAGCCTCACCCATCGTCAGCGCGAACGTTTGCAAAGCTGCCTGCTGGAACAACACATCTGGCGCTGGTGCCAATCAATGGGAACCGACTACGCGCGCATGGCCTCCCATGTGCAGGAGGGGCTGAGCCTGGGTTTCAGCGACCGTACGGTGCTGGATGGCTGGTTGTGGCTACGCTTGCAGCATCCCCGAGCGGTATTGCCAGACCTGCCGGACGGGCTGAGCCAGCAGGAACGTCTCGAGCATGTGCGGCGACAGTGGCAGAACGATCAATCTTGAGGTGCGACATCCATGACAAATCCTCTGTGGCAGCGGTTCGGCGCAGTCCTCGGCGGGTTTCTGCTGCTGGTGCTGACCGGATGTTCCCCGGTCAAGGTGCTCAATGCGCTGACCCCCGACGACACGTTCCACAAAACCGCCGGGATTGCCTATGGCGATGATCCGCGACAGAAGCTCGACGTCTACGTGCCGCGCCAGCCGCTGGAGGACGCGCCGGTGGTGGTGTTCTTCTACGGCGGCAGCTGGAACAGCGGTGATCGTGGCGATTACGCGTTTGTCGGCGAGGCGCTGGCGTCGCGGGGAATTGTCGCGGTGCTGGCGGATTATCGGCTCTACCCGCAGGTGCGCTATCCGTTGTTTCTTGAAGACTCGGCGCGGGCGGTGGCCTGGACCCGGGCGCATATCCGCGAGTTCTCCGGCAACCCGCAACGCCTGTACCTGATGGGCCACAGTTCCGGCGCTTACAACGCGGCGATGCTGGCGCTGGATCCGGGTCTGCTCGGTGCGGTGGGCATGACGCCAAAAGACCTCAGCGGCTGGATCGGCCTGGCCGGGCCGTATGATTTTCTGCCCATCAAGAATCCGCAGGTGCGTCCGGTATTCTTCTGGCCGGACTCACCGCCGCAATCGCAGCCGATCAACCATGTCAGGCAGGGCGAGCCTCCGGCGCTGCTGATCGCCGCGACCAAGGACAATCTGGTCAACCCGATGCGCAACACCGCAGGCCTGGCGCGCAAACTGCGCGAGGCGGGTGTACCGGTGCAGGATCTTTACTACTCGCGCCCCAGTCATGTGACGCTGGTGGCGACCCTGTCGCGTCCGCTGCGGCGTCTGGCGCCGGTACTCGATCAGGTCGTCGCGTTCGTCAAACACACACCGGCTCAGTGAGCGGCACCGCTGAACCAGCCGTCGTTGCGCCGCAGCCACAGGGCCAGTGCGCCGAGGGTCAGGCTGCGCAAGACCATAAACAGCAGGAACGTTATCCACAGCCCATGATTGCCCAGTCCCTGTAATGCCCAGGCGAACGGCAGCAGCAGGGCGATGGTCAGCAGCATGCCGTTGCGCATTTCCCGGGCACGGGTGGCGCCGATGAACAGGCCGTCGAGCAGGTAGCTCCAGACCGCAATCAGCGGCAACACCGCCAGATACGGCAGGTAGATGAACGCGGTATCGCGCACGCTCTGGATGTCGGTCTGCATCTCGATGAACAAGTGTCCGCCCAACAGAAACAGCGCGGCAAAACCGAGGCTGGCCAGCAACGACCAGCCGCCGGCCACCACCAGCGAACGGCGCAGGGCGAGGCGATCACGGGCGCCGATGGCGTGTCCGCACAACGCTTCGACCGCATGCGCCAGACCGTCCAGCGCATGCGCGGTCAGCAGCAAACCGTTGAGCAGCAGAGCATTGGCCGCCACCGTGGCATCGCCGAGCCGCGCGCCTTGCACGGTGATCAGGAAAAATACCGATTGCAGCGCCAGGCTGCGGATGAAAATGTCGCGGTTGACCGCCAGCAAAGGGCGCCAGCTCTGCCACACCTTCAACGCTGCCCAGACGATGTGCCCGGGATAGGCGCGCAATGCGCCGCGGGTCAGCCACAGGCCGAGCAGGGCGCCGCTCCACTCGGCAATCACCGAGGCCCGGGCCGAGCCGACCACACCCCATTCCAGACCAATCACGAACCACAGGTTGAGAGCGATGTTGATCAGGTTGGTGCTCAGCAGAATCGCCAGCGGCGCCCGGGCGTTCTGGGTACCGAGGAACCAGCCGACCAGGGCGTAACTGGCCAGCGCTGCCGGCAGCCCGAATAACCGGGTGTGGAAGAACTCGCGGGTCAGTTGATCGAGTTCGGCCGACGGCTGCATGAAGTGCAGGGCCACGCCGCTCAACGGCACGCCGAGAGTGCCGAGCACGATCGCCAGTCCCAGCGCCAGCAGCAAACCCTGCAACAGAATCTGCCGTAACGCCGCGCCGTCGCTGCGCCCGGCGGCCTGAGCGGCAAACCCCGTAGTGCCCATGCGCAGAAAGCCCATGGCCCAGGCGAGAAACGTGTAGAGGCTGGCGCCGACCGCCACTGCGCCCAACTGATGGGCGTGGGGCAGGTGGCCGATGACGGTGCTGTCAACCAGCGCCACCAGCGGCACGGAAATATTGGAAAGAATCATCGGCGCGGCGAGCGCCCAGACCTTGCGGTGAGTCGGGCGGTCGCGCCAGTCGGCAATCAGTTTGGACATGCGGGCTCCTTGGGGGAGCGGGGATTGTAGCGATTCGTACGGCCTGCGATGCAACCAATGTGGGAGCGAGCCTGCTCGCGAAAGCGGTGTGTCATTCAGAACAGTTTTGACTGATCTGACGCCTTCGCGAGCAGGCTCGCTCCCACAAGGGCTAATGAATAATCCAGCTCAACAACCACAACCCCAACAGCAGCCAGATGATCCCGGCAATGATCGACGCATTCATGAACGCGCGAATCGCCGACCACAGCAGCATCAGGCCGACGATCAGCGCGAGGATGCTGATGATCGAAGTGTCCATGCCCAGCGTCTTCGCCAGGCCATCGACAAAGTTGCCGCCGGCGTTGCTCAGAATGTTGAACAGGCCGCTGAGGCCGTCGACGATGAAACGGATGATCGAACCGAGTGCCTGGCCGAGCCATTCGAAAAAGCTTTCTACCTGCATGTGTGCATCCTGATGAAAGAGCTGAGCCTTGGGCCACCGCGCGGGTGGCCGAGTTCCCTGCAACTATAGAGGGTTTGCCTCAATCCTGTGTGGGAGCGAGCCATGGCCGCTTGCGTTCAGCCGACATCCCCCCGAAGCTATACGCCTTCAGGAGAGCCCGATGAACCTTGTTGAACTGACCGAACGCCTGCACGCCATTCGCGACCGCAATGACTGGCGGCAATTTCACAGCCCGAAAAACCTCGCCATGGCCGCCAGCGTCGAGATGTCCGAGTTGGTGGAGATTTTCCAGTGGCTGACCGAAGACCAGTCGCGCCAGTTGCCGGCGGACAAACTGGCGCATGCCGGGCAGGAAGTCGGCGATATCGTCCTGTATCTGTTACTGCTGTGCAGCGAGTTGGGGCTGGACATGAATGAAGTGGTGCGCAGCAAGCTCGCCGACAGCGAACGGCGGTTCAGCTGATGAGCGACCGGCATTTCGATCAGTTGGCGACCCGTTTCGCCGAAAAAATCTACGGTGGCGCCAAAGGCGCGATTCGCCTCGCGGTGTTGCAGGCCGACCTGGCCGAAGCGTTACCGGACCGACCGCTGCGCGTGCTGGACGTCGGTGGCGGTCTGGGCCACATGTCGCTGTGGCTGGCCGAACGCGGCCATGAAGTGACCTTCACCGAGCCGGCCGAACCGATGCTCGAAGGTGCCCGTCAGCGCTTCGCCGAAGCCGGGCAGAGCGCAACGTTCATTCAGGCGCCGTGGCAGGAACTGCTTGGTCAGCTCACCGAACCCTACGATCTGGTGATTTGCCACGCGGTGCTCGAATGGCTGGCCGAACCCCATGCGATCCTGCCGGTGCTGCATCAACTGACCCAACCCGGTGGCTGGCTGTCGCTGGCGTTCTACAACCGTGATGCGCTGATTTATCGCAACCTGCTCAAGGGCCATTTCAAGAAAATGCGCAAAAACACCATGGCCGGTGAAAAGCAGAGCCTGACCCCGCAGCAACCGCTTGATCCGCGGGAGCTGGCAACGCAACTCGAAGGGTTGTGGCAGGTCGAAACCCAGAGCGGGATCCGGGTTTTCCACGACTACATGCCGGTGGAATTCCAGGCCCGCGCCGAACTCGTGGATTTGCTGGAGATGGAGCTCGCTCACCGTCGCCACCCAAGCTTCGCCGGGCTTGGGCGTTACTTGCACTGGATCTGCCGGCCGATCTGATCGGAGCACCACATGAAAGCTCAATCCGGTTTATTGCTGATCTGTCTGGGGTTGGCCGCCTGCCAAGGCAGCAACCCCTACGTCGCGCAGTCGCGGCCGTTGCCGCCGGCGCCGCCGCAAGCGGCCAATACGTTTGATCGCAGCGCCTACCCGGCGCCGACACGCGATTACGGGCGCTATCGCAGTTGGGCCTGGCTCAACGGGCAAATGCCGCCGGGCACGGCCTGGGCCGATTCGGCGCAAGTGGCCGAAGCGGTGAGCAATGCGCTGGATCAGCGCGGGTTGCGTCCGTTGCACGATAACCGTCCCGCCGATTTGCTGGTCAGCGCCAACCTGCGTCTGGAAACCCGCTTGCGTCAGGTGCAGGACGACTACGGCTACTACGGCGGGTACGGCGGCTATGATCGTTATGGTCGCGGTTACGGCATGTACAACACTGTGCCGATTGTTCGCACCTATCAGGAGCAGGTCGTGGTGGTGCAGGTCAATCTGTTCGATGCCGGCACCGGTCAACCGGTGTGGAGCGCCAGCGCCGAGACCGCCAACCAGGGTAGCCAACTGGTGCGCACCGACGCCATTCGCGAGGCTCTGGAAAAAGCCCTGTCGGCCTATCCGCCGAGCTAGACTTCAGGTGAGAACGCTTCGCAGGTTCAGCCCTTCAACCGGAGAACAACCATGTTCCGTCGTCTCGCTTTACTGGTCATGGCCGCGCTGCTCAGTGCTTGCGCCGCCAATCAGGTCAACCATGACTTCGACGCCAGCCGCGACTTCGCCGCTTATCGCAGCTGGAGCTGGAAAGAACCCGCGCTGCAATATCGCCCGGATGATCCACGGATCAAGAGCGACCTGACCGAGCAACGCATCCGCCAGGCCGTCAGCGATCAACTTGATCAACGCGGCTTGCGCCCTGCCGCTGCGGGGGCCAAAGGCGACCTGAGCGTGCAGACCTACCTGATTGTCGAGGATCGCCAGCAGCAAGTGACCACCAACTACGGCGGCGGTTGGGGTGGCCCGTGGAACGGGTATTGGGGCGCGCCGATGTACAACGAAACCCGCAACATCACCTACAAGGTGGCAACGATCCAGATCGATCTGCTCGATGGCAAGGACGGCAAACTGGTGTGGCGTGGCAGCGATGAGCAGATGCTCAGCAGCACGCCCAATCCACAGGATCGCAGCAATGCGGTGCGCGAAACGGTGGGCCGAATATTGGCCAACTATCCACCACGCTAGTTCGCTGTAAAAAAAAGGGAGCCCAAGAGGCTCCCATTTTTTGCCCCACCACAAATCTCCCTGTGGGAGCGGGCTTGCTCGCGAAGACGGCGTGTCAGCCACATCCATGTTGAATGACACAGCGCATTCGCGAGAAGACGAGGTCTGCAGGGTTTTGTGCAGCACCAAATGGCGCGTTGCCACTAGCGCCGTCTACACTCAAATCCACCATCGGAGGTAGCGCTCGGCAACGCGCCGGCAAAGGAGTGCGCCATGTCGCCTCGTACGCAGTTCAACGGCCCGGCCCGGCAACGCGGGGCGATCGGCTTGATGGCGGCGCTGACACTGGGCCTGGCTCTGGTGTGCATGGTGCTGGTGGTCGATAGCGGCCGTTTGTACATGGAGCAGCGCCGCCTGCAGCGGGTGGTGGATGTGGCGGCACTGGAAGCGGTGTCGCGCCAGGGCGATTGCCTCACGGGCACAACGGCTGCCACTTATGCTACAGCGAGCGCTGCACGCAACGGCTTCACGGTGGGGCAAGGCACAACGTTGAACGTGACCTGCGGCACCGTGCAGACCGGGGCGAACAATTTGCGTGCGTTCAGCGCGAACGCTGCGCAAAAGCAAGCCATCAGTGTCGTTGCCACTCGCGTGGTACCGACCAGCGTCGCCGCCGCCCTCTACGGCCTGTTCACTCCGGGCGCCGTGTCCACGACCACTCGTCTTACGGCCACGGCAGTCGGGACTTACGCGGTACTGCCGCCGATCGCCCAACTGACCATTGGCACCACCGTGCTGACCATCGACGCCAGCAAGTCGGCTGCCCTCAATGCGTTGATAGGCCAGATGCTTGGCGGCAATCTCAACCTCAGTGTGGCGGGCTGGCAGGGGTTGGTGAACACCAATATCAATGTGCTGAGCTATCTCAATCAGCTGGCGCTGGATGTCAACGTTCAAGCCGGGAATTACACCCAACTGCTCAGCCAGAACATACGGCTGACACAACTGATCGACACCGCCATCAATGTGCTGACCCAGGGCGGCAAGACCGCCAGTGTGGCGGTCGACGGCCTTGTCGGGCTGCGGGCGGTGGTGGGCAGTACTTCGGTGGTGCTCGGGCAATTGCTGCAACTGCAAACCGGCGCTGCGTCTTCGGCGCTCAACGCCAATCTTCAAGTTTTCCAGTTGGTGGAAGCCTTCGTGCAACTGGCCAACAGTCAGAATGCGTTGGTGGCGAGCGTGCCGCTGAACATTCCGGGGCTGGTCAATGGCTCGGTCAAGGTCAAGGTCATCGAGCCGCCGCAATTGTCGGCGTTCGGTAACCCGGCACTGGCAAAGGCCGACCCCATGGGCGCCAACCGGATCTATGTGCGAACCGCCCAAGTGCGCACGGTGATCTCGCTGAATCTGCCGTTGCTCAGCGGTGTCGCCGGCCTGGCCAACGCGATTGTCAGCACGCCATTGGTGGGCGGGTTGACCGACACCCTGAACAACCTGTTGCACTTGAACATTGCCGGTACCTTGAACTCGTTGTTCTGCACATTGGGCGGAACCTGCCAGCGCACCGACCTGAAAATACTGCCAACCTCGACCATCGACATCGCCCTGGATGTGGCCGCCGCCGATAGTCATGTCACTGATTACAGTTGCGTCAGCGATGCGACCAAGACCTTGACCACCCAGACCAACTCATCGCTGGTCAAGCTCAAAGTCGGCAGGATCGATGCTGCCAATGCCTTTTCGTCCTCGGCGGACATTACTGTGCAGCCGCTGGCGCTGATCGATGTCGGGGTCATCACCTGCACCATTCCGCTGTTGGGACTTGGCTCGGCGACCTGTGATCCGAACAGCCGCATACCGTTCTACGGCGGTGGCCTGGGGATCAAGGTCGATACCTCGGTGGCCGCCACACAAAACACGCACATCTACAATCAGCCGCCGGAAGTCAGGACACCGCCGCAGTACTACAGCTTCGGCACTCAAGGGCTGGTCGACAGCCTCAAGGGAACATTGGCCGGCGTTCAGGTGCAGGCATACAAGCCGACGGGCTCCAGCCTTTTGGGTGGTTTGCTGACCACCACCGCGGATGTGCTGGCAGGGGTGAACAGCACGCTGGGCGTCGTGATCGATAATCTGCTCAGTCCGGTGCTCGATCCGATCCTTGATGGTTTGCTCGCCAACCTTGGCATCACTCTGAACAAGGTTGATGTTGGCGCCAACCTCAGTTGCAAGCCGCCCGGACAGCCGATGCTGGCGATCTAGTCGATCACTGCAACCGGCAGCTCAATGCAGAATCGTGCGCCTTCATCGCCGTTGCGCGCACTCAGGCGTCCGCCCATGTTTTCGACGATGCCATAGCTCACCGACAGGCCCAGACCGGTGCCGACACCCACCGGTTTGGTGGTGAAAAACGGCTCGAAAATCCGCTCCAGCAGGCGTTGATCGATACCGCCGCCGTTGTCCTCTACCCACAACCGCACCACGTGCTCGTCGCTCTCGGCAGACACGGCGATCCATGGCTGGAAATCACGATTGGCTTCGCGCTTGCTCAGCAGCGCATCGCGGGCGTTGACCATCAGATTGATCAGTACCTGCTCCAGTTGGTCGACATAACCGCGCACCTGCACCTGCAAGCCTGACTCCTTGACCCGCAACTCCACGCCTTTGCCGCGCAGACCCTCCGAAAGCAACGACAATGTGCCTTCGATGGCATCGAGGGGATTGAACGGTTGCTGTTCGATTTCCGAGCGGCGTCCGAACACTCGCATGTGATCAACCACCCGTGCGGCGCGCTGGACCTGAGCGTCGATTCGATTGAGCTTGTCGGTCAGGTAATCGACCTGCACATCGCCGTTGCTCAGGCGCTTGAGCACGTTGACGATGGCCATGCGCATCACATTCAGAGGTTGATTGATTTCGTGCGCAAGACCGGTAGCCATTTCGCCGAGGGTGGCCATTTTCGCGCTCTGTGTGAGCTGCTGCTGCGAGCGGCGCACCTCCGTGTTGTCGCGTCCCACTGCTTGTACTTCGAGCAGTCGCCCATGCTCGTCGAACACTCCGCGATCCGACCAGACCCACCACGCATGTTCGCGGCCGGGCAGGCGCAGATTGATTTCGGCAGTACTCACCGGTAGTTGCGGGGTCAGTTGCGCCAAGCGCTGGTTGAACGCTTCGCGTTGTTCGTCGGACATCCAGCTGCCGAGGTTAACCCCGGTCAGCTCCTCCGGTGCACATTCCAGATACTTCGCCAGGGGCCGGTTGCCGAAGATCAGCGTCAGGTCCGGGCGATAGCGGCAGATCATCGCCGGCGAATCTTCCACCAGAATCCGGTAGCGTTCTTCGCTGGCCCGGACCTGTTCAGCGGCGAGCGTCGCCTCGGTGACATCCAGCCACAGGCCCACCGCTTCCACCGGCAAACCGAGATCGTCGCGCAGCAGTTTGGCTTCATCGAGCAACCAATGTGCCTGGCCTTGCTGGTCGAGAATCCGGTAGCGCGTGCTCACCGTGCCCTCGCGCAGCAATTGGCGGGTGCGCTGGAAATAGACGGAGCGGTCGTCGGGGTGCACATGCTCTACCAGTGCGCCGTCGGCGCAGTCGGCCAGACTCCAGCCCAGCAGCGGTTGCAGGCTGGCGCTGAAAAAGGTCGGTTGCAGCGCACCTTCGACGTAGCGCTGCACATAGATCACCGCCGGTGAACTGGCGATCAGGTTATCCAGCCGCGCGTGTGCGGCGGCGGCCTGTTGCTGCTGATTCTTGATGTCGCTGATGTCCAGCATGAATCCCACGAGTCGGCGTTCGGCACCGATGCCCAGCGCCTGGCCCTGTACGCGATACCACATCAGTGGTGCCTCTTCGGTGCGTTGCAGGCGCACGCAAAGCTCCAGCGGCGAGCCTTCATCTTGCAAGGATTGCAGGTTGCTGCGCAGTTCATCCCGGTCGGCGGGGTGTACACGGGCAAACCAGTCCTGAAGCGACAGGCGTGTTGCCGGCAGGCCGAGGTTGTCGGCCAGTGCCTTGGCCAGTTGCACCTCGGCGCTGTCAAACACTTCCCACCACCCGGTGCCCAGCAGCGCCTGGAGGATCTCCAGGCGTTCCAGTTGTTGCTGATGATGGTGCTCACGCAAGCGCTCCAGCAGTGGTGCGGCGATGGCGGTGGCCAATGACTGCCAGTCACGATCGCTGAGGTCTGGCGCCTGTTGCCGGGCGTCATAACAGGCACAGAGCAACCACGCCGCCACACCCCGAGCGTCGCAGTAGGGCACGGCAAAACCCGGATGGGGGCCAGATACGCTGCTCAGTCGTGGCTGCTCGCTGGCATTCAGTTGTTGGGGCGCCGCGCTGTTCAGGCTATCCAGCGCAGTACCCAGACGTTGTCCCGGGTGCCACAACTGCGGCGCGTCGAGCGCGGTGTAGTGTTGATGGATCTGCCAGCCCTGTTCCTGATCGTCGAGCAACGCCACCGCCAGACACGGGATATGCAAGTGCTGGCTGACGCGTTGCAATTGTTCGCCGAGCACATCGGCCAGGCGCACGAGGCTGCACTGACACAACTGATCGCGGATCTGTCCCGCGAGCCATTGGCACTGCTCACGACTGTGTGCCTGACGCCGCTCGCTCAACAGGTCACCGATGTCGAGCAAGTGCATCAGCCAGCCTTCACTCCGGGGCTCGATCCAACCGCGTAAATGCAGCGGGGGGCCGGCCTGGCTGAAGAAGTCCAGATCGAGTATTTGCCCCTGCCAGTCCTGCGGCCGACCTTCAACCACAAGGCTGCTCTGAGGCAAAAGGTAGTCGGTCAGGTGTGTGAGCGGACGGGCCGTCAACTGCACCAGCGCATGGCGTACCGGGCCGCTCAGGTGCTCGACGTGACCGTCATTGTCCAGATACACCTGCAGGCCGACGCTCTGCACCAGAGGAGAACCCGGGGCGTCAGGCAAGCCCGGCGGTCGATTGAGCAGGCGGCCGAGCAAGGTGTGGCCCGCACTCAAAACTGCAGGCTCGAGGAGGCGCGCAATGTCGCCGGCAGACGCGGCACCGGACCGATTCCCGGCAGCACCAGAAACGGCAGTGCCTGATTCAGTTTGGACGTGGGGTAATTGATGCTCACCGTCAGCAACCCTCCGACATAGGTGATGCTGCTGTCGGTGGCGGCGTTGAAATTCAGTGCCCCAGGCAGCCATCCCAGTTGCCGGGTCAGTTCGGTGCGGGCGAGGTTGGTCAGTGCAGTCGAGTAGTTGGCGGTGGCCGGATCCAGCGCCACGCTGCGGCGCACTGCCTCGGCGGTGGACTCGTTGAATGACTGCATCAACAACAGCGGCAGGCTGTAGCTCACCAAGCCGTAAAACACCGCGAAAAACACCACGAACACCAGGGCGAACTCAATGGCCACGGCGCCTTTTTGCTTGCGGGGGAGGTTGGTTTTCATGAGTGCGTCTACCCTGACAATCACTACGTAATGTCAGCATAGAATCAATCGGCCAAAACGGACGTTTTTTAGCGCATGCACAGCATTGTCCTACTGATCTGGCTGACGCTTTGCGCGGCGCAGGATGCCCGACAGCGGCATATCTCCAATGTGCTCACGCTGGGGGGCGGCGCCTTGGCAATGGTCTATCTGTTGGGCACCGGCAACACCTGGCTTGGAGCTGAAGCGGTTCAGGGCGGTTGGGCCGCATTACTCGCTCTGGTGCTGACATTGCCCGGTTATCGATGGCGCCGATTGGGCGCCGGCGATGTGAAACTAATGACAGCCTTTGGTCTTGCGACGGACGGTCAGCTGTTGCTTTACACGTTTATCGGCGCCGCACTCGCCAGTTTGATGTGGTTATTGCTTGCGCCAAAACTCTGGCTGCATATGAGTCAAGGGGTTAGGCAACGTCTACGATATCTGGAGCCATCAAAGTCAAAAAAGCTGCCATTTGCACCGTTCGTGTTGAGTGGAACGCTGCTGGCTTTGCTTTGGATCCATTAGTCGCCAGCTGCCACTACTGCTATGTACATAGTAGGAAAGTGGGTCTACTTTCAAATCAGCGGTTATACAGCCACCTGCGCTGAGTACAGGAACGGTCAGCCTTTTGGCCTGAGCATGGAGTTGCAAGTGAACAAGCTTACGTCCGTTATGAAGGTTCTCGTGGTCGACGATCAGCCACTGATTGTCGAGGAACTGTGCGAATTTCTCGAAAGCAGCGGCTACCGTTGCGTGCCTTGCGAATCCAGCAAGCAGGCCATCGAGCAATTTGTCGAAAACCCCGCCATCGGCCTGGTGCTGTGCGATCTGCACATGCCGGACATGGACGGTATCCAGTTGGTACAGGAACTGCAGCGTCTTTCGGGCAAGCACCGGGTGTTCGAGGCCATCATGCTCACCGGTCGCGCCGACAAGCAGGATGTGATCAAGGCATTGCGTGCCGGAATCGCCGATTACTACCAGAAGCCGATCAACATGGACGAGCTGCTGGAGGGTTTGCAACGTCAGGAAGCTGCCTTGCAAGAACGGCAGAAAACCCTGCAACTGGGACACTTGAACGAGAAGCTCCAGTATCTCTCCGAGTCGATCGACGACCTGTACCAAGATCTCGACAAGGTGCGGCGCGCGCCGGCACCGAGAAGCGATGAGCTATCGGCTGAAGGCGACGGGCTGGAAATCCCGGCGATCTTCAATCAGCTGTCACCGCGTCAGCTCGATGTCGCGCGGCTGGTCGGCAAAGGCCAGACCAACTACCAGATCGCCTGTGAACTGGGAATCACCGAGAACACGGTCAAGCTGTATGTCTCGCAGGTGTTGCGTTTGACACACATGCATAACCGCACTCAGTTGGCCCTCGCATTGTCACCAGGCACTTCAGGATTACGCCAGCGAGTGACCGCGCACTGACCTCTGTTTGTCCCGGACATCCGCCCGGGTCAAACCTTTCGATTTCAACCGATATTGGTCTTGGCCTTGGGAAACAGGTTGTCCAGGGTTTCCAGCAGGCGCACGTGATAGATCGGCTTGCGAAACAGATCGAGAACCTGCAGGCGCAGCATATCGCTGACGTCCTCCATGTCCGCATGCCCGGAGGTGACGATCACCGGCAGGTGCTGGCGCGAAGTGTGTTCACGCAGGCGCTTGATCAGCGACATGCCGCTTTCTTCCGGCATGCGCAGATCGGTGATCACCAGGGCGATATCGGGATGGCGGGTCAGATGGTGCAGCGCAAGCTTTACCGATGTCGCGGTGTGGCAAGTGAAGCCCTCGCCTTCCAGCAACTCCGCCAACTCCAGCAGTGCATCCTCTTCATCGTCGACGAGAAGCAACTGCTGGCGAGGAGGTACGGAAGAGTTCATGGGCAACACCTGCAATGGACTGAGTTCTGACGGTAGAACCCAATGGGCACATTGACAAGTTATCCGCCCAACGCAGTCTGGATCGACGTCAGGATTGCGGTAACCCGGGTACCAATGCCGTTACCGAAGGCGGCTATCACCAGCGCCACCAGACCCACGACCAGCGCGTATTCGATGGCTGATGCTCCTTCGGTGTCTTTGGCCAGGCCTTTGACGAACGCAACTTGAGCTTTGATTTTGCGGGCTACCCGGGAATACGACATGAGAGTTCTCCTTGAGCACACCAGGTGTTGCGCGTTCGCAACATGATTTCCCTGTGCCAGCATCAGCATTGTCGGCATTTTCAGGACCAACAACTGTAAGAACGAATTAATACCAAAGTAGTGAGGCACTGTTTCGCGTTTCAAAACCGCTTTTGGCGCATCAGCCTTCTACTTTCGCTGGATATTTCAACCTTCGTAATGGCGTTTTGTTCTTCCTGCGCTACCGTCAAATAGCGAAATAGTTACTTGTTCATAGCTGCCTGATTGCGAAGTTATCTCGTTGGAAGTACGGGTCATTGCATAAGAAGAGCACGCAGCGGGAAAGGGAGAGCCGTCATGAACAGTCGCGTCACTTTGGGCCTGGCCGGATTGTTTCTGGTGGGGGCCATCATCGCCGGGTATTGGGGACTCACTTTGGGTCGGCAACCTGTCGCCGCTGAACCGGTCGCGACCCCCGTAGCCGTTCCTGTGGAACCAGCGCCAGCCGCTCCCGCCGCGGTGGAGGATCCGAGCCGCCAGCCAGTCGTCGTGCTGCTACGCGATATCGCCCCTTTCGTGAAAATCACCGCCGCCGATGTCGCCGTGGAGAAAGTACGAACAGCACCGGCCGGTAGCCTCGGCAATGTCGATCAGGTCATCGGACGCACGCCGTGGCGGCCGTTGAGTGCCGGCACCTGGCTCAGTGACGAGAGCTTCGAACCTGGCAGTCAACTGTCGAGGATGATTCGTCCCGGCGAGCGTGCACTGGCTGTGGCCGTTGATGAAGTGATCAATGTCGGCGGGCAACTGGCGCCGGGCGATTACGTCGACGTGCTGCTGTTTCTGCGCAAGGACGAAGTGAATCCACAACCTTCTGCGCAACTGGTAATCCCGGCGGTCCGGGTGCTGGTGGTCGGCAGCCAGACAGGACTGACCAACGACGGCCAGCCAACTGGCGCGGCCCGCAGCGACGACGAACGCCTCAAGCAGGAACAGCAACGCATGGCCGCACGCAGTGTGGTGCTGGCGGTGCCGGAGCCAATGCTCAGCCGCTTGATGCTGGCGTCCGGTGCTGGTGTGTTGCGCCTGGCCGTGCGCAGTGCCGATGAGCAGCAATTGGCGAAGTATTGGGCAGGCCAAAACGATGTTGCGACGCGCCTTGATACACCGCGTCGCGAACTCCTGGAGTTCAGTCAGCTGTCACTGGCGACGCCACCCAGACCCATGGCCGTAGCCGGTGCACCGGCCCCGCGCAAAGCGACCGTCGAAGTGATCCGCGGCGCCGAAACCACCCCACCCACTCCCTGAATAGAGCAAGGACGCCTTTACATGCGCAGACGCTTTACGCCCCTGTTCAACGGCTTGCTTCTGGCCCCGCTGCTGGGTATTGCCGCCAGCGGCAGTGCCGTCGCCGCGACTGGCAATTGCGCAGCACTCGGCCAGTTGCCGGCCACGCTGGAAGTCGGCGAGGGCTTGCAGCAGGCGCTGCAATCGCCGGTGGCGATCACCCGAGTCGCGGTGGGCGACCCGAAAATCGCCGACGTGCGCGTGACCGGCGATCAAGGGGTGTTGGTGACCGGTGTCGCTCCCGGCGCAACCACCCTGATGATCTGGAGTGCCTGCGCCAGTGCACCGCGTCAAAGCATGGTGTTCGTCCAGGGCAAGGCCAGTGCGGCGATGACAGCCGTGGCATTGCCGGCCAGCGAAGATCCGACACTGCCGTCACAAGTGCAGACCGACATCCGCTTCGTCGAGGTCAGCCGTACCAAATTGAAAGAGGCTGGTACGCAGATTTTCGGCAAGGGCTCGAACAATTTCCTGTTCGGCGCACCGGGCACGGTGCCTAACACCGGCGTCACGCCAGGCGTGGTGCCGTTGCGTAATCTAGACCCGCGCATCGCGGTGCCGAGCATCCCGCTGGCCAACGACATGTTCAACATTGTCTGGGGCGGCGGCAGCAGTAAATTCCTCGGCATCGTCAATGCGCTTGAGGGCAGCGGTTTTGCCTACACTCTGGCCCGCCCGAGCCTGGTGGCGCTGAGCGGACAGAGCGCCAGCTTTCTGGCCGGCGGTGAAATCCCGATCCCGGTCCCCAGCGCCAACAGCAACAGCTATTCCATCGAATACAAGGAATTCGGCATTCGCCTGACACTGACCCCGACCGTCGTTGGCCGCGATCGCATAGCCCTCAAGGTCGCACCGGAGGTCAGTGAGCTGGACTACAACAACGGCGTTACCATCGGTGGCACCAGGGTGCCGGCGTTCACCATTCGCCGCACCGATACCAGCATTTCACTGGCCGATGGCGAGAGTTTTGTCATCAGCGGCCTGATCAGCACCAACAACGCCTCCGAAGTGAACAAGTTTCCCGGGTTGGGCGATATCCCGGTGCTCGGTGCGTTTTTCCGCAACTCCTCGGTCAACCGCCAGGAGCGCGAGCTGCTGATGATCGTCACCCCGCACCTGGTACAGCCGCTGGCCGCGAATGCACCGTTGCCGTCGCTGCCGGGGGAAAAACTGCGTAATTACGACCCGAACTGGTACCGCCTGTACTTCCTGGAAAATGGCAACTTCGATAAACGCAGTGGGCTATCGCAATGAGTCAGAGCCTCAGCCAGACCTTCCTGGCCATCACCCGCAACGACACCGATCTTGAATGGTTGCAGGGCGCACTGGCGCCGCTGGGCCAAGTGGTCAGCGCCGGCGGCGGCAGTCTTGACGAATTGCTCGCGTTGGTCGATGTGACCTTCGCCAGCCTGGTGTTCGTCGGTCTCGATCGCGATCATCTGGTGGCGCAAAGTGCCTTGATCGAAGGCGTACTGGAAGCCAAGCCGATGCTCGCCATCGTGGCCCTGGGCGATGGCATGGATAATCAACTGGTGCTCAATGCGATGCGCGCCGGTGCGCGGGATTTCGTTGCCTATGGTTCACGTTCCAGCGAGGTTGCGGGGCTGGTTCGACGCCTGAGCAAACGCCTGCCGGCGGTGACGCCGAATGCCCAGCTTGGTGGCCTGACCGTGCTTTACGGCGTGCAAAGCAACGCCGACGGTGCGTTGCTCGCCAACCACATGGCGCTGGTCGTGCAGAAGAGCGGTCAGCAAACCCTGTTGCTCGATCTTGGCTTGCCGCGCGGTGATAGTCTGGCGTTGCTGGGGCTGGAGAGTTCGTTCCATTTCGGCGATGCCTTGCGTCACTTGCGGCGCCTTGACGCGACCCTGATCGACAGCGCATTCACCAGCGCCGAGGCGGGCCTGCGCATTCTGGCGTATGCCAGTGGCGACGAGCCGCTCGAGCGCACCAGTGCCGCTGAGTTGTACATGCTGCTCAGTGCGTTGCGTCAACACTTCCAGCACATTGTGGTCAACCTCACCGGTCAGCCGGACAGCGAAGCCTTGCGCACCTTCGTCAGCCATTGCGACAAGCTGTTGTGGTACACCGACCAGAACGTCCTCGATTGCCGGCGCAACCTTACGGTGCTCAATCTGTGGCGGGAAAAAGGCATGAAACTCGACCACGGGCGCTTGTTGGTCGACCGTTATCTGCGCAACGTCGCGCCAGACTCCGACACGCTCGGCAAGACGTTTGGCCTGGAGGTGATCGCCGTGCTGGCGTGTAATCCGGAGCTGCGCCTGAACGCGAAAAACCAGGGCGTCACGCTGTTTGAACTCGCCCCGCGCGAAGCCCTCAGTCAAAGCCTGCGCACTCTCGGCGAGCGTCTGGCCAAACGCTCCGAAGGCTTGGCGAAACCCAAAATCAACTGGTTCAACCGCCTGCGGGGCACCTCATGAACGGGGAGCAACTGTTTGGCGGGCAGCAACGCCACTCTACCGGTAATACCGATCACGACGGTCTCAAACTGGTGCTGCACCGCTACATCATCGACGCCATCGAGGAGTCCGGAAAAAACCTGCTGGAAGGTTCGCGGCAGGTGCTTTCGCAGTTTGTCATCGACAAGGTGGCCGAATATATCGCACGCCTGCACCTGGCGATTTCGCGATATGAAATGGAGCGGCTGGCTGAAGAAATCGTCGACGAGCTGACCGGTTTCGGCCCGCTCGAAGTACTGCTGCGCGACAGTGCGGTGACCGAAATTCTGGTCAACGGCCCGTACCGGGTGTTCATCGAGCGCGACGGTGTGTTGCACATGAGTGATCTGCGTTTTATCGATGCACATCACGTCGAGCGCGTCATGCAACGCATCCTCGCCCCGCTCGGGCGACGTCTCGACGAGTCCTCGCCGATGGTCGATGCGCGGCTGCCCGATGGCAGCCGCGTCAACGCGATCATTCCACCGATTGCCCTCGACGGCCCGTGCCTGTCGATTCGAAAGTTTCGCAAGGACATGCTCAAGAGCAGCGACCTGATGGCGATGCAAACCATCGACCAGGCGATTTTCGACTTTATCGAAGAGGCGGTAGGCAAGCGCTGCAACATCCTCATCAGCGGCGGTACCGGCACCGGTAAAACCACCTTGCTGAACATTCTCAGTCAGTTGATCAATCCCCACGAACGTCTGGTGACCATCGAAGATGTCGCTGAGTTGCAACTTGGCCACCCGCATGTCGTACGGCTGGAAACCCGCCCGCCGAATGCCGAGGGCCACGGCGAAGTCAAGGCCAGCGACCTGATCCGCAACGCCCTGCGCATGCGTCCCGACCGGATCATCCTTGGCGAGATTCGTGGGGTGGAAGTGGTCGATGTGCTGACCGCGATGAACACCGGTCACGACGGCTCGATGAGCACCGTGCACGCCAACAATGCGCAGGATGCGCTGCTGCGCCTGGAGACACTGGTGGGCCTTACCGGCCGCACGATCGCCGAGCGTACCCTGCGCCAGATGATCTGCGCCGCCCTCGACGTGATTATTCAGCTGACTCGCATGCCCGACGGCCGCCGCTGCGTCAGCGAAGTAGTGGAAGTGGTCGGTGTGCGCGACGACGTCTATGTCACCAACACGCTGTTTCGCCTCGACCGTCGCACCGGATTCGGTTTTCTGCGTGAAGCGGTGAACCCGGCCGGTGACAAATTGCGCCGCGACCCGGCGCATCCGCATTGAGGGGCACGGCATGCTCAAGCCGCTATTGCTGATCGTGATTTGCCTGGCTTTGCTCGGCCTGTCGTTGCGCCTGTTTTACAACGGCTGGCGGCAGAGTGGCTCGGAGCGCGTGCTCGAGCGGCTGAGTCAGGGGCAGCCGCAACTGGCAGGCGAAGAACCGCGTTGGGCGGGCCTGGAGCGTGCGTTCTTGCGCGCCGGTCTGGGGCGCCCGACTGATCGACTCGGCGTGTGGCTGCTGTTGTGGGCGTTTGCAACATTGATCGGCTTCGCCGTCGCCGGGTGGGTGGGTTTGCTGGTACTGATGGCGTTGCCGCCGGTAGTCATGCGGCTGTATGTCAGTTGGCGTTACCAACGGCGATTGCGGCGCATGATCGAACAATTGCCGCAACTGCTCGACCACACGGTGCGCAGCCTCAAGTCTGGACGCACCCTGGCAGATGCCGTACTCGGTGGCATCGAGGCCAGTGAAGCGCCTCTGAAAGACGCCATGGGTCGAGTGCAGCGCAACGTGCAGTTGGGGGTCAGTTTGCCTGACGCGGTGGCGGATCTGGCCGAGCTTTACGAGCGGGACGAGTTTCGCCTGTTCGCCCTTGGCCTCAAGGTTAATCATCGCTACGGCGGCAACGCCAGCGAGCTGCTGGAAAACCTGATCAAGATGATCCGCGAACGTGACCAGGCCTCACGCCAGTTGCGTGCCATGACCGGCGAAACCCGGCTAACCGCGTGGGTACTGGGACTGTTGCCGATCACCATGGCGGGTTATTTCCTGCTGTCCAATCCAGTGTATCTGGTCGCCATGTGGCACGACCCGTCCGGGCAGCACATGCTCGCTGCGGCGTTCGGCATGCAGGTGCTCGGCAGCCTGTTGCTTTGGCGGATGTTGCGCAGCCTATGACCACGCCTCTGATAATCAGCGCTTTATTCTTGCTCGGTGCCGCGGTGCTGCTGATCGCCAATCTGTTGGAGCAGCGTCGGCGCAGCCGGCAGATCAGTCGTCGGCTCGATGGCGAGATGATTCGCGAGAATCGTTTTGGCAACCTCCTGCAAGTGCTCGGCGAAAGCAAGGTCGGCCAGCACAGCGTAAAGATTGACAATGAAACCCAGACGCTGCTCAACCGCCTCGGCTGGCGCAGTGCGCGGCAACGTTCGCTGTTCGCCGCCTGCCAGATCGGCTCTCCGCTGTTAATGCTCGCCTTGGTGCTGTTGCTGCAAGGGGTGTTCTTCCCCCACGTGGAAAAACAGTGGATTGCGCCATTGTTTGCCCTCGGCGTCGGCTACCTGCTGCCCAAACGCCTGCTGGTGATGGCGGTGGCACGTCGGCAGAAACGACTGGCGAGCGAGATCATCACGTTCCTGCCGCTGCTGCGCATTCTCTTTGAGTCGGGCATGGCGGTGGAGCAGGCGTTACGGGTGTTGAGCCACGAGGCCCAGGCGCTGTTGCCCGTGCTGACGCAAGAGCTGCGTCTGGTCCTGGTGCGGGTCGACTCGGGTCTCGAACTGGGTGAAGAACTGAACAAGGCCACCCAGCTGCTGGCGGTGGACGAGTTCACCGACACCTGCGTGATCCTTCAGCAATTGCTCTATCAGGGCGGCGGCGCGATGAAATCGTTGCTGTCGCTCAAGCAATTGCTTGACGACCGGCGCCTCACCCGGCTGCAGGAATACATATCGAAAATGTCCGCCAAAATGTCCGTCGTGATGATGCTGTTTCTCTTCCCGGCGTTGTTGATTGTCCTGGCTGGCCCGGGCTTCACCGCCCTGGCCAAGGCCTTGGGTGCTTAGAGGGATCGTGATGAAAGCAATGATTGCAGGTGCATGCCTTGTGTTACTCGGTGGCTGTGCCAATACCGGACAGACCCCTTGGGAGGCGCTGAGCAGCAACGCCAGTTGCGGCAAATTGAATTCGGAGCAGCAATTGTCCCTGAACCTCGCCGACGACATGGCCAATGACGGCAAGCTGCACGCCAGCCTTGCCAACCTGCAGAGCCTGCCGGACAACCTCGCCGATGTGCGCTTGCGCAAAGCCCGGGTTTACCGTTTGCTTGGGCGCAGCGAGGCCGAGCCGCTTTATCGTGGTTTGCTCGGCACCTGTCTGGCGGCCGAGGCCGAGCACGGTCTGGGGCAACTGGCCGCGGCCAAGGCCGATTACGGCCAGGCCCAGGCTCATCTGCAACGTGCCGCACGGTTGGCGCCAACCGACGAAAAAATCCGCAATGACCTGGGCGTGGTCTACCTCAATCAACTACGTATCGAAGACGCGCGCTTCGAATTCCTGACGGCTATGGAACTCAAGCAAAGCGATCAACTGGCCGCGCTGAATCTGGTGACGCTGTTGCTGTACCAGGATGACTGGACCCGTGCCGGTGAACTGGTCAGTCGTCTGGGCCTCAGTCCTGCGCAATTCAGCGAAGCCCAGAGCCGCGCGGAAAGACTCAAGGTGCCGGCGAAGGCCCCGGCTTCGGCCGCTGTCACGGCCATGCTCAAGTAAGGAGAGCTGCGATGAAAGCCGCGATTGTCTGCTTCAGCCTGTTGGCCTTGCCACTGGCCAGTCACGCCATCAACGCGGGGCCGGCCTCGGCCCAGCAACAGGAAACCGAAGGCTGGTTGCAGTTGCAGGCCCGGAACAAGGTGCCCTCGCCGACACTGCAAACCGTCACCCCAGCCGAGCGTGAGCTGGCCATGCAACGCTGGTTGAAAAGTTACCAGCACGATATTCCAGTGTTTTTCGACCAGGACCAGGGCGGCAAGGTCGACAGTGGATCGGGGGGGGGAACGCCTTAAGATCAACCTGCATCGTCGTTTATCGTCGGCCGCGCGGAATCTGCAGCATCGATTCCGGCCGGCGGAGTCTCGATCGTGACGCGATCAACAGAAAAATTGACGCCATCAATTTGACTTTTGTGTGGTGTCAAAATGATGGCTCGTGTACATTCCCCGCGCCCGAACCAGGACGACTTGGTGGGACGGTAGGGATGCCTGAATCATGTAATGAACCCTGCTGAAACTGTTTCTCATGTTTTGGAAGGGAATCTCGCGTGACTATCGTATGCCTGCGCCGCTCTGTCCTGGCGCTCTCCATCTCCGCCGCCGCCGCTTTGCACACCTCTATGGCTGTCGCCGCCGGCGCGAGCCTGAACCATGACCTGAGTGGCGGCCCGCTGACCAGTAACCTGCAGAACTGGGGGCTGATCACTCTGAGCGGTAACGGCAATATCGCTCCTGTTTCCCAGGTGAGTACGACCTACGGCGCACAGCTCTCGGGAGTCACGGCGGATCAACTGCGCAACACCGGCAATATCCGGATTGACGGCGCCAGGTTCGGCACCGGGATCAGTCTGGGGACCGCTGGAGTGGTGCCGACCAAAATCGCCGGCGCGCTGCTCAACGAAGGCTCTATTTCAGTTCACGGTCTGGCCGACGCTGGCACCTCCAGCGGTATTTCCGATCTCGGCAGCACGCTGGGCGATTCGTTGGTCAACAGTGGCAGCATCGACGTCAGCGGCCAGACCGCCAGTGGCCTGTTGCTGGTGCATACCAGCATGACCGGGCTCAGCAACCGAGGCACCATCACCGCTAGCGGCACCGACGCATTGGGCGTATTGCTCGATGGCGCGACGCTGAGCCAGTCGGTCAACAACACCGGGACTATCCGTGCGACCGGTGCCAATGCCGAGGCGGTAGTGTTCGAGGGCGTCAAGTTCAGCGGCGCAGCGGGTTCCGGCTCCACCAGGCTGTGGAACGGCGGAACCATCTCCGGCGAGGACATCGGTGTGCATGTCAGCGGCCAGGCCAGTGGCGCCCTGCCTTTCGGCATCTATCAAATGAACGGGTTGATCGAGGGCGGCAAGGCGGCGATCCAGGTCGATGACGGCACGAGCTACTTTTATTTCTATGGCGGCGCGGTGAAGGGTGACTTGCTCGGCCTGTCTGGAGTACTGGTCGACGGTGATGCGACTTTCGACGGTTCGACCATCCGCTCCGGCTACGTCACTATCGAAGAGGGCACGCTGACCCTGATGAAGCCGCACACCACCTTCATCGGCGACTTCGATATGGAAGAGTCGAACTCGGTGCTGGAGATGTACCTGGGCAATGACACCAACCCGGCGCTGCCTGTGCTGAAGGTCACCGGCACCACCGATATCGCCCCGGGCGCGCAACTGCGTCTGCTGGCGCGCTCCAGTGATTTTCGCGTGAGCCCCGGTGGAACGCGTTACACCCTGATCAGCTCGGGGAATCTGGTCGGTGGCAACAACCTGACCGTGACCTCGACCTCCGCGCTGCTGGATGTGAAGAGTTTCGGTGTGGTCGGTAACGACATCACCAGCGTGGTGACGACCAAGTCGAGCGAGGTGCTGGCCGAGAACACCCTGGCAGTCGGCGGTAGTGATAACGCGGCGACGGCGGTCGGGCATGTGCCAGGACTGCTGGCACGCCTCGATGAACAGGATCCGGTGTTCCAGGCATTCGCCAACGCTGGCACCGATGCCGAACTGGCGCGCCTGAGTGAAACCCTCAGCCCGGATGTCAGCCGTGGTGTACTGCACGCGGCGACCAACAGTCAGACGCTGGTCTCGGGCGTGATCAATGATCGCTCCAGTCGTGCACGCTCAGCCACCGGCGCCCCGGAAAAAGGCGTATGGCTGCAAGCCTTGAGCAGCGATGCCAATCAGGACGAGCGTCGCGGTGTCGCCGGTTATGACGCCGACAGCCACGGGATCGCGGTCGGTGCCGATGGTCAGTTGAATGCCGATACCACGCTCGGTCTGGCCTACAGCTACCTCGATACCGATGTGAAATCCGACCTCGGCAACAAGACCAAGGTCACTGGGCATGCGCTGACGCTGTACAGCAACTGGGTGCATGACAACTGGTTCGTCGACTCGTCGCTGATGTACGGCTGGAACGATAACGAATCCAAACGTTATATCGCTGGCACTCAGGCCAAGGCTGATTACGACAGTGATGTATTCGGCGTGAGCGCACTGGCCGGGTACAGCCTGCGGCTGATGCCTGATGTGGTGCTGGAACCACAGGTTGGCGCGCGCTATGCCAATGTCGGCATGGACGCGTATCGCGAGAAGGGCAGCTCGGCGTCGCTGAATGTCGGCAGTCAGCGTTATGAAGTCGGTGAGATGGGCGTCGGTGCACGTCTGGCGGCGGCATTCGATGTTGGCAGCGGCAGCCTGGAACCGGAAGCGAAGCTGATGGCCTGGCATGACTTCATCGGTGACAAGGTCAGCACCACATCGGCCTTCGTGCTGGGGGGCGAGTCGTCCGTCAGCCGCGGTACCACTCCGGTGCGTGACAGCTATGAACTGGGCCTGGGCGCCAACTACCGCATGGGCGCGTGGAGCGTCGGCGGCTCTTACAACTATCTGACCTCCAGCGGTTTCGACGCCGACAGCTTTACTGCGAAGGTGCGTTACGCGTTCTGATCCACATCGCGTAAAACCTGTGGGAGCGAGCCTGCTCGCGAAGGTGTAGTGTCAGTCGGCAAAAATGCTGACTGATCCACCGCTTTCGCGAGCAAGCCCGCTCCCACAGGGATGTGCGCTGCAATGTGAGAGCAAGCGGTCTGCCTGCTCAGTTGATTGATCTGACACCCTACAGTTGATAGCTGAAACTGATGCTGTAACGCGCCCGACGATTGAACGTGTCCAGCGCTTCATCGGACATCGGTTTGGCGGCCTCCAACGCAATGTTGTAGTACTTGGCATCGCCAAAACGCAGGCCTACTGCTGCCGATGACAGGTCATTGCTCTGCACCGCCAGCTTGTTGAACCAGGTTTTCGAACGGTCCAGCACCACGTATGGCTGCAGGATGCGCACCCAGTTGCCGTCGCGATTGAAACTGTAGTTGATCTCGTAAGCCGCACCCCAGCCCTTGTCGCCCGATGCCTGATCGTCCGGGTAGCCACGGCCGAAATTCTGCCCGCCGAACACCGCGCGTTCGCTGTCAGGCAGGGTGTCATCACTCCAGTACAGCGCGGCCGACAGCACGCCTTGCCAGTTGTCGAAGAACTTGTCGCTTTGCACCCCGGAGAGGCGCAGGCGCAGGAAGTTCAGGTCCAGCGCCGGGTTGTTGGAATGCGCGCCCATGCTGTCCAGACCCTGATACACGCCACCACTGAGAATCCGCAGTTGCCGGGCATCGCTCTTGCGCCAGTCGCCTTCGAATGCGAGGGCACGCACGTTGGTGCGCTCTTCGATGCTGAGCGGATAGCCGACCACGTCGTAGCGGTTTTTGTCATCCACTGCATAGAGCCGCGCTCCCGCGTTAAGCAGTTCGTTGGAGGCGGCAATGAACGGGTGGCTGACACCGATGGAGTAACGATTGTCTTCCTTGTGCGGTTTGAGTTCGAAGCCATCGCTGGTGAGCACATTGGTGCCCGGATCGGCCCGGTAGCGCGAGGCAAACAGGCTCAGTTGCGTACCTTCGCTATTGAGGAACTGGTTGTAGTCTAGGCGGTAGTAATGTTCGTGATCGTCGCCCGGCGGAAACAGCCCGCTGAGGGTCAATTGCTCGCCCATGGCGGTCTGCGAGTTACTGCTGACCCCCAGCAATGCCTGCGTGCCGTTGCGGTTATCTTCGGTGGTGCTCATGGTGCTGGTGAACGGTTTGCGGCTGGCCTGGGCCACCAGTGTTGTTGCGCCGTCGGTGGTGCCGGGCGGCGGCACTTGCGCCTGGATGGTCACGCCGGGGATGCGGGTCATCAGGGTGGTGTAGCGTTCGAAGGTCTTGCGGGTCAGCGGGCGTTCGGCCTGGATTTTGGCTGCCAGTTCGTCGAGCAGACCTTTGACCCGGCCGACATCGCCCTGCACCTGCACATCGCGCACATAACCTTCGACCAGCACCACCCGCGCTACGCCGTCGTCGAAACGCTGTTGCGGCAGGAAGGCGTAGGACAGCAGATAGCCGTCCTTCTGGTAGCGCCGGGTGATGTCGCGTGTGGCTTCGATCAGGTCGGCGAGGCTGGTCTGATGGCCGATCAGGGGTTTGTAGACTTCGGCCAGTTCGTTGAGCGGGTAGATCGTGCCGCCTTCGATCTGCACGGTTTTCAGATTGACTTTGGTCTCCATCAACAGCGGCTGCGCCGTGGCCGCGCCGGGGTCGGGTACTTGCAGGGGCGTGGCGGCGGGGCGATAAGCATCTGCCGGCAGGTTCGGCACGGGCAGGTTACGCGTGGTTTCGTTGCTGTTGAGAAAGCTGGGCAGGGTGTCGGCGAGGGCGGCGGAACTGAGACTGAGGAACAGCAGGGATGCCATTACGCGCATAGGACACTCCATGGTCAGATCACAGCGCTGGGCTGAATTTTTCCTAAGAAAAAAGCGGAAGACTCGTGGGAATCTTCCGCCCTCAACCAAGCGTAGGCGCTGTAGGTGAGGCCGTCGAATCGGCCAGGTGCAATTTAGCGTTTGTTGCCTCCAAGAGCGCCGGTCAGACCACCGAGCACGCCACCCAGACCTCCGGTTGCGGTGCCTCCAGTGGCGGTGCCGCCGTTGACCAGTCCGCCGACCGCACCGACGGTGGCGCCGACGTTGCTGACCACACCACCCACGGCGGTGGTGACCGGGTTGTTGGTGGCGGCAATGGTGTTGCCGATCGTGCTGACCGCTCCGCCGACCTGGCCGGTGAGACCGGCGACCGGCGTGCCCAGACCTGTCGCGGCGCCGACTTGTTGAGTGACGCTGGTGACCGCACTGGTGACTGGGTTCAGCCCTGCGCCGACGGTAGCGCCGGCGGTGGCCAGTGGCGAGGTGGTGGCGGTGATCGGAGTGCCCGAGCCGCCGAGTACGGTGTTGAGCGAAGCGATGGTGTTGCCCAGTCCGCCAGCCGTGACGCCGCCGGCGCTGACCACGCCGTTGGTGCTGCCGGCGTTCAGACCGGCACCGACGTTGACCACGGCGCCGCCAACCGTTTGCAGCAAGCCGGTACCGCCCAGACCGCCGCCGAGACCACCGCCCAATCCGCCACCGCTGCTGGTGCCGTTATCCACCAGCCCGCCGGCTTTGCCGACGGCAGTGCCGACATTGGTCAAGGCGCCGCCGACGGTGTTGGTCAACGCGTTGCCGCTGCCAGCACCGGTGACTTGACCACCCACGCCTTTGACGGCGCCACCGACCTGGCCGAGGACACCATTGAGCGGAGCGCCGAGGCCGGTTGCATCGCCGACTTTGTCGGTGGTGCTTTCAACCATGGCAATCACTGGTACCAGACCGTTGCCGACACTTTTAGTCACCGAGCCCAGTGGGCCAGTGGTAGTGGCCAGACTCAGGGTGTCGCCGAGCATGGTGACTTTTTCACCGACGCCGTCGAGCACCGGAGCGACTTTGGTGACCACGCCGCCGACAACCGGAACGCTGCCGGTGGCGGTCGCCAGTTTGCTGCTCAGATCCGAGACGCCGGTACCGACATCTGAAACCACGCCGCCGACCGAGGACGCCGTGACGCCCAGGCCATTGTCGACCGTGCCCAGTTTGCCGATGCCGTTGGCCACGCCATCACCCAGGGTAGTGACCACATTGCCTGTGGTTTTTACTGCGCTTTGCACCACGCCGCCCACTACTGGAACGGTGCTCAAGGAGTCGCCGACCTGACCGACACCACTGCCGACGCCCGCGACGGTGTTGCCGACATCCTGCACCAGGGTGGTGGTCACTAGCGGGGTGGTAGTCGGGTTGGTCGGGTTGGTTGGATCCGTAGGGTCTGTCGGATTGGTAGGATTGGTCGGGTTCGTCGGATTGGTCGGGTTGGTCGTGCCGGTACCGCCAGTGCCACCGGTACCACCTGTGCCAGCGGTATCGGTGCCGCCAGTACCGCCAGTGCCACTGCTACCGCCTGTGCCACCAGTGCCGCCAGTGCCCGACGTCGCGCTGTCTGGCGAAGAGCTGCCGGAGCTGCTGTGATGGCCGCCACCGCCGCTGCTGCAGCCAGCGAGGCCAAGGGAGAGGATCAATGCCAGAGCTGTTGCCGATTTGCACCACACTTGAGTTTTCATGATTGAGATTCCTTGCACCTGTAACAACATTCGTCGTTTTCGATGGCTCACCGATCTGTCGCCGGTGATGCCTCGTCCGTGGTGCCAATCTCGATCGCGCGGTGCTTTTCCACCATTCTCAAGTTGGTATTAACGCCTTTATATATAAGGCGCCGCGCCGTGCCTAAGGACTAATACCCAGGATATAGACGCATAAAAAAAGGCCTTGAAAATCAAGGCCTGGAGTTTTTCAGAGTGCGGCGCCAAACGTGGAAAAACTTAAGTGATATATACACAATTTACAGGCTCGCCCGGGCGGATACTCAGGCAACCGGTTGCCACTGACCGACCATGTGTTCCAGATCGCCGTTGCCGATCAGGCGCAACTCGCCGCTGGACCCCGGCGCACTCGCCAGCAATGAAACCTCACTGGGCAAGCGCACCGGTTTGCGAAAGTGCACGGCGATTTCAAGGTTGGCTTTGGGTAGATGATCCGACAGTGCGGCGAGGGTTCGCGCCTTGTTCCACAACCCGTGAGCAATCGCCGTGGGGAAACCGAACAGTTTGGCGCTGGCAGCGCTCAGGTGAATCGGGTTGTAGTCGCCCGACACTTTGGCGTACTGCCGACCGATATCGGCGGGGGCTTTCCATTGCGCCACTTGCGTCAACACTTGGGACGGTTCCCAGTGTTGCTCGACAGTTTCGCCGTCGAGTTTCACTCCGCGACAGAGCATCTGGCTTTCGGCTTCCCACAGCGGCCCGAGTTGATCATCGAGGCTGGTCAACACCTCGAAGGTCGCGCCTTTGGGATGCGGCTGCAGGTTATGCACGCGGACGCTGACTTGCGCGCGACTGATCCCGCCCATCGGCCGCAACACGCGAATGCGGTTGCTCAGGTGAATCAGCCCCAGCAACGGGAACGGAAACTCCTTCGCCGTGAGCAATTGCATCTGCAGGGCGAACGCGAGGATGTGTGGATAAGTCGGCGGCAGCAGGCCGTCATCGGTAAAGCCGCAGACCTTGCGATAGGCCGCCAGTTTTTGCGGGTCGACATCGACCCAGCAGCGCAAACCGCTGTAGGGCAGTCGGGTGCCAGTGATCTTGCGCCGTGTCGCGGCACGCGCGTACAGGCCGGGCAGGCTCGGTTCACGGTCGAGGGTGTGCCATTCAATGCTCATGCCTATGCCCCCAGAACACTTTGGCCACAGACCCGCAGCGCCTGGCCGGTAAATGCGCCGGTGCCCGGTTGCGCCAGCCACGCGACGGCTTCGGCGACGTCTTGCGGCAAGCCGCCCTGGCCCAGCGAACTCATGCGCCGTCCGGCCTCACGCAGGCCGAACGGGATGTGCGCGGTCATCTGGGTTTCGATGAAGCCCGGGGCCACAGCGTTGATGCTGATGCCGCGTTCGTGCAGCGTTGGCGCCCAGGCCTGAGCCAGGCCGATCAGCCCGGCCTTGCTCGCGGCGTAGTTGGTCTGTCCACGATTGCCGGCGATGCCGCTGATCGAGGCCAGCAGAATCACCCGCGCATTGTCGTGCAGGGTGCCGCTGTCGAGCAGCGCCTTGGTCAGCACTTGCGGGGCATTGAGGTTGACCGCCAGCACCGCGTCCCAGAATTCCGGGGTCATGTTGGCCAGGGTCTTGTCGCGGGTGATCCCGGCGTTGTGCACCAGAATGTCGAGGCCGTCCGGCAGTTGTTCGATCAGGTGCGCGGCGGCATCTTCGGCGCAGATATCAAGGGTGATCGCCCGGCCGCCAAGACGTGCGGCGAGGGCTTCCAGATCAGTCTTGGCCGGGGGGACGTCGAGCAGAATCACCTCGGCGCCATCGCGGGCGAGGGTCTCGGCAATCGAGGCGCCGATCCCGCGTGCCGCGCCGGTGACCAGCGCCTTGCGTCCGGCCAATGGCCGGGTCCAATCGGTGACCGGCGTGGCGCACGGGCTCAGGCGAATCACTTGCCCGGAGACAAAGGCACTTTTCGGCGACAGGAAAAATCGCAGCGGCCCCTCAAGCTGATCTTCAGCGCCGTCACCGACATAGATCAGTTGCAGCGTGCCGCCGCTGCGCAGCTCCTTGGCCAGCGAACGCGAAAAGCCTTCGAGCGCTCGCTGTGCACTGGACGCAAACGGATCGCGCAGGGTTTCCGGGGCGCGGCCCAGGATCACCAGGTGCGCGCTGCTGTCGAGGTTTTTCATCAATGGCTGGAAGAACTCGCGCAGCTGTTTGAGCTGGTCGGTGTGCTGCAGGTCGCTGGCGTCGAACACCACGGCCTTGAGTTTCGGCCCGTGCCCGGGAATCCACGCGGTGGCCAGCGACGGCTCAGTGCCGTAGCTGTAGATCGCATCGGTCAGGCGGTTGGCGAACGCATTGACCCGCTCGGCCAGCGGCCCGCCACCGATCAGCAGCGCGCCGTCCACCGGCCGCAGGCGTCCGGCCTGCCAGCGTTCCAGCCGCACCGGCGACGGCAGGCCCAAAGCCCCGACCAGACGGTGGCCGATGGATGAGTTGGCGAAGTCGATATAGCGGTCAGACATGGAACGCTCTCCAAAAGTTGGGGTTCAAAGTGTGGACTACCAACGGCAATCAATCGTTCGATCCACGCAATAAGGCCTACGCTAGAACAGCAGAGTAGACCACCGTCCCTGTGGGAGCTGGCTTGCCAGCGATGGCGGAGTGTCAGCCACTGGAAATGCTGGAGGTGCCGGCCCTATCGCTGGCAAGCCAGCTCCCACAGGGATTTCCATGAATTCGGATCAACAAGGAGCTTTTCATGAGTCAGCTGCGCCGCATCGCCATCATCGGTGGTAACCGTATTCCTTTCGCCCGTTCCAACGGGCCGTACGCCACTGCCAGCTATCAGGTGATGCTCACTGCTGCCCTGGAAGGCCTGATCGAACGCTACAACCTGCACGGCCTGCGCATCGGCGAAGTGGTGGCGGGTGCGGTGCTTAAATTGTCACGGGATATGAACCTGACCCGCGAGTGCGTGCTCGGCTCGCGGCTGTCGCCGGCCACCCCGGCCTATGACATCCAGCAAGCCTGCGGCACCGGGCTGGAGGCGGCGCTGCTGGTGGCCAACAAAATCGCCCTCGGCCAGATTGACTGCGGCATTGCCGGTGGCGTCGACACCACCTCGGACGCGCCGATCAGCGTCAGCGAAGGCTTGCGCAAAATCCTTCTGCAGGCCAACCGCGCCAAGACCACCGGCGACAAGCTGAAAACCTTTCTGCAACTGCGTCCGCGGCACCTGATCCCGGAATTCCCGCGTAACGGCGAACCGCGTACCGGTCTGTCGATGGGCCAGCACTGCGAACTGATGGCGCAGACCTGGAACATCCCCCGTGAGGAGCAGGATCAACTGGCCCTCGAAAGCCATCACAAACTCGCCGCGTCCTACAGTGAAGGCTGGCACAACGATCTGATGACGCCTTTCCTCGGCCTGACCCGCGACAACAACCTGCGTCCGGACCTGACCCTGGAAAAACTCGCCACGCTCAAACCCGCTTTCGAAAAAAGCGCCAAAGGCACGCTGACAGCGGGCAACTCCACACCACTCACCGACGGCGCCTCGGTGGTGCTGCTGGGCAGCGAGGAATGGGCAAAAGAACGTGGTCTGCCGATCCTCGCCTACCTGCGCGATGGCGAAGCGGCGGCGGTGGATTTCGTCAACGGCGCCGAAGGCCTGTTGATGGCGCCGGTGTATGCAGTGCCGCGCCTGCTGGCGCGTAATGGGTTGACCCTGCAAGACTTCGATTACTACGAAATTCACGAAGCGTTTGCCGCGCAGGTGCTGTGCACGCTCAAGGCCTGGGAAGACCCCGAATACTGCAAGACGCGTTTGGGGCTGGACGCACCGCTGGGTTCGATCGACCGCAGTCGGCTGAATGTGAAAGGCAGCTCGCTGGCGGCGGGGCATCCGTTTGCCGCGACCGGAGGGCGGATTGTCGCCAACCTGGCAAAACTGCTGGATGCGGCCGGCAAGGGCAGGGGGCTGATCTCGATCTGCGCGGCGGGCGGCCAGGGTGTCACCGCGATCATCGAACGTTGAGCGCAATCCCCTGTGGGAGCGGGCTTGCTCGCGAAGGGGCCGTGTCAGTCGTAGTAATTGTGGCTGACACACCGCCTTCGCGAGCAAGCCCGCTCCCACAGGAGGGAAATGCATGCGATGTCAGATTCTGTCGCAAATGCCCTCGACGCTGATTGCCAACATTTCAAACAGGCTCAGCTATGATCGGCAAACCTCGATTATTTCGGCACAGTGTGTGCATCCACAGGGTTCACAGGTCGGCAACCCCTCCCCGTAGCGCGAGGATTGCCGTATAACGAGTGACATTCGCGTGTTTGGTAATAAAGGACCCACAATAAAAGCTGATGAAGACTCCAAAACGCATTGAACCCCTGATCGAAGACGGTCTGGTCGACGAAGTGCTGCGCCCACTCATGAGTGGTAAAGAAGCAGCTGTTTATGTGGTGCGCTGCGGTAACCAGTTACGTTGCGCGAAGGTTTACAAGGAGGCGAACAAACGCAGTTTCCGCCAGGCAGCCGAGTATCAGGAAGGTCGCAAGGTGCGTAACAGCCGGCAGGCCCGAGCGATGGCCAAGGGTTCGAAATTCGGTCGCAAGGAGACCGAAGACGCCTGGCAGAACGCCGAAGTCGCGGCGCTGTTCCGTTTGGCCGGTGCCGGCGTGCGAGTGCCCAAGCCGTATGATTTTCTCGATGGCGTGCTGCTGATGGAACTGGTGGCCGACGAATATGGCGATGCCGCGCCGCGTCTGAACGACGTGGTGCTGGAGCCGGATCAGGCCCGCGAATATCACGCGTTCCTGATCTCGCAGATCGTGCTGATGTTGTGTACCGGTCTGGTGCACGGTGACCTCTCGGAGTTCAACGTGCTGCTGACCCCGACCGGCCCGGTGATCATCGACCTGCCGCAGGCGGTGGATGCCGCTGGCAACAACCACGCGTTCAGCATGCTCGAGCGCGATGTGGGCAACATGGCGTCGTACTTCGGGCGCTTTGCCCCGGAGCTGAAGCAGACCCGCTACGCGAAAGAAATGTGGGCGCTGTACGAAGCCGGCACCTTGCACCCCAACAGCGTGCTGACCGGTGAGTTCGATGATCCGGAAGATCTGGCCGACGTTGGCGGTGTGTTGCGCGAGATCGAAGCGGCGCGGCTCGACGAAGAGCGCAAGCAGGCGATCCGTGCGGCGGATGACGAGCCCAAAGGCAAGTCCGACGAACCGCCTCCGCCACCGTGGATGCAGTAAGCGCATGAACAGAAACCCGGCTTCGGCCGGGTTTTTTGTGCCCTGTGTTTTTCCGGAGACCACCCCAAATTCCCTGTGGGAGCGAGCCTGCTCGCGAAGGGGCCTTACCAGTCACCATCCCTGTTGACTGACATACCGCTTTCGCGAGCAGGCTCGCTCCCACAGGGATGTGTGGTGTTCCTGGAATGTGTGTGGGAATCTTGTCGCCCCTCGCACACTCAAGGATTGAATGTGAACGCCCGCCTCATCATCAGCGCCCGGCTGATCTCCGACTTCGGCGCCTTCCTCAACATGGTCGCGCTGGCGACCTATGTCTACCTGCTGAGCAACAGCGCCATGAGCGTCGGGATCTTTCTCGCCAGCCGGGTTGGCGGGGGGATTTTTGCCAGTCTGATCGGTACGCGCTTCTATCGGCGCTGGAATGGCCGGGTGCCGTTGATCGCTTTCGATCTGCTGCGCGCGGCGTTGCTTGGCCTGCTGTTGATCCTGCCGCTGAGCCAGCAGGCGTTGCTGTTACCGGTGATCGCCTTCGGCCTGGGTTTTGGCAACTCGATGTTCGCCATCGGTCTCAACAGCCAGTTGCCGAGGTTGATCGAGCCGGCGCTGCTACTGAAAACCAATGCCTGGATCACCTCGGCGTCGTCGGCGGCGATGGTCGGCGGCAGCCTGGTGTCCGGTTTGCTGGTGGCAGCCTTCGGTTTCGAAACGGTCTTCGCGCTCAACGCACTGACCTATGTGCTGGCGGCGCTGTTGATTGCGCCGTTGCGCTTCGCCGCTGCGGAAGTCAGCGAACAATCGACCAGCGAACGCGGCGAATGGTCAGCCCTGAAACAAGGCCTGCGCACTGCTCCGGTGGTTGCGGCGATGCTCGCCGTGACCATGGCCGACACCTTGGGCAGTGCCGCGCATAACGTCGGATTCCCGATCCTCTCCAAACTGCTGACACCCGATTCGGCCAGCACCACGCTAGGCCTGATGCTGGCGGTGTGGGCCAGCGGCAAACTGCTCGGGGCACGGATTGCCAGTCGCCTCAAAGGCACGGATAACCGTGATCTGGAGCGACGGTATTTCTTCGGCGTGGCGTTGATGTCTTGCGGTTTTATCCTGATGTTCCAGCAGCACAGCCTTTACGGCCTGCTGCTGTTTTCGCTGCCGGCGGGGCTGGGTGACGGTATTTCTGAAGTCGGCCTGATGTCGCGCCTGCAACGTGAACCGGAGCATTTGCGGCTGCCGATTTTCAGTTTCCTGACCTTGCTGCAAATGACCGGATTCGGCGTCGGCATGCTGATTGCCGCGCCGTTTTACGAATGGTGGACGCCGGGTGCCGTGGTCATGCTGTTCCACGGCATCCCGCTCGGTACGCTGTTGACCGTGAAGCTGCTGGCGCTCAGGCGCGGGCGGGTTGCGCGCAGCAGCCCGACGCCAGTTCCTTGAGGATCGGGCAATCGGGGCGATGGTCGCCATTACAGTGCTCGACCAGATCCTGCAGGGTGTCGCGCAGCTCGCCGAGTTCACGGATCTTCCGGTTCAGCTCGTCGATGTGCTGACGCGCCAGCGCTTTCACATCGGCACTGGCACGCTGGCGATCCTGCCACAGGGTCAGCAGCTTGCCGACTTCTTCCAGAGAAAATCCCAGGTCCCGCGAACGCTTGATGAACGCCAGGGTGTGCAGGTCATCGTCGCTGTAGACCCGGTAGCCGCTGTCGGTGCGATGGGCAGCCTTGAGCAGGCCGATCGACTCGTAATAGCGGATCATCTTCGCGCTCAGGCCACTGTGCCGGGCCGCTTGGCCGATGTTCATCGGTGCTCCTCCAGATCCTTCGGTTTCCAGGTTTTCAACAGTAGCGCATTGCTCACCACGCTGACGCTCGACAGCGCCATCGCCGCACCGGCCAGCACCGGATTGAGGAAGCCGAGCGCTGCCAGCGGAATGCCGATCAGGTTGTAGACGAAGGCCCAGAACAGGTTCTGGCGGATCTTCGCGTAAGTCTTGCGGCTGATCTCCAGCGCTGCCGGCACCAGCCGTGGATCGCCGCGCATCAGAGTGATGCCGGCGGCGTGCATCGCTACGTCGGTGCCGCCGCCCATGGCGATGCCGATGTCGGCAGCAGCCAGTGCCGGGGCGTCGTTGATGCCGTCGCCGACCATCGCCACCACCCCGGTTTGCTTCAGTTCGGCGACGGTCGCGGCTTTGTCGGCGGGGAGCACTTCGGCATGAACGTTTTCAATGCCCAGCGCCTCGGCCACCACGCGCGCACTGCCACGGTTGTCACCGGTCAGCAGATGGCTGTGAATACCGCGGGCGGCCAGTTGCTGCACGGCTTGCAGTGCGCCGGGCTTGAGCGTGTCGCCGAAGGCGAACAAACCGAGCACTTGCGGTTCCGGGCTTTGCTCGATCAGCCACGACAAGGTCCGGCCTTGGCTTTCCCAGGCCTTGGCGGACTCGGCGAGGTGGCCGGCGCTCAGGCCACTTTCTTCCAGCAAGCGCCGATTGCCCAGCGCCAGGCGCCGACCATCAAGCGTGCCAGCGATACCGCGCCCGGTCAGGGCCTGGCTGTCGCTGACATCCGGCACGCTCAGGTCACGCTCGGCGGCCGCGTCCAACACGGCTTTAGCCAGCGGATGCTCGCTGCCGCGTTGCAGGGCGCCGGCCAGTGTCAGCAGAGTTTTTTCATCGCCATCCAGCGCACTGAAATGGGCGATACGCGGGGTGCCGGAAGTCAGCGTGCCGGTCTTGTCGAAGACCACGTTGTCGACTGCATGGGCACGTTCCAGCGCTTCGGCGTCCTTGATCAGAATGCCGTGACGCGCAGCCACACCCGTGCCGGCCATGATCGCCGTCGGCGTGGCGAGGCCGAGGGCACATGGACAGGCAATCACCAGCACAGCGACCGCGTTGATCAATGCTGTTTCCATAGGCGCGCCGTACAGCCACCAGCCAATCAGTGTCGCCAACGCGATCAGCAACACGCTGGGCACAAACACCTGGCTGACTTTATCCACCAGTTTTTGGATCGGCGCTTTCGCCGCCTGAGCGTCCTCTACCAGACGGATGATCCGCGCCAGCACGCTTTCCGCGCCGAGGGCGGTGGTGCGCACCAGCAAGCGACCTTCACCGTTGATCGCGCCGCCGGTGACTTTGTCGCCCGGCTGTTTTGGCACCGGCAGGCTTTCGCCGCTGATTAGCGCTTCGTCCGCGTGGCTCTGACCTTCGAGCACTTCGCCGTCGACCGGGAAGCGTTCGCCGGGTTTGACCAGCACCTGATCATTCAGGCGCAGAGCGCTGATCGCCACGTCTTGCTCGCGACCGTCAATGACCTGAATCGCCCGTTCCGGACGCAAGGCTTCGAGGGCGCGGATGGCGCTGGCGGTCTGGCGTTTGGCGCGGCTTTCCAGGTATTTGCCGAGGAGCACCAGGGCGATCACCACCGCCGAGGCTTCGAAATACAGATGCGGCATGCGCCCGGCGGCGGTGGCCCATTCGTACAGGCTCAAGCCATAACCGGCGCTGGTGCCGAGGGCCACCAGCAAGTCCATGTTACCGGCGCCGGCGCGCACGGCTTTCCACGCGGCCACGTAGAAACGTGCACCGAAAATGAATTGCACCGGGGTGGCGAGGGCGAATTGCGCCCAGGCCGGAAGCATCCAGTGAGTGCCGAACGGTTGCAGCAGCATCGGCAACACCAGCGGCAACGCCAGGACGATCGCGCAGATCAGCGCCCAGCGTTCATGTTGCAGGCGCTGTTGCTGGTTATCGGTGGCGGGGTGTTCGGCTTGCCAGACGCTGGCCGAGTAACCGGCCTTGCTTACAGCATCGAGCAGCGACTGAATGTCGACCTGACCGAGCCATTCGAGGTGTGCGCGTTCGTTGGCGAGGTTGACGCTGACGCTCTTCACCCCGGGGACTTTGTTCAGGGCGCGCTCGACGCGACCGACGCACGAGGCGCAGGTCATGCCGTCGATGCTCAACTCCACCGTCTGCTGCGGCACGCTGTAACCGGCGCGTTCAACCGCCGCCATCAACGACGGCAAGCTGTCACCAGGCGCCTGGACGCGGGCCTGTTCGGTGGCGAGATTGACGCTGACGGCACTGGCGCCGCTGACTTTGCGCAACGCCCGCTCGACACGCCCGGCGCAACTGGCGCAGGTCATGCCGGCAATCGGCAGATCGAAAGTGATGGAATCGGACATCGGTCTTACTCCCTGTAGAAGATGCCTACAAGGATCAACCTTGCCACGCGGGCAAGGTCAAGCGCCAATATTTGACTCACTACAAAAACAGTGTGGGAGCGGGCTTGCTCGCGAATGCGGTGTGTCAGTCAACATCATCGCTGAATGACACAGCGCATTCGCGAGCAAGCCCGCTCCCACATTTGGAGTTTTGCTTAGTATTCGAGGGCGGCAGGTCGCAGGTACAAGCCTTTGGCATTTGCCGCGATCCGGTACTTGAGCACATCGCCGGCCTTGAGCGAGATCTCCTGCGCCGGCGGCGCGAGCATGCCTGCCTGGCAACCCGGCACTTGGCCAGGCAATTGTTTCAGACGGATGGAAATCGTCCCGTGGGGCAGGTTGAACGAAGTGGTCTGTTCCTGAAGCAGGCGCGCTGCCAGTTCATCATTGACGTACACGCCAATCTCGCAGGGAGTCGGCACTTCCAGACGCTCGCGCGAGATGATCAGAACGGCGTAGTCCTCACCGGTCGCGTTGGCCTGGGGCAGGGCGGCAAAGAGGCTGAGCAAGCCAAACAGGCTGAAAGCTGACCAGCGCATGGCTGAATCTCCTGAATTTGAGTCATTGATGCACGCAGCTTGGCTGAGCGCGACGCCGATTGCCAGCCCGGCAGTTTTCTGCAGAACTTGACCTTGCCATGGTGGCAAGCTCGACACTGCGGGCAACCTCACTCAAAGGAGTCCATCCATGCAAGTGTTCAACGTTCAAGGCATGTCCTGCGGCCACTGTGTCAAAGCCATCACCAACGCCGTGCAGGCGAAGGATCCGGCGGCCAGCGTGCGAGTCGATCTGGCGGCCAAAGTAGTCGGCGTCGAGAGTTCGCTCAGCGCGGAGCAGGTGATCGAGGTCATCAAGGATGAGGGCTACCCGGTGAAATTGGCCGGTTAACGATAGACCCCTGTGGCGAGGGAGCTTGCTGCCGCCGGGGCGCGAAGCGGCCCTTTTTTCAATTGAAAAACACTGGGCCTGCTGCGCAGTCCAGCGGGAGCAGATTTCAGGTGTAGGTCATCTGATTTCTAATAGTTAGCGAGCTATCGGAATGTTCAAGGTGTCTCAGCGCGGCTAGACTGTCGGGCTGCCGACTTCTATCCCACCTGGATGCCTGATGAACTTCCGTACCATTCTGATTCTCGGTGCCCTGAGCGCCTTCGGTCCGCTGGCGATCGACTTCTATTTGCCGGCGTTCCCGTCGATGGCGCTGGCCTTTGGCACTGATGAAAAGCATGTGCAACTGACCCTGGCGGCCTATTTCGCCGGTCTGTCGATCGGGCAGCTGCTGTATGGCCCGGTGGCCGACCGGTTTGGGCGGCGCCTGCCGCTGTTGGTCGGTGTCGGCCTGTTCACCCTGGCCTCGCTGGCCTGTGCTTATGCACCGAATCTGGAATGGCTGATCGGCGCGCGTTTCGTTCAGGCGCTGGGCGGCTGCGCGGGGATGGTGATTTCCCGGGCGGTGGTCAGTGACAAGTGCGATGCGGTCGGTTCGGCGAAAGTCTTTTCGCAACTGATGCTGGTGATGGGGTTGGCGCCGATTCTCGCGCCGTTGCTCGGCGGTCTGCTGGTCAACACCACGGGCTGGCAGTCGATCTTCCTCGCACTGACGGGCTTCAGCGCACTGGCCGGCCTGGCTGTGGCGTTGGGGCTGCCAGAAAGTCTGCCGGCCCATGTGCCGCGCCAACCACTGTCCGGTGCGTTGCGCCAATACGGCCGGTTGTTCGGCGACCGGGTGTTTCTCGGGCACGCCCTGACCGGTGGGATCGCGGTCGCCGGGATGTTTTCCTATATCGCCGGTTCGCCGTTCGTCTTCATCAAGCTCTACGGCGTACCGGCCGAGCATTTCGGCTGGCTGTTCGGCACCAATGCGGCGGGTTTCATTCTGGTGGCCCAGGTCAACGCACGGCTGTTGGCCAAGCGCGGTCCGGCATTCCTGCTGGCACGGGCGGTGTGGGTGTATCTGTTGGCCGGGGTTTCTTTGCTCGCGGTCAGCTCGCTGCACACCGAAGCGTTGTGGCCGCTGTTGATCCCGTTGTTCGTGTGTATCGCCAGCCTCGGCTGCATCCTGCCCAACGCAGCGGCGTGTGCAATGAATGGCCAGGGTGCGCGTGCCGGTAGTGCGTCGGCACTGATGGGCTGCCTGCAGTTCAGCGTGGCTTCCGGCGCGGCTTCGCTGGTGGGCGTTCTGCACGACGGCAGCGCCATGCCGATGGCGATGGTCATCAGCCTGTGCGGGTTGCTGGTGGTGAGCGTCGCGATGTACACCCGGCATTTGCAGAATGCCCGGGCGTTGGCGCAAGCACAGGCCGAAGCCTGACTGCCTCAGCCGACGGCGCGTTGCTGTCCGGGGTCGGGAATCCGATGGGGCGCGTGCAGGCGCGCTTCGAGGGTGCGGGTGAAGGCGAGCGCCTCGGCTTCACTGCGAAAGGTCACGGCGTGCTGGTCCAGGCGAACCTGCCATTGGGACTTTGCCACTTCTTTTATCAGGATCTTCATTACTGACCTCCCTTGTGTAAAAGATGCATCGCAGAGGCTTCGAGTGTAGACCTGAATACGATCGGATTTGTGACAACGATCAAGCATCTGACTGACGGCAAAAAATAGCGCCAGCCCTTGAAAGGACTGGCGCTGATTACGACGTCCGGGTTTTCAGAAACTTTCTAAAACAATTTTGCCCTTGGCCTTGCCGCTTTCCAGCAGCTCATGCGCCCGGCGCAGGTTCGCCGCGTTGATCGTGCCGAAATGCTCGCCGACGGTGGTCTTCAACGTCCCCGCATCAATCAGCTCGGCCACTCGGTTGAGCAGCTTGTGCTGCTCTATCATGTCCGGTGTTTCGAACAGCGAGCGGGTGTACATGAACTCCCAGTGCAGCGACAGGCTCTTGCGCTTGAGCTGGCTCACGTCCAGCGACTTCGGATCGTCGATCAGCGCGAGTTTGCCTTGCGGGGCCAACGCCTCGACCAGTTGCTCCAGGTGCAGATCGGTCTGGGTCAGGCTGGCGACGTGGGTCACGTGATCGATGCCGGCGCGTTTCAGTTCTTCGCTCAGCGGCTGGCTGTGGTCGATCACCAGGTCGGCGCCCAGCTCGGTCACCCAGTCGCGAGTCTGTGCGCGGGACGCGGTGCCGATGACCTTCAGGCCGGTCAACTG
Source organism: Pseudomonas sp. URIL14HWK12:I6 (assembly GCF_000514195.1). Lineage (NCBI taxonomy): Bacteria > Pseudomonadati > Pseudomonadota > Gammaproteobacteria > Pseudomonadales > Pseudomonadaceae > Pseudomonas > Pseudomonas sp. URIL14HWK12:I6. The sequence continues at coordinate 147,115 of NZ_AZVL01000019.1, forward strand.
GCTGGCCAGTTGGGTTAGGATCGAACCGACGCCGCCAGCGGCGCCGACGATCAGCAGGCTTTGACCTTCATCGGTCTTGCCCTCACGGATCTGCAGGCGTTCGAACAGCAGTTCCCACGCGGTGATCGCGGTCAGCGGCAGCGCGGCGGCTTCGGCAAAACCGAGGGATTTGGGCATGTGGCCAACAATGCGCTCATCGACCACGTGCAGCTCGCTGTTGCCACCGGCACGGGCGATGGAGCCGGCGTAAAACACTTTGTCGCCGGCCTTGAACAGCGTCACTTCACTGCCGACGGCCTTGACCACACCGGCGACGTCCCAGCCCAGTACTTTTGCTGCGCCGTTTTCCGGCGCCACGTTCTGCCGCACCTTGGTGTCGACCGGGTTGACCGAGATGGCTTTGACTTCCACCAGCAGGTCGCGCGGGCCGGCGACCGGCTCCGGCAGTTCGATGTCTTGCAGGGATTTTTCGTCGCTGATCGGCAGGGAGGCGTAATAGGCGATGGCTTTCATGACTTGCTCCGTAACGGTAATAGAAGAAGGGCTCAGGCGATGGCGCCCAGACGTTTCAATTGGAAGTGTTCGATGCAGTGGCCGGCGGCGGCCTGGAAGTTCTGAAAATGCGCGCTGGCGTTGTGCGCCGAAAGGATTTCCTCGCTGGCCCAGTGTTCGATCACATAAAAGGTCAGCGGATCGGCCAGGTCGCGATGCAGGTCGTACTGGCTGCAGCCTACTTCGGCGCGACTCGGCTCAACCAGTTCGCGCAGGGCGTTTTCGAGGGTGTCCTGCTGGCCGGGTTTGGCGATCAGGGTGGCGATGGCGGTGAATGCTTGGGACATGTGCGGCTCCAGTCGCGGGATAAATTTGCTTGAACCCATCATTGGCTATTTCTCGGCGCGATAAAACCGGCTAAAAGAGCAGTCTCTTTCAATATTTTTTTGATAATCGAGGCTGAGAATGCTGCGTTTCGACGATTTACAGTTGTTCGTTCGCGCGGCGGATCTGGGCAGCCTGTCGGCAGCGGCGCGGGTGATGGACATGTCCGCGGCAGTGGCCAGCGCCGCGCTCAAACGCATCGAACAGCAACTGGGCGTGCGTTTGCTGGCGCGCTCGACCCGCAGCCTGCGTCTGACCGCCGAGGGCGAAGGCTTCCTCGAATACGCGCGGGCCGCGTTGAGTTCGCTGGACGAAGGCCGGCGATTTCTCTCCAGCGCGCAGGATCAGGTCAGCGGCATCCTGCAGTTGTCGGCGCCTTCGGATTTCGGGCGCAACTTGCTGTTGCCGTGGCTCGACGAGTTTCAGCGCGAGCATCCGAAACTGACCGTGCGCCTGCTGCTCGGTGATCGCATCGCCGACCTGTTCCGCCAGCCGGTGGACATCGCCCTGCGTTATGGCGAACCCGAGGATTCGAGCCTGGTGGCCCTGCCCATCGCTCCGGACAATCGCCGCGTGCTCTGCGCATCGCCGGCGTACCTGGCGCGCCACGGTGAGCCGCGTCAGCTCGAACAACTGGCGCAGCACAATTGCCTGCTGTACATGCTCGGCAGTCGCGTGCACGACCATTGGAGTTTTCATGACGGCAAACGTGAAGTCGGCCTGACGGTCAGTGGCGATCGCTTCAGTGATGACGCCGACGTCGTCCGGTTGTGGGCGGTGGCGGGGGCGGGCATCGCCTACAAATCTTGGCTCGATGTCGGCACGGATGTGCTCGCCGGGCGCCTCAAAGTGTTGCTGCCAGAGCTGCTCTGTGAGCGTGCTCCGCTGAATCTGTTGTGCGCCCATCGCGCACAATTGAGTAAGCCGGTGAACCTTTTGAGGGAAATGCTCGCCAGCCGATGCGCCGAATTGAGTAGTCAATTTCCCCATTTCCCGAAAGTTGATCATTAGTCGCAGGCAATTAGCGAAATTTCACTCAGGAACTATCACCATTCGTGTCAGCCACGGCGCAGGAAGCAGCGTGCATCCCGCTTATACTAGCGACCGCCTCAAACCTGCACCGATAACCGGTCAGGACTGAATCCGGCCGGTTTTTCAGAGCCGGGCGAGCGCTGCACAAACGCCGCGGACACTCCATTGACGGGTGCCGCAGCACCGGCCTGGCTTGCTCCGGTTCATGGCGTTTTACCCGTCTTGGCCGATGACCCATTACTGGTCAAGATGTCTTCGAGCAGTAGACGATACGATTCAACAGGGAGTGAATACATGGAACATGCACCTTGCATCAGCCAGATCGCCACGCTGCTGGCCGACCCCAAGCGCAGTGCGATGATGTGGGCGTTGATGGATGGCTCGGCACGCCAGACCGAAGAGCTGGCGCTGCTGGCAGGGTTGTCGCCATCTTCGGCCAGTGCGCATCTGGGGCGTTTGTCCGCCGGGGGCCTGTTGAAAGTCGAGGTCCGTGGGCGCAAGCGCTTTTTCCGTCTGGCAGCCCCGGAGATCGCGGCGGCCATCGAAGCGCTGGCCAGTGCCACGATCGCCAGCGCACCGCGGGAAATTCCTCACGTATTCAAACGCTCGGCACCGAGCGCCAATCCCCGGACTGCGCCGTCTTCACTGCTGCGTGCGCGCTTTTGCGATGATCATTTGGGTGGCACGCTGGCCGCCGATCTGTATCAGCGTCTGCTCGATGCCGGCTGGCTCGAACAGATCGAGCAGCGGGTCGTGGTGACCCTCAAAGGCTCGACGCAACTGGCCAACCGCGGTGTGTTCATCCAGGCCCTCGCTCATCGCAAGGCTCAGGTGGCGTGTGCCTGTCCGGACTGGAGTGAACGTCGCCCGCACCTGGGCGGTTCACTCGGCGCGGCGGTGCTGCAACTGTTCATGCAGTCCGGCTGGCTGGTGTTGCCCAAGGACTCCCGAGCCTTGCAAGTGACCTCGGCCGGGCAGCGGGAAATCCAGCGGTTCGCCAAGGAAACCGAGCTGGAATTGGCGTAATAGAGCGTTCGCCGGCCGACACTTCGACGCTGGCGTCGCCTGTGACTGCGAACAGGTCGTATCCAGAAAAAGCGCTGAGGCGTTATCGCGCACACTCGATCCGCACACATTGCGGAGGGGATGGGCATGGATACGCGAGACTTCAGCGCGGCAGAACGCCTGGAACGGCTGCCGCTCAGCGGTTATCACCGGGTTATTTTCATCATCATTGCCCTGGCGTTCTTTTTCGACTCCATGGACCTGGCCATGATGACGTTCCTGCTCGGCTCGATCAAAACCGAGTTCGGCTTAAGCAGTGCACAAGCCGGCCTGCTCGCCAGTTCGAGTTTTTTCGGCATGGTGCTGGGGGCGTCCCTGTCGGGCATGCTCGCCGACCGCTTCGGGCGCAAACCGGTGTTTCAGTGGAGCATCGTGCTGTGGGGCGTGGCCAGTTACCTGTGTTCGACCGCGCAAACGGTCGAGAGCCTGACGCTGTTCCGCATCCTGCTGGGGATCGGCATGGGCATGGAGTTTCCGATTGCACAGTCGATGCTTTCGGAGTTGATCCCGGCGCAGCGGCGCGGGCGCTACATTGCATTGATGGACGGTTTCTGGCCGCTGGGTTTTGTTGCCGCCGGGGTGCTGTCGTACTTTCTGCTGCCGTTGATTGGCTGGCGCGATATCTTCCTGGTGTTGGCGGTGCCGGCGGTGTTTGTGCTGGCGATCCGTTTCTTTATCCCCGAATCACCGCGCTGGCTGGAACAGGCCGGACGCCACGAAGCCGCGGATAAGGTCCTCGGCGCCATCGAGGCGCGCGTGCGTACATCGCTCGGTGTCGCGACGCTGCCTGAGCCGGTGCGCCTGCCAAGGACAGTGACGCCGCCGGGCAACTTCTTCTCGGCACTCAAGCAGATCTGGTCGCCGCAATATCGCCAGCGCACCACGATGATCTGGAGTCTGTGGTTTTTCGCCTTGCTCGGTTTCTACGGGCTGACGTCGTGGCTCAGTGCGTTGTTGCAACAGTCGGGTTTCGCCGTGACCCAGTCGGTGTATTACACCGTGCTGATTTCTCTGGGCGGGATTCCCGGGTTTCTGATGGCAGCGTGGCTGGTGGAACGCTGGGGGCGCAAACCGGTGTGCATCGTGACGTTGCTCGGCGGCGGGGTGATGGCGTTTCTCTACGGGCAGAGTGCGGTGTTCGGCGGCAACGTCGCGTTGCTGATCAGCTCGGGGCTGCTGATGCAGTTTTTCCTGTTCGGCATGTGGGCGGTGCTCTACACCTATACGCCGGAGTTGTACCCGACTTCGGCGCGCGCCACGGGCTCGGGCTTTGCCTCGGCGATTGGCCGTGTCGGCTCGTTGCTCGGACCACTGGTGACCGGGCTGGTGTTCCCGATTACCGGGCAGGGCGGGGTGTTTGCGCTGGGCGCGCTGTGCTTTGCGATTGCGGCGGGGGTGGTGTGGCTGTTCGGGATGGAGACGCGGGGCAAGACGCTGGAAGAGCTGACAGAGTCGACACCGGTATAAATGTGGGAGCGAGCCTGCTCGCGAAAGCGTCGTGTCAGACAACTCAAACTGTGACTGACATGAAGCCTTCGCGAGCAGGCTCGCTCCCACATCGGTTATGCGGTGTTGCTTACGGTTTTACCAGATGCGCATCCAGGCTGTTCTGCGCCAGGCGCTTGGCCTGATCCTGGGTCATGCCCAGGTGTTCATGCAGCGCATGGAAGTTCTCGGTGACGTAGCCGCCGAAGTACGCCGGGTCATCGGAGTTGACGGTGACCTTCACCCCACGCTCTAGCATGTCGAGGATGTTGTGCTGCGACATGTGATCGAACACGCAGAGCTTGGTGTTCGACAGCGGGCACACAGTTAACGGGATCTGCTCGTCGATGATCCGCTGCATCAGGCGCTCGTCTTCGATGGCGCGTACGCCATGGTCGATACGCTGGATCTTCAGCAGGTCGATGGCTTCCCAGATGTATTCCGGCGGGCCTTCTTCACCGGCGTGGGCGACGGTCAGGAAACCCTCGTGGCGGGCGCGGTCGAACACACGCTGGAACTTGCTTGGTGGGTGACCCATCTCCGAGCTGTCGAGACCGACGGCGACAAACGCATCACGGAACGGCAGCGCCTGATCGAGGGTTTTCTGTGCTTCGTCTTCGCTCAGGTGGCGCAGGAAGCTCAGGATCAAACCGCTGGTGATGCCCAGTTGCTGTTCGCCATCCTTGAGTGCCGCAGCGATGCCGTTGAGCACCACTTCGAACGGGATGCCCCGGTCGGTGTGGGTCTGCGGGTCGAAGAACGGTTCGGTGTGAATCACGTTCTGCGCTTTGCAGCGCAGCAGGTAGGCCCAGGTCAGGTCGTAGAAGTCCTGCGAGGTGCGCAGCACGTCGGCGCCCTGGTAATACAGGTCGAGGAATTCCTGCAGGTTGTTGAAGGCGTAGGCCTTGCGCAGGGTTTCGACATCGCTCCACGGCAGGGCGATCTTGTTGCGTTCGGCCAGGGCGAACAGCAACTCAGGCTCCAGCGAGCCTTCCAGATGCAGGTGCAGTTCGGCCTTGGGCAGGGCGTTGAGCCAATCGTACATATTCTTTTCTCATCAGGTGCAGATGGCGGCCATTCTACAGATGCGCGCCGAAACAATTGGCAAAACCTGACCAAGCGATCCATCACACCGCTTGCGGCTCGCGCCGATAGGCGTAGGTATCGGCGAAGCGCGACAGCAGGAATTCGGCGCAGGAGGTGGTCGGATATTTCGCCGGATGCTGTGCGTCCTGGCAACCGGGCAGGCATTCGATACGGGTGTCCGGGTGCGGCTCGGCGAAGAACGGCATCGAATAGCGATCCACCCCCAGCGGGCTGATCACCCGATGCGGGGTCGAGCGATAGCGGTCGTTGCTCCAGCGCGCCATCATGTCGCCGAGGTTGACCACGAAGGTGCCGTCAATCGGTGGCGCGTCGATCCATTCACCGTTGATGTTCTTCACTTGCAGGCCGCCGGCGCTGTCCTGGTAGAGCAGGGTGATGCAGCCGTAATCGGTGTGCGCTCCGGCGCCTTGCTGTTCGGCGCTGCTGGCGGTGTGGCGTGGTGGGTAGTGGATCATCCGCAGTACGCTGACCGGCTCAACGAAGCGCGAATCGAAGAAGTCGCGTTCGATCCCCAGCGCAATCGTCATCGCCCGCAGCAGGGTTTGCGCGAGCGCCTGCATGTCGAGGTAATGCTGCTCCATCAGCGCCTCCCAGCCTGCTTGTGCCGGATGACGATTCGGCCCGCGCAGCGGTTTTTCCGCGAGCACCTCGGGATGATCCGCCGGCAAGTGCAGGCCCATGTCGAAGGTTTCCTTGAGGTCGCTGGGTTTGTCCGGGTCGAGCTGTTCGGTGGCAATGGCGCCGTAGCCGCGGTGGTGACGGGTCTGGGTGATGTCGATCCTGAGTTTTTCTTCGGTCGGTTGCGCAAAAAAACGCTGGGCTTGGTCGAGCAGCGAGTCGATGCGCTGTGCGGAAATCGGGTGGCCCTTGATGTAGAAAAAGCCCCATTCGCGGCAGGCTTTGTCAATCTGTGCGGCGACGGCGGGCCAGGCGTTTTGGTCGTTGGTGTAGAGCGGTGAGATGTCGATGATCGGAAGACTGTTCATACACAATCCTTGAATACGCTGGGTTCCAATGTGGGAGCGAGCCTGCTCGCGAAGAGGGAGTGTCAGACAACATTTTTGTTTAATGACACACCGCTTTCGCGAGCAGGCTCGCTCCCACAGGTTTTTGTGTGGTGAATCGGAGGATTACTTCGGCATCTCGGCCTTCATCCCTTCCACGTAATAGTTCATCGACGCCAATTCGGCATTGGTTGCGCTCACCCCTGCAGGGATTTTCTCCACGCCGGCCTGATCCTTGATCGGCCCGGTGAACGGTTGCAGCGCGCCGCTCTTGATGTCGGCGATAATTTGTTCGGCCTCGGCCTTCACTGGCGCCGGTACCAGATCGCTGATCGGCAGCTCAACCGTGCCTTCCTTCAGCCCGCCCCAGTAGTCCTGGGATTTCCAGCTGTGGTCGATCACGCTTTGCGTGGCCTGAATGTAGTGCGGCGCCCAGTCGTTGACGATCGAGGTCAGCACCGCTTTCGGGCCGAAATGCGCCATGTCCGAGGCATAACCCACGGCGTACACGCCACGCCGTTCGGCGGCCTGAATCGGCGCCGGGCTGTCGGTGTGCTGGAACACCACGTCCACGCCCTGATCGATCAGCGCGTTGGCGGCGTCGGCTTCCTTGCCCGGGTCGAACCACGAGTTGACCCACACCACCTTGATCTCGGTGCCAGGGTTGTACTTGTTCAGCGCCAGCTGGATGGCGTTGATGTCGCGGATCACTTCCGGAATCGGGAACGAGGCGACATAGCCGATCTTCTTGCTCTTGGTCATCTTCGCCGCGAGGAAACCGCCAACGTAACGACCCTCGTAAGTGCGCGCCAGGTAGGTGCCGAGGTTCTTGTCCTGCTTGTAGCCGGTGGCGTGTTCGAAGGTCGCCTTGGGAAACTGTTTGGCGACTTTCAGCGTCGGGTTCATGTAGCCGAAAGAGGTGGTGAAGATCAGGTCGTAGTTGTCCTTGGCCATGTTGCGGATCACCCGCTCGGCGTCGGCGCCCTCGGCCACGTTCTCGACGTAATTGGTGGTGATCTGCGGGCCGAATTTCTCCGCCAGCGCCTTGCGCCCCTGTTCATGCTGATACGTCCAGCCGTGGTCGCCAATCGGGCCGATGTAGACGAAACCGACCTTCAGCGGATCGGCAGCGCTGGCGCTCAGGCTGATCCCCAGACCGATGGCGGCGCACAGCAGTTTGTGCAGCGGACGTATTTGCATGAATTGGAGCTCCATTTTGTTGTGTGTGGTCAGGGGCAATGCAAATTGCTGACCAACAGGACAACAAACAATCCGAAACCGAGGTGCGGCCTTCGCGAGCAGGCTCGCTCCCACAGGGCAACGCGATCAAATGTGGGAGTGAGCCTGCTCGCGAAGAGGCCGGCAAGGCCGATAAAAGTGCATGCCTGAACCAGCTGCCATCCACTGGTGCGCTAAGGTGTAACGAAACGTTAGCGCCGCGCCGCAGTCAGTAGCTCATTCGAACCTCTCGGCAAAAAGGCCCGCCATGCTCACGATCCTCAAGCAAGAAAGCTTTCTGCTGCTGGCGGTGATTGCCGCGTGCATCGCTTATCCGCTGGAACACTGGATGCTCCACAGCGGCCAGATCGTCGCGCTGATCTGCGGTCTGGTGCTGATCGCCTTCATCGTCGCCGCCTCGATGCGCGTCGCCCATCATGCCGAACTGCTCGCAGAAAAAGTCGGCGACCCCTACGGCACGATGATCCTGACCCTCGCTGCGGTGCTGGTGGAAGTGGTGATCCTGGCGATCATGATGAGCAACGAGGCGTCCGCCACGCTGGTGCGGGACACGATCTATTCGGCGGTGATGCTCGACATTAACGGCATCCTCGGCCTCGCCGCGTTGATGGGCGGGCTCAAGCACGGCGAGCAGTCGTACAACGATGATTCGGCACGCAGCTACAGCGTGATGATCCTCACCGCCATGGGCGTATCGATGGTGGTGCCGGAGTTTATTCCGGCGGCCAACTGGAAGATTTATTCAGCGTTCACCATCGGTGCGATGGTGGTGCTTTACGCGCTGTTCCTGCGCATGCAGGTCGGGCCGCACAGTTATTTTTTCAGCTACAGCTACCCGGACAAACGCCGCAAGAAAGAACCGGTGGAAGATGAACCGAAACCGCTGAGCCTGACCTGGTCGATCGGCATTCTGGTGTTCGGCGTAATGGTGATCGGCGCTCTGGCCGAAGTGATGTCCAAGACCCTCGATCTGGGTCTGGAAGGTACCGGTGCACCGCCGGTGATCACGGCGATTCTGGTGGCGGCGATTTCCGCAGCGCCGGAGATTCTGACGGCGTTGCGTGCCGCGTTGGCCAACCGCATGCAATCGGTGGTGAACATTGCGATGGGCGCGTCACTGTCGACGGTGATCCTGACGGTGCCGGTGATGGAAGCGATGGCGCTGTACACCGGTCAGCCGTTTCAGATGGCGATGACCCCGGTGCAGACGGTGATGATCTTCATCACGCTGATTGTCAGTGCGATCAACCTGAATGACGGCGAGACCAATGCCATCGAAGGCATGACTCACTTTGTGCTGTTTGCGACGTTTATCATGCTGTCCCTGCTCGGCCTTTGAGGCTGACAGAGACCAATGTGGGAGCGAGCCTGCTCGCGAAAGCGGTGTGTCATTCAACAAACATGTTGTCTGACACTCCCTCTTCGCGAGCTGGCTCGCTCCCACAGTTTTGAACGGCCGTGGATCAGGTGCCGGCGATCAACTGCCGAGCCGCCTGGCTGTGATCGGCGATCAGGCCTTTGAGATCAAGCCCCTCAACCTGACCGTCCACCACGCGCCACTTGCCGCCAATCATCACCCGATCCGCACGATCGGCACCGCACAACAGCAGCGCCGAAATCGGATCATGGCTGCCCGAGAAACGCAGCTCATCGAGCTTGAACAACGCCAGATCCGCCTGCTTGCCCACCGCCAGCTCGCCAATGTCGGTACGCCCCAACAGGCTCGCCGAGCCTTTGGTTGCCCAGCCGAGCACGCGTTCCGGGGTGATTTTTTCCGCACCATAACGCAGACGCTGGATGTACAACGCCTGCCGCGCTTCGAGGATCATGTTCGACGCGTCGTTCGAGGCCGAACCATCCACGCCCAGACCGAACAACGCACCGGCATCGGTCAGATCGATGCTCGGGCAGATGCCGGAGGCCAGACGCATGTTCGAACTCGGGCAATGGCAGATACCGGTGCCGGCCTGGCCGAGGCGAGCGATTTCATCCGGGTTGAAGTGGATGCCATGGGCCAGCCAGGTGCGTGGGCCGAGCCAGCCGACGCTGTCCAGATAATCCACGGTGCGCAGGCCGAAACGCTGCAGGCAGAAATCTTCTTCGTCGAGGGTTTCCGCCAAGTGCGTGTGCAGGCGCACATCGAGTTTGTTCGCCAGTTCGGCGCTGGCCGACATGATTTCCGGGGTCACCGAGAACGGCGAGCACGGTGCCAGAGCGATCTGAATTTGCGCACCGTCGCCGCGCTCGTGGTACTCGTGAATCAGGCGCTGACTGTCGTCGAGAATCACCTGACCTTCCTGCACAGTCTGCTGCGGCGGCAGGCCGCCGTCCTTCTCGCCGAGGCTCATCGAACCGCGTGTGAGCATGGCGCGCATGCCCAGTTCACGCACGGTGTCGACTTGCACATCGATAGCGTTTTCCAGACCGTCCGGGAACAAGTAGTGGTGGTCGGCGGCGGTGGTGCAACCCGACAGCAGCAGTTCAGCCAAAGCCACTTTTGTCGCGAGGGCGAGTTTTTCCGGGGTCAGCCGCGCCCATACCGGGTACAGGGTTTTCAGCCACGGGAACAGCGGCTGATTGACCACCGGCGCCCAGGCGCGAGTCAGGGTTTGATAGAAGTGGTGATGGGTGTTGATCAGGCCCGGCAGGATCACATGCTCGCGGGCATCGAACACTTCGTTGCATGGCGCGGACGGTTGCTGACCGGCAGCGAGCACTTCGACGATCACGCCGTCTTGCAGCACCAGACCGCCACGGGCATCAAGCGCGTTGGCCGTGAAAATGGCGAGGGGGTTTTTTAACCAGGTACGGGTCGCAGGCATTGTGGCCGGCTCCTCTGAAAGTTGGGTTCAGGGTTGCCAGCTCAGTGTTGCCCTGTCTGCTGATCCAGGGTCGCCGCGAAGGACGAGGTGCGGAGTTTCAAACAAATCGCCGGATCGGGCAAGCCCAACCCGACCATTCACCACACAACCCTTGTGGGAGCGAGCCTGCTCGCGAAGGCGTCGTATCAGTCGATACATCCATTGTCTGACACACCGCATTCGCGAGCAGGCTCGCTCCCACATTGGGATTTTCAGTGCTTACCAGGGAATGGTTTCACCCTTGTAGTTGATGAAGTGATGGCCGCCCTTGCCGGTATACGCATTCACCTGATCAATCAGCCCGCGAGTGCTGGTCTCCACATCCAGGTCAGCCCCTTCACCGCCCATATCCGTCTTCACCCAGCCCGGATGCAGCGACAGCACGGTGAGTTTCTGTTCGCCCAACTGGGTGACAAAACTGTTGGTCATCGAATTCAGCGCGGCCTTGCTCGCCTTGTACAGCGCCAGCTCCGGGGCGTCGGGTACGGTGACGCTGCCCAGGCCGGAACTCATGAACGCCAGCACGCCGCTGCCATCGCGGATCTGCCCGACGAAGCGTTGCGCCAGGTTGATCGGCGCTACGGCGTTGGTGAAAAACAGTTGGCCGACTTCGGCCAGTGTCGCGCCACCCGGGGTTTGCACTTCAGGGCCTTTGACCCCGGCGTTGACGAACAGCAGGTCGAAGGTCTCGCCCTTGAGCTGCTGGCTCAGGGCGATCACCGTTTGCTGGTCGTCCATGTCGAGTTTCTCGATCCGCACCTTGCCCAGCGCTTGCAGCGCCTCGGCCTTTTGCGGATTGCGCACGGTGGCGGTCACTTGCCAGCCGTCGGCCAGCAGGGTTTTCACCAGCCCGAGGCCCAAGCCACGGGAGGCGCCGATGATCAGTGCGTTTTTTGCCTGGGACATGACGGGGTTCCTTGAAAGTTACGGTTCACGGATTCAATGGACACGCCTGACCGAGCCGTAGTTGCAACACTCGTCGCAACACATCGAGCCGGGTCTCAAAAGAGCTGTTGATCCCGAAGCATACTCCAGACTTTAGCGTGGTTGCTTCTCGAATTCGCAGGACCCTCAGCGGTGTTCGCAAGTCAGATACACAACACCACACTGTGGGAGCGGGCTTGCTCGCGAAGAGGCCGGCAGGGTCATCGCTTTAATGCCCCGCCTGCCACGGCTGCCCCAACGACACCGGCGCATACAACCGAGTCCGAACGGCATCGCGCGACAACAGCACCAACACCACAATCGTCGCCACATACGGCAGCATCGCCAGCAGACTCGACGGAATCGCCAGCCCCAAGCCCTGCGCCACCAGATGCAGGATGCTGGCGAGGCCAAACAGATAAGCCCCGAGCAACAAGCGCCACACCCGCCAACTGGCAAACACCACCAGCGCCAGGGCAATCCAGCCGCGTCCGGCGGTCATGTTCTCGGCCCACATCGGCGTGTAAGCCAGGGACAGATAGGCACCGGCCAAACCGGCCATCGCCCCGCCGAACAGCACCGCCAGCGTGCGCACGGTCAGCACCGGCAGGCCCATCGCACTGGCCGCGTCCGGGTTCTCACCAACGGCCTGAATGATCAGCCCGACACGGCTTTTGATGATCACCCACGCCACCAGCGCAAACAGCGCGAACGACAGGTACACCAGCAAGTCCTGAGCAAACAGCATGCGCCCGATCAGCGGAATCTCACTCAAGTACGGAATCGCCAACGGCTCGAATCCGGCCAACGGCTTGCCGACCCACGCTGCACCGACAAAGGTCGACAGGCCCACACCGAAGATCGTCAGCGCCAGCCCGGTCGCCACCTGATTGGCGTTGAACACTAGCGCCACCAGGGCAAACAGCGATGACAACAACATTCCCGCGAGCATCGCCAGCAACACACCGAGCCACAAGTTGCCGCTGTTAAGGGCGACGATAAAACCGATCACCGCGCCAAACAGCATCATTCCTTCCTGGCCGAGATTGAGCACGCCGCTCTTCTCGCAGATCAACTCACCCAGCGCCACCAACAACAGCGGCGTGCCGCAACGCACCATGGCGTAGAAAATATTGCTCAGCAGATCGATATCCATCACAGCGCTCCGGCGGTTACGGCGGTGGTCGACGCGCGCCGTGTCCAGCGCAGTTTCAGACGTGGCCGATAGAGAATCAGCACGTCGCAGGCCAGCAGGAAAAACAGCATCATTCCCTGAAACAGTTGGGTGATGGCTTGCGGCAGATTGAGGGTCATTTGCGCGCTTTCACCGCCGATGTACAGCAGCGCCATCAGCAGGCTGGAGAACAGAATCCCGATCGGGTTCAACCGCCCGAGAAACGCCACGGTGATTGCTGCATAGCCATAGCCCGGCGAGACTTGCGGCACCAATTGCCCGATCGGCCCGGTCACTTCGCAAACCCCGGCCAGCCCGGCCAAACCACCGCTGATCAACAGCGCGAGCCAGATCAGACGCTTCTCACGAAAGCCGACAAAACCCGCCGCACGTTTATCCAGACCGAGCACTTTGATCTGGAAACCGACGAAGCTTTTCTGCAACAACACCCACACCGCAACCAGCGCGAGCAGGGCGAAATACACCCCGGCATGCACCCGGCCATCCTCCATCAGCAGCGGCAGGCGACTGGCGTCGCCGAACATCGCCGACTCGGGAAAGTTGTAGCCGGCCGGATCCTTCAGCGGCCCGTGCACGCAGAACAGCAACAGGTTCAGCGCGATGTAATTGAGCATGATGCTGGTGAGGATTTCGTTGGCGTTGAAGCGCGTGCGCAGCCATGCCGTCAGCCCGGCCCAAGCGGCCCCGGCGAAGGTCCCGGTGAGCAGAATCAGCACCAGCGCCCAACGGCTCTGCAGGTCGATGATGTTCACCGCCAAGGCACTGCCGGCGAGTGCACCGAGGAGCAACTGGCCTTCGGCGCCGATGTTCCAGATTCGCGCTTGATAAGCCACGGACAGACCGAGTGCGCAAAGCAGAATCGGCAGCGCCTTGACCAGCAGTTCGGAGACGCCATACAGATCGCTGACCGGTGCGATCAACAGCGTGTGCAAGGTTTGCAGCGGGTCATGTCCCAGAGCGATGAACAACAGCGAGCCGCAACCGAGTGTCAGCAGTGCTGCCAGCAACGGCGAGCACCACAACATCAGGCGCGATTGCTGGCCACGGGGTTCGAGGGAAAGCAGCATGTTGGGAAAACTCCGTCAGGCCGTGGCCGATGAATGCGTGGGGTTGATGTGCCCGGCCATCCAGCCGCCGACATCGCTCAGCAGGGTGTCGGTGGTGTTCTGCAGCGGCGACAGACGCCCGGCGCACAGGGCGCCGAGGCGGTCGCTGATCTGGAACAGTTCGTCGAGGTCTTCGGAGATCACCAGGATCGCCGCGCCGGCATCGCGCAGGGCAATCAGCGCGCGGTGAATGGTCGCCGCTGCGCCAACGTCCACGCCCCAGGTCGGGTGCGCGGCGATCAGCAGTTTCGGTTGCTGGAGGATTTCCCGGCCAAGAATGAATTTCTGCAGATTGCCGCCGGACAGGCTGCGCGCGGCCGCGTGAATGCCCGGGGTTTTCACCCCGAAGCGCTGAATGATCTGTTGGGCAAGGGCTTCGACTTTGCTGCGCTCGATCAAACCGTTGCTCACCAGCCCCTGTTGAAAGGCCGTGAGCAAGGCGTTGTCGGCAAGGCTCAGTTCCGGCACTGCGCCGTGGCCCAGGCGTTCTGCCGGGACGAACGCCAGACCGAGTTGGCGCCGCGCATCCGGGCGCAAATCGGCGACCGCTTGCCCGGCGAAACGAATCGTTGTCGCGCCGTCGCGGGGCAGTGTTTGTTCACCGCTGAGCAGGGCGAGCAACTCATCCTGGCCATTGCCCGCGACCCCGGCGATGCCGACGATTTCGCCGCCGCGCACTTGCAGATTGATGTCGCTCAACGAGCAGCCGAAGGGATCGGGGTTGTGCCAGCTCAAGCCGTTGACCTGTAGAAAGTCCGCGCCGCCACTGACCTTCGGATATTCGCCGATCAACGCCGCCGCTTCGCCGACCATCATCTGCGCCAATTGCTGATCCGAGCATTCGGCCGGCCGGCAATGCCCGGCGACCCGCCCGCCGCGCAAAACCGTGGCGCTATGGCACAGGGCGCGCACTTCCGCGAGCTTGTGGCTGATAAACAGAATGCTGCAACCCTCGGCGGCGAGGCGGCGCAGGGTGATGAACAGTTCGTCGGCCTCTTGTGGCGTCAGCACCGACGTCGGCTCGTCGAGGATCAGCAGGCGAATGTCCTGCATCAGGCAACGAATGATCTCCACCCGTTGCCGCTCGCCAATCGACAGGCTGTGGACAAGTCGCTCCGGCTCCAGCGCCATGCCGTAGCGGCGCGACACTTCGCGAATTTTCGGCTCAAGCTGTTTCGGCGTACCGGCCTCGGCGCCCATTGCCAGAGCAATGTTCTGCGCGACGCTGAGGGTTTCGAACAGCGAGAAATGCTGGAACACCATGCCGATCCCCAACTGCCGGGCCTGCGCCGGGTTGCGAATATTTACTCGCTGACCCTGCCAGAGCATTTCCCCCGTATCGGCCTGGGTCACGCCGTAGATGATCTTCATCAGTGTGCTTTTGCCCGCGCCGTTCTCACCGAGCAGGGCGTGGATTTCCCCCGGCGCGATGCTCAGGTCGATGGCGTCATTGGCCAGGCAACCGGGGTAGCGTTTGCTGATCTGGCGCAGTTGCAGGCGCGGCGTTGAATCTGGGCTTGGCATGACAGGCTCGACTGACTTGGAGTTGTGCCTGTGGATAAAGCAATTTCCTGGCCATTGAGTCAGGAACGCCCGCCGTAACTGTTGCCGCGTGCCGGCGGCAGAGCGTCGCGCTGAAAAACGCAGGAGGAGCGGGCACCAATTCAGCGCAAAGCCGTTGATCAGGCTCCACTTTTGCACCGTGACGAACTGGTTAAAAAACGAGCAGCCGGGTCGAAGCTATACAGAACCTGCTACTGCGCCAGCCATGAACGGCTTATCCACAGGTTGTTCCACAGTATTTGTGCGCAATTGGAAATCCTCGGCATAAGCGCTGCGGTGCTATCTCCCAATGGTGATAAACAGCGCTAACTATCTGTTTTTACGTGGGATTTCTCTTTTTTCATGCGCAATGGACGAAAAGTGAGCAAATCGCGCAAAGCCACGTGACAGAAGGGTTACAGCCATATGTGCTCAGGTTATCCACAGTCGGGTGCACAGCAGATGTGGGCAAGTTGCTGGAATAAAGAAATCCGTCGATGCCCTAAAAGATCGCAGCCTTCGGCAGCTCCTACAGGGAAACGCAAAGTCCTGTGCAGGAGCTGACGAAGGCTGCGATCTTTTGCTCTTCTAACGCTGCAGCACTATCCGCCCACGGCTGAGATCCGCCAGCTGCGTTTGCAACAACTCGATCTGCGCCTCACCCACCGCCAACTGCAACTCAACACCATTGGCAGTGAAGTTTTCTTCCACTACCAAGCCACCCAGATCCGCCACCCGCAGCTTCACCAGCGCCAACTCGGCAAAGCCGCAGGCGCAACTGAGCGGTACCCGGCTGATCAACTCGACTTTTGCCGCCGCTTGCAGGCACTTGTTCGCGCCGCCGCCATAGGCTCGGGCCAAACCGCCGGTGCCCAGTTGAATGCCGCCATACCAGCGGATCACCAGCACCGCGACCTGATCGCAATCCTGCGCTTCGATGGCCGCCAGAATCGGCCGTCCGGCGGTGCCGCCGGGTTCGCCGTCGTCGTTGCTGCGGTATTGCGCACCGAGTTTCCACGCCCAGCAGTTGTGCGATGCATTCAAGTCGCTGTGTTGTTCGAAGAACGCCTGCGCGTCGGCGGGGCTGGCGATCGGCGCGGCGAAGGTGATGAAGCGGCTTTTGCGAATCTCTTCGCGGTACTCGCAAAAACCACTGAGAGTGAAAGGCATAAACGTCTTAAATAGTCGGGGTGAGGCCGCAGCCTTTGAGAATGATGCGGATCAGGTTGTTGCCGGCGTCTTCCATGTCCTGCTTGGTCAGTTTGCTGCGACCGCTGACGCGGCAGATCTGCGTGGCGAAGTCGGCGTAATGCTGGGTGCTGCCCCACAGCAGGAAAATCAGGTGCACCGGATCCACCGGGTCCATCTTGCCGGCATCGATCCAGGCCTGGAACACGGCTGCGCGGCCCTGGAACCAGGCGCGGTAATCCTGGTTGAAATACTCGGTCAGGCATTCGCCACCGCTGATCACTTCCATCGCAAAGATCCGCGAAGCCTGCGGTTGGCGGCGGGAGAATTCCATCTTGGCGCGAATGTAGCGGGTCAGCGCTTCGGCCGGATCATCCTCGGCGGTCAGGGTGTTGAAGGTGCTGTCCCACAGCTCGATGATGTTGCTCAGCACCGCCACGTACAACCCAAGCTTGTTGGTGAAGTAGTAATGCAGGTTCGCCTTGGGCAACCCGGCATTCTGCGCGATGGTGTTCATGCTGGTGCCTTTGTAACCGTGACGGGCGAACTCGTCTTCGGCGGCTTTGAGGATGGTCTCTTCGTTCTTCTGACGAATGCGGCTGGCGGGTTTGCCGCCGTGAGCAGGGACTTCAAAGGTCATAGGCACTTCCGGTTTGTCTGTGGGTGCAACCAGCTGCGTTGATAACGCACCCACAGGCATCCGACAAGTGCTGATGCAATAAAACCGTTACGCCTGTTCGATCTTGTTCAGCGCTGCGGCGGATTCGACGCGGGTGGTTTTCGCCTCCGGCAGCAACAGACACAGGATGATCGCGGTCAGGCCACCGCTGGTGATCGCCGAATCGAACAGGTTTTGCACCAGTTTCGGCAACAGATGCAGAAGGTTCGGTTGCGCGGCAATGCCCAGGCCGACGCCGAGCGAGGTGGCGATGATCAGCATGCTGCGTCGGTCCAGCGGCGACTGCGCGAGAATCCGAACACCGGCTGCCGCCACGCTGCCGAACATCACCAGGGTGGCGCCGCCGAGCACCGGTTTGGGGATCTGCTGCAGCACCGCGCCGATCATGGGGAACAGGCCAAGACAAAACAGAATCGCGCCGATGTACAGCCCGACGTAGCGGCTGGCCACGCCGGTCAACTGGATCACGCCGTTGTTCTGCGCAAACGTGGTGTTGGGGAAGGCGCTGAAGGTGGCGGCGATCATGCAGCTCACGCCGTCACCGAGCACGCCGCCGCGCAGTCGGCTTATATAAGAGGGGCCGCTGATCGGCTGGCGGGCGAGCATGCAATTGGCCGTGAGGTCGCCGACGGTTTCGATGGTGCTGATCAGATAAATCAGCGCGACGGGCAGGAAAGCTGTCCAGTCAAAGCTGAATCCGAACTTGAAGGGTGCAGGAAGACTGACCAGCGGCAAGTCAGGCAATGCTTGCGGAACCAGTTTCCCGCTGAACCACGCGGCCAGACTGCCGAGCAGCAGTCCGATAATGATGGCCGACAGCCGCACCCACGGCGTGTTCGAGCGGTTGAGCAGGATGATCGTCAGCAACACGAACACCCCCAGCGCCAGATTGCCCGGCGCGCCGAAGTCCGGCGCATTGAATCCACCGCCCAGATCGGTGATGCCGACCTTGATCAGACTGACGCCGATCAGGGTGATGACGATCCCGGTCACTAGCGGCGTAACAACCCGGCGTATTTGACCGATGAAACGGCTGAGGACGATCTGCACCACCGCGCCGAAAAAGCACACGCCGAAGATCATCGCCAGAATGTCCTCCGGGCTGCCGCCACGCTGCTTGACCAGAAACCCGGCCGACAGCACCGCGCCGAGAAAGGCGAAACTGGTGCCCTGCAAACAGATCATCCCGGCGCCGATGCCGAACGGCCGCCGCGCCTGAATAAAGGTGCCGACCCCGGAAACCATCAGCGCCATGCTGATCAGGTACGGCAAGTGTGCGGTCAGGCCGAGGGCCGAGCCGATCACCAGCGGCGGGGTGATGATGCCAACGAAACTGGCGAGCACGTGTTGCAGGGCGGCGAGGATCGCGGCGGGTGGTTTTGGGCGGTCGTCGAGGCCGTAGATCAGGTCGCTGGACGGTTCAGAATCTGGCTGCATGGCTTAACTTCTTGTTGAAGGATCGGGGTTGATCCTGCTTTGCAAAAAGCTGTCCACTTGCTCAGGTTCTTCAGTGATTTTGTGGTTGAAAACCTGATCTGTCGGGCCTTGCAGGATTTTTCAACGCGTCGCCGCCAAGCTCTCCAGAAAGCTCTCCAGCACCAAATGAGGGCGCCGCCCCTTGCGCGTGACCGATGCCAGACTCAAATCATAAAAACGTGTCGTCGATTTCAGCGCACGCAAGCGACCTTGCTGCACCCACAGGCTGGCGTAATGATCCGGCAGATAACCGATGTAACGCCCGGTCAAAATCAAAAACGCCATGCCCTCACGGTCGGACGCACTGGCGGTGCAATTGAGCGCCTGGTAATGCGCCTGAATCTCCGCCGGCAAACGAAACGTCGGGGCAATCGCGTCCTGACTATTAAGACGTTCGTCATCCAGTTGCTTGTCATCGACATAGAACAGCGGGTGGCCGACCGCGCAATAAAGCAGCGAGCGTTCGCTGTACAACGGCTGATATTCCAGCCCCGACAGTGCGCTGGCCTGCGGCACCACGCCGACATGCAGGCGACCGTCGAGTACGCCTTGTTCGACTTCATTGGGTGCGATCATGCGAATCTGGATCTGCACGTCCGGCCCGCGTTCCTTCAGCTGAGCGAGGGCATGGGTGATGCGCATGTGGGGCAGGGTGACGAGGTTGTCGGTCAGGCCGATGATCAGTTCGCCGCGCAGGTGCTGGTGCAGGCCATTGACCTCGGTGCGGAAACTTTCCAGCGCACTTAACAGTTGCAGCGCTGACTGATAAACCTCGCGGCCCTCTTCGGTCAGCGAGAACCCGGCGCGGCCGCGCTGGCACAAACGCAGGCCGAGGCGCTGTTCGAGATCGCTCATTTGCTGGCTGATCGCCGAGCGACCGATGCCAAGCACGGTTTCCGCCGCCGAGAAGCCGCCGCACTCCACCACGCTGCGGAAAATCCGCAGCAGGCGAATATCAAAATCACTGACCTGGGCCAGCGGATCGGGGCGGCGACTGCTCATGCTGTTGTTCTCATTGTTTAGCAGGCTTCTAACTGAAGGTTAGAAAAGTTGGATTTCACCGACTTTATCCGCGTGGCAATTTAGCTGCAACAACGTTTTTTATCTCCCTGATGCTTATGCCCTGCGAGGTTTTGCCCGATGAACATGCCTGAAAACGCGCCGTCGCCACTGGCCAGCCAACTGAAGCTGGACGCGCACTGGATGCCGTACACCGCCAACCGCAACTTCCAGCGCGATCCGCGTCTGATCGTGGGTGCCGAAGGCAGCTGGCTGTTCGATGACAAGGGCCGCAAGATCTACGATTCGCTGTCCGGTCTGTGGACCTGCGGCGCCGGGCACACCCGCAAGGAAATTCAGGAAGCGGTATCCAAACAACTGGGCACCCTCGATTACTCGCCAGGCTTCCAGTACGGCCATCCGCTGTCGTTCCAGTTGGCGGAAAAGATCACTGACCTGACCCCGGGCAACCTGAACCACGTGTTCTTCACCGACTCCGGCTCCGAATGCGCCGACACCGCGGTGAAAATGGTCCGTGCCTACTGGCGTCTGAAAGGTCAGTCGACCAAGACCAAAATGATCGGCCGTGCCCGTGGTTATCACGGCGTGAACATCGCCGGCACCAGCCTCGGCGGCGTCAACGGCAACCGCAAACTGTTCGGTCAGGCGATGATGGATGTCGATCACCTGCCGCACACGCTGCTGGCCAGCAACGCATTCTCCCGTGGCATGCCGGAGCAGGGCGGTATCGCTCTGGCCGATGAGCTGCTGAAGTTGATCGAACTGCACGACGCGTCGAACATCGCGGCGGTCTTCGTTGAGCCAATGGCCGGTTCCGCTGGCGTACTGGTTCCACCGCAGGGTTACCTGAAGCGTCTGCGCGAGATCTGCGATCAGCACAACATCCTGCTGGTCTTCGACGAAGTGATTACCGGTTTCGGCCGTACCGGTTCGATGTTCGGTGCCGAGAGCTTTGGCGTGACCCCGGACCTGATGTGCATCGCCAAGCAAGTCACCAACGGCGCGATTCCGATGGGCGCAGTGATTGCCAGCTCCGAGATCTACCAGACCTTCATGAATCAGCCGACTCCGGAATACGCGGTGGAATTCCCCCACGGCTACACCTACTCGGCCCACCCGGTGGCGTGCGCCGCTGGCCTGGCGGCACTCGACCTGCTGCAAAAGGAAAACCTGGTGCAGAGCGTGGCCGAGGTTGCACCGCATTTCGAAAATGCCCTGCACGGTTTGAAAGGTTCGAAGAACGTCATCGACATCCGTAACTACGGCCTGGCCGGTGCGATCCAGATAGCCCATCGTGATGGCGACGCCATCGTCCGTCCGTTCGAAGCGGGCATGGCTCTGTGGAAAGCCGGGTTCTACGTGCGCTTCGGCGGCGACACTCTGCAGTTCGGCCCAACTTTCAACAGCAAGCCGCAAGACCTCGATCGTCTGTTCGACGCGGTTGGCGAAGTGCTGAACAAGCTCGACTGATTTTTCCCTTTATATATACCTGCGAATAACAGGCGCCCCATGTGGGCGTCTGTACACAAGAATTCAGGAGTTTTCGATGAGCGTTATCCCGCATTTGATCAATGGCGAACTGGTGACCGAGAACGGTCGCGCGGTTGATGTGTTCAACCCGTCCACCGGTCAGGCGATCCACAAGCTGCCTCTGGCCACCCGCGAAACCATTCAACACGCGATCGACGCCGCCAAGGCTGCGTTCCCGGCATGGCGCAACACTCCTCCGGCCAAGCGTGCCCAGGTGATGTTCCGCTTCAAGCAACTGCTGGAGCAGAACGAAGCACGCATCTCGCAATTGATCAGCGAAGAACACGGCAAGACCCTCGAAGACGCCGCCGGTGAACTGAAGCGCGGTATCGAGAACGTCGAGTTCGCCTGCGCCGCCCCGGAAATCCTCAAGGGCGAATACAGCCGCAACGTCGGCCCGAACATCGACGCCTGGTCGGACTTCCAGCCACTGGGTGTGGTTGCAGGTATCACGCCATTCAACTTCCCGGCGATGGTGCCACTGTGGATGTACCCACTGGCGATCGTCTGCGGCAACTGCTTTATCCTAAAACCGTCCGAGCGTGACCCAAGCTCGACGCTGCTGATCGCTCAATTGCTGATCGAAGCCGGTCTGCCGAAAGGCGTGCTGAGCGTGGTGCATGGCGACAAGACTGCAGTGGACGCGCTGATTGAAGCGCCGGAAGTCAAAGCGCTGAGCTTTGTTGGTTCGACGCCGATTGCCGAATACATCTACGCCGAAGGTACCAAGCGCGGCAAACGCGTTCAGGCACTGGGCGGCGCGAAGAACCATGCGGTGCTGATGCCGGATGCGGATCTGGACAACGCAGTCAGCGCGCTGATGGGCGCGGCCTATGGTTCTTGCGGTGAGCGCTGCATGGCGATTTCGGTCGCAGTGTGTGTCGGCGATCAGGTAGCGGATGCGCTGGTGGCGAAACTGGTTCCACAGATCAAGGCGCTGAAAATCGGTGCCGGCACTTCGTGCGGTCTCGACATGGGCCCACTGGTAACCGGTCAGGCGCGGGACAAGGTCAGTGGTTATGTCGATGACGGTGTGGCAGCGGGCGCGACCCTGGTGGTCGACGGTCGCGGCTTGAGCATTCCAGGTAACGAAGAGGGCTTCTTCCTCGGCGGCTGCCTGTTCGATAACGTTACCCCTGAAATGCGCATCTATAAGGAAGAGATCTTCGGACCGGTGTTGTGCGTGGTTCGCGTCAATAGCCTGGAAGAGGCGATGAAGCTGATCAACGATCACGAATACGGTAACGGCACCTGCATCTTCACTCGTGATGGTGAAGCGGCGCGCCTGTTCTGCGACGAGATCGAAGTCGGCATGGTCGGCGTCAACGTACCGCTGCCGGTTCCGGTGGCTTACCACAGCTTCGGCGGCTGGAAGCGCTCGCTGTTCGGCGACCTGCATGCCTATGGCCCGGATGGTGTGCGCTTCTATACCCGTCGCAAGGCCATCACTCAGCGTTGGCCTCAGCGTGCGAGCCATGAGGCTTCGCAGTTTGCTTTCCCTAGCTTGTAAGTAGCAGGGCAGGACGAAGGCCGACCTCTAGAGGTCGGCCTTCGTGTTTTCGTGTTTTTTCGACCGATATGACAGAAATGTGAAAAAAGCGGTTGACGGCAGATTCTGGAGGTCTATAATTCGCCCCACTTCCGGCGCAGTCGAAACGGAAAACTCCTTGAGATTCAATGAGTTACGCAGTTTTCGGCAGCGACTTGCTTCAGTTCATCGAAGCCTGGAAGGAGTTGAAAGAGCGGTGATGCTTGGCTCTTTTGACGGTTAGATCTTCTCGGTCGAAAGCGGAGAAAAAGAGGTGTTGACAGCAGCGTGTAACGCTGTAGAATTCGCCTCCCGCTAACGAGAGATCGGAAGCGCAAGTGGTTGAAGTTGTTGAAGAA
>NZ_AZVL01000020.1:0-106558 GCF_000514195.1 Pseudomonas sp. URIL14HWK12:I6
GGGATTTATCCCCGATGGGCAGCGAAGCGGCCCCAAAACCTATGCACGCGGTCAGTCAGATGTATTCGGATATCAGGTTTCGGGGCTGCTGCGCAGCCCATCGGGGATAAATCCCCTCACCACAAAAACATGTTCTGACCCGAGAGTTGGGGAGGTTATGAGATGAGTTCACTGCCCTACGCCTGGGCCAAGGCCCAGCGCATTCTGTTGTGCGACGGCGTGCTGACCGTGTGCCCGTCGACGCCCGGCTGGTCGATCAGCGAGGTGCGGCGCCAGTTCGGTGAAACCTCGCTCAAGCGTGTGCGCGACGACGAACTCGACGGCCTGCTCGCCACGGCCTACGCCGACACCGGCAGCGCCGCCGCTGTGGTTGGCGCAGCAGAAAACGAAGTCGACCTCGACCGCCTGATGCAGGACATGCCGGAAATCACCGACCTGCTCGACACCCAGGACGGTGCGCCGGTAATCCGCATGATCAACGCCTTGCTCACCCAGGCCGCGCGCGATGAGGCCAGCGACATTCACATCGAACCGTTCGAAACCCATTCGGTGGTGCGCTACCGGGTCGATGGCACGCTGCGCGACGTGGTTTCGCCGCGCAAGGCGCTGCACGGTGCGCTGGTGTCGCGGATCAAGATCATGGCCCAGCTCGACATCGCCGAAAAACGCCTGCCGCAGGACGGTCGCATCGCGCTGCGTGTGGCCGGGCGACCGATCGATATTCGTGTTTCAACGGTGCCCACCGGCCATGGCGAACGCGTGGTGATGCGCTTGCTCGACAAGCAGGCCGGGCGCCTGCATCTGGAAACGTTGGGCATGGATGCAAACGTTCTGGCCAAACTCGATCACCTGATCCGCCAGCCCCACGGCATCGTGCTGGTCACCGGCCCCACCGGCAGCGGCAAGACCACCAGCCTCTATGCCGCGCTGGCGCGATTGGATGCCAGCACCAGCAACATCCTCACCGTCGAAGACCCGGTGGAATACGACCTGCCGGGGATCAGCCAGATTCAGGTCAACGCCAAGATCGACATGACCTTTGCCTTGGCATTGCGAGCGATTCTGCGGCAAGACCCGGACATCATCATGATCGGCGAAATCCGCGATCTGGAAACCGCTCAAATCGCAGTGCAGGCGTCGCTCACCGGGCACCTGGTGCTGGCGACGCTGCACACCAACGACGCGGTGTCGGCGGTCAACCGCTTGATCGACATGGGTGTCGAGCCGTTTCTGCTCGCTTCGTCGATGCTCGGCGTTCTGGCCCAGCGGCTGGTGCGGCGCCTTTGCAAAGAGTGCAAACAGGAAGATTCAGCAGCGCCGGGCACCTGGCGCCCGGTGGGCTGCGCCGCCTGCAATCACACCGGCTACAGCGGTCGCACCGGCATTCACGAATTGTTCTGCATCGACGACGACATCCGCACCCTGATTCACCAGGGGGCAGGCGAGCAGGCCTTGCGTGCGGCAGCGGCGAAGGCCGGGATGTTCAGCCTGCGCGAGGACGGCGAGCGCTGGATTCGCAGCGGTGCCACCGCCCCTGAAGAAATCCTCCGTGTGACCCGGGACGCCTGATGAATCGCTATCGTTTTGAAGCCGCCGACGCCACTGGCAAGATCGAGTCCGGGCACCTGGAGGCGGACAGCCAGGGCGCGGCGTTCGGCGTGTTGCGCAGCCGTGGTTTGACCGCGTTGTCGGTGCACAAGGAAAGCAACGTCGCCCAGCATGGCGGCGGTGGCTTGTTCAGTGCGCGTATGTCGGACAACGATCTGGCCTGGGCCACCCGCCAACTGGCGAGCCTGCTCGGTGCCAGCCTGCCGTTGGAAGCGGCGCTCAGCGCGACGGTGGAGCAGGCCGAGAAAAAACACATCGCCCACACCCTCAGTGCGGTGCGCGCCGATGTGCGCAGCGGCATGCGTCTGGCCGAGTCGCTGGCGGCGCGACCACGGGATTTTCCGGAGATCTACCGCGCGTTGATCGCTGCGGGCGAGGAGTCCGGCGATCTGGCGCAGGTGATGGAGCGGCTGGCGGATTACATCGAGGAGCGCAACAACCTGCGCGGCAAGATCCTCACCGCGTTTATCTACCCCGGTGTGGTCGGGCTGGTGTCGATCGGCATTGTGATTTTCCTGCTCAGTTACGTGGTGCCGCAGGTGGTCAGTGCGTTTTCCCAGGCGCGGCAGGACTTGCCGGGGCTGACCTTGGCGATGCTCACCGCCAGTGATTTCATTCGGGCGTGGGGCTGGTTGTGTGCGGCGATCATGGCAGGGGCGTTCTGGAGCTGGCGCCTGTATCTGCGCAATCCGGCGGCACGTTTGAGTTGGCATCATCGGGTGCTGAAATTGCCGCTGATCGGACGGTTCGTGTTGGGCCTGAACACCGCACGTTTCGCCTCGACCCTGGCGATTCTCGGCGGTGCCGGGGTGCCGTTGTTGCGCGCGTTGGAGGCGGCGCGGCAGACGCTATCGAATGATCGCCTGAGTCTGAGTGTCAGCGATGCGACAGCCAAGGTTCGCGAAGGGGTGAATCTGGCGGCGGCGTTGCGGGTGGAGAACGTGTTTCCGCCGGTGCTGATTCACCTGATCGCCAGCGGCGAGAAAACCGGCGCACTGCCACCGATGCTCGAACGTGCGGCGCAGACCCTGTCCCGCGATATCGAACGGCGGGCGATGGGCATGACCGCGTTGCTCGAACCGCTGATGATTGTGGTGATGGGCGGGGTGGTGCTGGTGATTGTAATGGCAGTGTTGTTGCCGATCATTGAGATCAACCAGTTGGTGCAGTAGCTGCGATTGATGTTGTCTGCCCGGGCCCCATCGCTGGCAAGCCAGCTCCCACAGGGGGCAGTGTTGTTAATGCGATCTGTGTCACAACATCAAAACCTGTGGGAGCTGGCTTGCCAGCGATAGGGCCATGCAGAACAACAAATAATTCAGACTTTTTTCCAATACTTCAGCATCACCCGACCCTCAAAAGCACCATCCTCGGGTTCTCCTTTCTGTCATCTGCAACCACCCCGCAACGGCTGCAGCCAGTTTCAGCCAAACCCACGATCCAGACCCCTCGCCATCCCCCGCAAACACCCGAGAAAATCGTCGGAAAATCAGCGCGCAGCTCCCGAGGTTTTTTCCTTTATCTGTCACCGCAAGATGCGAATTTCTCAGTGCGACTTAACCACGGACCCCGCTTGCGAAGGTCAGCGGTGAGTCTTCCCAGTGTCATGCAAGACCCCTGAAAACCTGTGTTCACAACCATCGTTGAAAAGGAGATTCTTCATGTTCAAGCGCACTCTGATCGCCGCTTCCCTGACCGTCGCCGCCCTGGCTTCCGCTCAAGCCATGGCCGTTACCGGTGGTGGCGCCACTCTGCCAGCCGCTCTGTACAAAGGTTCGGCCGACAGCATCCTGCCAGCCAACTTCAGCTACGCCGCCGTGGGCAGCGGTGCCGGCAAGACCGCTTTCCTGACCAACAACCCGGCCGGTTTCAGCACCACCGGCACCGTGCATTTCGCCGGTAGCGACTCGATCCTCAACGCTTCGGAACTCAGCACCTACAAGAACACTTACAACGCTTCGTACGGCCCGTTGATTCAACTGCCGTCGGTGGCCACTTCGGTTGCCATCCCGTACAAAAAAGCCGGCCAGACCGCGCTGAACCTGACCAGCGCTCAGCTGTGCGAAGTGTTCTCGGGCCAGAAAACCACCTGGGGTGCTCTGCTGGGTACTTCCGACGCGACCACGATCCGCGTTGTTTATCGCAACGTTTCCAGCGGCACTTCGGAAATCCTGACTCGTCACCTGAACTCGGTCTGCCCGACTCAGTTTGCGACCAACTCCACCTTCACCAGCGCTCGTATCGGCGGCATCGCTCTGCCTTCGAACTGGGTCGGCGTCGCCAACACTTCCGAAGTTGCCACTGCCGTGAACGCGGTTGACGGTTCCATCGGTTATGTAGGTCCGGACGGCGTCGATGCCACCAGCAACGCTGTTGTTGCTCGCATTAACGGTGTTCAGCCGACTGCGCTCAACGTGACGCTGGCGCTGTCGTCGGTCAATCCTCCGGCGAATGCTATCGATGCTGCCGATCCGTCCAAGTGGTCGCCAGTGGTGGCTAACCCGGCTTCGGGCTACAAACTGGCTGCCTACACCAACTTCATCTTCGGTCAGTGCTACAAGGATGCAACCGTGGCTGCGGCCGTCAAAGCCTTCCTGACTCAGCACTACAGCAACCCGGGCAACAACACTGCGACTCAGGCCCACAAGTTCGTCGCCGTGCCTAACGCCTGGAAAACCGCTGTAACCGCCAACTTCATCACCAACACCTCGGGCAACAACCTGGACATCAACAACGCCAGCGTCTGCAACGCTATCGGTCGTCCTTTGTAAGCTCGCGCGGTCGTAACGCCGATGACGGCAACCTTCGGGTTGCCGTCATTTTTTTTGGCTCGGATACACGCCGAACATGAAGTTTGTGTGACATCCGTTCGGTCGCGCCTCTCGCCAACGGCCTATGTCGTAACAGCAGGTTTTTGCGCACCTGCGGCCATATGTGGCAATCAAAAAAGGATCTCGTAGTGATGCTCGCTCGCCCATCCCGTCGTCGTACCAACGCTCTGTCATCCAAACGTGAAGTCATGGAGCCGGCGCTGTGGCTGCTCAAGCCATTGGCGCACGCGGTGGCGTTGTGTCTGGTGGCGGGTAGCGCGCAAGCGCAGACGGCGTTCAGTTCGAACTGGTTTGCCGCCAAGGGGGCAGCGCAGCAGGCCGCTGCTGCGCGTCCGAGCGTGGGGGGGCTGCCGGGGATGACACCGCCATTGGCCCAGCAGCAAAAAGCCAATGCGCAGTTGCAGCGCTCGATTCAGACTTTGAACAACACGGTTGCCGCGATTGCTGCGCAGCAGGCGGCGCAGGCGGCCGGGCGCGCTGCTGCGTTGGGCACGGTGCAGTTCGTGCCGGACGGTCTGGGCGAGGGTGGCTTGAAGGTCGACAACAGCCTGACTCAAGGCTGGCAGAACGCGAAGGGCCCGCAGCAGACCCAGGTCGATGGCAAAACCACAGTGACAATCGAGCAGACCGCCGACAAGGCGATCCTCAACTGGGAAACCTTCAACGTCGGTCGCAATACCACGGTCGATTTCGCCCAGCAGTCGAACTGGGCGGTGCTCAACCGGGTCAACGATCCGAATGCCCGGGCCAGCCAGATTCAAGGCCAGATCAAGGGCAACGGCACGGTGATGCTGATCAACCGCAACGGCATCGTGTTCAGCGGCAGCAGTCAGGTCAACGTGCGCAACCTGGTGGCCGCTGCCGCCAACATCACCGATATCCAGTTCCGTGATCGGGGTCTGTATTTCGACAGCACCGGCACCCAGCCGACGTTCACCGATGCCGCCGGCAAGGTGTTGGTGGAACGCGGTGCCTCCATCGACACCCACAAGCCGGCATCGTCTACCGCTGCCGGTGGTTATGCCTTGCTGCTCGGCAATGAAGTGCAGAACGACGGCAGCATCAACTCCGCCAAGGGCCAGACCGTGCTGGCGGCCGGCGACCGTTTCTACATCCGCAAAGGCTCGGG
The DNA here is from genome assembly GCF_000514195.1 of Pseudomonas sp. URIL14HWK12:I6. Lineage (NCBI taxonomy): Bacteria > Pseudomonadati > Pseudomonadota > Gammaproteobacteria > Pseudomonadales > Pseudomonadaceae > Pseudomonas > Pseudomonas sp. URIL14HWK12:I6. Next base: position 5,569 of record NZ_AZVL01000020.1, read on the forward strand.
CACCGAAGGCAATGCGCTGTCCACCACCTTCGGCAACGAAGTCATCCCCGGTTTCAAGGCCGGTGCCGTGGCGGGCAATGTCACCAACAACGGCTTGATCCAGTCCGCCACCGGCGACATCACCCTGACCGGTCATGAGGTGGTGCAGAACGGTGTATTGCTCGCCAGCACGTCGGTGGCGACGCGGGGCACGATTCACCTGACCAACCCGAGCACCGACAGCAACGGCAGCGTCACGCTGGGGCAGGGCAGTGCGACGGCGATCATGCTCGACAGCAGCGACCTGACGGCCCTCGACAGCCAGCATCAGGCCGCGCTGACGGGCGTCACGGCGAATAACCGGATCCGTGGCGACCAGTCGCGTATCGAGATACAGAGCGGCGGCAGTGTCGAGTTCCAGAACGGCTCGATCACCCTGGCCACCGGCGGCCAGGTCGCGGTCAATGCACAACGCCGCAGCCTGGTGCGCGACGGCGCGATGATCGATGTATCCGGTGCCCTCGGCGTCAAAGTGACAATGGAAAACAACAGCATCAAGATCAACGTGCAAGGCAACGAGCAGCGCGATGCCTCGGTCAACCGCGAGAAAGGCGCGCTCAACAGCAATGACATCTGGGTCGATGTGCGCGATCTGGTGTATGTACCGGCCGGCACCAACGGCTACGCCACGGATCGCTGGTACACCGCCGGTGGCTTGCTGGAAGTCGGCGGTTACCTCGGCACGCAAGGGCACAGCGTCGGCGAGTGGATGGCCCAGGGCGGCACGGTGAGTTTTGCCGGCAACGACGTGGTGACTGAAAAGGGTTCGCTGATCAACCTGTCCGGCGGCACCCTGGATGTGCAGAGCGGCGAGATCCGCCAGAGCTGGCTGCGTGGCGCCGACGGCAAGTTGTATGAAGTGTCGCGTGCGCCGGGGGACCTGCTCTACACCGGCCTGTACAAAGGCTATGAAGACAGCAGCCAACGCTGGGGCCAGACCAGTTATTACTACAGCCCGCTGATTGCCCCGCGCTCGCGTTTCGAGTCGGGTTACACCGTGGGCCGCGATGCCGGGCAACTGGTGATTTCCACGGCCAACGCCGTACTCGACGGGCAAATGATCGGCGAGGTGTATCAGGGCGAGCGGCAGAATCAGGCGCCGAAACCGGTGCTCGATGGCTATGAGCAGAGCCAGACCGCACTGGCCCGGCGTGCGCAGTTGATCGTCGGCAGTTACGACCCGACCTTCGTCGCGGCGTCGAATGGCCTGCTCTACACCCTCAATCCATTGCTCGATCAGGTGCAGATCGGCGGCACGCGTCCGGTCGCTGGCAACGATCCGGACTTGACCGGCGTGGTGTCCGATGCCCGCAAGGGCAAGCTGTATCTCGATAACGATCAGCTCAACGGATTCCGCCTCGGTGCACTCAAGGTTTCGGCCAAGGATCAGATCGCCGTTGACGGTGCGCTGACGGTCGATAACGGTGGCGACATCACCCTGTATTCCCCGGATGTGCAGATCGGCGCCGACCTGACCGCTCGCGGTGGCAGTCTGCGCCTGGGCAACGTACTCAATCAGTTCAATGGTGGCGCAAACACCGACACGCGCCTGGCGGCCAAGCCCGAAAAAACCACGCAAACCCGCATCGCCGAGGGCGTGCATCTCGACACCCGAGGGCTGTGGAGCAACCTGCGCACCAACCCGGACGATAACGCCAGCCTCGCGTATCTGAACGGTGGCCTGATATCGATCCGCAGCAGCGGTGATATCGACGTCGCTGCCGGCAGCCTGCTCGACGTTTCTTCCGGCGGCGCTGTGCTCGCTAACGGTAAGACCCGGGGTGGCAAGGGCGGTGATCTGACGCTGGAGTCCAGTGCCATTTCCGCGCCGGGCACATCGCATCTGAACCTCAATGGCGAACTGCGCGGTTACGGCGTCACGGGTGGCGGCACCTTGACGGTGCAGGCCAACAGGATTCTCGTCGGCCAGACGGATAAAGCCCTGGCAGACAATACCCTGCAACTGTCCACTGACCTGTTCGGCAAGGGGTTCTCCGCCTACAACCTGATCGGTCTCAACGGGCTCGACGTTGCCGAAGGCGCCGCGATTGATGTGACCCTGCCGGTGTACCGTTTCGGTGATGCGGCACCCAACCAGGTCAGTGGCGCCGATCCGCGAACGGCGCTGGAACTGTGGTCACCGACGCTGTTCCAGGAAAACCCGACCAAGGGCGTGCTGACCCAACGCGCCGGCGCCAGCCTGACCTTGCAAGGTGGCGCGACGCTGGTCGGGCTGATAGACGCAGCCAACAGCTCGCTGACCCTGGGCCGTGGCTCGCGCATCAGTGTCGACCCGGGGCAGAGCATCAAGCTGCGTGGTGCCGGGCAGATCACCGTCGATGGTGAACTGAATGCGTGGGGCGGCACGATCGATATTCGTCAGCAACAATTCGGCTCGATCCAGCCGGCCACTTCGATTCAAACGGCTGATCCGAGCGCACATGACCGCTCGATCTGGATCGGCGAGCAGGCCGTGCTGGATGTCGCCGGGCGTGCGAATACGGCGACCGACACCCTGGGCCGCACTTACGGGCAGGTCGGCAAGGGCGGCAGCCTCATCATCGGCGGCGAGATCGATGCGAAGCTGGCAACCGCCACGGCTGCCGATGCCTACGTGATTGTACGTCCGGGCGCGCGGCTGGATGCCTCGGGCACCGAGGCCGTTCTGGATATCGCCGGTCAAGGCCCGACTCGTATCGCAACGGACGGCGGGCGCATCAGTTTGAGTTCCTATAACGGTCTTTTCGTTGAAGGCAACTTGCGTGCGGCGGCGGGTGGCGTCGGGGCGGCCGGTGGTCGTCTGGAACTGGCGCTGGAGACGCCGTTGTATTCCGATTCAGCGAGCAACGCGGTGCGCTCGCCGAGGGAAATGATCATTGGTCAAGCGGCAGGGAACGGGCTGCTGCCCGCGAACCTGCAACCCGGCGAAGGCGCCGATGGCTTGCGTTACGGTCAAGCCCGTCTGAGTGCCGATGGCTTGATGACGGGCGGTTTCGACAATCTCAGCCTGCTGAGCAACGGTCTGTTGTCGTTTGACGGTGACGTCAATCTGCGCATGAATCAGAGCCTCAGTCTGTTCGCCGCAGCGCTGTCTCTCGCCGAGAATTCCAAAGGCACGGCACGGATCGACTTGAGTGCTCCGTACCTGCGCCTGTCGGGTGTGGGCACCTACTTTGCCGGCTTCAGCATGATGCGCCCACGACTGCTTCCTGGCCCGACGACCCGGTTGTCCGACGCGACGTTCAATGCCTCCGCGAACCTGTTGGACGTGGGCAATGGCCTGTCCTTCGGGACTCAGGGTTCGATCCTGCAACGGCAGGCGCCGGCCCTTGAATACAGCCGTCGGGCTTTCGGTCTGGTGAGCCTCGACAGCAGCGGCGACCTGCGCTTCCTCGCGCCGAATGATGGTGCGGAGAAAACCAGGCTGTGGACGCCGGGCGACTTGAACCTCGGTGCGGCGCAGATCTATCCCGCCACCGGCATTCAGGCTGAGGTGCGTGCCGGTTATCAGGGCGCCGTCCCGGTTTCCGAACACACCTTGCGGATCAGCGGCCACGGCGCGGCACCGACTGCGGTGCCGTACTCGGCATTCGGAAAGCTGATTTTTTCCGCCGCGTACATCGAACAGGGCGGTGTCTTGCGTGCACCGCTGGGCAAGATCGTATTGGGTGACGATTTGCTCAGCACCACTCACGAGGTTCGTCTTCTGCCGGGCAGTCTGACTTCGGTCAGCGGTGCCGGTCTGGTCATGCCGTACGGTGGCACCACGGACGGTATCGACTATCGCTATAACGGCAAATCCGTGGTGCTCAACGGCATCTCCGGCGAAACATCAGGCGTGTCGATCGGCACGCAGTTCGCCGATGTGCAAAGCGGTGCGGTCATCGACCTGTCCGGCGGTGGCGATCTGCGTGGCGCCGGTTTCGTGTCCGGTCGCGGGGGTTCCACCGATGCACGTTTCAACCCGCTGGTGCGCAATGCGACTGACGGCACCTTCAGCCTGCCGGGGCTGGCGACCAATCCGGTCTACGCCATCGTGCCCGGCAACCAGAGCAGCTATGCGCCGATGCTGGCCGAGGCCGGTGCAGTCGATCCGCGCATCGGCCAGCAGGTCACTATTGGCGCCGGTGTGCCGGGGTTGGCGGCGGGTACTTACACACTGTTGCCGTCAACGTTTGCCCTGATGCCTGGTGCGTTCCGGGTTGAGGTAAACGGTCAGGCAGCACCCGGCGTGACAACGGGGGCGTTGCCACTGCGCAATGGTTCATGGACCAGCAGCGGGCAGATGTCGATTGCCAATACCGGCCTGCGTGACAGCCTGGCCAGTCAGTTGATTCTCACGTCAGCCGATGTGTTGCGTCGTTACTCGCAGTACAACGAAACCGGTTTCTCTCAATTCATCCAGAGCGACGCCGCCCGGCGCGGTGTGCCGCGTGCGCTGGCACCCATGGACGGCAAGACACTGGATCTGCGCCTGGCCTCCGGCGGCAAGCAAGACATCGCTTTGCAGTTCAACGGGCGCACGCTGTTCGAGGCTGCCGAGGGCGGCATGGCCGGCACAGCGGTGGTACGTGGCGGCAACGCCGGGAGCAGCTTCGAGATACTGGGTGCGGGCCGTGCATCGACACCGGGTTTCAACGGTGTGTCGCTGTACGCCGACACGCTCAACAGCCTCAACGCGGGGCGGCTGACCATCGGTGCGATGCCGAATGTCTTGTACAACACGACCGCTAACATCATCGGCTTCCTGGGCGCGAGTGAAAGTATTGTCTTGCGTGAAGGGGCGATTCTGTCTGCGCCGCAGGTTTTGCTGCGTACCACGTCAACGCTTGGCGGCATCACGGTCGAGGCGGGAGGCGGGATCAATACGCTGGGGCGTGGCAACGTGGCCTACGACTCGCTGGCCGGTTACGTTTATGAGCCGAAAGGTTCCAGCCTGTTGGTCGTTTCCAACGGCTGGACCAATGTGCTGGCGCCGGAAGCGGCCAGCGGCATCAGCGGCGCGGGCAGCATCCGGATCGGCACTTGCGCAGCGAGTGCGTGCAACAATCCGGCCCTGCTGTATTCGAACGGCAGTATCACGGCCGCCACGGATAACCAGTTCGAACTCGGTGAAGCGGTGCGTTTCGGCACCCGTCATCTGGCATTGTCGGTCGGCTCGGTCAATGCCGGCAGCGCCGAGGCACTGGCGGCGGCGGGCAGCCGCGTGCCCGCCGGTCTCACGCTCAACCAGAACGTACTCGACCGCTTGCTGCGCGGTGATACGCAGTTTGCCGCGCCGGCCCTGGAAACCCTGAGCCTGACCACTCGCGACGCCTTCAATTTCTACGGCAGCGTGAGCCTCGACACAATCGATCCGCAGACCGGCCAAAGCAAACTGCAGAATCTGGTGCTGGTCACCCCGGCGATCTATGGTCTGGGCGATGCCAACGATGTGGCGAGTATCCGCACGGCCAACCTGATCTGGAACGGAGCGACGCAAAGCGCCGGCAGCGTCATTACCGGTGGCGCCGGTACGGGCAGCGGCACGCTGGACATTCAGGCCCAGCGGATCGAGCTGGGTTACGGCCCGATGCCTCAGGCCAGCGGGCTGGATCAGAACAATCGTCTGGCGCTGGGTTTTGCCAACGTCAACCTCAGCGCCAGCGAGCGCATCACCGCCAATCACAAGGGCAGCCTGGCGGTGTATCAGGAGCAGGGCGCGTACGATCCGCTCACGGGTTACCGCTACAGCGGCGGCAATCTGAATCTGCGTACGCCGTTGCTCACTGGCGAGGCGGCATCGGTCAGCCTGCTCAAGGCCGGCAACAGCCTGACGCTCAGCGGCGCCGGGGCTGCCGAGGTGGCCAATGCCTTGGGGGCGGAGTTGAACCTTGAAGCCCGCGATGTCGTGCTGGACAGCCGTATCGCCTTGGCCAGCGGCAAGCTGACCGTCAAGTCCGAGGGCGATTTGACGCTGGGCAATGGTGCGGTGCTGGACTTGGCCGGACGTACCTTGCCGTTCAACGATGTCAGCAAATACAGCTGGGGCGGCGATGTCTCGCTGTACAGCGCCAACGGCAATATCCGTCAGGCTGCGGGCTCGCGGATCGACCTGTCGGCGAAGAACAATCAGGCCGGTAACCTCAGCGTCGTCGCTCTGGCCGATGCGGCCGGGATGGTCGATCTGCAAGGCGAGATTGTCGGCGGCAGCAGCGGTTACTACGACGCCGGGGGCACGTTGGTGCCGTACAAAGCCGGTGGCGTGGACATTCGCGCGCAGCGCCTGGGAGGTGACGCCACCGAGCAATTCGCCGCGCTCAATCAGCGTCTGAACGCCGGGCAGGTGTACGGCAGCCGCAGCCTGCAACTCAAGCAAGGCAATCTGGTGATCGGCGACGGTCTCAAGGCTGGTGAGATCAATGTGTCGGTGGACAATGGCAGCCTGACGGCGACCGGTCTGATCGACGCCAGTGGCGAACGTGTCGGCAGCATTCGTCTGTCGGCGAAAAATGGCCTGACCCTGGCAGGCAACAGCGTGCTCGATGCCCATGGTCGCGTACTGCGGGTCGACAGCTACGGCGAGATCATCGATGCGCCGAACCGCGCCACGGTCGAACTGAGTTCCGGCGATGGTTTGCTCACGCTGGGCAGCGGCGCGCGCATCGACCTGCGCCACGGCACCGATGCCGTGCCCGGTTTCCTCGCCGGGCAACACGATGGAATGCTGCGCGGCACGCTGGAGCTGAACGCGCCACGCCTGGGCAGCAATGACATCGCCATCGACGCCAGCGGTGCGTTGACCATTCAGGGCGCACGCTCCATCGGCCTCAACGGTTTGCGCCGCTACACCGATGCCCGCGAGGGTGTCGATCCGGCGGTCAGTGGCCGAGCGTATCAAGTCATCGATCAGGCCATGCTCGAACGCATTCACGGCGACAGCAATGACTTTATCAACGCCGCACTGGGCAACAACGATCTGCTGCAACACAAGCTCGCCGGGCTGAACAACGCCACGTATGCCGATGCGTTCCACTTGCGACCTGGTGTGGAGATCGCCAGCAAGACGGCTGACGGTGATCTGGTGGTGGAGGGCGATCTGGATTTGTCCGGTTATCGCTACGCCAGTCTCAATCCGCACACGCAGTTGAACCCCTCCGTATATGGTTCCGGGGAAGCGGGCAGCCTGGTCATTCGTGCCGGTGGCAACCTCGACATTTACGGCAGCATCAACGACGGCTTCGCGCCGCCACCGGAAACCCAGGATGACGCCGGGTGGAAACTGATTGCCGGTGTACAGCCGTTCGGTGGCGATGTGATCGTGCCGGGCAGTGGGGTGACGCTGGCCGAAGGCACGCAGTTTCCGCTGGGGGCGACACTCAATTACGACGTGACGATTCAACCAGCGGTTCTGGCCAGTGGCACGTTGCTGCCGACTCAAGCTGTGCTGAACGAGGCGTATACCTTCAGCGCCGGCACGGTGCTGGCGGGGGCGATTCACGACAGCAACGGTCATCTGCTGTATGCCGCCGGTACGCTGCTCAGCGACAGCGTGACGTTGCCTGCCGACACACGCCTGGGGGCCGGCATTCGCTTGAACAAGGCCACCGCCCTGCACGCGATGAACTGGCCCAAGGGGGTGCCGTTGCCCAGCGTTTACGATGCAGATCTGACGACCTCCTCCGGGGTGAAATTAAAGGGCGAACTGGCCTTGCTGCGCGGTTCGCTGATTCCGTCGATGACCGATGTGAAGCTCGCAGAAGGCACTTCGCTGATCGAGTTGCGCCCGTTCAACGGCACACAACAAGGCAAGAACTGGGCGCTGGCCAGCATGCTGCCGTCGGGCAGTGCGTCGTGGTCGATGCGCGTGGTCGCCGGTGCAGATCTGGCTGCGGCCGACAGCCGTGCCGTGAAGCCTGTCACCACCGATGGCAATCTGCGGCTGGCGGACACTCATTACGGTGTCACGCTTACCCAGGCAACGGGGATACTCGTGTGGGCACCCGACAATCCGTATGACCTTCCGGGATATTACCCTGTGCCCGATGACCAATTGGAGATCTGTGCGCAGGTGGAAGGGCTCTGTGTGCCGATGGCACGTTGGGTCTGGGCGCCGGGCAATGGTCTGGGACCTGACTACGAACCCGTTCCCGAGGAGTATCAGATCCTTTGTGAAATCTATCCGGAGTTCTGCATCGGCAATAATCCCGGCACAACCGCCAAGGCCCACAGTCAGATGTTCAGTGTGCTGCGCACCGGTACAGGCGATCTCGATCTCATGGCTGCCGGCAACCTGAGCATGGATTCACCGTTCGGCGTTTATACCGCCGGCACTCAATCAGCGAACGTCGATCCGTTGTACAACCAGAAACGTGGGCATCTGTCGGACAGCAATTCGGTGTTGGGCAGCGCCGGTGCCGCTTATGAAAAATGGGTCGACGGCGGCAGCGACAGCCTCTATCAGGCCTGGTATCCGCAGATGGGCGGCAACCTGACAATCAATGCCGGTGGCTCGGTTTCCGGTGATTCGGTCGGGACGAAAGCTCAATCGACAGCGAGCGGGTTCCGCGAGCAGATGGCCAGTGTGGCAGTGGGCAACTGGCTGTGGCGTCAAGGCACGGGAAACCCGGATGTGCCCACGGCCTGGTGGATCAACTTCGGCAGTTATTCCACCCAAATGAACTCAGATCGGGTGATCAACACTGAACCCTACCTGGTGGGTTTCACCGGTTTCGGTACCTTGGGCGGTGGCAATATCAGCCTGCGGGCTGGTGGTGATGCCGGCATGCTCAAACCGGTAGGCGATGCCGTTAACTACCCGCGAGGTCAGGGGCTGATCGTCGCGGTAGGCAGCACCGGTCGAGTCGCCAGCGATGGCAGCGTGCAGATGACCGGTGGTGGTGACATGGACATTCGTATCGGCGGCACGCTCAACCCTTCGCTGCAAGCGCGAGCCGGAGAAACCGGCTTCGGCCAACCGAATCATGATCTGCAGGGCGCGCTGATCAACCTGCGCGGCGCGGCACACATGACGGGTGGAGCACTCGGCGGCATCAACCTGCAGTACGGCGCCGGCGCCGTGTTCAATGATCTTCGGGAAACCCGCGCACTTGATCCGTTTACCTCGACCACCGGTAGTGCTTCCGGAGGCGTGGTGCTGATTCCGGGTGACTCGGGCATGAGCCTGAGCAGCCGCGGTGATCTGGTGTTGGGCGGTGCCGCGGATCCTGGGCGAGTGAGTCTGATGAATGCCAGCCCGATCATGGCGGCCGACGCAAGCGTTGAGCAGGGCGGTATCCTCAGTGGCTTTTCATTGTGGACTGACCACACGGCAATCGATCTGTTCTCGGCTGGCGGGAACCTGACGCCGGGCACACAGATAGCAGAATTCAGTACATCCAACGGCCTGATCACGGGCCGCAATACCTCGCCTACCGACGGCCGATTTGTCTACCCATCGATTCTGCGCGCGGTGGCGGGCCAAGGGTCCGTTTATGCAGGGCCATCCGCGACATTCATTGGCGTAAACAACTACCCGCTGCAAGGTTACTCACTGCTTCTGGCGCCGTCGAAGTCGGGGCAGCTTGAACTGCTGGCAGGTGACTCTATCTACGCCGGTGGCTATGCGATCAACCAGTCGGGGGCCAGCCCGATGGCCGTGGCTACCCCGTTCAACCCGGCATTCAATGCTTACACCAACAGCAACGCCGGAAAACCGCTGCGCACCAACTACAGCGACGATGGCGTGGCGGCAGATGGCAACGTGCGATATCCGCTGTTTGCCTATGGTCCCAACAGCTACTCGGGATCGAACGACGTACAGGGGCCGGCGCGATTCTATGCGCTGACGGGGGACCTGGTGGGCATTCGCAGTGGCGAAACGTTGAGCTTTTCCACTTCCAGACGCACCTGGTACGAAGCGGCGGGGCCTGTGTGGATGATCGCCGGACGCGACATCGTTGCCTCTGGCACTGCCCTGGGGCAGCCTGCGGCCGTGCCGACAGTGGAAATGAGTAGCGGCAAGGAGGACATTTTTTCCACCGGCAACCTGTTCGTCCACAATGACCTGCGAGATGTATCGCGCGTCTCGGCGGGCCGCGACATTCTCTACAGCAGCTTCGATATCGCCGGACCTGGAACGCTGGATATCAATGCCGGGCGCAACATCCTGATGGAAAACCGCGCCAGCATCACCAGTCTCGGCTCGATAGTGGCCGGGGATTCGCGGCCTGGTGCCAGCGTGGTATTGCAGGCGGGCGCAGGCGCGCAGGGGCCGGATTACACAAAGTTCATCGCCCGTTACCTGAGTCCGCAGAACCTTGCTGACCCGAATGCCTCTCTCAACGGCCAGCCGGGCAAAGTGGTCCAGACCTACCTCGACGAGTTGCAGAGCTGGCTGACGCTCGGCTACGGCTTCAGCGGCAACGCAGAGCAGGCACAGGCGTTCTATGCCGCGCTGCCAAGTGCCGAGCAGGCGATCTTTGCGCGCCAGGTGTACTTCGCCGAACTGCGCGCCGGCGGCCTCGAATACAACGACGCTGACGGTCCGCGCAAAGGCAGTTATCTGCGCGGTCGCAACGCCATTGCCGCACTGTTCCCGAGCACCGATGTGGCGGGCAATCCGCTGCGTTACGACGGCGACATCACGCTCTACGGTGGTGCCGGGGTCAAGACGCTGTTCGGCGGCGATATCCAGATGCTCACGCCGGGCGGCGGTCAGGTGTTCGGCATCGAAGGCGCGGCGCCACCGTCCACCGCCGGGATCATCACCCAGGGTTCGGGCAACATTCAGCTCTACTCGCAGGGCAGCATTCTGCTGGGGCAGAGCCGGATCATGACCACCTTCGGCGGCTCGATCCTCGGCTGGTCGGCCGAGGGCGACATCAACGCCGGTCGCGGCTCGAAAACCACTGTGGTCTACACCCCGCCGAAACGGGTTTACGACACTTGGGGCAATGTAACCCTGTCGCCTTCGGTGCCGAGCACCGGTGCGGGTATCGCCACCCTTAACCCGATTGCCGAAGTGGCGCCGGGTGACATCGACCTGATCGCGCCGCTGGGCACCATCGATGCGGGCGAGGCGGGCATTCGCGTCTCGGGCAACGTCAACATCGCCGCGCTGACCGTGGTCAACGCCGCCAACATCGCCGTGCAAGGCAAAACCAGTGGCGTACCGGTGGTGGCCTCAGTGAACACCGGGGCGATCACCTCGGCCAGTTCGGCGGCATCTTCGGCAACCCAGGCCGCTGAGGACGTGGCGCGTCAGCAGCAAGCAGCGGCGCGGCAGAATCAGGCGTCGGTGTTCACCGTGCAGGTGCTGAGTTTCGGCAACGAACAACTGGCGCCGAGCCGTGATGGTGCCAGTCGTGCGCCGGCGACCGGCTACAACCCGAACAGCCCGGTGCAGGTGCTGGGAGCGGGGGCTCTGGATGAACAGGCGAAGCAGCAGCTGACTGAGGAGGAACGCGGGCAGCTGACGTTGTAAAGGACTCTCGTGTAGTACTTCGGGCGGCCGGTTGGTCGCCCTTTTTTTGTGTGGATGGGGGAAAGCTTAGGGATACGCCTGTCGAGCGTGCAAAAGGTTGAGAATCTCGATCCGGTCGGTTACCCGATAAACCACGACGTAGTTGGGATGGACAACAATTTCCCGGGTGCCGGCGACCCGGCCGAAGCGATAAAGGCAGGGGTGACGTGGAAGGGCCGAGGTAGCCGCTTCGATCGCGGCGTTCAGTTGACTGGCCGCAACGGCGTTACGGTCAGCGATGTAGTTCAGGGTTTGCCAGAGTTGAGTGCGAGCTTCAGGTCGCCAGTCAACCCGCACTGTTTTTGTTGAGTTTCGATTCGATGAGGGCGCGCATCTCGGCCATCACCTGCTCGTGGGGGATGTTGGGCCGCGGATCATCCATCGAGGCCTGTACCTGTGCCCGGAACCAGCGATCGTAGCTGGCAGCCTGCTCTGGGGTTTCGAAGTCTGAAACGATAAGGGAAAGTTCGGCGCTCATAATGACCTCCATGATCAATGTGAAGCAGTCTAAGGGGGATGTGGCTCGCTGTCGTCACTGGCAAGACGAAGTGCGCAGTATCCATTGGTGCGAGCGATAACGCAGTCAGACGTTTCCGTGGATCAAGTGGGCATTTCCACGGGGGCTGTAGGCTTCATCACACCTGTGGGAGCGGGCTTGCTCGCGAAAGCAATCTGTCAGTAACCAATACGTTGCCTGACACGGCGCTTTCGCGAGCAAGCCCGCTCCCACATGGCATGGCGGCGCAGGTCAGAAGGCGTAGGGGATGCTGACCTTGGCCCAAAGCATTTCGCCCTCCGGCCGGTTTTCCACGTCAAACTCCTTGGCCCAGCGAATCTCCGCGCTGGCGTATTTGAGAAAGGTGAAATGCAACGCCGGGCCGATCGCGAATACCTGGCCGCGCACGCCGTCATCCACATCCTGCCCGGCGAATTGCACGGTGTGGCCGTACTGTTTGTCGTCGGTGGTCTGCTTGAGGTAATAGCCGTTAAGGCCGAGCATCACATCGTCGGTGATCTTGTAGCTGGCCGAGTAATCGAAGTGGAAGATCTGCCCGGACTTGTAGTCGGTGTCCTTGTTTTTCTCATTGAAGCTGTAGGTGGTCTTCATCGACACTTCGGTCTTGTCGGTCGGCAGCCAGGTGAAGGAGAACAGCGGCTTGTAGGTGTAGAAATTGTTGCTGGTGTTGGCCAGCCGATCGACGCTGTATTCGCCGGTGGGCACGGTGATCTCCACGGCAGCACCCAGGGTCAGGTTCTTGCCCATGTCCCACAGGATGATCGGCGCAACGGTGGTGTCGCCCATGCCTTCGCGGGTATCGCTGAGGCCGAATACCGAGACTTCCTGCTTCAGCCAGGGCTGGGCGATGTAGCCGGCCAGACGTCCGCCGAACACGCGCACCGGGCTCAGGTAATCAATACGCGGGATCACCGCCGTGGATTCGATTTCGACATTCGGCACCTTGCCGCCCAACGAACTGATGTTGAGCTTGGTCGACTTGTAATGGTTGTAGTAGAGGTTGAACGCGACCATGTTCTGCGGAAGGCTGTCGACTTCCAGCGGCAGCATGAAGAATCCGTCGGTGCCGGGGCCGATGTTGTCGACGCCGGCTTCGGTGGCCAGGGCCGGCAGGGACGCGGTGCAACCGAGCAAGGTCAGTGCCAGACGCAAGGGGAAAGGGGCGCGGTTCGGGCTCATGGCTGTCCTCATTATTATTGTGGTGGGACGTGGCGCCGGTACGCAGAACGTCCGGCACCATAGAAATAAGCGCTTGGCGCCCGCCGGGGCAGGGTATTGGCGGACAGTTAGGGGGACTTCTGCGGACAGTCGGCCAACCCTGTGCTAACTTCTTTCGACATAACCGGTTACAAAAATAACAATCAAGCGTGATCCGGAATGTCAGCCCCCATGAACGTAAAAGTCCAAGACCCCACTTTTGAATTGGCGCTGGTCTCGCCGTTCCTCCTGCAAACCCTCGCCGAAGTCGTGCACAACAAAGGCGTCGACCCCGAAAGCCTGTGCCGTGGCCTGGGTTTCACCCTCGAAGATCTGCAGGATCCGGCGCAGCGGATTTCCTACCGCCAGGCCGTGGCGATGATCCAGCGTGCGCTCAAAGTACTGCCAAATCAGGGCCTGGGGCTGTGGGTCGGCGCGCAGAATGTGTTGGGTACGCTGGGGCTGCTCGGCCACGTACTGTCGCTATGCAAGACCTTGCGCGATGCCTTTGCCCTCGGCATCCGCCACCAGCACACCTCCGGCGGAATCGTGGTGTCCAGCGTCGATGTGATCGGCGATCAGGTGCACCTCGATGCCGAATGTCGCTTACCGTTTGCCGATGTGCAGGTGTTCGCGGTCGAAGAGTTTTTCGCCAGCCTGCTGGTGTACGGCCGGGCCTTGGCGGGCCATGAGTTCAAGGCGATCGCCGTGGAGTTTGTGCACGCTGCACCGGATTATCTGAGCGAATACCACCGCTTGCTCGGGCCCGATGTGCGCTTCGGCTGTCTGCACAATCGCATGCTGATCGATGCCCGGTGGCTGGACGTCAACCTGCCCAATCACCATTCGCTGGCGCTGCGTCAGGCGGTTGCGTTGCTGGAGCTGGAAGCGGCGCAGGTACATCAGAAACTCGATCTGATTCAAGCAGTGGAGCGGGCGATTGCCCGGGACTTGAGCAGAGGCAGCCATATCGAAAAAATCGCCGGCGACCTGAACATGAGCAGCCGCACCCTGCGCCGCCGTTTGACCGAGCACGCGCTGACCTTCGAAGCGCTGCTGGAACAGGTGCGTCAGGCGCGCACGATGAGTCTGCTGGCCAATCCGGACATGCCGATCGAGCGGATTACCGAAGAAGTCGGCTACAGCGATGTGCGCAGCTTTCGCCGGGCGTTCAAGCGCTGGACCGGGATGAGCCCGAGTGCGTGGCGGCATGACACATCTCCTGCGTGAACACGAACACTGTGGCGAGGGGATTTATCCCCGATCGGCGGCGCAGCCGTCGCGAATTCAGAAAGCTCGGTATTTCAGTAGTCCGAGATTGCAGGGTTGGGGCCGCTTCGCTGCCCATCGGGGATGAATCCCCTCACCACAGGACTCTGTGACCTCCGATATTGGCGTCTCAACCCCACAAACCCTCCGGCCACAGGTAAACTCCCGCGCACTTTCCCAAGGAGTTCACATGAGTTACTACCAGCCGGGCATTCTCGCCACCCCTGTTCCTGCGCAAGCACGTCACCTGTTTTTTGCTCTTGCGTCGGTTGAAGCACTGCCGCAGGCGATCGACAACCTGATGAATCTGGTGGACGGCAAGTCGGCGGTGATCGGTTTCGGTGAATCCCTGACCAAAGCCCTGAACGTGCAAATCGACGGTCTGCGCAGCTTTCCGGCCATGAGCGGCGTCGGCGTGGAAAACCCGTCGACCCAGCACGCGCTGTGGGTCTGGCTGCACGGTGTCGATCGTGGCGAATTGCTCAATCGCTGCCACGCCTTCGAAGCCGCGCTGGCCCCGGCGCTGCGCCTGGTAGACATGCAGGAAGCCTTCCGCCACAAGGACGGCCATGATCTGACCGGCTACGAAGACGGCACCGAAAACCCGCACGATGACGCCGCGATCGCCGCCGCGTTGCTGGGCGAGGGCGCTGATGGTCTGGTCGGTGGCAGCTTTGCCGCGATCCAGCAGTGGCAGCACGACCTCAAGGGTTTCCATAAGCTGTCCGCCGAAGACAAGGACAACATCATGGGCCGTCGCTTGAGCGACAACGAAGAGATCGACGACGCGCCAGTCTCCGCCCACGTCAAACGCACCGCCCAGGAAAGCTTCGCCCCCGAAGCGTTCGTCGTGCGCCGTTCGATGCCGTGGATCGACGGTGATCGCGCCGGCCTGATGTTCCTCGCCTTCGGTTTTTCGCTGGACGCCTTCGAGGCCCAACTGCGGCGTATGAGCGGTCTGGAAGACGGCATCACTGACGGTCTGTATCGCATCAGCCGACCGATCACTGGCGGCTACTACTGGTGCCCGCCGCTGAAGGACGGCCACCTCGATCTGCGCGCGTTGCGCATCGGCTGAGTGTTTCAAACACAGGGAGTTGAGCATGGATGTGGTGCGTTGGGGCATGATCGGTTGCGGCAGCGTCACTGAACGCAAGAGCGGGCCGGCCTTCTACAAGGCGCCCGGCTCGGCGCTGGTGGCGGTGATGGGCCGACGTCTTGAAGCGGTGAACGATTACGCCGCGCGCCACGGTATCGCCCGGGCCTACACCGATGTCGATGCGCTGATCAACGACCCCGAGGTGGACGCGGTGTACATCGCCACGCCACCCGACAGCCACCACGCCTACAGCCTGAAAGTCGCCGCCGCCGGCAAGCACTGCTGCGTCGAGAAACCGATGGCGCTCAACGCCGGACAAAGCCGCGAAATGCAGCAGGCATTTGCTGACGCCGGTCTGCACTTGTTCGTGTCGTACTACCGCCGTTCGTTGCCGCGCTTTGCCCAGGTTCGGCAATGGCTGGCGCAGGGCCGCATCGGTGAGGTGCGGCACCTGAGCTGGACGCTGACCAAGGCCCCATCTGCGGCGGATCTGGACGGCAGCGCCAACTGGCGAACCGACCCGAGCGTGGCCGGTGGCGGCTACTTTGCCGATCTGGCCAGCCATGGTTTCGACCTGTTCCAGTACCTGCTCGGCGACATCGCTGAAGTCGCCGGTTTCACTGCGCGTCAGGCCGGTTTGTATGCGGCGGAAGACGCGGTCAGCGCCAGTTGGCGCTTCGCCTCCGGAGCGCTGGGCATGGGCTGCTGGAGCTTTGTGGCGGATCGGCGCGAGGACCGGGTGGAGATTATCGGCAGTCAGGGCCGGATCGCGTTCTCCGTGTTTGACGAGCATCCGGTGCAGCTGTTCGCCGATGAGCAGATCAGCCTGGAGATCCCCCATCACGAGCACATTCAGTGGCATCACGTGCTGGGCATGAATGCGCATATTCGTGGTGGTTCGCAGCATCCGGCAGTCGCCGAACAAGCCCTAAAGACCGATTGGGTGATGGACCAGATCCTCAAACGGCACTGATCCTCCAGACCACAACACCATTTCCTTGTGGGAAGGGGGCTTGCTCCCGAAGAGGCCGGCATTGCTGGTATTTCCATCGCCTGACACACCGCCTTCGGGAGCAAGCCCCCTCCCACAAGGGTCTGTGTGTCGTCGTGTCTAAGGTTATGCCCAAACAATATTTCTCAAGCTTGTCATAACGTCTCTAAGATCACGTCATAACTCGTTATAACAAGTGATCCCTGATGACCGATAACGTTCTCTCCTTACCCAGTGTCCCGCTGCACACCCAACTGCGCGACGTCCTGCGCGCACGCATTCTTGATGGTGAATACCCGCAAGACAGCCAGATGCCGTCCGAAAGTGAGCTCGGCACGCTGTTCAAAGTCAGCCGCATCACCGTGCGCCAGGCGCTGGGCGATCTGCAGAAAGAAGGGCTGATCTTCAAGATCCACGGCAAGGGCACCTTCGTCGCCAAGCCGAAAACCTTTCAGAACGTCAGCAGCCTGCAAGGCCTCGCCGAGTCCATGACCGGGCGCGGCTACGAGGTGATCAACCGCCTGCGCAGTTTCAAATTCATCCCCGCCGACAAACGTGTCGCCGAGCGCCTGCAAGTCGCCGAAGGCGAGACCGTGGCTCAAATCAAACGCGTACGCCTGATCAACCGCGAGCCGATCTCGCTGGAAATCACCTACCTGCCCAAAGCGATTGGCGAACGGCTGGAGAAGGCTGATCTGGTGACTCGCGACATCTTCCTGATTCTGGAAAACGACTGCGGCATCGCCCTCGGCCACGCTGATCTGGCGATCGACGCGGTGCTGGCCGATAGCGATTTGACCCAGGCGCTGAACGTCGAGGCCGGCTCGCCGATCATGCGCATCGAGCGTCTGACCCACGACGCCAACGGCCAGCCGCTGGACTTCGAACACCTTTACTACCGTGGCGATGCGTTCCAGTACCGCCTGCGGATCGACCGGCAAAAAGGGGCGTGACATGACCCGCAAGACCTTGGAACAGGAATACGACATCGTCGTGATCGGCGGCGGCACTGCCGGCCCGATGGCGGCGATCAAGGCCAAAGAGAAGAACCGTGATTTGCGCGTGCTGCTGGTGGACAAGGCCAACGTCAAACGCAGCGGCGCGATCAGCATGGGCATGGACGGCCTGAACAACGCGATCATCCCCGGCCACTCGACGCCGGAGCAGTACACCAAGGAAATCACCATTGCCAACGACGGCATCGTCAATCAGGCGGCGGTGTACGCCTACGCCACTCACAGTTTCGAAACCATCGAACAACTGGACCGCTGGGGCGTGAAGTTCGAGAAGGACGAGACCGGTGATTACGCGGTGAAAAAAGTCCACCACATGGGTGCCTACGTGCTGCCGATGCCGGAAGGGCACGACATCAAAAAGGTCCTTTATCGCCAGTTGAAACGTGCGCGGGTGAGCATCACCAATCGCCTGGTCTGTACCCGTTTGCTCACCGACGAGGAGGGCACGGTCAACGGTGTGATGGGCTTCGATTGCCGCAGCGCTGACTTCCATGTGATCAAGGCCAAAGCGGTCATTCTTGCGTGCGGCGCGGCCGGTCGCCTCGGTCTGCCGTCCTCGGGTTACCTGATGGGCACCTACGAAAACCCGACCAATGCCGGCGACGGCTACGCGATGGCCTATCACGCCGGGGCCGAGCTGGCGAACCTCGAATGCTTCCAGATCAACCCGTTGATCAAGGACTACAACGGCCCGGCGTGCGCCTATGTGACCGGCCCGCTCGGCGGCTACACCGCCAACAACAAGGGCGAACGCTTCATCGAGTGCGACTACTGGAGCGGGCAGATGATGTGGGAGTTTCACCAGGAACTGGAAAGCGGCAACGGCCCGGTGTTCCTCAAGCTCGATCACCTGGCCGAGGAAACCATTCAGAACATCGAGGAAATCCTGCACAGCAACGAGCGCCCGAGTCGTGGTCAATTCCACGCCAATCGCGGCACTGATTACCGCACGCAAATGGTCGAGATGCACATCTCTGAGATCGGCTTTTGCAGCGGCCATTCGGCGTCCGGGGTGTGGGTCAACGAGCGGGCCGAGACTTCGGTGAAAGGCTTGTACTCGGCAGGGGACATGGCCGCCGTGCCGCACAACTACATGCTTGGCGCGTTCACCTACGGCTGGTTCGCCGGGCACAACGCCGCGGATTTTGTCGCCGGGCGCGAGTTCTCGACGCTGGATGCCGCGCAGATCGAGAAAGAGCAAGCGCGGGTCTACGCGCCGCTGGATCGTGAACAAGGGCTGCCGCCGGCACAGGTCGAGTACAAGCTGCGGCGCTTCGTCAACGACTACCTGCAACCGCCGAAAGTGACCAAAAAAATGCAGATCGGCTTGCAGCGCTTCAGCGACATCGAGCGCGACCTCGATCAGATGAAGGCCAACAACGCTCACGAACTGATGCGCGCGATGGAAACCAGCGTGATCCGCGATTGCGCGGAAATGGCTGCGCGCGCCTCGCTGTTCCGCGCCGAGAGCCGCTGGGGCCTGTACCACTACCGCGTCGATCACCCGCAGCGCAACGACAGCGAGTGGTTCTGCCATTGCCATCTGAAGAAGGGTGAAGACGGCCGCATGACCAGTTTCAAGAAACCCGTCGAGCCGTACATCATCCCGCTCGATGCCGAAGAAATGCAGGCTTACGACCGCTTGCGGGTGGGCGTGTTCGCCGCTTGATGCATCACCAGAGAGAGTCCGAACCATGGCCTATCAAGCCCAGGAAATCTTCTTCCGCTCCAACGCCCCGGTCACCGTGGACGAGGACAAATGCATCGCCGAAAAGGGCTGCACCGTGTGCGTCGACGTCTGCCCGATGGACCTGCTGGCGATCAACCCGGCCACACAGAAGGCCTACATGGCGTTCGATGAATGCTGGTACTGCATGCCGTGTGAGAAGGATTGCCCGACTGGCGCCGTCAAAGTCGACATCCCTTATCTCCTGCGTTAAACGCTTTCCCCTGTAGGAGTGAGCCTGCTCGCGATAGCGGTGTGTCAGACAACACGTCGCCATCTTATGCACCGCTATCGCGAGCAGGCTCACTCCTACAAAGATCTACGACACCCTGAAGCTACCCGGAAACACCCGGACGCTGGATTCACCCAAAACCCCTCGTTTCCCACCGCGCCCTGATCGCGGCGGAGACGAACATCCAATAAATGATTCGAGGGGAAACACACCATGTTGCGTGCAGCAATCGCCGGTCTGGTACTGGCTTCATTCACCCTGTCGGCCTCGGCCGAAACCATCCGCATCGCCATCGGCACTCAGGACACCACCATCAACTGCGCCGCCGGCGGGCTGTTGATTCGTGAACTCGGTCTGCTCGACAAATACCTGCCGCACGACGGCGCCTACAAAGACGCGAAATACGACGTGCAGTGGAAAAACTTCACCAGCGGCGCGCCGCTGACCAACGAGATGGTCGCCGGCAAACTCGATTTCGGCGCCATGGCCGATTTCCCCGGCGCGTTCAACGGGGTGGCGTTCGAAACCGCCGGCAAGCACAGCCTGTTCATCAGCGTGTTGTCGGGCAGCATCAAGGGCAGCGGCAACGGCATCGTGGTGCCGAGTGCGTCCGGGGTGCAGGCGCTGAGCGAACTCAAGGGCAAGACCATCTCCGTGCCATTCGCCTCGACCGCCCACGGCATGTTGCTGCGCGCGGTGGCGGAGCAGGGCTGGGACCCGCTCAAAGACGTGAACATCATCGCCCAGCCGCCGGAAGTTGCCGGCTCCGCGTTGCAGGCCGGCAAGATCGACGCCCACGCCGATTTCGTGCCGTTCGCCGAGCTGTTCCCCAGCCGTGGTTTCGCCCGCAAGATTTACGACGGCGCCCAGGCCAACGCGCCGACTTTCCACGGTGCACTGGTGGATCAGGCCTACGCGAAACAGTACCCGGAAATCGTCGTCGCCTACCTGCGGGCGAGCATCGAGGCCAATCAGTTGCTGGCTGCTGAGCCTGAGAAGTACAGCGAGCTGATCGCCAAAGTCACCGGCGTCGATGCCGAGGTCAACTACCTGTTCCACGGCCCGCTTGGCGTGCAGACCCGCGACCTGAGCTGGAAGCCGGAATACCGTCAGGCGGTGGGCACCGCGATCGACACCCTGAAGCTGCTGAAGAAGGCCGATCGTGGCCTCGACCTCAACACCTTCATCGATGATCAGTACATCCGCGCCGCCTTCAAGGCCTCGAATCTGGACTACACCGCGCAACTCGCCAACTACGCGCAAACGCCGTTGAAAGCGCTGGATGCGGTGACCGGCAAAGCCATCACCGACTTCAGCCACGTCGCCGAAATCTGGGTGCGGGGCGAAGACAAAGTACGCCAGTACGCCTCCGCCGAATCGGCCTTCACCGCGTTGGCCGCTCTGAAACAGGAAGGCAAAAACATCCGCGCGGTGTATGCCCAGGCCAGTGACAGCGGGATCAAGCTGCTTGCTGATCAGGCGTGGTTCGCCAGCGATGCCAAGGGCCGCTTGAGCGCGTTTCTGCTCAAGGGCCAGGCCCAGCAATATGCGGCGGCGCAGGGTGGCAAGGTCTTCGACTTTACCGACGCCACGACCCAGGCCGTGGCTGCCCGCTAACCCGGAGAACAACTCGGTCAACTGTGGGAGGGGGCTTGCTCCCGAATGCGGTGTGTCAGGCAAATATTTTTTTCTGGTACACCGCATTCGGGAGCAAGCCCCCTCCCACAGGGGATTTGGGTTGAGAGGAAAAATTGTGTACCGATCTTATTTACGCTGGGTTCCAAGGGCTGCTTCTTTGCTGCTCTGCCTGCTGTTCTGGCAACTCGCCGCGAGCCACCACTGGAATCTCGGTCTGGTCACTTTCGCCAACGTGCCAACCCCGTTGGCGGTGATCGAAGCGGCGTTGGGCCTGGGCGATTCCGGCAAGCTGCTGCAGCACCTGAGCGCGAGCCTCGGCCGCGTGTTCGCTGGCTATCTCGCGGCATTGATCATCGGCATTGCCCTGGGCTTGGCCATCGGCCGCTCGAAATGGGCCGAAGACCTGCTGCTGCCACCGCTGGAAGTCCTGCGGCCGATCCCTGCGGTGGCGTGGATTCCGCTGGCGATCCTGATGTTTCCGTCGTCGGAGCTGTCGATGGTGTTCATCACCTTCACCGGTGCGTTGTTCCCGATTTTGCTCAACACCGTGCACGGGGTGGAAGGCGTCGATCCACGGCTGATCGCTTCGGCAAAAAGCCTCGGGGCAGAGCGCCGGGCGATTCTGCTGGAAGTGATCTTGCCCGGCGCTGCGCCGAGCATCATCACGGGGCTCGCTATCGGCATGGGCACCTCGTGGTTCTGCCTGGTGACGGCGGAAATGATCTCCGGACAGTTCGGCATCGGCTACTACACCTGGGAGTCCTACACCATTCAGAACTACGCCGACATTGTCGTTGGCATGCTGCTGATCGGTGTGCTGGGCATGGGCAGTAGTCTGCTGATCAAGCGCCTGGGCGGGCTGTTCACGCCTTGGCATCGACCACGAGGAAAAGCCTGATGAGCGCAATGCAAACCCCGGAAGGGCGAATCGATATTCGCCAGTTGTCGATCGTTCTCGGTGAGGGGCAGCAAGCCTTCGAAGCCGTGCAGGGGCTGGATTGCCAGATCGAACCGGGCCAGTTCGTGTGCATTCTCGGCCCGTCCGGTTGCGGCAAATCGACCTTGCTCGGCGCACTGGCCGGACACTTGAGCGCCCATACCGGCAGCCTCAGAGTCGATGGCGGCGAGGTCAGCGAGCCGTCGCCGCAACGCGGCATGGTGTTCCAGCATCACACGCTGTTTCCGTGGCGCACGGTGCGCGACAACGTGGCTTTCGGCTTGAAGATGCGCGGCATCGGCAAAACCGAGCGCCAGCGTGAGGCCGATGAAATGCTCAAACTGGTGGGCCTCGACGGCTTCGCCGAGCGCTGGCCCGATCAGCTTTCCGGCGGCATGCAGCAACGGGTGGAGATTGCTCGGGTGCTGGTCAATCGCCCACGGCTGTTGCTGATGGACGAGCCGTTCGGCGCGCTGGATGCCTTGACCCGTCTGAACATGCAGGAACTGCTGCTGGACATCTGGACGCGGATTCGCACCACCGTGGTGTTTGTCACCCACGACATCGACGAGGCGCTGTTCCTCGCCGACCGCTTGCTGGTGATGAGCGCACGTCCGGGGCGAATCATCGAAGACCTGCGCCTGGACTTCCCGCGTCCGCGCACCACAGAGCTGGTGACCAGCGCCGAATTCTCCCGCCTCAAGCGCCATTGTCTCGACCTGCTGCGCCACGACAACGACCGACCGCTGCCGCGCCTTAACCCGCTCGGCCTGCCTCCCGAAAACCCCTTGCCGCGATTTGCCCTATGACCTCATTTTTTGCTGTGACCGATAACGACGACATCCTCGCCCTGCAACCGCGTCTGACCGCTGACGATGCCGGTGTGCGCCGCATTGCCCTGATTGATTTGGCGGATCTGGAAGAACCGGATGGCCTGCTGTGGCTGGTCGAAAGACTGAGCGAAGATCCCGCCGAAGAAGTCCGCGCCGAAGCTGCGCGGCTGCTGGAAGCGTGGGAGGACGAACCGGTGGTGGCTGCGCTGTGTCAGGCACTGACCGATCCATCTTCGGCAGTGCAGGCCGCCGCCGCGCAAAGTCTGAGCCTGCTCAAGAGTGAGGCGGCAGGCCGGGTGATTCTGCCGTGGACCGGTCATGCGCAAGTCAGTGTGCGCATCGCCGCGTTTCGGGCATTGCGCGAACTGCGTTTCGCCGATGCCGCACCAGCGGCTATCACCGCATTGAGCGATGCCGATGCCAATGTGCGCCGCGAAGCCGTCGGTGTGCTCGGCTGGCTCAAGCAGCTCGACGCTCTGCCGGCTCTGGCGCGTCTGGCCAGCGCCGACCCGGACACCGAAGTGCGCCGCGCCGCCACCGGTGCCCTCGGTCTGGCGTCCGGCGCCGACGTGCTGCCAGCCTTGCGTCAAGCGCTGCAGGACGATGCCTGGCAAGTGCGCGAAGAAGCGGCCACGACGCTGGGCAAAGTCGGCCACAGCGACGCCGGGCCGGCGTTGATCGCAGCCCTCGGCGATGACTATTGGCAAGTGCGCCTGCGCGCCACCCGAAGCCTCGGTCGCCTGCGTTTTGCACCGGCGCTGGATGCCTTGATCGAAACCCTCGGCCATCGCATCAGCAACCTGCGCAAGGAAGCTGCGCTGGCCCTCGGTGAGTTGCATGATCGCGGCGCGGTGGCGGCGTTGCAGGCGGCGCAGGATGACGGTGATCCGGAAGTGCGCAAAGCGGTGCGGATTGCCTTGAGTCAGTTGCAATGAACCCGCTGTCAGTCGGCAACTCGCAGAGCCAGCAGACGTTGCGCCTGAGCTGGCCGGACGGCCGCGAATCGTTGTTCAATCACGCCGAACTGCGCCGCCAGTGCCCGTGCTCGCAGTGCCGCGCGTTTCGCCTGAAAGGTCTGACTCCGCTGGTGGATGAGCGTGTTCGCCTGATTGAGATCAACCCGCAGGGCTATGGCGTGCAACTGGTGTTCAGTGACGGCCATCAACGCGGGATCTACCCGTGGGACTATTTGGCCCAGCTCGATTCTTAGGTTGACCACAATCAACTGTGGGAGCGAGCCTGCTCGCGAAAGCGGTGGATCAGTCAATATTGATGGCGACTGGTACACCGCATTCGCGAGCAGGCTCGCTCCCACAGGGGCGTTCAGTGTCTGGGCTGTTATTGCCCAGCCGTCATGGCTGGCCGGCACCCGCGAAACACATCCAGCCCCGGCTGATACAGCGCGGTCTTCACCTCGAACAACCCCAGCACCGAATGAAACAGGTTGTCATGGCTCAGGTCCGGCTGCCCGGTCTTGCCTTGCAGGCAATCGCGATCAATCCCCAGTTGCGCCAGGGTGTTGTTGCCAAACCACATCACCATCGGCACATGCGTCTGCGCTTCCGGCGCCAACGCATAGGGCGCGGCGTGCAGGTACAGGCCGTTTTCACCCAGCGATTCGCCGTGGTCGGAGACGTACAGCATCGAGGTGTCCAGTGAGTCCTGATTGCGCTTGAGCAACTCGATGACCTTGGCGAGGAAGTGGTCGGTGTAGAGGATCGTGTTGTCGTACACGTTGACCAGTTCATCGCGGCTGCAACTGCCCAACTGGTTGGTGTGGCAGATCGGCTTGAAGCGTTCCATTTCCTTTGGATAGCGCTCGTAGTATTCCGGGCCGTGGCTGCCGTCGGCGTGCAACACGATGATCGCGTGGCCCTTGAGGCTGTCGATGTAGCTTTGCAGGTCGGCCAGCAGCGCCTCATCGAGGCAGTTGTTGCCGTCGCAGAACGGCCCCGGCTGGTTCTTCGCGATGTCGCGGTGCGGCACGCGCAGGCAGGTGCCTTTGCAGTCGCTGTTGTTGTCCAGCCACAGCACTTGCACGCCGGCGCGTTGCAGGATATCCAGCAGGCCTTCGTAGGTTTTGCCTTTCTTGTCGCTGTAGTCCTCACGCGGGAACATCGAGAACATGCACGGCACCGACACTGCCGTGGACGTGCCGCAGGAGTGCACCTGGGTGAAGTTGAGGATGCCCAGTTTGCTCAGCTCGGGATTGGTCTCGCGCGCATAGCCGTTCAGCGAGAAATGATCGGCGCGGGCGGTTTCGCCGACCACAAACACCATCAGCGACTTCTTCTCGCGGCTGGTCGCTTTGGCGCTCATCACCGCGTCTTCACCGATGGCCTGCACCACAAAGTGCTTTTTGATGCCCAGGCGCTGCTTGGTGTATTTGCTGATGGCGTAAATGTAGTTGGTCGGGTTGATGAAGTGGGTGAGCTTGTCTTCTTCGCGGAAGATCGGCGCATAGGTCGAATAGAACGCGCCCACCGAGGCGCCGATCACCAGCACGCACGCGGCAATCACCAGCAGCTTGTTGAGCAGGCCGCGAAAGAACGGCCGATAACGCACCGGCCAGCGCCAGATCAACGCCGCCGGCAGCACGCCGAGCAGCAACACGTAAGCCAGCAGCTTGCCGTTGAACAGCGCAGCGGCTTCGCCCGGGTTGGTTTCGAACACGTTCTGGATCATCACCGTGTCGATGGTGATCCCGTATTCGTTCATGAAATACGCAGCGCAGGCCGAGAGCAGGGCCACCACAGTCAGCGCCGGTTTCAGCGTCCAGCGAAACGAAACCAGGGTCAGCAGCAGGGTGATCGCCGCCCACAGGAACAGCCCGAACGAAGCAAAAAACGCCAGTTTGTGTGCACCTTGCAGGGTGATCAGCGTACCCAGCGCCTTCCAGGTCGCCAGGTTGTACAGCGCCACCAGTGCCAGGGAAAACAGCAACACCAGCCGGGTGGAAGTGATGGACGGTAAACGCAGTCCTTTGCCCAAAGCCATTACAGACATTCCTCTACTCGAATAGATCACGCGCGGAAACGCGCGTAACTGTAGAAGAACAATAGTAAAAATTTCGTAAACATCCTGTAACAAAACTCGGGCGCAAATCTAAAACTGTGGGAGCGGGCTTGCTCGCGAAGGCGGTTGGTCGGCCGACATCGTTGTTGAATGACACACCGCTATCGCGAGCAGGCTCACTCCTACAATGGGTACTTTGGTGGGTCAGAAAGATTTGCTCAGGCTGGCGACCACCGTTGCGGTGCACACATCCTTGAATCCCCAGTTGCTCAGGCACTGGCTCTGCGACAGATCG
This sequence comes from Pseudomonas sp. URIL14HWK12:I6, assembly GCF_000514195.1. Taxonomy (NCBI): domain Bacteria; kingdom Pseudomonadati; phylum Pseudomonadota; class Gammaproteobacteria; order Pseudomonadales; family Pseudomonadaceae; genus Pseudomonas; species Pseudomonas sp. URIL14HWK12:I6. The sequence goes on from NZ_AZVL01000020.1 coordinate 31,876, forward strand.
GTGTCGATATAGCTCAGGCCCAACACCACCCCGGCCAGGTTGTGCGTCAGCTTGACCTCCCACTCCCGATAACTGTCCTCGCCATGCCCGGACGCCGAGTACAGGTGCGGGTCCTTGAAGTCCATGTTGCCGTAACGCAGCTTCAGCCCCGAATCGAATGGCAACTCGGCTTCATAACCGATATAGGTGTAGAGCGAGCTCTGCTTGCTGTCGATCCCCGGCGCATCGCTGGAGTAATACGCCGCCAGCTTCACCCCGTAGACACCGAGAATCCCGTAGACCTCGCTCTGGTTGAACTGGCTTTCCTTGGGGTAGGCGTACTTGAGGTAACCCAGATCGAGGCTGACATCCTCGGTGGCCTGCCACAGCCAGCCGGCGTAGTAATCGACTTCCTGCCGGGTTTTCAGGCCACCGCCAAAGTCGACGTTGGAGCTCCAGGCTCCCGCGTACAAACCGCTGCTGTGGGCAAGGGTCAGACCGGCCTGCACGGCCGGGTCATTTTGGGTTTGCGAGATGCCGCGGGTGCGGTAGTCGCTGGCCAGGGTCAGGTCGACCAGCACGGCGAAATCGTCGTTCAGGGGGATCGCGTAGCTGCTCAAGGGCAGCAAACTGGAAAAACCGAGGGCGAACAGGGGCAAGGCTTTCATGGAGAAGTCCCGATGTTGTGATTATTTTTGGGCAGTACGAAAACCGTGGAGGGAATGCAATCTCGGCCACCCTCACAGCCCCTGTGGGAGCGAGCCTGCTCGCGAAAGCGGTGGTTCATTCAGCATCGATGGCGACTGATACGCCGCCTTCGCGAGCAGGCTCGCTCCCACAGGGGGGAACAGTGTTGTTATTTTGTGGCGGTGTAGACCTGACGCCCACCAAACCAGGTTTGCAGCACCCGGGTGTCATGCAGGGCTTTTTCGTCGACGCTGAACACGTCGCGATCGACCACGATGAAGTCCGCCTGCTTGCCCGGCGTCAGCGAGCCAATCTGCTTCTCCAGGCCAATCGTGCGCGCCGCGTTGAGGGTATAGGCGTAAAACATGCTTTCGCGATCCAGACGCTCGTCGGCATTCAGCACGCCCAGCGGCCCGACGCGGGTGATGGCCTGGGCCATGGCGTTGAACGGGTTGGGCGACGACACCGGCCAGTCGCTGGCACCGGCAATCGTCGCGCCCTGTTTCAGCAGCGAGTGCGCCGGGTATTGATAACGGAAGGCGAGGGCGCTGACGTAGGGCTTGATCATGTCGGTGGTGTAGTCATCGGCACTGGCCCACAGCAATTGCATCGAGGCGATCACGTTCAGCGGCTTGAAGCGGGCGAACTCTTTCGGATTGACCATCTGCAGGTGCGTGATCGAGTGAGTGATGCCGCTCTGCCGATCCTTGCGCGCACGTTCGATGCCATTGAGTGATTCACGCACCGCACGGTCGCCGATGGCGTGGATGTGCACCAGCCAGCCGCGCTGGTCGATGGCGCTGACCAGCTCGCCGAAATGTTTTGGATCGATCAGCAGTTCGCCCTGTTTGTGCGAGTTGCTGTACGGGTCGATCATCGCCGCGCTCTGCGCCGGGTACTCGATCACGCCGTCGGCGAAGATCTTGACCCCGGGCAGGGTCAGGTTGGGGATGCCCTGAAACTGCTGGCGCACCTTATCCAGCGTCTCGAGGTCGGCGGGCAGGCTTTTCGGGTTGGCCACCAGCAGCGCTGCAACGTGCACGCTCATGCCGCCGCTTTCCGACAGCGCTTTGTAGGCTGGCAGCACGCCGACGGTTTTCTCAGTGGGTTTGAGGGCGAAGACCGGTTCGCCCGGTGCGGCATTGGCGGCGGGGTCCATCCACGCGGTGATGCCGAGGCTGTTGTTGAAGCGCACCGCGGATTTGGTCGCGGTGAGCATATCGGCCGGGCTCGGCACCGGCATTTTCGCGGCGACCCGGTCCCAACCGGCATCGACCAGAAAACCGTTGGGCTCGCCGCTGGCCAGTGCGCCGATCGTGTCTTGTTCCGCAGCGGGCAGGGTCTTGAGCAACGCCGCGTCGATGCCGGCGCGCTTGAGCATCACGTTGTTGGCCCACGCGGTGTGGTGATCGCTGCCGGTGAACACCACCGGCACGTCAGCCCACTCGCCGTGGTTGAAGGTCTTGCCCAGCGCTTCGGCCTGCGCCCAGTACGCTGAGCTCATGCCGGCAATGCTTAGCACATCGCCATGTCTGGCCTTGCCGTCGTCACGCCAGGCGCGCAGGCGTTTTTCCAGTTCGGCGAGGGCGACGACTTCGTCTTCCATGTTGGCCGAGACCATTTCCAAGCCACCGAAAATCGCGTGGGAATGGCTGTCGATCAAGCCTGGCATCAGCGTCTTGCCGCCGAGGTCGATCACCTGCGTGCCGGGTTCGATCAGCGCCTTGATCTGCGCATCGCTGCCGACTTTCAGCACCTTGCCGTTTTCCACGGCCAACGCCTGTACCTTCGGTTGCGTGCGATCGGCGGTGAAAATCTTGCCGTTGACCAGCACCAGATCGGTGGCGGCCATGGCTTCCATCGAGGCAAAACTTATCGCGCTCACCAGCAGACTCGGGATGAATCTTTTCATTGAAGATTTCCTTGTTATTGCGTCTGATGGCCAGATTAGTGGCTGACACTGGCCGACAGAACGCCTCCCTCACGAAAAACGTTTTTGCCTGAATGGAAAAAGCATGGACAAGCTGGGTGCACTGAAAATGTTCGTGGTTACCGCGCAACTCGGCAGTTTCAGCCGCGCGGCGGAGCAACTGGGCAAGACCCCATCGGCGCTGACCAAAGCGGTCAATCATCTGGAGTCGGAACTCGGCGCGCGGCTGTTCGAACGCAGCACGCGGCGGATTCTGCTCACCGAAATCGGCCGGGTTTATCTGGAAACCGCGCGGCTGGTGTTGCAGCGACTGGAGGAGGCCAGCGAGGAAATCGAGCAGTTGCAGCACGGTTTGCGCGGCAGCCTGAAAATCACTGCGCCATTGGCTTACGGGCGGGCGTTTCTCGATCAGGTGTGTGACGGCTTTTTGCAGCAATACCCGCAGATCAGCCTGCAAGTGGACCTGTGCGACGCGTTCGTCAATCTGCTGGAAAGCGGCTATGACCTAGCCTTGCGCGAGGGCCATGATGACCTGCCGGGGCTGATCGCCCGGGTGGTCGGCAGCAATCGGCTGGCGTTGTGCGGAAGCCCGGACTATCTGGCGCGCAAGGGTTTGCCGGTCACCCCACAAACCCTCGAACAGCATGAATGGCTGCTGTATCAGCACCCGTTGCTCAGTCGCGAGTTCTGGTGGGCCGAGCGCGACGGCCAGCGCCTGAGCCTGGCGCAGCCATCGGCGCCGTGCTTGCGCAGCGACAATTACGACCTGCTGCTGGCCAGCGCGTTGGCCGGACGCGGTTTGCTGCACACGCCGCTGTGGAGCGCCGCGCCGTACATTGCCGACGGGCGTCTGGTGCGAGTCATGGCTGACTATGAAATCGACCCCGACACCTTCGGCCCGCACATTCTCGCGGTGTACCCCAGCCATCGACGGGCCACGGCTAAAGTGGTGGCGTTCATCGATTACATCGCCGCCTTCCTCGCCGAACGCGGCCTCAACTGACGCCCCGTTCCCCTGTAGGAGCTGCCGCAGGCTGCGATCTTTTGATTTTTGTGGATCGCCGGCCCAGGCCGACTGGCGGTGCTTGTCAGTAAAATCCCACAGGAGTACAAATGTACTCCATGACAAACCTGACTCCCCGCCGTACCGCCATCCTGACCTTTATCCGCGAACGCATCGCCGAACACGGTCAGCCCCCAAGCCTCGCTGAAATCAGCGAGGCTTTTGGTTTTGCCTCGCGCAGCGTGGCGCGCAAGCACGTGCTGGCGCTCACCGAAGCCGGGTTTATCGAGGTCAATCCGCACCAGGCCCGGGGCATTCGCCTGCTCGGGCAAGCGCCGCGGCCGGAGCTGCTGGATATTCCCGTGCTCGGCCGGGTCGCTGCCGGTGCACCGATCGGCGCCGATGCCGACATCCATAACCGCTTGATGCTTGATCCCGCGCTGTTCTCCCGTGCGCCCGACTACATGTTGCGGGTGCAGGGCGACTCGATGATCGAGGACGGCATTCTCGACGGTGATCTGGTGGGAGTGAAGCGCAATCCCGAGGCGCTCAACGGCCAGATCGTGGTGGCGCGACTCGATGGTGAGGTGACGATCAAACGCTTCGAGCGTGTCGGCGCTACGGTGCGCCTGCTGCCGCGCAATCCGGCGTACCAGCCGATTGTCGTGCGCGATGATCAGGACCTGGCCATCGAAGGGGTGTTCTGCGGTCTGGTGAGGCAAGGCTGATGGGCGCCGTCGTTGCACTCGATACGCTGTTCAATGGCGGCCAGGTCTGGAAGGGCCGGCCTGCGCCACCGGCCGCCAGCCCGCAACCCACCGGGCATGCCGCGCTGGATGCGGCACTGCCCAGCGGTGGCTGGCCGGAAGCGGCGCTGAGCGAAATCCTCCTGTCCGGCCCCGGGGTTGGCGAGTTGCAACTGGTGTGGCCGACGCTGGCGCGGCTGTCGGCGGCGGGCGAGCGCATCGTGCTGGTAGCGCCACCGTTCGTACCGTACCCGCAGGCGTGGGCGAACGCAGGGGTCGATCTGCGTCAATTGTCGGTAATCCAGGCCAGCGAACGCGATGCCTTGTGGGCGGCGGAACAATGCCTGCGTTCCGGCAGTTGCGGCGCGGTGCTGTGCTGGCCGCACAAGGCCGATGACCGAGCGTTGCGGCGTTTGCAGGTGGCGGCGGAAACCGGCCAGACCCTGGCGTTTGCCTGGCGCCCGCTGAGCGAGGCAATCAACCCGTCGCCGGCCGCGTTGCGTATTGCCATCGACGCCAGACCGGCCCAGTTGCGCGTGCTCAAGTGCCGTGGCGGACTGGCGCGCACGGCGCCGATTGCGTTTGCCGTGGGGCACTGAGGTCGTCATGCGCTGGGTGTGTATTCTGTTCCCGCAATTGGCCCTCGACGCCGTGCTGCGTCAGCGTGCCGATCCCGATGAGCCGTTGGTGCTGCTCAGTGGCCCGGCCCAGCGCCGGGTGCTGCAAGCGGTGAATGCAGCGGCGCGCCAGCTCGGCTTGCGCGCCGGCCAGTCGATGACCGCCGCGCAGGCCCTAAGCAAAGGCTTTGCCACCGCCGATTACGACCTCGCCGAGGTCGAGCACTGGCAGCAGTTTCTCGCCGCGTGGGCCTATCGTTTCAGCGCGCAGGTCAGCGTGCATTATCCGCGTACCGTGGTGTTCGAGATCGAGTCGAGTTTGGGCCTGTTCGGCTCCTGGGCGCAGTTCGAAGCGCGGCTGCGCAAGGAGCTGACCGAGCTGGATTTCCGCCATCGCATCGTCGCCGCACCGAATCCGGTGGCGGCGCGGGTGCTGGCTAACGCCTACGACGGTCTGGTGGTACCTGACGGTGAAGCCCTGCAGCATCACCTCGGAAAGTTGCCCGTCGACCGTGTCGGGCTGGAGCCGCAGGTCGCCACCGCGCTGACGCGTATGGGGCTGCGCAACCTGAACCAGCTGCAGAGCCTGCCGCGTCAGGCCCTGGCCCGGCGCTTCGAAGCGTCGATGCTCAAGCATCTCGACACGTTGTTCGGCGCACGGCCGCTGGCCTTGGCGTTCTATCTGCCGCCGGATCGTTTTGATGTGCGCATCGAACTGAATTTCGACGTGCAATCCCATCAGGCGCTGCTATTCCCGTTACGGCGTCTGACCGCTGACCTGTCGGCATTCCTCTGCGGACGTGACAGCGGCGTGCAGCGTTTCGACCTGCATCTGGAGCACGCCGGGCTGCCGGACACGCTGATCAAGGTCGGCCTGCTCAGCGCCGAGCGCGATCCGGCGATGCTCTTCGAACTGGCCCGTGGGCGACTGGAACAAGTCCAGGTCGAGGCCCCGGTACGCGGCTTTCGCCTGCGCGCAGAAGACCTGCCGAGTTTCGTCCCGCAGTTTCAGGAACTGTTCGATGACCGTCCGCAACAGACCTTGCCTTGGGAGCAATTGCGCGAACGTCTGCGTGCACGGCTCGGCGATGACGCGGTGCAGGGCCTGCGCTTTCAGGCCGACCACCGACCGGAATGTGCGTGGCAGCACGGCGTCGACAAGCAGCGTTGCAGCGGTTTGCCGAGTGTGCAGCGTCCGGGCTGGCTGCTCGGCGAACCGCAGAGTGTCGCCGAAGGTTCGGCGCGGATTCTCATGGGCCCGGAGCGCATCGAGTCCGGCTGGTGGGACGGTGACGACGTGCGCCGCGATTACTACCTGATCCAGAACCGCGCCGGTCAACAGGGCTGGGCCTATCGGGCCGTGGGCGAGGGCGGTCCGCTGTGGCTGCAGGGCTGGTTTGCATGAACCACGACTATGCCGAGCTGCACTGCCTGTCGAATTTCAGTTTCCAGCGCGGTGCCTCCAGTGCCCTTGAGCTGTTTCAGCGGGCGAAAAAACACGGTTATCAGGCGCTGGCGATCACCGACGAGTGCACCCTGGCCGGGATCGTCCGGGCCTGGCAAGCGGCGAAATCGGTGGAGCTGCCGCTGATCATCGGCAGCGAAATCCGCATCGACAACGGCCCGAAACTGCTGCTGCTGGTGGAAAATCTTGCGGGCTATCAGGCCTTGTGCGGCTTGATCACTCAGGCCCGGCGGCGTACACAGAAGGGCCAGTACCAGGTGCTGCGCGAGGACTTCAACGAGCCGTTGCCGGGGTTGTTCACCGTGTGGGTGCCGGACAGCATCGATGACGTGGAGGAGGGCCGTTGGCTGAAGCAGACTTTCGGCGAGCGCCTGTATCTGGCTGTGCAGCTACATCGCGGGCAGGACGATCAGCGGCGGCTGGCGGCACTGCTGAGTCTGGCCGGGCAGTTGCAGATTGCCGCCGTGGCCAGCGGCGATGTGCACATGCACGCCCGTGGCCGGCGCGCCCTGCAGGACACCATGACCGCGATCCGCCATCACGTCCCGGTGGCCGAGGCCGGATTGCGCCTGCACCCCAACGGCGAGCGCCATCTACGCAGCCTCGAGGTGTTGCGTGAGCTTTATCCGCCGGCGTTGCTCGACGCCTCGGTGCAACTGGCGCGGCGCTGCACTTTCGAACTGAGCGAGTTGCGCTATCAGTATCCGAAGGAGCTGGTGCCGCAGGGGCACACCGGCAGTTCTTGGTTGCGCCAACTGACCGAAGAAGGCATTGCCTGGCGCTGGCCAAAAGGGCCGCAGGCCAAAGTGCTCAAGCAAATCGACGATGAGCTGAAACTGATCGCCGAGCTCGGCTACGAAAGCTACTTCCTCACAGTGCACGACGTGGTGCGCTTTGCCCGCGATCAGCAGATTCTCTGTCAGGGCCGCGGTTCGGCGGCCAACTCGGCGGTGTGTTTTGCTTTGGGTATCACCGAGATCGACCCGGATCGCACCACGCTGCTGTTCGAGCGTTTCATGTCGAAAGAGCGCAACGAGCCGCCGGACATCGACGTCGACTTCGAGCACGAACGCCGCGAAGAAGTCCTGCAATACGTGTTTCGCCGATATGGCCGGCGGCGTGCGGCGCTGACGGCGGTGGTCAGTACCTACCACGCTGCCGGGGCGGTGCGTGACGTGGCCAAGGCCCTTGGGCTGCCGCCGGATCAGATCAATGCACTGGCCGATTGCTGCGGCCACTGGAGCGACGAAACACCGCCGCTGGCGCGCTTGCTAGAAGGCGGTTTCGACCCCGACAGCCCGGTGCTGCGTCGAGTGCTGAGCCTGACCGGGCAACTGATCGGCTTCCCCCGGCACCTGTCGCAGCACCCCGGCGGCTTCGTGATTTCCGAGCAGCCGCTGGATACGCTGGTGCCGGTGGAGAATGCCGCCATGGCCGAGCGCACGATCATTCAATGGGACAAGGACGACCTCGATGCGGTCGGGCTGCTCAAGGTCGATATCCTCGCCCTCGGCATGCTCAGTGCCATCCGCCGTTGCTTCGATCTGCTGCGTCGTCATCGCCATCTCGATCTGAGCCTGGCGACGATTCCAGACAAAGACAAACCGACCTACGAGATGATCAGCCGCGCCGACACCATCGGTGTATTTCAGATCGAATCGCGGGCGCAGATGTCGATGTTGCCGCGCCTGAAACCGGCGAAGTTCTACGATCTGGTGATCGAGGTGGCGATCGTCCGCCCGGGGCCGATTCAGGGCGGGATGGTCCATCCGTACCTGCGCCGGCGTAACAAGGAAGAACCGGAAACCTATCCCTCGCCGGAACTTGAAGTGGTGCTCAAACGCACCCTCGGCGTGCCGCTGTTTCAGGAACAGGTGATGCAGATCGCTATCGTTGCGGCCGACTACAGCCCCGGCGAGGCCGATCAGTTGCGTCGCTCGATGGCCGCGTGGAAACGCCACGGCGGGCTGGAACCGCACAAGGCACGACTGGCTGCCGGCATGAAGAAAAACGGCTACACCGAGGAATTCGCCGCGCAGATCTTCGAGCAGATCAAGGGCTTCGGCAGCTATGGCTTTCCCGAATCTCACGCTGCCAGTTTCGCCTTGTTGACCTACGCCAGTTGCTGGCTCAAGTGCCACGAACCGGCGGCGTTCGCCTGCGCGTTGATCAACAGCTGGCCGATGGGTTTCTACAGCCCGGATCAGATTCTGCAGGACGCGCGCCGGCATCAGTTGCAGATCCGTCCGGTGGACGTGCGCGCCAGCGACTGGGATTGCAGTCTGGAACCGATCAGCGGCGCGCAACCGGCGATTCGCATGGGCCTGCGGATGATCAAGGGCTTTCGCGAGGACGACGCCCGGCGCATCGAGGCGGCGCGGGCGCGCGGGGCGTTTGCCGATGTCGCCGATCTGGGCGAGCGGGCCGCGCTCGACAGTCGCGCCCAAGCGTTGCTCGCCGATTCGGGGGCGTTGCGTGGGATGGCCGGCCATCGGCATCGTGCGCGTTGGGAAGTGGCCGGGGTGCAGAAACAGCTGGGCCTGTTTGCCGGTTTGCCAAGTCAGGAAGAACCCGATGTGCTGCTACCCAAACCGAGTGTCGGCGAAGATCTGCAGGCCGATTACGCGACTATCGGCACCACGCTGGGGCCGCATCCGCTGGCGCTGCTGCGTGGCGAACTGAAGGCGCGGCGTTGCCGCAGCTCTCAGGAGTTGCTGGACGTCGAGCACGGCCGGCCGGTGAGCATCGCCGGGCTGGTCACCGGGCGTCAGCGGCCGGGCACCGCCAGCGGCGTGACCTTCGTCACCCTCGAAGACGAGTTCGGCAACGTCAATGTGGTGGTCTGGCGCGATCTGGCCGAGCGTCAGCGTCAGGTGCTGGTCGGCTCGCAATTGCTCAAGGTCGATGGCCGCTGGGAGCGGGAGGGCGAAGTGCGGCATTTGATCGCCGGGCGATTGAGCGATCTGACTCCGTTGCTCGATGGCATCCGCGTGCAGAGCCGCGACTTTCACTAAACCCCAGAACACCACATATCCCCCCCTGTGGGAGCGGGCTTGCTCGCGAAGACGGTGTGTCAGTTAGCAAATAAGTGGCTGACACGCCGCTTTCGCGAGCAAGCCCGCTCCCACAGGGGGGATTTGTGTGTGTCCAAGCAAGCCAATTGATTGGCGTCAAAAATCTCTGTCACCAATGGTGGCACTTTGTCATAATGCCGCCCCTTTTCCGCTCCCCACCGCGTAGCCGTGCCGGGACACACCGTTTTTTTCAGAAGGAATGCACAGTGAGAATGATCTCCCGGATGTTGGTCTCAGGCGTTGCGATTGCCGTGCTCGGCACTATCGCCGGCTCCCTTGCCGGCTGCGCCACCGAAAGCTCACGCGCACTGCCGGTGGCCAAGGTCGAGAGCGCCACGCAAGTCTGGACCGGTGCTCGCGTGCCGATGGCGGTGGGCAAGTTCGATAACCGCTCCAGCTACATGCGCGGGATCTTCTCCGACGGCGTCGACCGTCTCGGCGGCCAGGCCAAGACCATCCTGATCACTCACTTGCAGCAGACCAACCGTTTCTCGGTACTGGATCGCGACAACATGGGCGAGATCCAGCAGGAAGCGGCGATCAAGGGCCAGGCCCAGCGCCTCAAGGGTGCCGATTACGTGGTCACCGGTGACGTCACCGAGTTCGGCCGCAAGGAAACCGGCGACCACCAGCTGTTCGGCATTCTCGGCCGTGGCAAGACCCAGGTCGCCTACGCCAAGGTCAACCTGAACATCGTCAACATCAGCACCTCCGAAGTGGTGTATTCGACTCAGGGCGCCGGCGAATACGCCTTGTCCAACCGCGAAATCATCGGCTTCGGCGGCACCGCCGCGTACGACTCCACCCTCAACGGCAAAGTCCTCGATCTGGCCATGCGCGAGGCGATCAATCGTCTGGTTGATGGCATGAACGCCGGCGCCTGGAAACCGGGCAACTGATCGCTATTCATTGCAAGGAGCAACACCCATGAATCTGACTTTGTCGCGGTCGCTGCTGGCCCTGACGCTGGCCGCCAGCGCCTTGCTGGCCGGTTGCAGCAGCCCGAAAACCCTGTACCAGTGGGAAGATTACCAACCGCAGGTTTACGAATACTTCAAAGGCGAAGAGCCAAAAGAAGCCCAGGCCGAAGTGCTGGAGCGCGACCTGCAGAAGATCCGTTCCACCGGCAAGGCCGTGCCGCCGGGTTACCACGCGCACCTGGGCCTGCTGTACCTGAGCATGGGCAAGGACGATCAGATGGTGCAGCAGTTCCGCACCGAGAAAGCGCTGTTCCCCGAGTCCGGCCCGTACATGGATTTTCTGCTTAAAAACGCCAAGACCGGAGACGCCCAATGATTTCGCGCACCCTGAAACTGCTGGCCGCCGGTTTGGCCCTGACCGTGCTCGGTGGCTGCGTCGCGCCGAAAACCGTGGATTACTCGGCGTACAAACAGGCACGGCCGAAGACCATTCTGGTGCTGCCGCCGCTGAACACCTCGCCGGACGTCAAGGCTTCCTACAGCTTGCTGTCGCAGGTGACGTTCCCATTGGCCGAAGCCGGTTACTACGTGCTGCCGATCACCCTGGTGGACGAAACCTTCCGTCAGAACGGCCTGACCACCCCGGATGACATTCATCAGGCGCCGGCCAACAAGCTCAAGGAAATCTTCGGCGCCGACGCTGCGCTGTACATCACCGTAACCGAGTACGGGACGCGCTACATGGTGATCAGCAGCGAAACCGCGGTGACCGCCACCGCCAAACTGGTCGACCTGAAATCCGGCACCACGCTGTGGACCGGTTCAGCGCGGGCATCAAGCGAAGAGGGCGGCAACAACAGCGGTGGCGGCCTGGTCGGCATGCTGATCACCGCCGCGGTGAAGCAGGTGATCAACAGTTCGACCGATGCCGGGTATCCGATTGCCGGCGTGGCGAGCAATCGCCTGTTGTCGGCCGGTCAGCACGCCGGCCTGTTGTACGGCCCGCGCTCGCCGAAATACGGCACGGACTGAAATTACCGGCACGCCTGAAATCTCCTGTGGGAGCGGGCTTGCTCCGGGCGGCGTTCCGACGAATGCGGTGGGTCAGTCGCCAAATGTTTTACTGACCCGGCGCATTCGCGAGCAAGCCCGCTCCCACAAGGGGAAGGCGTTTCGCAGCCGATTTATTTGGCGTCGGCCAAAACCGCTCGCCACCGCCCTGTGCTTCCGTCCACGCTTGCAATGAGCGGGTCGGCAAATCGAAGTCATCCCGCCCTAATCGTATCCAGACCCTGCATCAGGAGGCCGAAGGCGATATCCTGCGCCACACTTATCTGCGCAAACGGCGAATAACGCTGCAACACCGTGTTTGCCCGAGGCTAAAGGAGTGTTCGAATGACCGAGAAGAAACTGGAAACCACGGTCGACCGCGTCTACCAAGGGGTTTACCAGGCGATCAGCAAGCGTTCGCTGCGTCCGGGGATGAAGCTGGGCGAAGCGTCCCTGGCCGAACTGTTCAATGTCAGCCGCACGTCGGTACGCGCCGCGCTCAAGCAACTGGAAGCCGAGGGGCTGGTCACCACCGAGCCGAATAAAGGTGCATCGGTGTCGCTGCCGAGCAACGAAGAGATCCGCTCGCTGTTCGAAACCCGGCGGCTGATCGAAATCGGCATGGTCACCGAACTCTGTCGGCGCAAGGACACCGCCGCCATGCAGGTCTTGCGCGAGCACCTGCTACTGGAGGACGCAGCCCACGCGGCAGGCGATCACGAGCAACTGATTTACCTGCTCGGCGAGTTCCACCTCAAACTGGCGCGCAGCCTCAACAACCCGGTGCTGCTCGACTGGTTCCAGAAGCTGATTTCCCGCGCCTCGCTGTATGTCGCTGCACTGGATGACGACAGCCATGAAGCCTGCCGTGACAACGAACATCTGCGCCTGATCGAATACATCGAGGCGGGCGACCAGAGCGCCGCCATCGAACTGACCTGCACGCATTTGAACGGCATCGAGAAGGCGATTCTCGACGTCGCGGCGAAGATGAAAACTGGCTACCATCCGCTCAAGCACCTGATCGGGGTCTGATCCGGGCCTGGTCTGAAATCGGCTATACCTCTAATGAAACCATTACGGCCGATGAGGCTCGAAACAGACGGGCGTCGCGGCGTTCTGCCGTCGCGATGTATCGGGCAAACACCACAGGACACCGAGTCAATCGATGCAGTTTTTATCCGATAGCCACGGTTGTGACGGCTGGGAAGGCGAGATGGCCGAACGCATTTGCGCGTTCGACTGGCGCCTCACCGAACTCGGCCCGCTCGACACTTGGCCTGCCAGCTTGTGCAGCACCGTGCAATTGATGCTGGCCTCGCCCTTGCCGATGGTCATGCTCTGGGGCCACGCCGGCTACATGATCTACAACGACGCCTACTCGCAGTTTGCCGGGGGCCGCCACCCCTATCTGTTGGGGGTGCCGGTGGAGCTGGGCTGGCCGGAAGTCGCCGAGTTCAACCGGCATGTGGTCGACACCTGTCTGGCGGGCGGTACCTTGTCCTACCGCAACAAGGAACTGGTGCTGCTGCGCGATGGCGTGCCCGAAGATGTCTGGATGGATCTGTATTACAGCCCGGTGGCCAACGATGACGGCGTGCCTTCAGGAGTGATGGCGATGGTGGTCGAGACCACCGAGTTGGTGCGCTCCGAGCGCCTGCGTCAGGCGGCAGAAGACGCTTATCGGGCCGACAACGAACGGGTGCGTCTGGCGCTGAATGCCGGGGCCTTGCTTGGCTCGTTCGTCTGGGACGTGAAGAACAATGTGCTGTCGGCCGACGAGCGTTTCGCCCGGACCTTTTGCTATCCGCCGGATCAGGACCTGAGCAACCTGCCGCAATCCATCAATGAGTCGCGGATCCATCCGGACGACCTGGCGTGGGTGCATGATCGGGTCAGTCATTCGCTGCAGACCGGTGAGCCGTACAACGCCGAATACCGCGTGCGGCGCGCGGACGGCAGCTACCTGTGGGTGCTCGCCAGTGGCGCTTGCGAGTTCGACGAACACGGCGCGCCGTTTCGTTTTCCCGGGGTGTTGATCGACATCCATGAACGCAAGATTGCCGAAGAATCCCTGCTCAAATTCACGCGCAACCTGGAGCAGCGGGTGGCCAACGAAGTGGATGCTCGACTGGCGGCGGAAGAGCAACTGCGCCAGTCGCAGAAGCTTGAAGCCATCGGCGGACTGACCGGCGGCGTGGCCCACGACTTCAACAACCTGCTGCAAGTGATCGCCGGCAACCTGCACCTGCTGGCGCGGCATGAGCCGGACAATGCCAACGTGCAACGCCGGGTCAGCGCCTCGCTGGCAGCGGTCGAGCGCGGCGCCAAGCTGTCGTCGCAACTGCTCGCCTTTGCCCGGCGCCAACCGTTGTCGCCGGCGGTGTGCGATCCGCGGCAGATCTTCGACGGCGTCGGTGAATTGCTGCAGCGCGCATTGGGCGAAACCATTCAGATCGACGTGCAATTGCCGCAGGACCCGTGGCACATCAACGTCGACCGCAATCAACTGGAAAACGCCATTCTCAATCTGGCGATCAACGCCCGCGATGCGATGAAAGGCGAGGGTACGATTGTCCTCAGTGCCATTAATACTCGGCTGGACAGCACTTTTTGCGCGGGCAAAGGCATCGTCGCCGGCGATTTCGTGCGGGTGGTGGTCAGCGATACCGGCGTCGGCATTGCGCCGCAAATGCTCGAGCAGGTGTTCGAGCCATTCTTCACCACCAAGGCCGATGGCCAGGGCACCGGGCTCGGTTTGAGCATGGTGTTCGGCTTCGTCAAACAAAGTGGTGGTCACGTCGAGATCGACAGCACCGTGGGCGAAGGCACGCGGGTGCAACTGTATTTTCCGCGCAGCCTGCGTCCAGTTCTCGATGAGACGCCGAACGTCGACCCACAACAGGGTGGCGGTCACGAGACCATTCTGGTGGTCGAGGATAACGACGCAGTGCGAGCTTCGGCAGTGGAGTTGCTGCGCGAGGAAGGCTACCGCGTACTGACTGCGAGCAATGGCGACGTGGCAATGCAGTTGCTGCTGGACGGCGCGCAAGTGGATCTGATTTTCACCGACGTGGTGATGCCAGGGCTGATCAAAAGCTCCGATCTGGCGGCGTGGGCCAAGGTGCAGACGCCACCGGTGGCGGTGCTGTTCACCTCCGGCCACACCCGCGACATCATTTCGCGCAACCACCAGTTGAGCCCGGACACGCACTTGCTCGGCAAACCGTATGGCCCGGAGGCGTTGTTGCAGATGATTCGCTCGGTGCTGAGTGCCTGATTCCCTGTGGCGAGGGGATTCATCCCCGATGGAGTGCGCAGCACTCCCCAGCACTCCCCAGCATTTTCCCAGCTATATGGAATTTGCAGTAACTGCGCCGGCTGCGCCGCCGATCGGGGATAAATCCCCTCACCACAGGGTTCAGCTTCGCCCCTAAATTTTTTCTGCAGGGACAGCCAATGACTTCCAAGCGTAATTCCAAAGCACCCGCCGGCATGGTCCGGGTGCGTGGCGCCCGCGAACACAATCTGAAGAATGTCGACGTCGATATCCCTCGCGACGCGCTGGTGGTGTTCACCGGGGTTTCGGGTTCGGGCAAGTCGTCGCTGGCGTTTTCAACGTTGTACGCTGAAGCCCAACGGCGTTATTTCGAGTCAGTGGCGCCGTATGCGCGGCGGCTGATCGATCAGGTCGGGGTGCCGGATGTCGATTCCATCGA
Organism: Pseudomonas sp. URIL14HWK12:I6; assembly: GCF_000514195.1. Classification (NCBI taxonomy): domain Bacteria; kingdom Pseudomonadati; phylum Pseudomonadota; class Gammaproteobacteria; order Pseudomonadales; family Pseudomonadaceae; genus Pseudomonas; species Pseudomonas sp. URIL14HWK12:I6. Next base: position 47,066 of record NZ_AZVL01000020.1, read on the forward strand.
AGGCCTGCCGCCCGCCGTGGCCCTGCAACAGCAGCGGGGTACGCCGAGCACGCGTTCGTCGGTGGGCAGCGTGACCACCTTGTCGAGCCTGATCCGCATGCTCTATTCCCGCGCCGGCAGTTACCCGCCGGGGCAACCGATGCTCTACGCCGAGGATTTCTCGCCGAACACCCCGCAAGGCGCGTGCCCGGAGTGCCACGGTCTGGGCCGGGTCTACGAGGTGACCGAGGCGCTGATGGTGCCCGATCCGAACCTGACCATCCGCCAACGCGCCGTGGCGTCCTGGCCGCTGGCGTGGCAGGGGCAGAACCTGCGCGACATCCTCGTGACCATGGGCATCGACGTCGATATTCCCTGGAAGAAACTGCCGAAAAAGCAGCGTGACTGGATTCTGTTCACCGAAGAAACCCCGACCGTGCCGGTGTACGCCGGGCTGACCCCGGAGGAAACCCGGGTCGCCCTCAAGCGCAAGATGGAACCGAGTTATCAGGGCACCTTCACCGGCGCCCGCCGTTACATCCTGCACACCTTTACCCACTCGCAAAGTGCGCTGATGAAGAAGCGCGTTTCGCAGTTCATGCTTGGCAGCCCGTGCCCGTTATGCGACGGCAAGCGCCTCAAGCGTGAAGCGTTGTCGGTGACCTTTGCCGGTTACGACATCGGTGAGCTGTCGCAGATGCCACTGCTGCAAGTGGCCGAAGTATTGAAACCCGTGGCTGCGGCGACCTATCTGCAGCAGGCCGAAGAAAGCGGCGAAACCCTCAGCCATGCGCAAACCCGCGAGGCGCGCCAGCAGCGCGTGGCCCACGGTGCCAGCGGCCACGCCAGTGCGCCGGACGTGCGCCACACGCCGAACCTGTCGCTGGAAAAACGCCTGGCAGCGCAGCGGATTGCCGAGGACTTGCTGGAGCGGGTCAGCACCCTGACCGATCTCGGCCTCGGTTATCTGGCGCTGGAGCGCAGTACGCCGACACTGTCGTCCGGCGAGTTGCAGCGCCTGCGCCTGGCGACGCAATTGGGCTCGCAACTGTTCGGCGTGATCTATGTGCTCGACGAGCCGTCCGCCGGTCTGCATCCGGCCGATAGCGAGGCGCTGTTCGAAGCCTTGCAGCGCTTGAAGACCGATGGCAATACGCTGTTTGTGGTCGAGCACGATCTGGAAACCATGCGCCGCGCCGACTGGCTGATCGATGTCGGCCCGGCGGCGGGAGAGAAGGGTGGGCGGGTGTTGTACAGCGGCCCTCCGGCCGGGCTGGCCGAGATCGACGAGTCGCAGACCCGCGCCTACCTGTTTGCCGAGAGCCAGCGGCAGACCCGCACCGCGCGCAAGCCGAGCGGTTGGCTGAAACTCGATGGCATCAGCCGCAATAACCTGCACAACCTCAGCGCTGAATTTCCCTTGGGCTGCTTCACCTCGGTCACCGGGGTTTCCGGTTCGGGCAAGTCGAGTCTGGTCAGTCAGGCGTTGCTCGAACTGGTCGGCGCGCAACTCGGGCGGCCGCTGGTTGAGGACGAGCCGGAAGAGCTCAGCCTCGAAGACGATGCGCCGCAGGCCAGCACTGGTCAGGTGACTGCGGGGTTGGAGTCGATCAAGCGCCTGGTGCAGGTCGATCAGAAACCCATCGGCCGCACGCCACGTTCGAATCTGGCGACCTACACCGGGCTGTTCGACAACGTGCGCAAACTGTTCGCCGCCACGCCCGAGGCACGGGCGGCGGGGTATGACGCCGGGCAGTTTTCCTTCAACGTCGCCAAGGGCCGCTGCTCGACCTGCGAGGGTGAAGGTTTTGTCAGCGTCGAGTTGCTGTTCATGCCGAGCGTGTATGCGCCGTGCCCGACCTGTCATGGCGCGCGCTACAACCCGCAGACCCTGGCGATTCAGTGGCAAGGCTTGAGCATTGCGCAGGTGCTGCAACTGACCGTGGAAGAGGCGGTAGAAGTGTTCAACGAGCAGCCGGGGATTCGTCGTTCACTGGAGGTGCTGAGGGATATTGGCCTCGGATATCTGCGTCTGGGCCAACCGGCCACCGAGTTGTCGGGGGGTGAAGCGCAGCGGATCAAACTGGCCACCGAGTTGCAGCGCAATCAGCGCGGCGCGACCCTGTATGTACTGGATGAACCGACCACCGGGCTGCATCCGCGGGACGTCGATCGGTTGCTGGAGCAACTGGATACGCTGGTCACGGCAGGGCACACAGTGATCGTCGTCGAGCATGAAATGCGCGTGGTGGCGCAGAGTGACTGGGTGATCGACATCGGCCCGGGGGCCGGGGATCAAGGCGGCAAAATCGTCGCCGCCGGCACGCCGCAGAAAGTTGCCGCGAGTAAGAAGAGCCGAACCGCACCGTTTCTGGCCCGGGCCTTGAGCCGATAACCACGGCGATCCCACTGGCCCCATCGCCAGCAAGCTAACTCCCACAGGTTTTGCGGTGTGCACAAGGCTGGTGATCACCACAGCCCCAATGTGGGAGCGGGCTTGCTCGCGAAAGCGGTGTGTCAGGCAATAGAGATGCTGGCTATACCGACGCCTTCGCGGGCAAGCCCGGCTCCCACAGGTTTTTGCGGTGTTCACAACACCTGCGGATGGCATCAGTTCTGTGGGAGCCAGCCTGCTGGCGATGGCGGTATGTCAGGCACCATCAAGCGTGCGGCGGACCTTGTCCAGCAGTTCGCTGATCTGGAACGGTTTGACCAGCATTTCCATGCCGCTGCCGAGGAACACCTGGCGATTGATCGCGGTCTCGGCATAACCGGTCATGAACAGAATCGGCAGGCTTTCACGCCAGCCCCGCGCCACGTCCGCCAGTTCCCGGCCGCTCATGCGCGGCAGGCCGACGTCGCTCAGCAGCAAGTCGATCGTCGGGTCATTCTGCAAGCGCTCCAGCGCGGTTTCGATATCCGCCGCCTGCGTGCAGCGGTAACCCGCGTCTTCCAGCACTTCGGTGACGAACATGCGCACTGCCGGCATGTCCTCGACAATCAGGACATGCTCACCGGCGCCTTGCGGATCAACCTTCGGCGCCGGAATGTCGGCGCCGGTCGGGTCGTTCGTCGCCGGCAGCATGATGGTCACTTCGGTGCCACGCCGTGCCACGCTGCGGATGTGCGCATCGCCACCGGACTGGCGGGCGAAACCGTAAATCGTCGACAACCCCAGACCAGTACCCTGGCCCAGCGGTTTGGTGGTGAAGAACGGGTCGAACACCTTGTCGATCACACTGTGCTCGATACCGGTGCCGTCATCGCGCACCGACAGCGCGACATACGCACCATCGGCCATGTTCGGGTCGCCGTGGGAATACGCCGCATAGGTGTTGACCCAGATATTGCCGCCTCGGGGCAGCGCATCCCGGGCGTTGATGACCAGATTCAGCACCGCGCTTTCCAGCTGCACGGGATCGACCAGGGCAATCGCCGGTTTGTTGGTCAGTTCAAGTTTGAGGGTGATGCGTTCGCCGATGGTGCGCACCAGCAATTCTTCCAGCGAGCGCACCTGCTCGTTGATGTCCACCGGCCGGGTATCCAGTGGCTGTTGGCGGGCGAAGGCCAGCAGACGATGAGTGAGCGAAGCCGCACTCATCGCTGAATTCAGCGCTGCTTCAGCATAGAGCTGCACTTTGTCGGGCCTGGCATCAGCGATGCGTTTCTGGATCAGTTCGAGGCTGGTGATGATCCCGGTCAGCAGATTGTTGAAATCGTGGGCAATGCCTCCGGTGAGCTTGCCCAGTGCGTCCATCTTCTGCACTTGCAGCAACTGCGATTCGGCGCGCACCCGCTCGGCAACTTCCTTGGCCAGTTGGGTGGTGGTGTCGTCCAGCTGTGCCAGGTGCGAGCGCTCGCGGTGGCGATGCTCGGTGACGTCTTCGACGAATACCAGGCTCAGCTGCGGCGTGCGATATGGCGAAATCTGCCACTCGGTTTCGCGAACCTCGCCCTGTACGCGCATGTTCAACGTGCCTTTCCAGCGCTCGCCATCGACCAGCCGCAGGCGCAACTCGTTGAGGATCGCGCCCTGGTCTTGATCAAAGCACTCGCTGAGCGTTTCCGGGTTGCGGTTGTCTTGAATCATCTGCGTGAAGGCGTGGTTGCATTCATGCACTTTCAGGTTGGCATCGAGCACGGCAATCGGCGCCGAGACGTTGACGAAAATCTCGCGGAAGCGGGCCTCACTCTCGCGCAGCGCGTTTTCGGTATCGCGTACCCGCAGCAGAGTGCGCAGGGTCGCCAATAGCACGTCCGGGTCTACCGGGTGAATCAGGTAGGCATCCGCCCCGGCATCGAGGCCGGTGATGATGTCCCCGGTCTGGATCGACGCGGCAGACACGTGGATCACTGGCAGCAACGCGGTGCGTGCATCAGCACGCAAGATGCGCACGATGTCGAAGCCGCTCATGTCCGGCAAGTTGACGTCGAGGATCAGCGCATCGAGTGGCTCGCTCGCGATCAGCGCCAGGCCCTCGCTGCCGGTGCCGGCCTCCAGCACCTCGTAGCCATGGCGCTCCAGGCGCCGGCGCAAGGCGTAGCGGGTGGCGGCGTTGTCGTCGACGATCAATAGACGGATGTCACGTTTCATCGACGTTCTCCAAGGCGAGCGCCAGCGGAATGATCACGAAAAAGGTCGAGCCGACCCCCGGTGTGCTGTCCATCCCGACCTCGCCGCCGAGCAGGGCAGCGAAGCGCTTGCACAGGGACAAGCCGAGGCCGGTGCCGCGCAGACGTTTCTGCAGCGGCGAGTCGACCTGCGAGAAGTCCTCGAACAATGCACCGTGCAGCTCCGGCGCGATACCGATCCCGGTGTCGCTGACGGCAAAACGTACTTTGTCCGAGCCTTCCAGGCGCGCCGAAACCCGCACTTCACCGCGGGTGGTGAATTTCAGCGAGTTGGAAATGAAGTTGCGCAGAATCTGCCCGAGTTTTTTGTCGTCGGTGTACAGGCGTGGCAGGCCGACTGGCTCTTCGAAGATCAGGTCCACCGCCGACGCATCGACGATCGGCCGGAACATCCCGCGCAGGGCGGAGAACAGGTCGAACATGTCGAACCATGCCGGGGAAATAGTGATCCGCCCGGCTTCGATCTTCGCCAGATCGAGCAAGTCATCGACCATGTCGCTGAGTTCGCGGGCGGCGCTGCTGACGAACGCCACCTGCTTGTGCTGCTCGGGGCTGAGCGGGCCGTCGAGTTCGTCGGCGAGCAGGCTGTTGATGCTGAGGATCGAGCCGAGCGGGGTGCGGAACTCATGGCTCATGTACGACAGAAAGCGGCTTTTCAGGTCCGAAGCCTGCCTCAGTTCTTCCGCCTGGGTGTCGAGTTCGGCGTAGAGCGCCAGCACGCCCTGGTTGGTCTCGTCGAGTTCTGCGCGCAGGGCGGCGGTCTCGCTCTGCAATCGGGCGATCAGCGCAGCCTGTTCGGCGGCATTCAGGGTTGGCGACTCAGCCATGGGCGGCCTCCAGGGCAACGACCAGCACGGTTACATCGTCGCGCCCGCGACAGAAGTCGCGGTGCAGGACGCTGGCTATCACCGCCGGATGGCGGTGCACCAGACCGGGGTAGTCTTGAAGATTCCAACGGGACTGCAAGCCGTCGCTGTACATGATCAATAGATGTCCGTTCACGTGAGCATAGTCAAAGGGCTGGGCTTTCCGGTATTGGCCGCCGACGATGCCCGGATGCGAGGCCAGGCCCCGCGACTTGTCGGCGGTGATCAGGCTGGCGCCGATGTTGCCCACGCCAGTAAAGGTCAGGCCGTCGCGGGCGGCATTGTACTGGGCGAACGCTGCGGCGCCGCCACGGCTGCCGATCATGTCGCGGTGCATATCCTCCATCAGCAGCACCGGACTGGCGAACGGAGTCTCGGCGAACACCCGCTCGCCGGCCTTGGCCGCGCGTTCGGCATCCTCACCGTGGCCGAGGCCGTCGATCACCAGCGCACTGACATTCGCGCCGTTGTACGCCAGGTGCCAGGTATCGCCGCACGCCGGGTCGTTGTGCAACGAGTGCTGGCTGACGCCGTAGCGCAAGTCCGGTTGGCGGTCGTTGCGCGGATAAAGACGCGCCAGCAGCACCGCGCCACGGGCGTCGGCGTGCACGTCGAAGACTTCGGTCTGACGCGCCACGGCGCCCAGTCCGATGCCTTGGGTGCCGCCGGTGGAAAAACCGTCGGTCAGGCACGCGTCCAGATCAAAGCCCTGTGCGCGATCGACCGCGAGCATCTCGATGCCGAATCCGCCGGGGCGCGGCAACAGCCGCAGATGAAGTTCGCCGCGGCTGGCATGTTTGAGCACGTTACTGGCCAGTTCGGTGGCGACCAGCGCCACCCGCCCGGCATCGGTTGCATCAAAACCGTGTTGCTCGGCGAGCCGTTGCGCGGTGCGCCGGGCATGGCCGATCTGGCTGCTGTCTTCGATCAGCAGCACCTGGGTCAGTGACCCTGCGATATTCATGTCCATCGGGTGATCGTTATTCGCGTGCCCTTGCCCGGCGCGGTGTCCAGTTCGAACTCCTCGACCAGGCGTTTTGCCCCGGTCAGGCCCAGGCCCATGCCGCTGCCGGAGGTCCAGCCGTCGGTCATCGCCAGTTTGATATCGGCAATACCGGGGCCTTCGTCGCGGAACGTCAAGCGCAGCCCGACCTTATGATCTTCATCGAGAATCTGCCAGTCCATGTCGCCGCCGCCACCGTACACCATGGTGTTGCGGGCCAGTTCGCTGACCGCCGTGACCATTTTGGTCAGATCGATCAGGCGCATGCCGCATTCGGTGGCCAGTTTGCGGGCGGTCTGGCGTGCGAGCACGACATCCTGCTCGATATGGATGGGTTGAGTACCGCTGCTGCGTACGGTCATTGCCGGTTTACTCGTTCCTGCAGCAGTTTCATCCCGCGCTCGACGTTCAGTGCGGTGCTGACACCCGGCAGGGTCAAACCGAGTTCGACCAGGGTGATCGCCACGGCGGGTTGCATGCCGACCAGCATGGTTTCGGCGTCCATGATTTTCGACAGCCCGGAGATGGTGCTGATCATCCGCCCAATGAACGAGTCGACCATGTCCAGCGCCGAGATGTCGATCAGCACGCCACGCGCCGAGGTCTTGCTGATGCGCTCGGACAAGTCGTCCTGCAATGTGAGGGCAAGCTGGTCATGCATGTCGACCTGAATGGTCACCAGCAGAAACTTGCCCATTTGGAGAATCGGGATACGTTCCATCGGCTCAGACCGCTTTGCCGAGGCTGATGCCCAGGCGTGAGAGGGCGAGCTTCAGTGCGTCGGCCAGATTGGCCTTGGTCACCACACCTTGCAGGTCGAGGCCCAGGTGGACGATGGTCTGGGCGATTTGCGGACGCACGCCGCTGATGATGCAGTCGGCGCCCATCAGGCGAATCGCGGTCACGGTTTTCAGCAGGTGCTGCGCGACCAGGGTGTCGACGGTGGGGACGCCGGTGATGTCGATGATGGCGATTTCCGAACCGGTGTCGACGATGCGTTGCAGCAAGGACTCCATCACCACTTGAGTGCGTTGCGAGTCGAGGGTGCCGATCATCGGCAGCGCCAGGACGCCGTCCCACAGTTTGACCACCGGCGTGGAGAGCTCCAGCAGTTCTTCCTGTTGGCGTTTGATCACCGCTTCACGGGACTTCTGGAAGGTGCGGATGGTGTGCATGCCGAAGGCGTCGAACAGTTCGGAGATTTCCCAGAGTTGTTCGGCGAGCAGCGCTGGCTGTTCTTTATAGTGCGCTTGCAGCAGGGTAAACAGCGGGCCCTTCAGGGCGAAGATGAAACTGGCAGTCTGTTGCGAATCCTGACCGAGCTGGGCACGGCTGTGGGAGAGCTTTTCGAGGAACTGGCGGGTGGCTTCCCAACCCGGCGCATTGATGTTGGTGCCGTTGTCATCCTGCAGGCCGTTGATCACCAGTTGCAGGAATTCGCTGGTCTGTTGTTGCAGGTCATGGTCTTTGAGATTGCGGGTGGCGCCGCTGGCTTCCAGGCCGTTGATCCATTCGCTCAGCAGTTGGGGTTGTTTGTTTTTCATCGCATCGAATGTGCTGTTCTGCAGTGCTGCCATGTGCCTGTTGCTCCGTAGCGTATTGGGGCCGGTTCTGTAAAAAGTGACCGGTGCGAAGTCAGTGACCTTTGCCGTTCAAAATAGTTGTTCGGTTGCTCAGGGATATTTTTGATCCGGCGCAAGCAATGCCTCGGTAACTCTAGTCGGCGCCCTTCAAACCAGCGATGTTTTGAACGTTGGCACCGTAGCGGCTTCGAATATACAAGGCAGGCGGGTTTGAGTCGCGCCAGCATTGAAAAACGAGGTGGCTATGAACGAGCAATCGCAACAGCAGCAGAAACCGGACGCCGAACCGATCAATCGCAACGACCCGGCGATCGATCCGCAAGTGCCGGGGCAGAGCTCGCCAATCCCGCCGAAGGGCGAGGGCGAACAAGTCCAGAGTGCTGACCCTGCGGTGGATCAGAAGAACAAACACACCGACAACGACAACGAATTCAGCCCTGGTTTCGAACCTGAGCCCGATCGTCCGAAGCCCGGTGAAGAAACCGATGCCGACATCGATACTGACGGCGGTTGATCTCGCTGAAACGACAAAAGGCCGCATTTATCAATGCGGCCTTTTGCTGTACAGCGCCCGGGTTACTTGCTCGGGTGCTTGGCTTGCAGCTCTTTGGCCGCGGTCAGGTGTTTTTCCAATGCCGGGAGCATTTTCTGCGCAAAGGCTTTCAGCTCGGTAGCGCCTTTGGTCTTATCGTCGGTGACGGTGTTGGCTTCTTTCTTGAACAATTCGATGGTTTCTTCGTGGGCCTTGACCTGGTTGTTGGCGTAGGCCGCGTCGAAGGATTCATCGCGCATGTCGAGGATCTTTTCCTTGGCCTGTTTGACCAGGGTGGTGGTGTCAGGGACTTCGATGTCATTGGCCTTGGCAATGCTGGCCAGTTCGTCGTTGGCCTTGCTGTGGTCGGTGATCATCATGTTGGCGAACGCCTTGATGTCGGCCGACTGACTTTTTTCCAGGGCGAGGCGACTGGTCTCGATCTCCGCGATGCCACCGGCAGCGGCGTTGTCGACGAAGTCGTTGGAAGTGGCGGCGAAGGCACTGCCCATGCCGCTGCTCAGCGCGACAGCCAGAACGAGATGACGCAGGTTGAATCCGTCCATTGATGTATCTCCACACAGGTTTTTGTTGACGTTATGCAATGGAGGGAGCACAGCGGAAAAAGGTTTGATCGCGTTTCCGACAGGGCGACGAACGGCAACCGCTGGTCTGACAGGTGGTCGACAGAACGGCCCGACCAAGGCCATTCTGATAACTGCCAGCGCAATCGGTCGCGTTGGTTGCCGATCAACTGACGGAGGTGTTCCATGCCGGTGACTCATGACCTGTATCAGGACTTGAAGCTAACGAAGGAAGAGGTCCAGCAAAAACGCACCGAGGATCCATTTCTGGATGCACTGATCAACAAGTATTCCCAGGCGGACGCCGAAGTAGTCAAGGCCGAGACGGCGACCTCGGATGCACCCAGCGATGACACCCTGAAGAAACTCAAAGAGAAACGCTTGCAGGTCAAAGACAAGATCGTCGCGCAGTTGCAGGCTCGATCCTGACCGTCAGTCGCTTCACCGCTTCAAAATGGTGAAATGACTGAACGCAGCCCCTGACCGGCACCTCGAATGTACAGAGTCTTCACTCAGCGACTCTTTGCGAGGTGCCACATGAACACACCCAGATTCCCCAGTGAAGAGCAGGGCGGTTTCGACCCGGTTCCTACTCACCCTGAGCCCAACAGCCCGGCACACACCACCACTTTTCCCGAAGAGCCGGACGAAGATCTTCCTGAAGACGAAGATCCGGACAAGTTCGACAGATCCGGTAACTGACAGTCCGACTTCGCGAGCAAGCCCGCTCCCACATTGGAATGCGGTTCCCCTGTGGGAGCGAGCCTGCTCGCGAAGAGGCCAGCCCATTCAACATTATCGTTGCCTGACACACTGCTTTCGCGAGCAGGCTCGCTCCCACATTGGAATTACAGCTCCCACATTTGCCATGCATCATTTCAATGCATCAGCCAACGGCAATCGCGCCATGTGCGTAGCCTTCAGCGACCCCAGATACAACCAGTCCCCATACTCGCGCGCTGTGGTGATCGGAGAGTAATTGCCGCTGCTGGCGTCCTGCAGATTGGCGATCACCTTGCCCTCAAGGTCCAGCCCCAGGACGAACCCGCGTTTCTCCACCGGTTTTGGCAGCACCGTCAGCGCGCGCACGATCATCTTGCGCACCCGCGGATGCCCGGCGGTGCCGTCGAGCAAGGCACTGCGCGGTGCGTACAGCGCGACCCAGAAGCGGTTGCTGCCATTGAACGCGAGGTTGTCCGGCAGGCCGGGCAGGTTGTCGATGAACAGGTCATGGGTGCCGGCCTTGGGTCCCGTCAGCCAGTAACGACTGATGCGGTAGGCGCCGGTTTCGTTGACCAGCACATAAGCGTCATCCGGGCCGAGGGTCACGCCGTTGGCAAACTGCAGTTTGTCCAGCAGCACGCTGGTCTTGCCGGTCTGAAAGTCATAGCGCAGCAGGCGCCCGTCACCGCCATGTTCAATGATCGCCTCACCGTCATGGCCGTAGCCCCAGCGGCTGCTGGCATCGCTGAAATAGGCGTAGTGCCCGGACTTGTCGATCGCCACGTCGTCGGTAAAACCGAAAGGCAGGCCATTGGCCTCGGTGGTCAGAGGAATCAACTGACCCTGGGCGTCGAGCGACAGCAGACCCTTGACCCCGTCGGCAATCACCAGCAAACCATTGGGATGCCGCGCCAAGCCCAGCGGCCGGCCGCCAGTGTCGCTCAGCACCTTGCGCTCCTTGCCATCGAGGCTCGTGCGGATCAGTCGCCCGTCATGCAGGCCAGTGATCAGGTAATCGCCCTCCAGCAGCAGTGCTTCGGGGCCGTCGATGTCGCTCGGGCCAACCTGTTCGACGGCCTTGAGCCGCTGGTTTTCCGCGTAGACCCCTTCGTTCAGTGACGGCGCCGCTGGCGGTTTCCACGCCACCGGCTGCACCTTGGTCGGCATCAGCAGCAGAAACGCGATGACGAGGATCACCAGCAATAACAGCAGACGCTTCATGAAAGGTGCCCCGTCAGCGTCAGGTGCCTGAGCGCCATGTCGCGCAGGGCCTGCATCGAGGTCGCCGATTCCCGCTCGATACGGCGCTTGAGCAGCAGCAGATTGGCCAGGCGCATGCCAAGGCCATCGAACCGGTAATCCAGAGTGCGCACGAACCGCGTGCCGTCGCCTTGCGCCGCGCACTCGTAGGTCAGCAACAGCGACAAGCCATGATCGCCCCGCGCCTTGGCGCACCAGCGGCGACCGGGCAGATACTCGGTGACCTCCCAGCGCAAATGGCCGGCGCGCCCGCCGGCATGAATGTCTTCTTCGAAACGCGCGCCGGCATGCAGCGGGCCTTGCGGGCCGTCGATTTTCAGCGACGACGGGTGCCACTCGGGCCAGTGGTTGACGCTGGCGGCGTAGCGGAGCACGGCGATCGGTTCGCCGGCGATATCGATCTGGTGCTGCATGCGGGTCATGGGCGATCTCGAATAGCGCAACGGGGCGGGTGGCGGTTCCCAGTACAGGGTGCCGAACAGGTAATCCATCAGCGGAAAAACGATATTGAAATTACGCTCCTGCATGCGCTCGCGACGGTGATGCAGTTCGTGCAGATGACGCATCTGGCGGATCCACGGCAGGTGGGTCAGCGGATTATTCGGCGGTAGATGCTCGCAGGCGTGAAACACTTCGTAGGTCAGATAACCCAGCACCATGCAGCCGCCGAACAGCCCGGCGACATTGGTGTTGAACTGCGCGAGCAGCCACCACAGCGGCAGGGTGAAAACCAGTGTATGCACGACGATCAGCCAGGCTGGAAACAGAATCACCCGCCAGTCGCGGGCGCCGTCGTACGTCATGTGGCCGGGGGTGAAAAAGCTGTGATGGTCGCCGGCATGTCGGGCATAGAACAGCTTGGCGAAAGTCTTTTTGTGATGGCCGAGATGGCGATGGACCATGTACACGCCAAAGTTGAACAGCAGCAGGGTCAGCGGCACGCTCAGCCATTCCAGCGGCTGCACCTGATGCGCGCTGCTCCAGAAAGCGCCGATCGCCAGCACGCCGAACAGAAGCACGAAGGCGCCGTGCAGCCACGGGTTGTACAACGGATGAATGGCCGCACGATAGCGGCTGCGAAATGCCTCGGTGGTCTGCCTCACTGCGTTCACCTGTGGGTATTGTTGTTATACCCGGCAGATTAGCCGATCCGGCCGTTTGTGCAGGCCGCACCTTGAGGTCAGTTGCGCCATGCTCCGGTGTAAAGCGGCCGACTCAGCTCAGCGGGTTCCAGCGTTGCGACCAGTCGTCATCGGTGGCGATTACCTGGCGCAGCAGATCGAACGCCTGTTGCAGCGTCGCCGAGTCGCGCTCGCGTGCATACACCAGATAGGTTGGATAGCCGAATTCCGGGGCTTTGGTGACCGCTTCCAGGGCGCCGGTTTCCAGATAGCTGCGCACCACACGGGTACGGAAGTAGCCACTGCCGCCATGTTCGAGGATGTATTGCAGGGCCAGCGGGCCGAGGTTGAAACTCAGCGCGGCTTTGGCCTTGTCTGGCAGGGCGGCGTCGTGCTGGCGACGGAAGTCCGGCCCCCAGTCGATGTAGACATAGGGATCCGGGCGGTTCGGCGCACGCACCAGAATCAGTTTCTCTTCCAGCACCTGCTCGACTTGCAGGCCGGGCCAGTATTCCGGCTGATAGACCAGCGCGGCATCGAGCACGCCGAGTTCGAGTTGGCGCAGCAGGTTTTCGCCGTCGCGGATTTCCATGCGCAGGGCGTGGCCGGGGATCTTATCGCGCAGTTCGGCGGCCCAACTGAGCATCAACGGGTTGCACAGGCTGACTTCGCCGCCTATGTGCAGCACGTTGTGATAGCCGTCCAGCAGCGGCAGGTCGCGCCGTGCGGCTTCCCATGTCTGCACCAGTTGATTGGCGTAGACCACGAACGCTTCGCCATTGGCGGTCAGTTTCGCCCCGGCGCGGTTGCGCACGAACAGCGTACTGCCCAGCTGACTTTCGAGTTTCTGCACCCGGGCGGTGATCGCTGTCTGCGTGACGAACAGCTTCTGCGCCGCCGCCGCGAGGCTGCCGTGACGTACGATTTCCAGAAAGGTGCGGGCGAGGTCGATGTCCATGGGCGGGCCGGTGTCTGAGGTGCGGGCATTGTAAGTGCCGGCTCGCCACCGCGTCATCGTTCATCGCGAGCGGGCTCACTCCCACAGGGTCCTGCGCTGGCCCATCGATTTCGCGAACGACCCGAAATCCTGTGGGAGCGAGCCTGCTCGCGAATGCGGTCTGCCTGCCAAACCAGCAATGCCTGACCCACCGCCATCGCTGGCAAGCCAGCTCCCACAGGTTTTATGTCGTTCACAAGTTCTGTGAGCGCCGCAGTAACCTGTGGGAGTCTGGCTTGCCAGCGATGGGGCCGTAGTGGGCGGTGAAGCTCAACCCGCCAACTCAACTTTGCGCACCCGCGCCCAGTCTTCCACCAATCGCGCCGGTGTGCCGCAGGCCTTGCGCTTGTAGACGAAGTGGCTGCACTTCTCGGCAAACTGGTTGCGGTTGTAGAGCATGTCTTCCTGCATCTCTTGCAGTTCGCTTTCCCGACATTGCTGGATCAGCACCTGATCAACCCGCAACTTGCGCTCGCGCACGGCAGCGTAGGTCGGGTCGGTCAGCGCCGCGTTGGCCCGTTGCAGCAACCACAAGGAAAACTCATCCGGGCAGCGCGGGCCGATTTCCTGGACCATGCCCAGTTGCAGCGCCTGCGTGGCACTGACCGGCAGGCAGGCCTGGGTCAGTTGCTCGGCCATCGCCGGGCCGACGGCGCGCGGCAGGCTGTAGGTCCAGTATTCCGAGCCATACAGGCCCATGCTCTTGTAGTGCGGATTGAGCACGATGTCCGCGCGGGCAAATACGATGTCGGCGGCGAGCGCCAGCATCACGCCGCCGGCCCCGGCATTGCCGGTCACGCCGCTGACCACCAGTTGCCGCGCGCTGAGCAGTTCGGCGCAGACATCGTCGATTGCCTGAATATTCGCCCAGGCTTCAGCGCCCGGGTCCTGCGCCGCCTGGATCACGTTCAGGTGCACGCCGTTGGAGAAGCTGCCGCGCCCGCCCTTGATCAACAGCACGCGAGTGTCCCGAGACTTGGCCCAGCGCAGCGCTTCAACCATGCGCTGGCACTGTTCGGTGCTCATCGCACCGTTGTAGAACTCGAAAGTCAGCTCGCCGACATGCCCGGATTCGCGGTAGCGGATCGGCTGATACGCCTCGTCGTTGAACGGCTCGCTGGCGATCGACCAGTCGAGGGTCGGCACGCCGTCCAGTTGCCCGGCCAGCACATGCCGCGCCGGTTGCTTGAAGGTCTCTTCGCCGGGCAGTGGTTTGCGCCGCAGCGAGCCGATCCACAGGCTGTGATCGCCGGTCGCCACCAGCACCGCGTCGTCATGCACCGCGAGGATTTTGCCGGGAATGCCAGTGCGCTGATCGAGGTGCGCGTCGTACACGTAATACTGCCCGCCGGCCAGGCTTGCCAAGACCCCGGGCTGGCCGTCAGCGGCGTCAATGCAGCGTTTGATGAACCGCGAGCAGTCGTGCCAGCTGAAGGTGCGGTCGTCCTGCTTCATGTTTGGCTGCAAGCGCCCCCGGACTTTTGGGTCGGTGTAATCCAGTGCGACCGGAACGAAGCCGTCGATGAACTTCTCGACCACTTCGCGAATGCAGCGAATCGCCGCATCGCTGACCCGCCCGTTGTACAGCTCGGACTTGCGCAAGCCCGACGGCAGATTGAATTCGCAGGTGGCCCAGACCGGGCCGGCGTCCATTTCTTCTACCGCTTGCAGCGCGGTCACGCCCCAGCGCGTCAGTTCATTGGTGATCGCCCAGTCCAGCGCGCTGGCGCCACGATCGCCGACGATGCCCGGGTGGATGATCACCACCGGGCGCCGCGCATTGCTCCACAGCGCCTGCGGTACGCGGTCCTTGAGGAACGGGCAGATCACCAGATCGGCGCCGCTGTGTTCGATCTGTTCGCACACCGACGCCTCGTCGGTGAACACCACGACGCTGGGCGAGTGCCCGGCCTGACGCAGTTCCAGCCAGGCGCGTTGAGTCAGGCCGTTGAAGGCCGATGACAGCAGAATAATCTTCAGTGATCGCATGGTTTTCTTCCTTGAAGGGATAGCCGCGGGCTCCCGGTGAGCCGTCCTTGGCGTTCGATGAAGCGCGCAGATTAGAGAGTGGCTGCGCGCTGGCAACTGATCAGGGTCAACGTTGTGTCAGTCAATATTTCTGCGGCGACGGAACGTCTTATTCTCAAAGGTTTGCTTGTCCTGATTTTTAATTACTTCAAATGTCCGCAACGCTATTGCACAGTCGCGCCTGATCAAGAGCCGGACGATCCCGGCAGAACGATGGTTTTTCGCAGCGGGTGGGACCCGTTTCAGGGAGCAAGGCATGGGTGATGTTCAAAACCCGCATTACCGGATGATTGGGCACATGTTCCAAAAGGACTATCGCTGGCTGTGCGCTGCCGTTGGCCGCACGCTGGGTTGCCCGCACAGCGCACAGGACATCGCCTCGGAAACCTTTTTACGGGTGCTGGCCCTGCCGGACCCGAGCGCCATTCGTGAACCCCGGGCGTTGCTGACCACCATCGCCCGGCGGCTGGTCTATGAAGGCTGGCGCCGCCAGGATCTGGAGCGCGCCTATCTGGAGAGCCTGGCGCTGGCGCCGGAACCGGTGCATCCATCACCGGAAGAACGCGCGTTGGTGATCGAGGCGTTACTGGCGGTCGATCGCTTGCTCAATGGCTTGTCGGCCAAGGCCAAAGCCGCGTTTCTCTACCATCAGCTCGACGGTTTGACCTACAGCGAAATCGGCGAACGGCTGGGGGTTTCCACCAGCCGGGTGCAGCAGTACATGGTCGAGGCCTTCAAGCGTTGCTATCAGGCGATGCAGGCATGAGGCCGGACGAAGCGGTGATCGACGAGGCGGCGCAGTGGATGGCGCTGTTGCAGTCCGGCGAGGCCAGCGCTGGCGAGCGTGCGGCGTTCGAAGCGTGGCGCGCGGCTGACCCGAGGCACCAGCGGATCATCGAGCAAATGGGCGGCGGCCTTAACCTGCTGCGTAATCCGACCTTGCGCGGGCTGCCGCGCAACAGTCTGCTGCACAGCCTGAATGCGCCGTCGAGCCGGCGGCGCTTTGTCAGTGGCAGCTTGAGCGTGCTCGGCATCGCGGTGCTGGCCGGTCTGCTCGGGCGCCGCTATGGCTGGCTGCCGGAAGTGGGGGAGTTGGCGACCGGCACCGGCGAGCGGCGCGATTTCACCCTGGAGGATGGCAGTGCGCTGAGCCTGAATGCGCGGACGCGGGTGGTGGCGCGATTCGATGCGACTCAACGCTTGCTGGCGTTGCGCTCGGGTGAGTTGCTGGTGGACGTCGCCAAGGATCCCGCGCGGCCGTTCGTGGTCGAGACCGAACATGGGCGGATGCGGGCGCTAGGGACGAAATTTCTGGTGCAACAGGGCGACGATTCTACGCGGCTGGTGATGCTGCATTCGCAGGTCGAAGCGGTCACTGCCGGCGGTGCGCGGCAAGTGGTGGAGGCGGGGGAAAGTCTGCTGTTCAACGCCCAGGACATTCTCGCCCTCGAACGCAGCAACGGTCAGGAAAGCGCATGGGTGCAAGGTCGTCTGGAAGTGCGCGACCGGCCGCTGAGTGAAGTGATCGACAGCCTGCGCCGCTACCGCCGGGGCATTCTGCACCTGAGTCCCGAAGTGGCCGATCTGCGCCTGAGCGGCCTCTATCCGCTCGATGACAGTGACCGCACCCTGCAACTGCTGGAGCGCTCGCTGCCGATCCGCGTCACTTGGCACAACCCCTATTGGGTCAGCATCGGCGCGCGGTTATAGCGTCATAACTTCTTGGCCTAATCGCCGCCCTATAAAAAGCGCCGGCCCGCTGCTCATTCCCTGCAGACGCCTTCAACAGGGAAGCCCTTGATGATTTCATTCAAACAACAATTACCGCGCCTGACCCTCGCCGCCGCACTGGCGATGGGGCTGGGGCCGATCGCGGTGTATGCGCAGGATTCTGCGGCCCAGGTCTACACCTTCGACATCGCCAGCGGCCCGCTGGATGAGGTCTTGCTGGATATCTCACGCCAGACCGGCGTGCCGATTTCCTTCAGTCAGAATCTGGTGCAAGGCAAGCGCAGCAGTGCGGTGCGCGGTGCGTTGGGCGGGCGTCAGGCCGTCGAGAAGGCCTTGCGCGGCAGCGGCTTGCACGTCGAGCAAAGTGCCCAGGGCCTGAGCGTGCGCGAAGGCGAGGCGAGTACGCCGGTGGCGGCCAAAGTCAGCGCTGTGGCCCCAGCCACCAGCGCCGATTACCGCATGGAAAAAGTCACCGTCACCGGCTCGCGAATCGCCCGTGCGCAGAGTGATGGCGCGACCCCGGTCAACGTCATCACCCATGAAGAAATGGAAGCGCGCGGCTACAAGAACGTCTACGACGCCTTGGCAACGCAGACGCAAAACACCGGCATGACCCAGGGCGAGGACTACGGCAACACCTGGCAGCCAGCAGCCAGCGCAATCAACTTGCGTGGCCTCGGCCCCAATCACACGCTGGTGCTGATCAACGGCCGGCGCGTCGCCGATTACCCGACGCCATACGATGGCAAGGTCAACTTCACCAACCTGGCGAATATTCCCTCGGCAGTCATCGACCGTATCGAAATTCTCAGCAGCGGCGCCTCGGCGATCTACGGTTCGGACGCGATTGCCGGGGTGGTCAACATCATCCTCAAGAAGCAGATCAATGGCATCGACGTCAATCTCAAGGGCGGCACGAGCGAGCGCGGCGGTGGCGACAATCAGCGTCTGCAAATCAGCGGCGGTGGCAGCTGGGGCGACTTCGACGGCTTGTTCGGCCTGGAGCTGACCAACCGCGATCCGATCTGGGCCGATGATCGCGGCTTCATGCAGAGCGGCCCGCTGGCGGATGTCGGTTACCGTCGCGACCTGAGCAACAACCGCTACCTCGGCCCCGGTTGCGGCGCCTATCAAGGCACCTTCGACAACAAGCTGTTGAACAACGCGGGTCGTTGCCGCACCGATCAGATGTACAACGATTACTGGACGATCCAGACGCAAAAGGAAAACTACGACGGCTACACCCGCGGCACCTGGCACTTCAGCGACAGCGGTCAGGTGTTTGCCGACTTGATGTATGGCCTCGATCACATCCAGAACAACACCCGTGGCCCGACTTTTACTTCGCCGGACTTCATCAACCAGAACAGCGGCAATCTCGAGCGCTGGTATCGCCGTTACGGTGAAGAGGAAATCGGTGGTCGCACCAGCAACAACAGCAAGTGGACCGACACTTCATGGACCGGCACCCTCGGCCTCTCGGACAAGATCGCCGACACCGGCTGGAGCTACGATCTGGCGGCCAACCGTTCGGAATATCGCAGCGTCAGAACCACGCGCTACACGCCGCTGTCATCGATTCAGGATTTCTACCTCGGCCCGCAATTGGGCGTGAGTGGCGGTTATCCGGTGTTCGCCCCGGACGCCTCGCGCCTCGATCGCCCGCTGACGCCACAAGAGTGGGAGCAGTTTCGCAGCAACCTGACCCAGCGCAGCAAGTCGGTTTCCACCAGCTACAACGCCTCGATCAATGGCGACTTGTTTGACCTGCCGGCCGGCCCGGTCGGATTCGCCGGCGTGCTGGAAGCGGGCAAGCAGGAATATCGCGTCGACCCGGATGACGCTCTGAATAACGGCACCTTTTATGGCGTGAGCCCGGCGCAAAGCTCCGGCGGTTCGCGCAAGCGCTACGCGGCGGGCGGCGAGTTCAGTATTCCGGTCACCGACACCGTGCTGGCCACCGCCGCCGGGCGTTGGGACCAATACAAATTCAGCGGCCGCAGCGAGCAGCAGAAAACCTATAACCTCGGCCTCGAATGGCGCCCGATCACCAGTCTTTTGCTGCGCGGCAGTTACGGCACCAGTTTCCGCGCGCCGGACCTGAACTACATCTACCAGTCCGACAGCAACGGTTACTACCCGGCGCAGATCGACTACTACGGTTGCAGCCAGGGCGTGCAGGGTGCGTGTGATCGCGGGCGGGTCGACTACACCCAGAGCGGCACCCCGGATCTTGAGTCCGAACGCGGCAAATCCTGGACCTATGGTTTTGTCTGGTCGCCCTCGCGCAACTTCGATTTCTCCACCGATTTCTGGCGTGTAGAGATCGACGATCTGCTGACTACCGTCGACGAAAACCGCCTGTTGCAGCAAGAGAACGAATGCCGCAACGGCACCCAGGACATCAACTCGGCCAACTGCCAGTCGACCCTGGCGCGCATCGACCGCAATCCGGGGAATGCCGCCATCGATCCGAATCAGTTGCAACGAGTGCGGGTCAATGCGATTAACGCCGCCAGCGAGCGGGTCAGCGGTCTGGACTTCAAGAGCAACATCCGCTGGGGCGCCGGGCAGTACGGCGCGTTCAGTTCGGCGCTGGGCTATACCCTGGTGCTTTCGCATTTCTACAAGGAATCCGACGAAGCTCCGACTCAGGACTGGCGCACCTCACGCACCAACTACGACTGGCGCAGCAAGGTCAACGCCAGTCTGACCTGGGATTACCAGAAGGCCACGGCGACGCTGATGGGCATTCGCTACGGTTCCGTGACCAACGGCGCGGGTGACGGGCGTCTGTCGCCATGGACGGTGTTCAACGCCAGCGCGCGCTACAAGCTCAACGACCGCGCCAGCGTCGGCCTGACCGTGAACAACGTGCTCAACCAGATCAAACACGATGACTCGGCTGGCTGGCCGTATTACCCTACCGGTAACTATGACCCGTACGGGCGGCAGTGGTGGCTGGATGTGAGTTATCACTTCGGCAGTTGAGCGCGCGGTATTCGTGGGTAATGTCCTACGGAAACAGGTCTGGATTTCGCAGAAACGGGGATATTTCCGACGACATTCTCAGGTTGGTCGTCGGAAGCGCGATCTATAGCATCGGACATGACATTGAAGTCGTAAACGGCTTGGACGCTCAGGCCTCTGATAACGGATGGATTATGCGAACTCCCCACCTCGAATACGAAACGCCTGCTTATTCCCATCGCCTTCACTGGCGCACCGATCGTGCCAGATGCCCCATGGAGGAGGTCACGATGCCCAGCGTCAAGGTACCCCGGCTGACGGGGGTGAAGAGGGCCGAGGGCAGACCTGTCGACTTGCTCGTGAATGGCCGGAACATAGGTGACGATGCCTTTCTGATCGTTGACCTGACCGACGAAGGTTTTGAGCTGAACGATGTCGTCAACATGCTTTCAACCTCTGAGCTTTATCTGCAAGGCGACATGGTCAAACGCATCACCGGCAAGTCGGTCAGCACCGTACGCCGATTACTGAAGGAAGGTAAAACGGTACGGCTTGACCCGCAGCAGAGCGTCGTCGCCTACCAATATGCCTTGGTGCTGGAAAAGGCCACTCGCGCCTTCGGGAGGCAGTCACGGGCCGAGGAGTGGCTGCGCAAGCCCAGCACCTACCTGAACGGTCGCGTACCGGTGGAGTTTATTCGGCATTCACTGGGGTTTCAGATGGTGGAGCAGTATCTGGGGCAACTGATATACGGGGTTTACACATGAATCCCTTGCCCTGGGACGAGCACTGGTATGCCTGGCGGCTGGACCCCGAGGTTTATGGCGGGACGTGGGACAGCGGGATGGGTTCGAATCTCAATGGTGGCCGATGGAACATACCCGGGCGGCGAGTCGTTTATGCATCAGTCGATCCGTCGTCGGCCATTCTGGAGGTGGCAGCCAATCACAGCTTTGATGCGCTGGACAGTGAACCTTATGTGCTCACGTGTTTTGAGGTCGTCAGCGAAGCAAAAGTGAAAATCGTCCAGCCGGAGGATGTGCCGAATCCTTATTGGTTGAGCCCCGCCAAGCCTTCCCCCAATCAACAACTGTTCGCCGATGCGTTGTTGGCAGAGCATCCGTTTGTACTTATCCCTTCGGCGGCAACCCGGCACTCGTGGAATCTGCTGGTGAGTTGCGAATTGGCGGAGGGACAGTTCAGGATGGTTTCCCAAGAACGGTTTGGGCTGGATACAAGATTGCTGAGGGAGATGGAGCTGGCTTGATCCACACCTGCCATTTTTTGCATAACCTCATCACCCAACGGTCTAAATCGGGCTCTATAAAACCCTGCTGTCCATTGCACATCCCTGCATAAACCAAAACGCAGGGATGGCTGTTCATGATCCATTTTTCACCCGTTAGATCCCGTTTGAGCCTGGCCTTGCTGCTGGCGATCAATACCTTGCCGGCGGTCGCTGCCGAAGAGCCGACAACCCAGTTGCAACGGGTCGAAGTTACCGGCACGGCGATTCGCCGGGTCGATGCGGAAACTGCAGTACCCGTCACCATTCTGCGAGTTGAAGAATTGCGCGAGCAGGGGGTGAGCACCACCGAAGAGCTGGTCAGCCGGATTTCCGCCAACCAGTCCTCGGTCGGCTCCGGTCGTTCGGTGGGTTCGAGCAGCGGTGGGGCGTCGTATGCCGATTTGCGCGGTATCGGCCCGAACAAGACGCTGGTGCTGCTCAATGGTCGGCGGCTGAGCAACAACGCGACCAATGCGATCAATGGCTCCGGGGTTGACCTGAACACCATTCCGTTCGCCGCCATTGATCGCGTCGAAGTCTTGCGTGACGGCGCTTCGGCGTTGTACGGCACCGATGCGATCGGCGGGGTGATCAACTTCATCACCAAGACCAGCCTCACCGAAGGCCAGCTCAGCACCAACTACGACACGCCGACCCATGCCGGCGGTGGTGAAAGTCGTAACTTCAGCGGCAGTTGGGGCTTCGGTGATTTGCAGGATGACCGTTTCAACGTGTTTGGCGTGGTCAGTCATGACAAGCAGCAACGCCTGGCTGCCGAGGATCGTGGCTACACCTACAACTATCAGCCGGGACGTGGCCTCGATTACACCTCGGGTACCGCATCACCGGCCAACTGGAGTCAGGGCAGCAACGCCACCAATCCACTGGCCAGTTCCGCTTGCAATGCACCGGGGTTGCTGGCGCGCAATGGCATCTGCCGCCAGAGCCTGTGGAACTACCTCGATCTGGTGCCGGAAACCGAGAAGACCTCGGCTTTCGCCAAAGCCACCGGCAAGCTCGCGGATGATCACAACGTCAGCCTCGAATACTTCTGGGCACGTAACGAAAACCGCACGCAGATCGGCCCCGGTACGCTGATGGGCAATCAGGTCAATCCCGGCACGACGTTCTATCCCGGTAACGGCATTACTCCCGGCCCCAACGGTTTCGCCCTCGACCCGACGCAACCGGTGGATGTGAACTGGCGCGAAACCGCCGTAGGCGCGCGCCAGCACGAAGACGACAACACCGGCCAGCGTTTGCTGTTGAGTTTCGACGGCAGCGTGGTGGGTTGGGACTACAACGTCGGTGCGTCGTACAACCAGAACAAAGTGGTCAATAGCATCGAGGCCGGCTATGTCAACGACCGCGCCGTCAGCGCCGGCATTGCCAACGGCATCATCAACCCGTTTGGCGCGCAGACCGCTGCCGGGCAGGCGCTGCTGGCGGCCAATGCGGTGGACGGCGATTACTCGACGGCAGTGGGGCGGGTGAAGGCGATTGATGGACGTGTCAGCCGCGAGATCGGTGACTGGTTCGGCGCCGGCCCTTCGGCACTGGCGCTGGGTGGCGAATACCGCAAGGAAGATTTCCATCAGGACTTCGCCCAGTTCGCCGCCGATGTGCAGAGCCTGGGTGTCGACCCCAATGCCAGCGTCACCGGGGATCGCAGCGTCTCGGCGCAATACGCCGAGGTCAACGTGCCGGTACTCGACAGCCTGGAATTGTCCGCTGCCGTGCGCCACGACAAGTACAGCGATTTCGGCAGCACCACCAACCCGAAGTACTCGTTCCGCTTCCAGCCGTTCAAGGAACTGGTGGTGCGCGGCGCCTACAGTGAAGGTTTTCGCGCACCGTCGTTGTATGAGCTGTACAACCCGAACTTCACCACGTTCACCGTCGCCAACTACAACGACCCGCGACTGTGTGCCGGTGGCAACCCGAGTAACGGCGGCATCGCCAACCGCGACTGCGCCCAGCAGTTTTACAGCCGCACCGGTGGCAATACGGACCTCAGTCCGGAAACCGCGCGTAACGTCACC
Organism: Pseudomonas sp. URIL14HWK12:I6; assembly: GCF_000514195.1. Classification (NCBI taxonomy): domain Bacteria; kingdom Pseudomonadati; phylum Pseudomonadota; class Gammaproteobacteria; order Pseudomonadales; family Pseudomonadaceae; genus Pseudomonas; species Pseudomonas sp. URIL14HWK12:I6. Next base: position 70,405 of record NZ_AZVL01000020.1, read on the forward strand.
CTCGGTTTCGTCTATCAGCCATTCGAGCGCCTGAGCACCGGGCTGGATTTCTGGTGGATCAACATCGCCAACCAGATCGCCGAATTCCCGGAATCGGCGGTGTTCGAGAACCCGGAGCTGTACCCCGAGCGCCTGGTGCGCAAGCCGGACGGCTCCATTGATCACATCGTCACCGGGCTGGCCAACCTCGGCAAGATCAAGACCAGTGGTGTCGATGTCAGCTTTGATTACCGCTTGCCGAGCACCCCGTACGGCAACTTCGGCATCGGCCTGCAAGGCACCTATGTCAGCCGCTACGAGTACCAGCAGCAACTCAAGGGCGACTATATCGACAAGCTCGGCGATTTCCGTGGCGGCGACTTTTCCTCGGCCGGCGCCGTGGCCCGCTGGCGTCACAGCCTGACCGGCAGCTGGAACTATGGCCCCTACGGTGTAGCGCTGACCAACCGCTACACCAGCGGCTACCACGATTCCGACCGCGAGACCCACGATTATGTTGGCTCTTACAACGTCTGGGATCTGGCCGGCACCTACACCTGGCGCAAAACCCTGAGCGTGACCCTCGGCGCGAAGAACCTGTTCGACCGCGAGCCACCGTTCAGCAACCAGACCTACACCTTCCAGAGCGGCTACGACCCGAAATACGGCGACCCTTTCGGGCGGACGTTGTACACGCGGGTCAATTACAAGTTCTGAGAATGCCCAGAGGCGGCGGGTTTTAGTCACTTATTGATCTAAGCCTGCCCTATAAAAATCGCCGGCCTGTTGCACATCACAGGTAGGCAGGGTGTTTGGTGATTGTTCGGGCCTCATCGCTGGCAAGCCAGCTCCCACAGGGATTTGTGAACACCGCAAAACATGTGGGAGCTGGCTTGCCAGCGATGAGGCCATAAACAGCACCGTGCAAAAAAGGATCTGCCAATGCTATCCAGGCTCATTCTGCTTAGCGCTTTTGCGCTGCTAAGCCCATTCAGTTGGGCCGCCCCGCAACCCGCGTTAACGGTCTACGGCGAAGCCCCCAAATACGCCCCGGACTTTCAACACCTGGCCTATGCCAATCCAAACGCCCCCAAGGGCGGGACGCTGCGCCGCTCCTCGCTGGAAAGCGGCCCGTTCGATCACTTGATTCCGTACATCGATAAAGGCACCGGCGTCGCCGACATCGATGGCTGGCTCTACGCGCCGCTGGCCTATCGCAGCAAGGATGAACCCTATAGCGTCTACGGTCTGGTGGCGAAGCAGATGGAACTGGATGCGGATCGTCGCTGGTTGCGCTTCTACCTCAATCCGAAGGCCCGGTTCGACGACGGCACGCCAATCACTGCCGAAGACGTGCGTTACACCTTCGAACTGTTCACCACTCAGGGCAGCCTCAAATATCGCCAGCAGTTTCGTGACGTCGCCGACGTGGTGGTGGAGTCGCCAACGCAAGTGCGCTTCAACTTCAAGAACAACGACAGCCGCACCTTGCCGCTGGATCTGGCGACGCTGCCGGTGCTGCCCGAACATTGGTGGCGTACGCGCAACTTCGCCGAGGGCGCCGGTTTCGAGATCCCGCCGGGCAGCGGCCCGTACCGGATCAGCGCGGTGGATGCCGGGCGCAGCGTGAAATTTCAGCGCGTTGCCGACTGGTGGGCCAAGGACCTGCCGATCACTCGCGGCCTCTATAACTTCGATCACTTGAGCGTGGAGTTCTTCGCCGACACCGATGTTTCCCGGCAAGTGCTCAAGGCCGGTGGCTTCGATTACAACCGCGAGTTTTCCGCGACCAGTTACACCATCGGCTATGCCGGGGCGGCGCTGGAGCAGGGCAAATTGCTTCGCGAACATCTGGCGCCGGGTGCTGCGCAAGGTTCGCAGGGTTTCGTGTTCAACCTGCAAAAACCGATGTTTCAGGATCGTCGGGTGCGGCAGGCGATCGCCATGCTCTGGGATTTCGAATGGAGCAATCGGCAAATGATGCGCAGCATGTACCTGCGACAGCGCAGTTACTTCTCGCACAGCGCATTGGCGGCCACCGAGTTGCCGGACGCCGAGGAACTGAAAATCCTCGAACCGTGGCGCGGCAAAATCCCCGATGAGGTGTTTACCCAAGTCTTCGAAGCGCCGAAAACCGACGGCAGCGGCAACATCCGCGCCGAGCAGTTGCAGGCCTTGAAGCTGCTGGAAGCCGCCGGCTGGAAACCCCGTGGTGATCAGTTGGTGAATGCCAATGGCGAGCCGCTGCAGTTCACTTTTCTCAACGGTCAGAAGGGCTTTGAACGGCTGCTGCTGCCGTTCAAGCGCAACCTGGCGCAGATCGGTATCGGCTTCGATATCCGCCAGGTCGACACCGCGCAATACACCAACCGCGTGCGCAATCGCGACTACGACATGATCGTGGTCGGCTACCCGGTAAGTCAGGCGCCGGGGCGCGAGATGTTCAATTACTTCGGCTCCGACGGCGCCGACGATCCCGGCTCGAACAACTACATGGTGCTGCGTGATCCTGCGGTCGATGCCTTGCTCGAAGGGCTGGTGCAGGCCGATAACCGCGAAAGCCTGCTGCGCCATGCCCATGCCCTGGATCGGGTGTTGCAGTGGGGCTATTACTGGATTCCCAATTACTACCCACCGGGAATTTCCACGGTGTGGTGGAACCGTTTTGGTCGTCCGGCGACGGCGCCGTTGTATGACGCCGGACTCGATACCTGGTGGGAAATCAGCCCGACCGCGCTGACCGCCACGCAGATGCAGCAACAGCAAAAGGAGTACGCCCATGTTGGGTTATAGCCTGCGGCGTCTGCTGCTGATCGTGCCGACGTTGCTCGCCATTCTGCTGGTCAACTTCGTCATCGTGCAGGCCGCGCCGGGTGGCCCGGTGGAACAGGCGATTGCCCGGTTGCAGGGCATTGGTGTCGGCGCGGCGGTGGGCGGTGGTCATGTCGAAACCATCGGTGGCGAATCCCGCGCCACCCGGGGGCTCGACCCGAAACTGGTGGCCGATATCGAGCGTCAGTACGGCTTCGATAAACCCGCCGGCGAGCGCCTGTGGCTGATGCTCAAAAGCTACGCGCAACTGGATTTCGGCCAGAGCTTTTTCCGTGGTGCCAGCGTCACCGAGCTGATCTGGCAGAAGCTGCCGGTGACCTTGTCGCTGGGCTTGTGGGCCACGTTGATCACCTATCTGGTGTCGATTCCGCTGGGCATCCGCAAGGCCGTGCACAACGGTTCGGCGTTCGATGTCTGGAGCAGCGTGGCGATCATCATCGGCTATGCGATGCCGGGGTTTCTGTTTGCGCTGCTGTTGATCATCGTGTTTGCCGGCGGCTCCGCGCTGGACTGGTTTCCGGTGCGCGGACTGGTCTCCGACAACTTCGCCGAGCTGTCGCCGTGGGCCAAGGTCGCGGACTACTTCTGGCATCTGGTGTTGCCGGTCACCGCGCTGGTCATCGGTGGATTCGCCACGCTGACCATCCTCACCAAAAACAGCTTTCTCAACGAGATCTCGCGGCTGTATGTGGTGACGGCGCGGGCCAAGGGCCTGAGTGAACGTCAGGTGCTGTACGGCCATGTGTTTCGCAACGCGATGCTGCTGGTGGTGGCCGGCCTGCCTCAGGCACTGGTGACGGTGTTTTTCGGCGGCTCGCTGCTGATCGAAGTGATCTTCTCGCTGGATGGCCTCGGTCGCCTGAGTTACGAAGCGGCGGTGTCCCGCGATTACCCGGTGGTGTTCGGTTCGCTGTTCATCTTCACCCTGTTCGGCCTGCTGATAAAACTCCTCGGCGACCTGTGCTACACGCTGGTCGACCCGCGCATCGACTTCACCGCGAGGACTGCCTGATGCTGACCTTATCTCCCATAGGACAGCGCCGTTGGGCGCGATTCAAGGCACATCGACGTGGCTGGTGGTCACTGTGGCTGTTTCTGCTGCTGTTTGGCCTGAGCCTGGGCGGCGAGCTGATCGCCAATGACAAACCGTTAATGGTCGAGTATCAGGGCCAGTGCTACTTCCCGGCGTTCAAGCGCTACACCGAGCAGGATTTCGCCGGTGAACTGCCGTTCCAGCCGGACTATCGCAGCGCACAGGTGCGGCAACTGATCGAGGGGCAGGGCGGGCGGATGTGGTTTGCGCCGATCCCGTTCGGTTTCGATACGGTGAATTACGACCTGACTGAACCGGCACCGAGTCCACCGAGCGGCGAGAACTGGCTCGGCACCGACGATCAGGCGCGGGATGTGCTTGCGCGGGTGATCTTCGGTACGCGGGTGTCGCTGCTGTTTGCCCTGGCGCTGACCGCTGCCAGTGCGCTGATCGGCATTGCGGCCGGTGCCTTGCAAGGTTATTACGGTGGCTGGGTCGATCTGCTCGGGCAGCGATTGCTGGAGGTGTGGTCGGGGCTACCGGTGTTGTATCTGCTGATCATCCTGTCCGGGTTCGTCGAGCCGAATTTCTGGTGGTTGCTGGGGATCATGGCGCTGTTTTCCTGGCTGAGTCTGGTCGATGTAGTGCGTGCCGAGTTCCTGCGCAGCCGCGGTCTGGAATACGTGAAAGCCGCGCGGGCGCTGGGGGTTGGCGATATGCAGGTGATCTATCGGCACATCCTGCCCAACGCCATGAGCGCGACCCTGACCTATCTGCCGTTCATTCTCACCGGGGCGATCGCGACCTTGTCGGCGCTGGATTTTCTCGGTTTCGGCATGCCCGCCGGCAGCGCCTCGCTGGGCGAATTGATCGGTCAGGGCAAGAGCAATCTGCAAGCGCCGTGGTTGGGGCTGACGGCGTTTTTTGCCCTGGCGCTGATTCTTTCTCTATTGGTGTTCATCGGTGAGGCCTGCCGAGATGCTTATGATCCGAGGGCTTGAGATGAGCGATAACCTGATTGAAATCCGCGACCTGCGTGTGGCATTCAACGGCCAGCCAGTGGTGCATGGCATCGACCTCGATATTCGTCCGGGCGAATGCCTGGCGCTGGTCGGGGAGTCTGGCTCCGGCAAATCGGTGACCGCCCACAGCATCCTGCAATTGCTTGACCCGAACATCACGCGGATCGATGGCAGCATTCGTTATGCCGGTGAAGAGCTGCTCGGTGTGCATGAGCGCTATCTGCGCCAGTTACGGGGCAACCGGATCGCGATGATTTTTCAGGAGCCGATGAGTTCGCTGAATCCGCTGCACACCATCGAACGGCAACTCGGCGAGAGTCTGGCGCTGCACAAAGGCCTGGCGGGCGCGCAAGCCCGTGAACGGATTCTTGAACTGCTCGAACTGGTGGGGATTCAGAAACCGCGCGAACGGCTCAAGGCCTATCCGCATCAACTCTCTGGAGGTCAACGCCAGCGGGTGATGATTGCCATGGCGCTGGCCTGCGAGCCGCAACTGCTGATCGCCGACGAGCCGACCACGGCGCTGGATGTGACGGTGCAGCGCAGGATTCTGTTGCTGCTCAAAGACTTGCAGCAGCGCCTGGGCATGGCGCTGCTGATCATCAGCCATGACCTGAATCTGGTGCGCACCATTGCGCAGCGGGTGGCGGTGATGCGCAGTGGGCGGATCGTCGAGCAGGCGTCGTGCGAGCAGCTGTTCCGTGCGCCGCAGCATCCTTACAGCATCGAATTGCTCAACGCCGAGCCCGGGGGCGAAGCGCTGTGCCGGGATGTCGCGCAGGACTTGTTGCAGGTGCGCGATCTGAATGTGCGTTTTCGCCTGGGCGGCGGTTGGCTGCGGCCGAAGAATTGGCTGCAGGCGGTCAAGGGCATTGATCTGAACCTGCAGCGCGGCAAGACGCTGGGGATTGTCGGCGAGTCGGGCTCGGGCAAGTCGACCTTGGGTCAGGCGATTTTGCGCCTGATCGACGCCGAGGGCAGCATTCGCTTTGCCGGTGAGGCGCTGGAGCAATTGAGCGGCAAGCAGCTGCGGCCGCTACGCAAACGCCTGCAAGTGGTGTTTCAGGATCCGTTCGGCAGTCTCAGCCCGCGCTTGTGTGTGGAGCAGATCATTGCCGAGGGCTTGCAGGTACACAGCGACTTGAATGCTGCCGAGCGTGAACAGGCGGTGATCGATGTGCTGCGCGAAGTCGGTCTCGATCCGGCGACCCGACATCGCTATCCGCACGAGTTTTCCGGTGGCCAGCGCCAACGGATTGCCATCGCTCGGGCGCTGGTGCTCAAGCCTGATTTGATTCTGCTCGATGAGCCGACCTCGGCACTGGATCGCACGGTGCAGAAGCAGATCGTTGCTTTATTGCGGCGGCTGCAGGAAGAGCATGGGCTGACTTATCTGTTCATCAGCCATGACCTGGCGGTGGTGCGGGCGTTGGCTCATGACCTGATAGTGATGAAGGATGGCGAAGTGTTGGAGCGTGGCGAGACCAGTGCGCTATTCAGCGATGCGCAGCATCCGTATACGCAGGAGCTGTTGGCGGCATCATTTGCTGGTTGATGACAGCTCCAATGTAGTAGAAGGTGCATGCCACGGTTTATGGTGCGCCACGTGACCAATGTGGGAGGGGGCTTGCTCCCGAAAGCGGTGTGACAGGCGGCAAAACTTGTGGCTGATCCGACGTCTTCGGGAGCAAGCCCCCTCCCACCTATGACCTGTTTATGACGAAACCTGGGAGTCAGACGCAAAAATCCCGCCACAGGGGCGGGATTTTCTTCAAACCGAACCAAGTCTTACGACGGGAACAGCTCGGACAGCTTCATCGACAGCATCATGTCGCCTTCAACGCGCAGTTTGCCGCCCATGAACGCTTGCATGCCGTCGGTTTCACCGCTGACGATGTCTTTCAGGGTTGCACTGTCCAGTACCAGGGTGCAGTTGGCGTCCGGGTTTTCACCTTCCTGGATGTCGCAAGTACCGTCTTTGACGATCAGCGCGTAGTGCTTGTCTTCGTCGGTGATGTTGAAACCGAAAACCAGATCCAGACCGGCAGCAGCGGCTGGGTTGAACTTGGCTTGCATCGCTTTTACGGCATCAGCTACGGAGGTCATGGTTCGATCCTTTCTTGGGTAATAGGCGCTGGTTGATTACAGCAAGGGTCACAATTATCCGGACTCAGCGGAAAGTGATGAGTTCCGGAGCCTTCAGCAGTTGCAGGTGTGCGTGACTGTTGAAGGAGGCCAAAGCCACCTCGCGACCGCGGAACTTCAGCTGGTTGAGCGAGGTGTTGACGATTTGCCAATTCAGTTCAAAGGCCTGCCGGGCAGGCATCTGGGTAATCAGGTGGAGCAGGGCGGTGATGGTGCCGCCGGAGGTGAACACGGCGATTTTCTGGTTGCCGTCGGCCTGTTCGAGGATCCGGTGCAGTCCGGCCTGTACCCGCTCGACGAAACCCAGCCAGCTTTCCAGCCCGGGGGTGTCGTAGGTGCCTGCCAGCCAGCGCTCGATGACCAGGGCGAAGATACGCTGGAATTCGGCGCGGTTCTGCGCCGCGTTGCGCAGGATGTCGATGGCTTCCGGCTCGTCCTCGAGCATGGCCGGGATCAGGGCGCGGATGATCGCGTCGGCATCGAACTCGTTGAACGCAGAGTCGGTCTCCAGCGTCGGTACCGACAGGCCCTTGGCGCTGAATTGCTCCAGCGCACTGCTGGCCGTGTGCTGCTGACGACGCAGGTCGCCGGCCAGGCAGCGATCAAAGCGGATTCCCAGCTCGGCGAGGTGCTGGCCGAGGACTTCTGCCTGGCGCACACCGATGGGCGACAGGACGTCATAGTCGTCTGCACCAAAGGAGGCCTGGCCATGTCGAATCAGATAGATGCTGCCCACGTCCGCGTCATCCCGGTACGTTGAAGGTTTGGCGAGGTTATGAGGATGAAAGAGTGCTGTCAATGAAAAAACATACGCTTGTTTGAAATGCTCGTTACAGGCCTGTTGCCAGAGGTTTCACGGCTGGCCGACGAGGCGGCGCATGGGTATGCTGGAACCATCCCGCGCGTGTTTTGCATCCGCGCATTGTTTTAAGGAGTCTCTGTGGAGTTTTTCACCGAATACGCCAGCTTCCTGGCCAAGACCGTAACGCTGGTGGTCGCCATCCTGGTGGTGCTCGCCAGTTTTGCTGCATTGCGCAGCAAGGGCCGGCGCAAGTCGGCGGGGCAGTTGCAGGTCAGCAAGCTCAACGATTTCTATAAAGGCTTGCGTGAACGTCTGGAGCAGACCCTGCTCGACAAGGATCAGCTCAAGGCTTTGCGCAAGGGCCAGGCCAAATCGGAAAAATCCGAGAAGAAGCAGAAGAACAAACCCGAGAGCAAATCCCGGGTGTTCGTGCTCGATTTCGACGGTGACATCAAGGCCTCGGCCACCGAGAGCCTGCGTCACGAAATCACCGCACTGCTGACCCTCGCCACGCCAAAGGACGAAGTGGTACTGCGTCTGGAAAGCGGCGGCGGCATGGTGCACAGCTACGGTCTGGCGTCTTCGCAACTGGCACGTATTCGCGAAGCCGGCGTGCCGTTGACCGTGTGTATCGACAAGGTCGCGGCCAGCGGCGGTTACATGATGGCGTGCATTGGCGAGAAGATCATCAGCGCGCCGTTCGCGATTCTCGGCTCGATTGGTGTGGTGGCGCAGTTGCCCAACGTCAACCGTCTGCTGAAAAAGCACGACATCGATTTTGAAGTGCTGACCGCCGGTGAGTACAAGCGCACCCTGACCGTGTTCGGCGAAAACACCGAAAAGGGCCGGGAGAAGTTCCAGGAAGACCTGGACATCACCCATCAGCTGTTCAAGAACTTCGTTTCCCGTTATCGCCCGCAACTGGCCATCGACGAAGTGGCCACCGGTGAGGTCTGGCTTGGTGTTGCAGCGCTGGACAAACAACTGGTCGACGAACTCAAGACCAGCGATGAATACCTGGCAGACCGGGCGAAGAAAGCCGAGGTTTATCACCTGCATTACGCCGAGCGCAAAAGCCTGCAGGAGCGCATCGGCATGGCTGCCAGCGGTTCAGTGGATCGCGTGCTGCTGAGCTGGTGGAGCCGCTTGACCCAGCAACGCTTCTGGTAAGAAAAGGCCAAAGAAAAACCCCTTTCACCGTAACGGTGGAAGGGGTTTTTTTATGGTGGCGGTATATATGTATAGTTTGAGTTTGAATAGTTGATTCGAACTTGAAGTTTTTCATCGGCAATTCGCGCTTTTATAAAAAGGCCTGCTCGATAAGCTGTTGCTACTTTCGGTTTTCGAGATATTCAGTATGTCTTCCTTACCTGTACAGGCTGTCGCGCCTGTATTAACACCCGAACAAAAAGGCATGTTCTTTGAGTTAATCAAGAACAATGCTCCCGGCTGGCTGCTGTCGGCATCGGATGAACTGCGTCAGAAACTTTACCAAAGCATGATGGCCAGCCATCGCGCCCAGAGTGAAATGGACCCGTTTCTGAAGACGCTCAAGTCGCCCGAAGCGTTTTGCGCCCCGTTACTGACCAGCGCCATGTCGCAAAAGCTCGGCATTTCGCTAGATATCAGCGGAGTGATTTTTCAGCACGTGCGCTCCACTTCCAGTCTGTTGGGCTTGCGCAGGAAGCTGGTATTGCCGATCGATCGGGATCTGCTGATGGCCGCCTGCGAGAATTTCGAAATCAGCGAGACCCAGGCGGCAAATTACAACGACACTTCATTGATCTATATCCCCGAAAAAGTCACTGGTCGGGAAGCTCGTATATTACCGATACAACCCCATGAGTTTGCGCGATTGTGTCGGACGCTGGATTTGGGAAAACAGTATCAGGAACACCTTCGTGCGGTGTTCAACATCAGCGCCGATGATCATCCATTACGCAGCAAGTTTGTTGCGAACTTGCAATGTCGCTTCGAGGTGGATCGGCATATAGCAGTAATGAAGAACCATATCAGTGTCGAAGTTCATCGGATGTTACAGGGAGTAAAGGAGCGCGCGGGCCGGATCAGGCTGGGAAACAACACCCTGGGTTATCAGGCCTTGCGGATGCTTGGCGCCACACTCAACGGTGCGCTGTTTATCGGCCCGGTCAGCGAGCACGCCGACAACGACTACCGTTGCGTTGTTTACCTGCCAGGTGATCCTCTGCACCCACTCAAGGAGTACTCGTCCTTCAGCAATTTCGAGAAAGAGCTGAGCGAGCGATTGAAAGACAGGGGATTTCGCCAGTTCTTCATGCGCTATATCAAGATCGGCGAACGCGCCGCGTGGGTGACGGACCTCGAACAGCGCCTGTATCCACGCAGTCACTCGATGCTGCCTCCTACGGTTTTGTATGTGACATTGTCCGGTGTCGATTTCGCGGGTGATCCGTTCAATCTGATGTATCGCCAACACGCCGAACAAACCATGGCGGACGCGCGGCTCATTGTGGTTCCCACGGACGATGAGGACGAAAAAAGCCGACTTGCCCGACTGGACACCTACAAGGCGATCGGCCTGGATCTTTTACTGGTGGCCGCATCGTTCATCCCCGTTGCCGGTGAGTTATTGCTGGCGGTCACGGCGGTGCAATTGCTTTCGCAGGTTTACGAAGGGATCGCCAGCTGGTCCAGAGGCGAGCAGGAACAGGCAACGGATTATTTTTTCGATGTCGTCGAAAACCTGATTCTGATGGCGGCTTTCGCCGCCGGTACGCGAGCGGTGAGCAGCGCGTTCAAAGTCGTCCGGTCATCGGCGTTCATTGAGCGCTTGCGCCTCGTCAACCTGGCTTCAGGGCAGCCTCGCCTCTGGAAGCCCGACCTGCGCCCCTATCGGCTGCGTCGAGCACCGCCTGCCGGAGTGCGACCCGATGAGCGAGGCTTGCGCTGGGTCGATGGCCAGGCGTTTCTGACGCTCGATACACACCATTATGCGGTGCGGCCCGAACCGCAGACCGGATTGTGGGAGGTGATGGCGCCACCGGCGTCTACGATCCGCTATTCGCCGCTTCTCGAAACCAACGACCGGGGGGCCTGGCGGCATGATTCAGAACGGGTTCAGGACTGGGATCGATTAAGACTGTTTCGCCGCTTCGGCTACGCGCGCGAGGACGTGTCGGACGCCGTCGCGCTGCAGATCCTGGACGTCAGTGGCATCGAGGACAGCGTGATGCGCCAGGTTCATGTGGATCGTGGCCATCCGCCGGCGTTGTTGGTCGACACGCTCCGGCGGTTTCGCGCCGATGCAGTGGTGACGGATTTCATCGATCAACTGCAGATTCCGCTGTCGGCGCCCTTGGCAGACCCTGACCTGCAATTACACTTGTTGACCACCTCGACTGCCTGGCCGGCCGACACTGTGGTCAGTGTCCTCGATGCTGCGGGCGCGCAACTGAGCCGTTATGGCGCGCCAACCGCGACCACGACCCTGACCATCAGCCAGCAGGACTTGAGCGGAGGGAAACTCTACCGGTCTCTGCTGGCGGCCCTCGGTAACCGGCAGCGCGAGAGCCTGCTCGGGCTGACCTCCCTGGACCCGGCCGTTCAGGCCCGCAGGCTACAGCAAATCGTCGATGCACAGGCGCAAGGTCATCGGGTGCAGCTGTTCCAGCGAATCTACAGGCGCACCGAAGTGGCGGGTAATGGCAGGGTGTCGTTCCTTCAGCACTCCTTCGCCGATCTGCCCGCCAGTGTTGCCGAAGAATTGGTGGAGGGTGCGTTGAGTGGCGAGGCGCAAGAGCTGGATGCGGGTCGCGTACCGTTGCGACTGGCGCAAGAAGTCCGTCGATATCAGCGGGCGATCGCTGTCTGTCGGGCCTATGAAGGGTTGCACCTGGATAGCGGCGGTGGTCAAGACACCCACCGCGTGGTGCTCGATGCCCTTGAGCACTTGCCGGGTGGGTCGGGAACGTCATCGTCGCAGATACAGGACGCAGCGGTCAGTCACGACGAGCGTGCGGCGACGGGATCAGGCAAGCCTTATTTTCAGGTGCTATGGCAGGGGATGTCGACGCATCACCGATCCGCGCTGGGCCTCTCGGGCGAAACAACTTCGCAAGCACTGCGGGAGAAAATCACTCAGCTTGCCTACGAACGTCGAGCGACGTTCGCCAGGACGATTGGCGAGCGCCCCGGCGCTGTTTCGCCCCTGAGGCGGGCACACCGTCCACAGGCAGGGGCAGGGACACATTCCGGTACCGATATTTCGGTGATGATACGCCGTGCCCAGGAACTCTATCCGGCACATTCCCCTGCGCAGATCCATGCGCTACTGAACGCCCTGGGCAGAAATGAGATATCGGTGTTGATGAAGCTGGAGATGCTGCGACGGGAATTTCTCGGTATCCGCGAAGCCTTGAACCGTTGGGTGACACGGGACACCTGGTGCAATGGCGTTGATGGTTCATGGCGTGAAGTTCCACGGGCGGCCAAGGTTCGTGCGATGCGCGCGATCATCCGTTGTTGGCGCAGAGAGCCAGGATCTTTTGACGATGCCTTGCCCGATACCTTGAGCTTGGCCCCGGAGCCTTTGGGCGAGTTGCCATTGGTGGTCGGCGACTTCCGCCATGTCACGCATCTGGTGATGGACGGCATTAATCCGACATTGGGGCTGACGGCGTTTCTGCATAATTTCAGCAACCTGCGAAGTCTCTCCCTGAGGGGAAATCAACTGACCCGGCTACCGTTGGCGCTGGAGCGTTTGCCCTGGTTGACGCATCTGGATCTGAGTGACAATCGGATTCGGCTGCCGTCTGCATCGGCGCCAGCGCTGGTGCAGCTGACCCACCTGCGGGTACTGGATCTGGATTTCAATCCGGACCTTGTGCATGCCCCGGATGTCAGTCTGCTGCCGAACCTGGAAATACTGCGCTTGCGTGGCTGCGCCATTGATCGCTGGCCTGAAGGGATTGTCGGTTTGAACCGACCGCAATTGCTCGATTTGCGCGATAACCAGATAACGGCCATACCGCAGGCGGTGCTCGCGGGGCCGCCGGCGTTGAACCGCGCCATCCGGCTCATCGGCAATCCCTTGGCGCCTGACGCCTTGCTGAAGATTGTTGCGTACCAGCAGGCGAACGGTGCCAGTTTAGGAGTGATCGGCCGGGCCTATCGTCATCAGCCAAGACCGGGTGTGCAGCCTGAGGGCCAGAGTGCTCCCTGGTTGACCGGCCAGCCTGCCGCCGTAGCGACGCCGCGCAGCGTGATGTGGGAGGCCGTGAGGGCCGCGCCTGGCTCGCGGGATTTCTTTGTCGTACTTTCGCAATTGATCCATACGGCTGATTACACCAGGTTGTACCCGTATTTCAGTGAGCGCGTGTGGAATGTCATCGAGGCAGCGGCTGAAGATACATGGCTGCGCGGCCGGTTGTTCAGCACGGCCCGTGTCGGCACCACCAGCGTCGATGGCTACTCGGCGGTGTTCAGCGAAATGGAAGTTCAGGTGTTGTGCTATCGGGCCATGGTCGCGTCCGGAGTCGGCGGCGCATCGCTCGAACGGCAATTGACCGGGCTGCTCAGAGGCCTGTTCCGCTTGCAGGCTTTGGAGCAGCAGGTCGTGGCGGATATCAATGCCAGCGCCCAACCGAGGGTCTACGAGCACGCACTCGAATTCAGTCTGGCCTATCGGGTGGGACTGGCGGGACGGCTCGATCTGCCGGGACAGCCAAGGGCGATAAGCAGCCCTTTGAATGTCGAGGTATCGCAGGAGAACCTGGATCAGGCCTATCAGGCCGTCATGCGTATGGAAAGCTCTTCAGCGTTTCCTGACTGGTGCGTCAGTCAGCGATTCTGGGTCGAATTTCTCGAATCAGTCCACCCTGATGCTTTCGCCGTCATCAATGATCGGACCGCACGGGCACTGGCGCGTCTTGACGGGCAGACCGAACTCGCGCGCGATCAGGCAGCGGTGCAGATGAACGCGATTCACGACAATTTCAGAAATGAACGTCAGGCGCTGATTCGCCAACTCACCGATCAGGCACTCGCGCGCCATCCGGCCAATGAGCTGGCCAGTTCGGATACAGAAGAGGAGGGAAGTACGCCTTGAGCAGGTGCTCAAGGCGTATTCGAGTCAGCGGCGACGGAACAGCGGCAGCGGTTCGTCAGTGGCGGCCTGGTAGGTCACCGAGAAGTCTTTCAGGCTTTCCAGTGCCTCGTACGGGTCCTTGTCGGCGCGCAGGGCGAACGCATCGAAACCGCAACGGTGCATGTAGAACAGCTGGTCGCGCAGCACATCGCCAATCGCCCGCAGTTCACCTTTGAAACCGTACCGGTCGCGCAGCAGGCGGGCGTTGGAGTAGTTGCGGCCATCGGTGAAGGCCGGAAAGTTCAGGGCAATCACCTGAAACTGATCCACGTCGTCACCGATTTCCTCGGCTTCTTCATCGGCGTCCAGCCACACACCCAGCCCGCCGTCGCGGGCCTTGAGCGCGTGAGCATGATCGCGCCACAGGGCCAGCGGCACGATCAGGTCGTCGCAGTTGGAGATGCCGTCGAGGGTCGCGTCCTTGGGCAGCAAGTGCCAGGTTTCGTCGACCACCTCGTTGTTCTTAATGATTCGCTGCATAGACGCGTTCCTTGAAGAGGTCGATGCCAATACGCTGGTAGGTGTCGATGAAGCGCTCGTCTTCGGTACGTTGTTCAACGTACACGTCGATCAGCTTCGAGATCACGTCCGGCATGTCGTCCTGGGCGAAGGACGGGCCGAGGATCTTGCCCAGGCTGGCGTCACGGCTGGCGCTGCCACCGAGGGACACCTGGTAGAACTCTTCACCTTTCTTGTCCACCCCAAGGATGCCGATGTGGCCGACGTGGTGGTGACCACAGGCGTTCATGCAACCGGAGATGTTCAGGTCCAGCTCACCGATGTCGAACAGATAGTCCAGGTCGTCGAAACGGCGCTGGATCGATTCGGCGATCGGGATCGACTTGGCGTTGGCCAGGGAGCAGAAATCACCGCCCGGGCAGCAGATGATGTCGGTCAGCAGGCCAATGTTCGGCGTGGCGAAACCACCTTCACGCAGCTCGCCCCAGAGGGTGAACAACTGGCTCTGCTCGACGTCGGCGAGAATGATGTTCTGCTCGTGGGAGGTGCGCAGTTGACCGAAGCTGTAGCGCTCGGCCAGATCGGCGACGGCATCGAGCTGCTTGTCGGTGATGTCGCCCGGAGCAACGCCGGTCGGTTTCAGCGACAGGGTCACGGCCACATAGCCCGGCTTTTTGTGCGCCAGGGTGTTGCGCGAACGCCAGCGGGCGAAACCCGGATGCTCTTTGTCGAGTTCGGCCAGGGCGGCAGTCTGGTTCTCCAGCGCCTTGTAGTCCGGATCGACGAAGTGCTTGGCGACGCGATGCAGTTCGGCTTCGGTCAGTGTGGTCTGGCCACCGCGCAGGTGTTCCATCTCGGCATCGACTTTCTGCGCGAACACTTCAGGGGTCAGCGCCTTGACGAGGATCTTGATCCGCGCCTTGTATTTGTTGTCGCGACGGCCATAACGGTTGTACACACGCAGGATGGCGTCGAGGTAGCTCAACAGGTCCTGCCATGGCAGGAATTCGTTGATGAAGGCGCCGACCACCGGGGTACGGCCCAGGCCACCGCCGACCAGCACCCGGAAGCCCAGCTCGCCGGCGGCGTTGTGGACCGGCTCCAGGCCGATGTCGTGGACTTCGATGGCCGCACGGTCAGCGGTCGAACCGTTGACGGCGATCTTGAACTTGCGCGGCAGGTAGGCGAATTCCGGGTGGAATGTCGTCCACTGACGGACGATTTCGCACCATGGGCGTGGGTCGATCACTTCATCGGCAGCGACACCGGCGAACTGGTCGGTGGTGACGTTGCGCAGGCAGTTGCCGCTGGTCTGGATCGCGTGCATCTGCACGGTGGCCAGTTCCGCGAGGATGTCCGGGATGTCTTCCACCGCCGGCCAGTTGAACTGCACGTTCTGCCGGGTACTGATGTGGGCGTAGCCCTTGTCGTAGTCACGGGCAATCTTGGCCATCATGCGCACCTGACGGGAAGTCAGTTGGCCGTAAGGCACCGCCACGCGCAACATCGGCGCGAAACGCTGGATGTACAGGCCATTTTGCAGGCGCAGGGGGCGGAATTCTTCTTCGCTCAGCTCACCTGCCAGATAGCGTCGGGTCTGATCACGGAACTGCTTGACGCGGTCCTCGATGATCCGCTGATCGTACTCGTCGTATACGTACATATAAGTCCTGTTCTCAGGCTTTGGGCTACTCGGAAAACGCTGCGTTTTCGCTTGCTGGAGTCCGATGGTGCCTCGGCAATTACGCGCGCACGGCCGCGCACTCCCTAACGGAGCCGGGGCAATATACCCGTTTGCAGTTATGCGCAAAAGTGATGTTTGAGTATATGTAAAGAACCAAATCGCCTAACGAGAATAGTTGTTGATTAACCCACATTTGTCGCGGGGACAATCATCGTCTTAACTGTGATCGAGTCTTTCTGCAATCACCGATAAAACCGACAAGAGGCGATGCAATGAGCAATCCGACCAAGGCAAGAAAAAGCGATAGCAGTGTCGATGCTTGGGCCATTCTGTTCCTGATTATTCTGGTAGTAGGGACGGCGGTATTCTGGGTCAGTCATCAGTAAACGACCGATCCGGGTCCGCTTCCGACGATTGTCGGACAAAAAACGGGATCAGGCGTCAATAGCCGCTGATTAGGGGGCTATAATGCGCGGCCATTTTTCCTTGGGCCCGGATCATTCATGTTGAAGTTTTTCCACCTCAGCCTTCTGCTGTTCGGTGCGGTTTTCGGCTCTGCGGCCCGGGCCGAGTCGGTGCTGTTCCTCAATCCTGGGTCAACTCAGGAAGCCTTCTGGGTCAGCTATTCGCAATTCATGCAGGCGGCCGCCCGCGACCTGGGCGTCGATTTGCAGATTCTCTATTCCCAGCGCCAGCCGGAATTCACCCTGGCTCAGGCCAGAGTTGCCCTGCAGGGACCGAATCGTCCCGACTATCTGGTATTCGTCAACGAGCAGTACGTGGCGCCGCAGATCCTGCGTATGGCGGAGGGCAGCGGGGTCAAGCTGTTCATGGTCAACGCGGTGCTCACCCCCGATCAGCAGGCGCTGATCGGCGAGCGTGCCGATCGCATCGGCAGCCTGGTGCCGAATGACGAGGAGGGCGGCTACCTGATGATGAAGGAGCTGATTCGCCTGCATCCGCCGGTGGCGCGGGGCGAACAGATTGAAGTACTGGCGTTTTCCGGCCTGAAGATCACCCCGTCAGCGCAATTGCGCGAGCAGGGCATGCAACGCGCCTTGGCCGAGTATCCGCAGGTACGACTGCGGCAACTAGTGTACAGCGGCTGGACCCGGCAACGTGCCTACGAGCAGGCGCGGCAACTGGTCAGCCGTTATCCGAAGGTGTCGCTGGTGTGGGCAGCCAATGATGAAATGGCCTTCGGCGCCATGCATGCGTTTGCCGAAGCCGGCAAAGTCCCTGGCAAGGATGTGCTGTTCAGCGCGGTCAATACCTCACCCGAGGCGTTGCAGGCGGTGGTCGACGGGCGCTTGAGCGCGCTGGTGGGCGGTCACTTCACTCTCGGCGGGTGGGCGCTAGTGGAGTTGCACGATTATGAGCAGGGCGTCGATCTGGATCGTCATGGCGGACGTGACCGGCAACTGTCGCTGCTGCAACTGATCGACAAGCATCAGGCACAGCAAATGCTGGCCATGGGCGCCGCGCCGGATTACGGCGTGAGTTTTCGCAAGTTGTCGGCCAAGGGCCACCCCACGTCGTATCGCTACCCGTTCAGCCTGCAGATCCTGATGCACTGAACCCTGTCAGACCCCGGCGAAATGCAGTACCAGCTTGACGATGACAAACAGCGTCAAGGCGAACACGGCGGTGAAGCCGATCCCCAGGATCACAAAATGGCTGGGCTTGCCATGGGTGAAGTCCCTTGCCCGGTTCTTCCCGCTTTGCACGCCGAATGCCGCAGCCATCACGCTGTGCAGCATCTGCCAGAAGCTCGGTGGCTTGTTGTCGACTGGATCGTCCATAAATCCCCCGTCCGAAAGGCTGTCCCGACAGCATAGTCAATCCAGCGGGTTGTGCCGTGGTCGCACGCGGGTTCCAGACTTGTCCGGTAACACGTCCATACCGATACGATAACTATGTACCGCAGATCACCGCGGCGGACATGGTGTCCTGTCCTCCCATTTTTCTGGAGAGACAGGATGTCCACTCATCCCCCGACATTGCCCCGCGCGCCAGTCAGTGCCAGCCTTCACGGCAAGCGGCTGGAGCAGATGATCCCCGATTGGCTGATCGCCGCTTCACCCGAGCGGCGAGCCGCGATGAAAGTGGCCAGTACCCGGCCAGCGCACGGCTATCACCATTTCCCTAATGATCAGCAACAAGCCTTGAAAGACCGGGTCACGGCGGCCTTTGTCGCCCAGAGCCGACTCGACAAGACCATGGCCGGCCTTGAAAGCGTCGATGCATTTGCCCAGGCGCTGCTTGGCAAGGCACTCAAGGATCAGTTCAACGTCACGGTCGATCTCGGCAAAACCTTGCTGTGTCTCAGACGGCCCCTCGAACTCGGGGTGCTGGAAGTTGAAGTTTCCACGTTCGAAGTGTTGAAGCTGCCCTTGCTGCAAGCGGCATTGCACAACTTCGAGGCTTCGGAATGTGAAACAGGTGCCTATCACGCCAGATCCGGTTTCGTGGTCGAGACGGCAACCCCGGGAGAGTTTCAGGCAGTAGACATCGGCATCACGGTCAGGCAGTTTCTGACGCTGTGTCGTTCGCTGGACGTCGGTGCCCGTTATCAGGCAAGGATCAAAGCGTTTTTCGAGAAAACCGACACCTTGCGCCGGCACTTCATTGCCAGCCAGAAAACCGCGTTTCGTGCCGCCGCTGAATGGGCGCTGCTGAAACAGGACATCGAGCCCGCCGACTACCGGATGATTCTGTCGGTGGTGGACGGCCAGATCCATCCGCAGCTCGGCGGCAAGGCCGTGTGGTTTCGCGACCTGAGCCTGATGAAGCGGCGGATGACCGGTTGCGTGGTGTTCAGCATCAGCGAGCGCTACCGCTACACCAACGAGTTCATCGTCTACATTCCCCATGACCCGCAACACCCGCTCAAGCGCTACACCATGGCGCAGATGCGTGAGGTGTTCAAACGCAAGTTCACCGCGACTGATCCTACGACTCCCGCGCAAGGACCGACTGCTTACCAGCAGTTTTTCAGTCAGTTCGTGGCCTATGCCGACCGTCCTTACTATTTCAGTCAGTTCACCCAAAAGGCTGCGGACTCCCCGAGTGACCCGTTGCATTCGATCTGGGTCAAGGTTGCACAGCTGATACCGCCACTGTCGACCATCGCGCGAATCAAGGAGCTGCCACCCGAAGCCCCCGGCAAGCGCGAGCCGCAGCCTGACCCGTATCTCGACCCGTTGCCGACCACGCGCAAAGGCGTGGCCGGGATCTGGGCCGACAACACCGATCTGTGGCAGTACCTCTATGAGCAGCACCAGGCCAAATTTATCGCCGATGCGAAGGCCCACGCCGTCCCCACAGCAGACGTCGACGCCCGGGTACGGGCAGAAAAACTCAGTCATCTGCTCGAGCTCGGCATGATGGCGTTGAACCTGGTGTCGATGTTTGTCCCGGTACTGGGCGAAATCATGATGACCGTGATGGCCGGGCAACTGCTCTATGAATCATTCGAAGGCGCCATCGAATGGTCGGAAGGTGATCGCCAGGCTGCCAAGGCGCATCTGGTCGATGTCGCGCAGAACCTGGCGCTGATTGGCGTGATGGGCGCGGTCGGCAAGGGTGCAGGCCGTCTCCAGGCGGCCTCCGCCGAGCCGGTGATCGAGCACTTGCAACCGGTCGAGCGACCTGATGGCTCGGTCCGCCTGTGGAAGCCTGATCTTGATGCTTACGTCAGCGACAGTGTCCTGCCGGCGAGTGCCGTGCCTGATGCGCAGGGCGTGTATCGATTCGACGGCAAGACCTTCATTCGCCAGCAAGGCAAGTTCTACCAGACGCACTACGACGAGACCCTGAAAAGCTGGCGCATCCGCCACCCGCATGATCCTGCGGCCTATCAACCGATCCTTGAGCACAATCGACTGGGGGCCTGGCGCCACAGCCTGGAGCGACCGTTGAGCTGGGATCGACTGACCCTGCTGCGGCGCATCGGGCATTCGACTGAGGCGTTTTCGGATGCGCAACTGCTCGAAATCGCCGATGTCAGTGGTGTCAGTGATGAGGCCCTGCGTCAGATGCACCTCGATCATCAGCCGGCGCCACTGGCCCTGGCCGACACGCTGCGCCTGTATGAGGCGGAGCAGCAGGTCGGGCGGCTGATTGATCAGGTCGAGCGAGGAACCAGCCTGGATGATTCGTATCTGCTGACGCTGCCGATGCTCACACAAATGCCGCGCTGGCCGAGCGGGTTGGTTCTGGAAGTCTTCGACGGAACGCAGCTGTCCGGCCCCAGCCGACTGTTCGGCGCGGAATCAGGCTTGATCGAGGGCCAGACGCGTACGCCGATCCAGGTGACCCGCGCCGAAGTGCTCGACGGCCAATTGCCTGAGCGTATTCTGGCCGCGCTGGATGAGCCGCAAACACGTTGGCTGCTGGGCGCCGAGCCGGCGCGCGTGGTCGAATCGCGGCCGCTGGAACTGCGCAAACAGATCGCCGATTACCTGCGAACCCGGCAGCCGGCGATGTTCGACAGGCTCTATGACGAGCCCGCGTTGAACGACCGGCGAATCGCCAGGCTACAAGCCGCCACACCGGGGTTGGGCAGCTCGGCGGCAATCCGCGTGCTGCTGGAGGCGAACGCCGAGGAACTGACGCGCCTGCAAAGCGGTGAGCGGGTACCGTTGCGGTTGCTGGAGATCTCCCGTGAATTTGCCCGGCAACGCCGCTTCAATCATGCGGTCGCCGGCCTGCACATGGAGAATTCGGGTGGCAGCGAAAGCCAATGGCTGGCCTTGCGCGCCCTGGAACGACTGCCGGGCTGGTCGGACGAGGTGCGTCTCGAGGTGCGCGAAGGCAGCCTCGACGGGCCGTTGATTGACAGTGTCGGCAGCGAAAGTGCCGGCCAGACCAAGTATCTGGTCAAGCGCGGGCCGGTCTATCAGGCGTACAACGAGCGCGGCGAAGCGCTCGACAGTGTTCCGCGTCACGGCGACAACTTCCTTGCCTCAATCC
Source organism: Pseudomonas sp. URIL14HWK12:I6 (assembly GCF_000514195.1). NCBI lineage: Bacteria > Pseudomonadati > Pseudomonadota > Gammaproteobacteria > Pseudomonadales > Pseudomonadaceae > Pseudomonas > Pseudomonas sp. URIL14HWK12:I6. The sequence continues at coordinate 91,462 of NZ_AZVL01000020.1, forward strand.
TCCATGCGTTGCCCGATCAGTCGCGGCAGGCCCTGGGTTTTACCCAGGTTGCGCGTAGCGCCGGACTGCGTCGGGCACTGATCGGGTATGTGGCCCGACACCGTGCCGAACTGGCTCGACTGGCGAGCAGGCGCCATGGCCACAAGCAACGCTTCAAGGCGCCGGTGCGGGTACGCCAGCACGGGCTGGGTTATTACGCCAGCGGTCGCGGCGAAGGCGTCAATCCGTTGCTGGTGACGCGCGTGCAGGACGTGTATCCGGCGCTTACCGATCAGCAAGCGGGCGGGTTCATCCTCAAACAACTGGCCGCCGGGCGGACTGACGCGCAGATCTACGAGCTGTTGCAAAGGCGCCTGCGTGAATGGCAGGAACTCGAATCGTCGCTGGCGCAATGGGAAGGTGTGCCGGCCCCGGAGTCGACATTGCAATCGATGATCGGCGGCCGATCCAGCGTAGTGCGCAGCCTCAAGCAGAGCTGGCGCAATTCGCCGCTGGCTGATAGTCACGCGAGTGCCGCACGCCTCGATCTGACCTGCGACGACCCGTTGCCGGTGCTGACCGCAGATTTCTCGCATGTGCGCGATCTGCGAGTCAGGGGGCGGTGCATCACCGATGCCAACGTCGATGAACTGTTGGGCAGTTTCCCCAGGCTCAAGGCACTGCGCATCAACGCCACCGCAGAAACGTTCACCAACGTGCCGGCAATGTTGCAGAACCTGCCGGAATTCACTTACCTGACGCTCTACAGCGCAATGCCCTATGCCGCCGATATGCCGGCTCGCCTGGCTCAACTGACCCGTCTTGAAGCATTGAGCGTCAGCACCTCGAGCTATCAGCCGCTGGCCTTCGACGTCAGTGGCATGCGTAATCTGCACACGCTGGAAATCGTCGCCTATTCATTGTTCAACTGGCCTGCGGGGGCGCTGGAGTTACCGGCCCTGGAACGTCTGAACCTCAGGGACACCGGAATCAGCACCGTGCCGGCAACACTGTTGCAGGGGCATGGAAAACTCTGGTCGGGGCTGTCGCTGGACTGGTCAAGATTCTCCCGGGAAAACTTCACGGGCGTGTACGAATACGTCAAGACCCATCCAGAACACCTGATCGATCGAGAGACGATGGTCAGGGATTATTGCCGCGGCGAGTTGCGGCGCCTGGGTGAGGGCGTGAATCAGTCGCCCGAGGGGGTGTTCAATCGTTTCTTCGAGCAATGGCCGGATGAGCAGCAGCGTTTCACCGCGATCAATGCCTTGAGCGATCAATATGCTGCGCTGGATAGCCAGCTCAGTCAGTGGCAGCAGCGCGTGGTGGTGTCGGAAGAATCGCTGCGCGAACTTGTCGCGCGATCAAACCTGGCCCATGTCCTGAAAACCAGTTGGCGCAAGGGCATGTTCAAGCGCTATGGCGCGACCATCAGTGCTTCGACCCTGGACTTGTCGGGGCTGATGCTCAGCGAACTGCCGGCGTTACCCGCTGACGCATTTGCGCATGTACGCACGCTGCTGCTCAACGGCCAGCGCGTTGCAGCCGTGCAGATGCGCGGTTTCCTCAGTGCGTTCAGCGAAGTACGAACCCTTGATCTGAGTGACAATGCCTTGCACGAATGGCCGATCGAGTCGCAGAGCCTTTCGCGCCTGGTGCACCTGGATCTGGCCGACAACCAGTTGACCGACGCTTCAGGCCTGGAGCGCGGATTGAGTGAATTGCCTGCGCTCGAACAGTTGAATCTGCGGAACAATCCGCTGAGCGAGATGAACGTTGGCAGCCTGCAGCGCTTGAAGGCCCTCGACCTGCAGGCAACGCACCTGCAACAGTGGCCGACAGGGGCCGAAGGTCTGCCGCAACTGGCGTGGCTGGATCTGCGCGACACCCGTATCAGCACGCTGCCGCCTGCCGTGCTTGAAAGCACCGCACTGCTCAATACCAACCTGACCGGTACGCCGCTGACCGCCGCGGCGTCGGCTGAACTGCGTCTGGCCCAACGGCGGCTCGAAGACACCCTCGGCCTGCCTGCCGGCGCACTGGATGCGTTTGCCCGGCAGCCGGTGCCGGCGACCTTTCCGCCGGCAGAGAACGGTGTATCAGTGGCCCGCCAGTTGCTGCCGCTGACGCAGGCGCCGGTCAGTACCGGGCTGACACGGATGCGCCAGGACCTGCAGCGAGTGCAGCCGGCCCTTAGCGATGAACAAGCCACGCAAATGATCGAGGCGCTGCGCAATGAGGGTGCGACCGAAGTGCAGATCAGCGAGCGGATCACCGGTTGGAGTCAGACCTTTGAAACCCTCGTTCGCCAACTCAATGGCTGGCTGTATACCCGGGAAACCCGTGGCGTCGACTGGGTCATCTCCTCGCAATCACGCAGCCTGGCGGCGTGGCGCATCCTCACCTGCTGGCGCGCACGGTTATCGGTTGCCGGGGGCGATGCGGTTCTGGATCTCAACGGCCTGCAATTGGGTGATCTACCGCCGCTGCCCGAGGACTTCGGGCATGTCAGCAGCTTGAACCTGACGGGCACACGAGTGACGGCCGAAGGCAGCAACGGCTTTCTCAAGTCCTTCACTCACCTGCGCGATCTGACCCTCAGTGGCAATGAACTCACCGCGCTGCCTGATGGCGTCCGGCAAATGCCGCAGCTCGAGCGACTCGAGCTTGCCAGCAACAACTTCAGTGACAGCGAGCCGCTGTATGCCGCGCTGTCCGGCCTGCAGCATCTGCAGGCACTGGACCTGAGCTACAACCATCTCGAGGCGTTCGACGTCAGTTATTTCGAGCATTTGCAAAGTCTGGATCTGCGCAACAACAACCTCACCGAATGGCCGGCCGGGACGCTGGATGCGCAGCACCTGCGGACACTCAACCTCAGTCGCAACGACATCACCGCCATCCCCGATCAGGCGCTGGACGGTCAGCACGATGAGCTGATGGACGGCACCGACCTGACTGACAACTACAACCTCTCGGAGGAATCCCTCGAAAGGCTCAGAACCTATCAGGCTGCGGGTAACCGCCCGCGAGTGCTCGGTTTTTCCAGTTCCGATCTGGAGGAAATGGCTGACGACGTTGCCGGCGGGCTCAGTGAAACCACCGACAGCATCGAGTCCGACGAAACCCTCCCGGGCGAACAGGCCCATGCGCAACAGAAAGCGCCGTGGCTGGCGAATCTGCCGGCGGATCAGGCGTTGGCACGCGACAAGCTCTGGGATCAACTCGCTGCCGAACCGGATAGCGCGGCATTCTTCCATTTGCTTGATCGATTGCAGGACACCCAAGAGTTTCGCGTGGCCAACGCCGATCTGACCCGACGGGTGTGGATGGTCATGGAAGCGGCGGCGGCCAACAGTGAGCTGCGCGAGGTGATTTTCGCCGGTTCGGCCACACACGGGACTTGCGTGGACGGGCGCATCCTTACGTTCAGTGGTCTGGAGAGCAAGGTCTTCACCTACAACGCCTTGCTCGATTTGCCGGCCGGCCGCCCGGGCATCCGCGGCGAGGCCTTGTTGTCGCTGTCGCGGCAGCTGTTTCGGCTGGACAAGGTCGATGAACTGGCAAAAGCGGCGGCGGCGCGCAGTGGTTTCGACGAAGCCGAAGTCCGCCTCGGTTATCGGATCGGTCTGACCGGGGGCTGGGACGATGGACTGGAATTGCCCGGGCAGCCGAAAAACATGAAATTTGCCTCCGGTGTCACCCCGCAGCAGTTGGTCAATGCGCGGGCCGAAGTGGTCAGCGCGGAACGCTCCGAGAGATTTCTGGAGGACCTGATCCAGCGCGATTACTGGCTGGACTATCTCAAGGAGCAGCAGCCCGAAGCGTTCAGACAAATGGATGAACTGCAGTTGATGGAGGGGGGCGAGGACGAAGGTCTGAGTGCTGACGATCCGCTGTATCTGAGCAGGTTGTTCGACCAGGCGGCCGCGCGAAATGCCAGGCTCATCGAATTGTCGCGACAGGAGATCGAACGGATCGGTTTGTCTGCCGGCAACGCACAAATGCCCGGTACGTCCGGGCAAATGTCAGGCGAGTAAAACCCGCTGAACGGTCAGTCCCCGGGAGGTTCGGGGACTGAGCGTTGCGCTTATTCGTCGTAACCGAGGTTCGGCGCCAGCCAGCGCTCGGTCACGCTCAGTTCCTGACCTTTGCGCGAGGTGTAGCTCTGCACCTGATCCTTGTCGACCTTGCCGACGGCGAAGTATTGCGCCTGCGGATGGGCGAAGTACCAGCCGCTGACCGCCGCTGCCGGGAACATCGCGTAGTGTTCAGTGAGGAACACGCCGCTGCGGCCCGCGCGCATTTCGCTGGCTTCAGGATCGAGCAGGGTGAACAGCGTGGCTTTCTCGGTGTGATCCGGGCAGGCCGGGTATCCCGGTGCCGGACGGATACCGGAATACTGCTCTTTGATCAGCGCGTCGTTGTCCAGCACCTCATCCTTGGCGTAACCCCAGTGCTCTTTGCGCACTTGCTGGTGCAGCCATTCGGCGCAGGCCTCGGCCAGACGGTCGGCCAGTGCCTTGACCATGATCGAGTTGTAGTCATCGCCAGCGTCCTGATAGGCCTTGGCGACTTCTTCGGCGCCGATGCCGGCGGTGGTGATGAAACCACCGACGTAGTCGGTCACTTCGCTGTCTTTCGGCGCGACGAAGTCGGCCAGCGAGAAGTTCGGCTTGCCGTCGGTCTTGATGATCTGCTGGCGCAGGTGATGCAGGCGCGCCATAGGCTTGCCGTCATCGCCGTACAGTTCGATGTCGTCGTCATGCACCTGGTTGGCCGGCCAGAAACCGAACACCGCCCGGGCGCTGATCAGCTTCTCGTCGATCAGCTTGGTGAGCATCTCGCGCGCGTCCTTGTACAGCGCGGTGGCGGCTTCACCGACCACTTCGTCTTCGAGGATGCGCGGGAATTTGCCGGCCAGGTCCCAGGAAATGAAGAACGGCGTCCAGTCGATGTACTCGGCCAGAACGTTGAGGTCGATGTTGTCCAGCACGCGGGTGCCGGTGAAGGTCGGTTTGACCGGCGTGTAGTTGGCCCAGTCGAACTGTGGCTTCTTGGCAATCGCCGCCGCGTAGCTCAGGCGCTCGGTACGGGCGCTGCGGTTGGCGGTGCGCTCACGCACATCGACGTATTCCAGTCGGGTCTTCTCGACGAAACCGGCCTTGAGTTCCTTGGACAACAACTGCGTCGCCACACCGACCGCACGCGAGGCGTCGGTGACGTAGACCACCGCATCGTTGCTGTACTTCGGCTCAATCTTCACCGCAGTGTGCGCCTTGGACGTGGTCGCGCCACCGATCATCAGCGGCAGATGGAAATCCTGACGCTGCATTTCGCGGGCCACGTGGACCATCTCGTCCAGCGACGGAGTGATCAGCCCGGACAGGCCAATGATGTCGCACTTCTCTTCCTTGGCCACCTGGAGAATTTTCTCCGCCGGGACCATCACGCCGAGGTCGACGATGTCGTAGCCGTTGCAACCCAGCACCACGCCGACGATGTTCTTGCCGATGTCGTGCACGTCGCCTTTTACCGTGGCCATCAGGATCTTGCCCTTGGCTTCCGGTTTGTCGCCTTTTTCCAGTTCGATGAACGGGATCAGATGCGCCACGGCCTGCTTCATTACGCGGGCGGATTTCACCACCTGCGGCAGGAACATTTTGCCGGCGCCGAACAGGTCGCCGACGATGTTCATGCCGGACATCAGCGGGCCTTCGATGACTTCGATCGGGCGGGCGAACGACTGGCGCGACTCTTCGGTGTCTTCGACGATGTGGGTGGTGATGCCCTTGACCAGCGCATGCTCCAGACGCTTGTTGACGTCCCAGCTGCGCCACTCTTCGGTCTCGGCTTCCTTGACGCTGCCGTCGCCCTTGTACTTGTCGGCGATGGCGAGGAGGGCGTCGGTGCCTTCCGGCGTGCGGTTGAGGATCACGTCTTCGACGGCGTCACGCAGCTCCTGCGGGATCTGGTCGTAGATTTCCAGCTGACCGGCGTTGACGATACCCATGGTCAGGCCGGCGCGGATCGCGTACAGCAGGAACACCGAGTGAATCGCTTCACGCACCGGGTTGTTGCCACGGAACGAGAACGACACGTTGGACACGCCGCCGGAACTCAGCGCATACGGCAGCTCGTCGCGGATGTAGGCACAGGCGTTGATGAAGTCCACAGCGTAGTTGTTGTGTTCTTCGATGCCGGTGGCCACGGCGAAGATGTTCGGGTCGAAGATGATGTCTTCCGGCGGGAAGCCGACTTCGTTGACCAGAATGTCATAGGAGCGTTTGCAGATTTCTTTCTTGCGCGCCTCGGTGTCGGCCTGGCCGGCTTCGTCGAACGCCATCACCACTACCGCAGCGCCGTAGCGTTTGCACAGTTTGGCGTGATGGATGAACTGCTCGACGCCTTCTTTCATGCTGATCGAGTTGACGATGCCCTTGCCCTGAATGCACTTCAGGCCGGCTTCGATCACTTCCCATTTCGAGGAGTCGATCATGATCGGCACGCGGGAGATGTCCGGCTCACCGGCGATCAGATTGAGGAAGGTCACCATGGCCTTCTTCGAATCGAGCATGCCTTCGTCCATGTTGATGTCGATCACCTGCGCGCCGGCCTCGACCTGCTGCAGGGCGACTTCCAGGGCTTCGGTGTAGTTGTCTTCACGGATCAGACGGGCGAACTTGGCGGAACCGGTGATGTTGGTGCGCTCGCCGACGTTAACGAACAACGAGCTGCGATCGATGGTGAACGGTTCCAGACCGGACAGGCGGCAAGCCTTGGGAATGTCCGGAATCTGCCGTGGTGCGTAACCGGCTACGGCTTTGGCGATGGCTTCGATGTGGCCCGGGGTGGTGCCGCAGCAACCGCCGACGATATTGAGGAAACCGCTCTGGGCGAATTCTTCGATGACCTTGGCGGTTTGCGCCGGCAGTTCGTCGTACTCGCCGAACTCGTTCGGCAGGCCGGCGTTCGGGTGCGCGGAAACGTGGGTGCTGGCCTTGTTCGACAGCTCTTCCAGGTAGGGGCGCAGCTCACTGGCGCCGAGGGCGCAGTTGAGGCCGACCGAAATTGGCTTGGCGTGGGCCACGGAGTTCCAGAACGCTTCGGTGGTCTGGCCCGAGAGGGTGCGACCGGACGCATCGGTGATGGTCCCGGAAATCATGATCGGCAGTTCGATGTGCAGCTCTTCGAACACGCCTTGCACGGCGAAGATCGCGGCTTTGGCGTTGAGGGTGTCGAAGATGGTTTCGATCAGGATCAGGTCGACGCCACCTTCGATCAGGCCCTTGGTGGCCTCGGTGTAGTTTTCCACCAGTTCGTCGAAGGTGACGTTGCGGTAGCCGGGGTTGTTCACGTCTGGCGACAGCGAGCAGGTACGGCTGGTCGGGCCGAGCACGCCGGCGACGAAACGTGGCTTGTCCGGGTTTTCGGCGGTCTTGGCGTCGGCCACCTTACGCGCCAGTCGTGCGCCTTCTACGTTTAATTCGTACGCCAGCTCTTCCATGCCGTAGTCGGCCATGGAAATGCGCGTGGCGTTGAAGGTGTTGGTTTCCAGAATGTCGGCGCCGGCATCCAGATAGGCCTTTTCGATGCCGCCGATCACGTCCGGACGGGTGATCACCAGCAGGTCGTTGTTGCCCTTGACGTCACTCGGCCAGTCAGCGAAGCGTTTGCCGCGATAATCCTGCTCCTCGAGCTTGTAGCTCTGGATCATCGTGCCCATGCCGCCGTCGAGAATCAGGATGCGCTCTTTGAGGGCTTGCTTGAGAGCTTGAAGGCGGACGCTGCGATCGGACATTGGGACTACTCGAAAAGACCATGACGAAGGGCCGGGATCATAACAAACCTGTGCGCTTTTGGAGCACGTGCTGCTTTTGCATGAATATCGTTCATGTTGGTACGAGCGTCATACTGTAGAATCGCGGGCGTTTTTTTCACGATCGGGATCATGGGCATGTCGTACCGCGTCATCAGCATTTTCTTGCTGTTCTTAAGCTGGGGCGCCATTGCGCAGGAACCCGCGATCTCACCTTCTATTTCATATACGCGTGACATCCAGCCAATCTTCACCGAGAAGTGTGTGGCCTGCCATGCCTGCTACGACTCGGCGTGCCAGCTCAATCTGGGCAGCGGCGAAGGCGCAGGGCGGGGCGCAAGCAAGATGCCGGTCTACGACGGCGAACGCACTCAGGCGGCGCCGACCACGCGGCTGTTCTACGACGCCTTCGGCAAACGTGCCTGGCAGCAGAAAGGCTTTTATTCGGTACTCGATGCCCAAGGCAGCCAGGCGGCGCTGATGGCGCGGATGCTCGAACTGGGGCACAAAACTCCGCTAACCCCCAACGCCAAGCTGCCGGAAGACATCGTCCTCGGCCTGCAACGGGAAAACATGTGCGCGATGCCCGCCGAGTTTGACGGCTATGCCGGCGCTCACCCGAAAGAAGGCATGCCGCTGGCGGTGACCGGGCTGACCGATCAGCAATACCAGACCCTGCAACGCTGGCTGGCGTCCGGTGCGCCGATCGACGAGCAGGGGCTGGCGCCGAGCACCAGGGAAGCGCTGCAAATCGTCCAGTGGGAAAACCTGCTCAATGCGCCGGGGGCGCGGCAGAGTCTGGTCGGGCGCTGGCTGTTCGAACACTGGTTCCTCGCGCATATCTATTTCAAGGACGGTGAGCCGGGGCACTACTTCCAGTGGGTGCGTTCGCGCACGCCGACAGGGCAGCCGATCGACCTGATCGCCACCCGCCGCCCGAATGACGATCCGGGCACTCAGGTGTATTACCGGTTGTGGCCGGTGCAAGGGGTGATCGTGCACAAGACCCACATCACCTATCCGCTGAGTGCGGCGAAGATGGCGCGGGTCAAGAGTCTGTTCTACAGCGGCAACTGGCAGGTCAACGCGCTGCCGGGTTACGGCCCGCAGAGCCGAGCCAACCCGTTCGCCACCTTCGAGGCGATTCCGGCGCAGGCGCGTTATCAGTTCATGCTCGATAACGCTGAATACTTCGTCCGCACCTTCATTCGCGGGCCGGTGTGCCGTGGGCAGATTGCGACGGATGTGATCCGCGATAACTTCTGGGCGCTGTTCCAGGCGCCGGAACATGATCTTTACATCACCGACCCCAACTATCGCGGCCAGGCCACGCCGTTGCTGGCAATGCCTGGGCAGAACGATGACGTCGGCAGTGTGCTGAGCCTGTGGCACAACTACCGCAACAAGCGCAACGAATACGAAGCCCTGCGCCGCGACAGTTACGCCGAACTGCCGGCTCCGAGCTGGTCAACCCTGTGGGCCGGCAACGACAACGCGCTGCTGAGCATTTTCCGCCACTTCGACAGTGCGTCGGTGACCAAAGGCCTGATCGGCGAAGTGCCACAGACCATGTGGCTGTTCGACTATCCACTGCTGGAGCGCACCTATTATCAGTTGGCGGTCAACTTCGATGTGTTCGGCAACGTCTCCCATCAGGCGCAAACCCGCCTGTATTTCGACCTGATCCGCAACGGCGCCGAGCAGAACTTCCTGCGCCTGATGCCGGCCGATTCCCGCGAGGACTACCTCGACGATTGGTACCAAAGCAGCGGCCAGTTCAAGATGTGGCTCGACTATGAGGCGATCGACGACGACAAACCGACCGCGCTGAAACTCGATCCGAAGGACCCGAAATACGACTTCGCCATGCAGTTGCTGGCGCGTTACGGCGACCTGAATGCGCGGCCGGATCCGATCAATCGCTGTGACGGCGCCTATTGCTCGCGACCGAATATCGACCCGGCGCTACAGAACGCCGAGCAGGCGCTGAGTCGCCTGACCTCGCGTCCGGCCGGCGGTTTGAAGGTGATCGACCAATTGCCGGAAGCAACCATGCTGCGCATCGAATCTCGCAGCGGCAAACGCGAGATGTACAGCCTGCTGCGCAACCGTGCGCACAGTAACGTGGCGTTCCTGTTGGGCGAGTCGCTGCGCTATCAGCCAGGGCTGGACACCTTGACCATCTACCCGGGCGTACTGAGCAGCTATCCGAATTTCATCTTCAACATTCCAGCCGAACAAGTGCCGGAGTTTGTCGATGCCATGGAGAATGCCAAGGATGCCGGTCGTTTCGAGAAAATCGTCGAACGCTGGGGGATTCGCCGCAGTCATCCGCAATTCTGGTTCTATTTCCACGACCTGAGCCAATACATCCACGAAACCGATCCGGTGGAAGAGGGCGTGCTGGACATGAACCGCTACCAGAATCTTTGATCGTTTAATACAGGCCGACTGTCACAGCTTCAGGTAACACACAAATCCCCTGTGGGAGCGAGCCTGCTCGCGAAGGCGGAGTGTCAGGCGCCGAATACATTGAACTTGCCGTCGCTTTCGCGAGCAGGCTCGCTCCCACAGGGTGAGGTGGTGTTTTTTGCAATTGTGATCGGGAGCGGCCGATGTTGATTTCAGTGCAGGCCCTGCGAGCGCTTGCCGCGTGGACGGTGGTCTGTCACCACTTCATGCAGATTTTCTTCGACTTCAAGGCGCGCGGCCCGGTCGGGCAGTTCTTCATCGACAAAGGCGCAGTCGGCGTCGATGTTTTCTTCGTCATCAGTGGTCTGGTGATTTTCCTCTCCACCGAAAGCAAAGCGCTGCCTCCGGCGCGGTTTCTGCTGTATCGGTTGTTTCGCATTGTCCCGGCGTACTGGCTGTACACGCTGTTGATGGCGTTGCTGGTGCTGTTCGCCCGGCCAATGTTGCCGGATCAGACGGTGGACTGGGCGCATTTCCTCGCGTCGCTGTTATTCATTCCTGCGCAAAACCCCGGCGGCTACGGGATTTATCCGACGCTGAATGTCGGCTGGACGCTCAACTACGAAATGCTCTTCTATGTGTTGTTTGCATGCGCGCTGGTGTTCCGTTGGCAGGTGCGCTTGCTGGTGGTCGCCGCGTTGCTGTTTTCGGTGTGTCAGGCGTTCGGCTGGCTCAACGAGTTTTACCGTTCCGACATCGTCTACGAGTTTCTGCTGGGGATCGGCATTGGCGTGCTCTATCGCCGGGGCTGGATTGGCGCCGGCCTGTGGCTGCCGCTGTTGGCGATGGGCGCTGCGATGATGGCGATCTATCACCTGGCACCGGCGCCAAGGTTATTGAACTGGGGCGTGCCGAGCGCGGTGCTGGTGATGGCTTGCATGGCGCTGGAGCGCTACGTCGAGCGCAATCGGGTGATGAAATGGCTCGGTGACTGTTCCTATTCGGTGTACCTGATGCACGTGTTGGTGTTGTCGGTTGGTGGTTTTATCGCGCGACGCTACGGAATCAACCCGTATCTGATGTTCATCGTCTGCGCTCTGGCGATTGGTGTGGGGTCATGGTTGAGCTACGAATGGGTGGAAAAACGCAGCTATCAGTGGCTTAAAGCGCGGATCGATGGCGAACCGGTCAGCGCACCTGTCGAGAATCTTTCCCGACAAAAATACTAGGACTTTGTCCGGCGCAATGATTGGCGTAAACTGCGCCCAAGCCTGCGAGGAGTTTCCATGACCGCTATTACCATTACCGACGCCGCCCACGATTACCTGGCCGATCTGCTCTCCAAGCAGAACACCCCGGGCATCGGCATCCGCGTCTTCATCACCCAGCCTGGCACCCAGTACGCCGAAACCTGCATTGCCTACTGCAAGCCGGGCGAAGAAAAACCTGAAGATACCGCGCTGGGGCTGAAAAGCTTCACTGCCTATATCGACTCGTTCAGCGAAGCGTTCCTTGACGACGCCGTCGTCGATTACGCCACCGACCGCATGGGCGGCCAGCTGACCATCAAGGCGCCAAACGCCAAAGTGCCGATGGTCAACGCCGACAGCCCGGTCAACGAGCGCATCAACTACTACCTGCAAACCGAAATCAACCCGGGGCTGGCCAGCCACGGCGGTCAGGTCAGCCTGATCGATGTGGTCGAGGACGGCATTGCCGTGCTGCAGTTCGGCGGCGGCTGCCAGGGCTGCGGCCAGGCCGACGTGACCCTGAAGGAAGGCATCGAGCGCACCTTGCTCGAGCGAATTCCAGAGCTCAAAGGTGTGCGCGACGTGACCGACCACACGCAGAAAGAAAACGCCTACTACTGAGTAAGGTGTTCACTGCGAACACGAAAAACGGCGCCCCGTGAGCGCCGTTTTTTTTGCGTGAAATTCAATGATGCCTTCGCGAGCAAGCCCGCTCCCACATTTGAGCGCATTTCAAATGTGGGAGCGGGCTTGCTCGCGAAAGGGCCTTCATGGGCGATAGAGGTGTGCATGCCCCGCGCGATACAGCGACGACTCGCTAAACACCTCACTGCCCAACACCCGCCCGACCAGAATCAACGCTGTGCGCCGAAACCCCTTGGCCGCAACTTTCTCGGCAATATCTTCCAGCGTCCCCACCACCCAGTCCTGATCCGGCCATGTCGCCCGGTGAATCACCGCAATCGGGCAATCCGCGCCGTAATGCGGCAGCAGTTCAGCGATGATTTTCTGCAGATGATTGACCCCCAGATGAATCGCCATGGTCGCGCCATGCTGCGCCAGACTGCTCAACTCCTCACCCGCCGGCATTGCGGTCTTGTCCGCGTAGCGGGTCAGAATCACGCTCTGCGACACGTCCGGCAGTGTCAGTTCCGCGCCTAGCAAGGCTGCACACGCTGCGGTCGCGGTGACGCCGGGAATGATCTCGAACGGAATATTCAGCTCGCGCAGATAACGAATCTGCTCGCCAATCGCGCCATACAGGCTCGGATCACCGGAATGCACCCGCGCTACGTTCTGGCCCTTGGCATGTGCGGATTTGATCAGTTCAATGATCTGCTCCAGATGCAATTCGGCGCTGTTGACCACGGTTTCAGCCTGATGCCCCTCCAGCACCGCAGCCGGTACCAGCGAGCCTGCGTAGATGATCACCGGGCAACTGCGGATCAGCCGCTGGCCTTTGACGGTGATCAATTCCGGGTCGCCGGGGCCGGCGCCGATGAAGTAGACGGTCATGAAGAAATCCTGTGAAAAACGGGGCAGGGCAACGCTTCAGATGAAGATTGCTCATGATCAAACGGGGGGATTATCGGGAATTTACGCAGCGCCGGCCAATGCCAAGGTTGCCTGAGCGTATTTTTGCCGGGAAATCAGCAGTTTTGCCGGTGCTTGAATCAACTGTTCGGCAAGGGCCAGGGCGGCACTTTCCGCCACGCCGTAGCAACCGGTACGCTCGTAGGCGATCTGCGAATGGTGGCTCAGGCGTTGCTGATAATTGGCCAGTTCGTCGCTGCTGAAATACAACAGCGGCAGCGCCAGTTGACTGGCCAGTTCCTGCAGGCCGGGTTCATCGCGTTTAAGATCGATACTGGCCAAGGCCTTGACCGCTTTAAGTTCTATACGATGCGCCTGCAACGCCTGATCGAGTAACGCGCGCAGCGTGCTGGCAGGGCAGCCGCGCTGGCAGCCCAGGCCGACCACGAAGGTCGGCGCTGCGCGGTCATCGGTCATGCGTGGTACTGACCATCGCTTTTGCGGCGGAACAACCAGGCGCTGATCAGGCCCAGGGCCAGCCAGAACGCCACGTTGGTCAACTGCGAAGCGATTTTGAACTGGGCTTCCAGCGCCTCCGGGGCGAGCATCGAATGCACTTCCGGTTGCGGTGCGCCGATCACGTGCGGCACGGCGAGGATCGCCACGCCGAGCAGCTTCATCAACCAGTGGCGGCTGAACACAATCAACGCCAGGCCAACAGCGGTGGAAGCGGCGGTGCCGATCCACCAGGTTTGCCGCGACGCCAGATCGGCTGCAGCGGTGCCCGGCAGTTCAGGCGGCAGGCCCAGGGTCGGTGCGAGCACGAAGGTCGCGTAACCGGCCAGGCCCCAGAGCAGGCCTTGCGAGGTTTTGGTCGGTGCACGCAGGGTGTACAGGCCAGCGAGCATCAGGGCGAACCCGACCGCCACCACCAGATTGCCGCCGGTGGTCGAGACCACGCGTTGCCAGCCGTCTTCCGGCTCCCAGGCTTCGGCGTCATGGGTGTGTGCGGCCGTGCCGGCGGCGTGTTCGTGAACGGCCACCGGTTCGGACTTCTCGAAGGTTTCGGCCTGCAGAATCAGCGGCGAGACCCAGAAGCTTTGCAGCAATGTCAGCAGCAGGGCGGCCAGCAGGCCGGTGAAACCTGCGGTTTGCGCGATACGCTTGATCATGTCGGCAGGTCTCAGTGGCACGGGAACGCGGCGCTGTGGCGGGTATCGTGAGCGGCGTTGTGCACCGCTTCGATGTGCGAGAAACCGGCGAAATAAACGAGGCTGGCACCGAGGATCGACGCGAAAATCGCGGCGGTCAGGCGTTGGCTCAAGGTGGCGGTGCTGGAGATTTTGTCGGTGTTGCTGCCGGTGCTGCTGATGATCGACATGGCGCTTCCCTCTGGAGTGTCAGCGGGTGATATAGAGCGCATGAAAACCCCTGCGAGTCGGGCACGCAGAGGTTCGAACAGCGCCCGCCCACCGCGGGTTTGTTATGTTCAGCGACGCAAACTGCGTACTGTGTGTTGCGGGCCGGTCTCCGGGCTCACGAGGGGTTGGCGTCTGGCCGACCTGCAAGCGTCACCTTCCCATGCCGCGTTGGCACAGTGGATCTGACGCTTCGCTCGCTTACCGTTGCGGGGGCAGCACCGGACTGACATGGCTTTGAGTAAAGCACATGATTCACCGGTTTCCCGTTTCACCCTGTGAAGGGCACCCGTAACAAGTTGTGTAGGAGAGCATGGGTTGGGGATTTGAGTCAATTGAGTGGGGTGGGTATATCCGGTGCTGCGGTAACGGCCACTTAGGGTTCCGCCCTTACGGCGGGTCACTTTTTCCAGACGCCGAAAAAGTAACCAAAAAGGCTTTACCCTGACGTTCGGCCCTCGCCTAGGCTCGGGTTCCTTCGCTCCGGGATTCATCCGGGGGGCAGCGCCTACGGTTTGCTTCGCTGCACCTCCTCTCGCTGTGTTTGGCTGCGCCAAACGGTCGCTGCGCTCCCACCCCCCGGATAAATCCCTCCACTCAGCCTGCCGACGGGCCCTCAGATCAAAAGCTTTACTCGAGCTAACGCTCATTGTGTTGAGTGGGGCGGTTGCGCCGCATGGGGC
>NZ_AZVL01000021.1:0-87284 GCF_000514195.1 Pseudomonas sp. URIL14HWK12:I6
CGATCAAGGAGAACAACGGCGACAGCGCACTCAACCCGCTGCTGGTCAGGGACACCTTGACCATCGTGGTGCCGGACAACACCGCGTTGCTGCCAAACCATGAAATCAGCGTCACCTGGACTGGCGCTGACGGCACGCCGGCCGGCGGGTCGCACACCTCAGCGCCGCGCGCGGTAAGCGAAGGGCTTGAGTTTGCGATCCCCAACAGCGTGGTGGCGTTCAATCTGGGTAAGCAGGTAAAAATCTCCTACGTCGTCATCATTGATGGTCATCCGACACCGTCCCGGGTATTTGACCTGACGGTGCAAGCAATGCCGCAGAGCGCGTTGGACAGCCCCACCATCGAGCAGGCCGACAACGACGGCGCCGGCCCGGAACTGCATACCGGCAACCTGACCCAAGCTTCCGTACGCATGGGTGACTGGCCGCTGATCGCCCTCAACCAATACGTCTGGTTGCGCCTGTGCGGGACCAATGCCGACGGTAGCGCCTACGAGCGCGAGATCTGGAGCGCGCCGACGGCCTTCACCACCCCCGACTGGATTGCTGACCGGTTCTTCACTGCTCCGCTTCCAGCCGATGAGATCAAAGCTCTGCAGGATGGCAGCGATCTGGAATTGGTGTTTAAAGCGGCGCTTGGTCAGAGCACGGTGGAGAGTGAGGCGGTGGAGTTTCCAGTGCGCACTTACACGATCAAATCCACAAGCGTGATTCTTTCCCATGCGCTATACACACAGCGGCTCGACGGGACGGACCGGCAACAGCACACATCCGGCGCAACCTTGAGCTTTGAGGCTTATCGTGACAAAACGATTTCTATCGTCACAACCTTCTCTAAATCGATACGAAGAGTAAATTTTAATTTAAGGCGGGGGGCTGGCGGGATGTGGGACAGTTTCACTTGGATGTGGATACCAGTCACCGCAGGGAAACCAGTGACTGTCGGTCCGACCGATCATTTTACCGTCAGGATTAACTCCCGAAATATTTATACTTTCGTTGTCTCCTCCGACACCACACCTACTGAGGTGTACGGTACTTTCGAACTGCGATTTGTTTGAAACGAAAAAACCGCAAGCCACACCAAGCGCCTCTCCATGATGGGTAGGCGCCTGGATAACGGGGCTCAGAGAAGGATTTATTTAATGACAATCGCGAGCAAACTCACACCTACAAGGGATCTTTGCCGGGCACTTAAGCAGTGACCAACGCAGATCCACTGTGGGAGCGGGCTTGCTCGCGAAGAGGCCAGAACTGTCAGCGCCTATTCCTTGGGCACAACATTATCCAGCGCCTGATTCACCGCCAACTCCCCCAGCATCACCACCTGCGCAATGCCCAACACCGTATTACGACTCGGCCCCTCCAGCGTGCCGGCGAAATCACCGAGCATGACCGTGGCCGAGGCCAGGGATTCGCAGGCGTTGGCCAGCAGGGATTCGGTGTCGGTTTGTGGGTTGACCAGGAACATGCTGCTGGGGGTGTAGGGTGTGTCCATGATTTGCGCTGGGGCCAGGTAGTGGTCGAGGGCACGTTCGGCGGCTTCGTGGAGTTTTCTGGAGTTGAGGGATTCGTAGGGTGATAGCGGGTCTGTGATTGGCGGATTGGGTGGGGTTTCGGGCATCAGTTGGAACTCCGATCGAGGCACTTTGGAAGAATGACTTCCTGTAGGAGCTGCCGAAGGCTGCGATCTTTTGATGTTGCTTTTAAAGATCAAGATCAAAAGATCGCAGCCTGCGGCAGCTCCTACAGGGGGACCGGGCAGTTAGTTCGGGACGCGGCGGCTGTCCAGCACCCGGTTGACCATCAGTTCACTGAGCATGATCACCTGATGCAGCATCAGCATGGCTCGACGCTGTGGGTGGTCGACGACGTCGCCGATATCGCGGGCCATGTCACTGGCGGCGGCCAGGGATTCGCAGGCTTCGACGAGCAAGGTTTCTTCGTCCACGGTGGGGTCGATGAGGAAGATTCTGTTCGCCTTGCATGACGAGGCCGAAGGGATCGAGATCTTCAGGGCGCCGGGGTTGAGGTAGAAGTTTATGGCGCGGTCGGTTGCCGCTTTTATCTTCTGCGGGTCGAGGGCTGGGTCGTACGGGATCGAGGTATCCGGGGGGTTGGGTGTGGCTTTGAACATGGATGAAACTCCGTATCGAGAAATAGGAGCCATCACCCTCGCTACCAAACGATGGGTGGCGGCCATGCGCGGGTTGGTAGACCGGTCGATACGGAACCCGGCGCTCACGAATGAGCCCCACGCATGTCCACCATAAACTGAGCCCCCAAAAGAGGCTACATAAGGTGACGCCATACGACCGTACCGAAATGGGCTACCAAACCCGATCACTGTTTTCCAGTGACAGGGAAACGATAAGCCCAACGCATAGCCGTGTAAGCCGGCGGATTCTGGCGTACGCGTAGGTAACGGCGCAAGGCGTTGTAGCCGTTATGGCGTAACGGTTCGTGTACTTTAAACGTGGTTGCCGGATTATGTTTATGTGCGGGGTTTGCTCTGTTGTTTTGATTTTGTCTGATAGGCCGCTTTCGCGAGCAAGTCGAATCGTCGCACCGCTGCTCCCACAGTTGGAATGCTTGCATTCAGTGGGAGGTTGGTCGGCTTGTGAGCCGTCATCGGCGGCAAGCCAGCTCCCACCATTTGACCGAGTGCATTCAGTCGGAGATTGGTCGATCGGCAGGCCGCTTTCGCGAGCAGGCTCGCTCCCACAGGTTTCCTGGCGGCTCTGGTGATTTGTATTACGGCCTGGGGCATCTGGAAGGAACTGCCCGCTCACAGACCAGTCGCATGAACAGGAAGCCGTTTTTTCAGAGGAGTGAACGTGTCCAGCGATCCCAAGCGTCACGCCGTCGACGCACCCGTCATCCATCGCCTGCGCGTGCTGACGGTCAACACTCACAAGGGTTTTACCGCCCTCAACCGGCGCTTCATCCTGCCGGAACTGCGCGAAGCGGTGCGCAGCACCTCGGCTGATCTGGTGTTTCTGCAGGAGGTGGTGGGCGAACACGAACGCCACTCCAATCGCTACCAGGAATGGCCGCAAACCTCGCAATACGAATTTCTCGCCGACAGCATGTGGAG
The DNA here is from genome assembly GCF_000514195.1 of Pseudomonas sp. URIL14HWK12:I6. Taxonomy (NCBI): domain Bacteria; kingdom Pseudomonadati; phylum Pseudomonadota; class Gammaproteobacteria; order Pseudomonadales; family Pseudomonadaceae; genus Pseudomonas; species Pseudomonas sp. URIL14HWK12:I6. The sequence goes on from NZ_AZVL01000021.1 coordinate 3,098, forward strand.
CGACTTTGCGTACGGGCGCAACGCGGTGTACCCCGATGGTCACCATGGCAATGCCCTGCTGTCGAAATACCCGATCCGCGAATACCGCAACCTCGACGTGTCGATCACCGGCCCCGAGCGCAGAGGCCTGCTGCACTGCGTGCTGGACGTGCCGGGCCACGCCGAAGTGCACGCAATCTGCGTGCACCTGAGTCTGCTGGAAAGCCACCGCCAATTGCAGTTGCAGCTGCTTTGCCAGTTGCTCGAATCATTGCCCGACGATGCACCGGTGATCATTGCCGGCGACTTCAATGACTGGCAGTTGCAGGGCAATGCCGCCCTCGCCCGCCGCGATTACCTGCACGAAGCGTTCGAACGCCACCACGGCCGCCCGGCCAAGACCTACCCCGCGCGTTTTCCACTGCTGCGCCTGGACCGCATCTACCTGCGCAATGCCAGCAGCCACGACCCGCAGATCCTTGGCAACAAACCGTGGACGCACTTGTCGGATCATTTGCCGCTGGCGGTGGAAGTGCATTTGTAAGCACAGACAATGACTTGGATATGTGCAGAAAAACAAACGCTTGCAGCGCCTGATTTAGCTGTACCGCTCATCGTGCAGTTTCTTGACGCATGGGCATCACTCTTCTTATCTCTACCTTACTACCCCCGGAATCACTAACCGGGGCGATCCTTACGGCACTCGCGAAATCGAGCGCCGCGGTTCGCCCCGCTCCATTCGGTCGCCCCTCGTTCGGGGTAGGAGAGACGCCAGAAAAGAGAGCCCGCATGCGCTTGCAAGGTAGACCTCCATGAAAAGCTCATTCACCCCACAAGAGATCAAAGTGACGTTTTGCACAGTGTCGAGTTCGATTCTGCTGTGCTCATCCATGGAGGCGCAGGCCGGACCTGCGGCGGATGAAACCACTCCCTGGTATCGCCAGGACATGCCCGTTCTGACCCTGCCGGCGACCGTTGTCACCCCCGAGCCACAACGCCTGAGTCCACGTCCCGATTTGCGCGGCGCCGACCTGATCACCGAAGATCTGGCGCCAGCAGCCTGGGACCGGTTGTACGGACAAAGCGCCCGGCAAGCGCAAACCGACGTACTTTCGCCAGGTTTTGCCACCCCCGGCAACGGCGACTTCAAAGGCCCACCCGTGCTCACCGTGCAAAGCGCCGGCGGTCACACCCAAACGCTCGGCCTGATTGGCGGATACAACCAGATCCAGGCCAACAGCGCCGGCCTGATCAGCAGCCGCGCCCTCGCCGATCCGACCACCGACACCCTGAACCTGCAAGGCCAGAGCCTCGGTGCTTATTACCGTCTGACTGGCGCGCAGGGCTGGCATGTCGACCTGTCGGCCAGCGGTGGCCGGGTCAGCGGTTTCAGTCGCAACGAACAAGGCGCGCGCCAGGCCACCGAAGGCAGTGCGATGACCTTCTCGGTCGAAGGTGGGTATCCGATCGGCCTGGGCGGGAACTGGGTGGTTGAACCCCAGGCGCAATTGATCAATCAGCGCATCACCCTCGACACGCCGTACGCGGGTTCCGGCAATGCTTCCTCAACGGATCTGTCGGCGTGGAGCGGCCGCGTCGGCGCCCGCCTCAAAGGGAGTTACGATGTGAACGGCCTGCCAGTGGAACCCTATGTGCGTACCAACCTCTGGCATACGGTGTATACCGGCAACACGGTGACTCTCGATCAGGTCGACAAGATCAGCAGCAGCCGCAAGTCATCAACGGTCGAGTTGGGATTGGGGTTGGTGGCGCGAGTGACGCCGGCGGTCAGCCTGTATGTCAGCGCCGATTACAGCAGTGACGTGGATGACAACGATCTGAACGGGTTGATTGGCAGTCTGGGGGTGCGGATGCGGTGGTGAAGACGCCATCGCGAGCAGGCTCGCTCCCACAGGAGAATGCATTCAATGTGGGAGCGAGCCTGCTCGCGAATTGCAGCACCACGGTGCCGGATCAACCCTCCGGCTTGAGAATCAACACCGCCAGCGGCGGCAGATTCAGCTCCAGCGACAACGACTGGCCATGGCTCGGCACCTCTTCGGTAAACGCCCCGCCGCCATTGCCATAATTGGACCCGGCGTAGGTGTCGGCATCGCTGTTGAGCAGTTCGTTCCAGCGCCCGGCGAACGGCACCCCGACCCGGTACGACTGACGCGGCACCGGAGTAAAGTTGGCCACCACCAGCACCGGTTTTCCGTCCTTGCTCCAGCGCAGCCACGCGTACACGCTGTTGATCGCATCATCGCCGATCAACCACTGGAAACCCTGCGGCGCATCATCCTGATCGTGCAGCGCCGGTTCCTCGCGGTACAAACGGTTGAGGTCGCCGACCAGTTTCTGCACGCCTTTGTGTTCCGAGTATTGCAGCAGGTACCAGTCCAGTTGCTGATCGTGATTCCACTCGCGCCACTGGCCGAATTCGCAGCCCATGAACAACAGCTTCTTGCCCGGATGGGTCCACATGAAACTCAGGTAGGCGCGCAGGTTGGCAAATTTCTGCCAACGATCGCCGGGCATCTTGTCGATCAGCGAGTGCTTGCCGTGCACCACTTCGTCGTGGGAGATCGGCAGGATGAAGCGCTCGGACCAGGCGTAAACCAGGCCGAAACTCAATTCATTGTGATGGTGCGCGCGATACACCGGATCCTGCTGGATGTAGTGCAGCGAGTCGTGCATCCAGCCCATGTTCCATTTGTAGGCGAAACCGAGACCGCCCTGCTGGGTGCTCTGGCTGACGCCCGGCCATGCGGTGGATTCCTCGGCGATCACCAGCGCCCCCGGAGCCTCCAGCTCGACCACGTCATTCAAGTGACGAAGGAAATCAATCGCCTCCAGATTCTCGCGCCCGCCGTGACGGTTCGGCACCCATTCGCCGGCCTTGCGCGAATAGTCGCGATAAAGCATCGAGGCCACCGCATCAACGCGCAGACCGTCGATGTGGAAATGCTTCAACCAGTGCAGCGCCGACGCCAGCATGTAGCCGTGAACTTCGGTGCGCCCGAGGTTGTAGATCAGCGTGTCCCAATCCTGGTGAAAGCCTTCCAGCGGGTTGCCATATTCGTACAGCGCGGTGCCGTCGAACTGCGCCAGGCCATGGGTATCGGTAGGGAAATGCGCTGGCACCCAGTCGAGGATCACGCCGATATCGGCGCGGTGGCAGGCGTCGACGAACTCGCCGAACTGCTCCGGCGTGCCGTAACGGGCGCTCGGGGCGAATTGCGAGAGCAACTGATAACCCCATGAGCCGCCAAACGGGTGCTCCATGATCGGCATCAGTTCGATGTGGGTGAAACCCAGTTCCTTGACGTAAGGAATCAGTCGTTCGGCCAGTTCCGGCCAAGTGTACTGGCGAGCGACTTCGCCCAGATCGTCCAGTTCGCACTGCCACGAGCCGGCATGCAATTCGTAGATCGACAGCGGCGCTGAATGCTTCTGCCGCTCGCGGCGGCCGCTCATCCAGTCCTGATCCTGCCAGTTGATCTGCAGCGGCGCGGCGACTTTCGAAGCGGTGTCCGGCGGCAGGCTGGTGGCCAAGGCCATCGGGTCGGCCTTCAACGGCAAGATGCCGTGAGCGCCGAGGATTTCGTACTTGTACAACTCCCCTGCTTGCAGGCGCGGAATGAACAACTCCCAGACCCCGGATGGATGCCGCAGGCGCATCGGATGGCGGCGACCATCCCACACGTTGAAATCACCGACCACCGACACCCGCCGGGCATTCGGCGCCCACACGGCAAAACGCACACCGTCGACGCCATCGACGGTGGTCAGTTGCGCGCCGAGGCAACTGCTGAGGTCGCGGTGATTGCCTTCAGCGAACAGATACAAATCCATTTCGCCGAGCAACTGGCCAAAGCTGTAGGGATCTTCCGCGACCTGTTCACCACCGGCCCAGCGCGTGCGCAGTAGGTACGGCCGCGCCTGATCGAAGTGACCGACAAACAATCCCGGTGTTTCGGTGTCTTGCAGTTCGCCGCGTTCTTCACCGCTGTCCTTGTCCAGCACTTCGACTTTCAACGCACCCGGCAGATAAGCGCGGATGAACTGCCCTCCGGCACCATCACCGTGCGGGCCGAGAATGGAAAACGGGTCGTGGTGTTCAGCGCGCACCAGGGCGTCGATGTCCCGCGCCGCCGGCAATAACGCTTCTTTAGCGTGACCCTGTTCCTTGTTCGAGAAACTCATGACTACTCTCCACCAAGATCGGAAAAGGGTTTAAGCCCCGTCAATAACCCATACAAACCGTGCAACGGCACGGGCAGCCACGTGGGGCGATTTTCGGCTTCATAGGCCACTTCATAGGCCGCCTTCTCCAGGCCGAACAGCGCAAGCGCAGCGTCGGCACCCGCAGGATCCTGCCAAGCATGATCAAGACTAGCCGCCGCTTGGCGATATGCCTGAACAAATGCCTCGCGCGCCTCACGCAGGTAGCGCTCGGCAACGCGATGGCGGGCCGCTTCCGACTCTGGACTGTGATCGACGTTGTGCACGTTGATGGTCATCGCCGCCGCGTAATCGAAGGAACGCAGCACGCCGCTGACGTCCTTGTACGGACTGTGTTTGCCGCGCCGTTCGTGCAGCGGCCGCGCCGGTTCACCCTCGAAATCGATCAGATAGGCATCGCCCTTGATCACCAGCACCTGACCCAGGTGCAGGTCACCGTGGACGCGAATCCGCAAGCCGCCAACGGCTTTCTGCGCGAGTTCCTGCACATGGCCGAGGATGACTTTTTTGTTGTCGAGCAGCCGCGCGACCATTTTCTGATCCGCCGCGCTCAAGTGACTCTGATGTTGCTTGAGCAGCTTCAAGGCATGCTCGACCTGCGCCGCGACGTCCTTGCCGGTGGCTTGGGCGTCCTTGGCGCTAGTGGTTTTCGGAGCGAAGTCGGGATTGTCGCTCGGCGCCGCCAGCACCTGGTGCATTTCGCCCAGACGCTGGCCGAGCATGCCGGCAAAGTCCTTCAGTTCGCCGAGGGCGTTGTAATGCTGTTCCTGCTCGGACATCGCGTCCGCCAGCTCATCACGCAACGCCCGTTCGAGGTTGTTCTGCGTCCATTCCCAGGCATCGCCCTGATTGCTCAGATAGCCTTGCGCGATCATCAGCAGGTTGTCTTCGCCCGCGCCATCGCGGCGAATCACCGAGCCGAGCAGGGGCGAGATGTTGGCGAAACCGGCCTCGGTCAGGTACGCGCTCATTTCCAGTTCCGGGTGTACACCCGAAGCGACCTTGCGGATCAGCTTCAGCACCAGACTGTTGCCGATTACCACCGAACTGTTCGATTGCTCGGCCGACAGATAACGCACCTCGGATTCGGCACCGAGGCCGAGTTTTTCCAGCTGCGCGGTCGGCGCGAAACGAATCTCGCCCTGTTCGGAGTTGAGCACGGTGTTGCTCTGCATGCCTTGCAGCACCGCGTGGACAAACGTTTCGAGGCTGAACGCGTCAGTGATCAGACCGACCTGACGCCCGCGACGAACACGCGACAATGCCAGTTGCTGCGGCAACGCCGGCCCGACCTGATCTTCGGCGATGAAGCCGAACGGCAGTTGATAGCGGCTGGTCTGCCCGGCGCTGGTGACTTCTATTTCGCTGAGCAGCACCGGATGCTGCGCATCGCCGAAGCGCACGCCATAGGCCAGATTGACCTGCTCGATGGCCGCGTCCTTGCCGGCGAACCAGCGGCGGTTCTGCAGCCAGCTCGGCAGGATGCTCTGCTCCAGGGTGTTGCGGGTCGGCGTTTCGAGCAGTTCTTCCATGCGTTTTTTCAGCACCAGCGTGGTGAAGTCCGGCAGGCTCTGCGCCGGTTCCACGTGCCAGCTCGGCATCTGGTTTTCCGCAGCCAGGGCGAACCAGTAGAAACCATACGGCGCCAGGGTCAGGAGGAAATTCAACTGGCCGATCGGCGGAAACGCATTACCGCCGAGCATCTCCACAGGGACCATGCCGACGTAGGCCGACAGATCGAGTTCCGCCGCCTGCGCGCTGCGCGAGACGTTGGCCACACAAAGAATGATTTCGTGCTTGCCGTCGGCGTCGGTGAACTCGCGGGTGTAGGCCAGAATCCGCCGGTTGCTCGGCGAAAGCATCTTCAGCGTGCCACGCCCGAACGCCTTGGATTGCTTGCGCACAGCGAGCATGCGCCGCGTCCAGTTGAGCAGCGAATGCGGGTCGCCGGCCTGGGTCTCGACGTTGACCGACAGATAACCGTATTGCGGGTCCATGATCGGCGGCAGCACCAGACTGGCCGGATCGGCGCGGGAGAATCCGCCGTTGCGGTCGATCGACCATTGCATCGGCGTGCGCACGCCGTCGCGGTCGCCGAGATAGATGTTGTCGCCCATGCCGATTTCATCGCCGTAATACAACGTCGGCGTGCCGGGCATCGACAGCAGCAGGCTGTTGAGCAACTCGACGCGGCGACGATCACGCTCCATCAACGGCGCCAAGCGCCGACGAATGCCGAGGTTGATCCGCGCGCGGCGGTCAGCGGCGTAGTAATTCCACAGGTAGTCGCGCTCTTTATCGGTGACCATCTCCAGCGTCAACTCATCGTGGTTGCGCAGGAAGATTGCCCACTGGCAGTTGGCAGGAATTTCCGGGGTTTGCCGCAGAATGTCGGTGATCGGGAAGCGATCTTCCTGGGCCAGCGCCATGTACATACGCGGCATCAGCGGGAAGTGAAAGGCCATGTGGCATTCGTCGCCGTTGACGCCCTCGGCATCGGTGTCACCGAAGTACAGCTGGGTGTCTTCCGGCCATTGGTTGGCCTCGGCCAGCAGCATGCGGTCCGGGTAATTGGCATCGATCTCGGCACGGATCTGCTTGAGGACATCGTGGGTCTCGGGCAGGTTTTCGTTGTTGGTGCCGTCGCGCTCGATCAGATACGGAATCGCGTCGAGGCGCAGACCGTCGATGCCCATGTCCAGCCAGTAACGCATCACCGACAGCACTGCTTTCATCACTTGCGGGTTGTCGAAATTCAGGTCGGGCTGGTGCGAATAGAAACGGTGCCAGAAGTATTGGCCGGCGACCGGGTCCCAGGTCCAGTTGGACTTTTCGGTGTCGAGGAAGATGATCCGCGTGCCGTCGTACTTCTGATCGTCATCCGACCACACATAGAAGTCCCGCGCCGCCGAACCGGGCTTGGCCTTGCGCGCCCGCTGGAACCACGGGTGCTGATCCGAGGTGTGATTGATGACCAACTCGGTGATCACCCGCAAACCACGCTTGTGCGCCTCGGCGATAAAGCGCTTGGCGTCGGCCATGGTCCCGTAGTCGCTGTGCACACCGCGGTATTCGGCGATGTCATAGCCGTCATCGCGACGTGGCGACGGGTAGAACGGCAGCAGCCAGATGGTGTTGACGCCGAGTTCGGCGATGTAGTCGAGTTTGGCGATCAGGCCAGGAAAGTCGCCGATCCCGTCATTGTTGGAGTCGAAAAACGATTTGACGTGAACTTGATAGATCACCGCATCCTTGTACCAGAGCGGGTCTTTGATAAAGGTGGCTGCCTTGGGTTTCTTCGCCATGTGAAACTCCTGTTCAATTCTGTCAGACCACACGGATGCCCTGTGATGAGGGGCTCTGTGGTGAGGGGATTCATCCCCGACGGGCTGCGAAGCGGCCCTGCTTTTATTCAGTTTTTACCCAGTTGTTCTTTGTGGCTGCTGCGCAGCCAGTCGGGGATAAATCCCCTCACCACAAGTTTTTGAGCAAGGTCTTACGCGGCAGTAATCCGCCAAATCCCGAACGGCTGGTACGCCGGGTCAATGCGCATGAACTGATACTTGCCATGCCAGTCCCAGCGATGCCCGTTCATCAAATCCTCACCGTGGGTGGTCGCGTCGTCGGGCAGGCCCATCTCCCACAGCGGCAGTTCGAAATTGGCTTCCTGCACGTTGTGCGGATCGAGGCTCACCGCCACCAGAATGAAATTGCTGCCGTCAAAGCTGCGCTTGCCGAAGTACAGAATGTTGTCGTTCCAGGCGTTGTAGATTTTCAACCCCAGATGCGTGTGCAGCGCCGGGTTCTGCCGGCGGATGCGGTTGAGCTGGGCGATTTCGGCAATGATGTTGCCCGGCGCATTGAAGTCGCGGACGCGGATCTCGTACTTCTCCGAATCAAGGTATTCCTCCTTGCCCGGCACCGGCGCCGATTCGCACAGTTCATAACCGGAATACATGCCCCACAGGCCTGAGCCCATGGTCGCCAGCGCCGCGCGGATCAGAAACCCCGGCCGCCCCGACTCATGCAGGAACGCCGGGTTGATGTCCGGCGTGTTGACGAAGAAGTTCGGCCGGTAGCATTCACGCCACGGCGACTCGTTGAGTTCACTGAAGTAGCTCGCCAGCTCCGACTTAGTGTTGCGCCAGGTGAAATAGGTGTAGCTCTGGGAATAACCGACCTTGCCCAGCCGCGCCATCATCGCCGGTGTGGTGAACGCCTCGGCGAGGAAAATCACTTCCGGGTGCAGCGCCCGCACATCGGCGATCAGCCATTGCCAGAACGGCAGCGGCTTGGTGTGCGGATTGTCGACGCGAAAGATCTTCACGCCTTCGTTGACCCAGCCGACCACAATATCGCGCAGCTCCACCCACAGACTGGGGATGGCGTCCGGCGCATAGAAGTCGACGTTGACGATGTCCTGGTATTTCTTCGGCGGGTTTTCCGCGTATTTGATCGTGCCGTCGGGGCGCCAGTTGAACCAGCCCGGATGCTGCTTGAGCCACGGGTGATCCTGCGAGCACTGAATGGCGAAATCGAGGGCGATTTCCAGGCCATGCTCAGCGGCGGCGGCCACCAACCGGCGGAAGTCTTCGCGGGTGCCTAGTTGCGAGTGAATCGCCTCATGACCACCCTCCTCGCTGCCGATCGCATACGGACTGCCCGGATCATCGGGACCTGCGGTCAGGGAATTGTTGCGGCCCTTGCGGTGGGCGCGGCCGATCGGGTGGATCGGCGTGAAGTACAACACGTCAAAACCCATGTCCTGAATCATCGGCAGTCGCGAGTGCACGTCGTTGAAGGTGCCGTGACGCTTGGGATCGTCGGTGATCGAGCGCGGAAACAGCTCGTACCAACTGGCAAACTCGGCCAGTTCCCGTTCGACATCCACCGGGAATTCGGCGCTCAGGCTCAGATAGGCACGGTGATCGGCCTGCGCCATCAATTGCGCACTGCGCGAGTGCAGAAACAGCGCCACCTGCTCGGTTTCGAGCAGGCCGGACAATTCATGATGCAAGGCGGCGAGTTGCTCGCTGAGCTGACCGTCGCTGCGCTCGGCGGCCTGCTGCACCATGCTGCGGCCTTCCTGCAGTTCGAGCGACACCGGGACGGCGGCGTTGTGCTTCTTCTCCAGTTCGTACTGGAAACTAGCGAAATGGTCGATCCACGCTTCGATGCAGTACAGATAGCGACCCTGGCGGTCCGGACGAAACTGCCCCTGCCAACTGTTATTGCCCAGCTCGTTCATCACCTCGCTGTGCCAGCTCTCTTCGCCCTCCGCACGCCAGCGGATGCGCACCGCCAGCTTGTCATGGCCGTCGGCGAAGACCTTGCTGGTGACGATCACGTCACGCTCGACAATCGACTTCACGGCAAACTGCCCGCCATCGAGGGTCGGCATGGTGTTTTCGATCACGATGCGCGGCAGCAGCAACGCCTGCGACAGCGGCATGTGAGGGTTGTAGCTCTGCTCTGAAGGTTTTTCAGCAGACATCGAGCATCTCTCCTTAACGCCCCAAGGACGCTCTTGTGCCGGAACAGTGTTCACAATGAGGCACCGGCCCCGACTTGAACTCACTTAGGTTCCGAGCGACCGGCGCGGGGAAAAGTTCACAGGGATTTGTCTGGACAGAAAAGCGGATCGAATTCATCACACGGTGGTCAATCCACTTAAGCACTTCTCACGCCATGTGCCACACGGAGGTCTACAGATGAACATCCCGATCCCGGCCGAAACGCCTGATCCGAACATCGACAAACCCACCCTGCCCGAGACCGAGCCACAGCCGATCCCCGAGCAGGAACCCCCAGGCACCACGCCACCGCCGAAGGAAGAGCCGCCGACGACGATGCCACCGGTGATCGTCTAAGCACCCAGCCGATCGTTCCCACCATCATGGGAACGATCGGTTACAGGTGCTGGTTTTTCTCCCCATCCTTCTCAAACATCCTGACCACCCGTGGCATCACGCTGAAAATCCCCAACGCCAACAAAGTGCTGAGCAGCGCCGTCGCTTCCCTGCCCAACCCGGCCGCCACGCCGATCGCCGCCGTCATCCACAACCCGGCTGCCGTGGTCAGTCCTTTCACGTGCCCTTCGTCACCTTCCTGATTCTTCAAAATCGTCCCGGCACCGAGAAAGCCGATCCCGGCGATCACTCCCTGCAACACCCGGCTCATCGCATCGGATTCGGCCCCTGAGGTCTGCGGCACCAGCACAAACAGCGCCGCCCCCAACGCCACCAACATGTGCGTGCGCACCCCGGCGGCCTTGCCCTTGTGCTCCCGCTCGAAACCGAGAATTCCGCCCAGCACCGCCGCCATCAACAGGCGCACGGTGATGCGCGTCAGTTGCGAGGCATCGCCGACATCGGCGAACTCCGCTTGCAGCGTCACCCACACTTCATGCCACCAGGCGTTCATCGCTCCCTCCTTTCTTATTGGTCGTTAGTGGATGGACAGCAGCGACCATTAATCAGTTGCGCAGAACGATCGGCAAAGCGCGCGCCCTAACCTTTCAGGTACTCATGAAAAAAGGACAGCCTCATGCCCGTTCGAATCGATGAATCCAATCCCGAAGCAAAAGTGTGTTTTTTCACCGTCGAAAATGGTGAAGAAATTCGTATCTGCGACACGCTGGAAGTCAAAACCGATAGCGAAAAAGCCATGTCGTTCGTTGAGATTGAAGGCCGGCGCGTTTACATCACCGAAGCAGAGGCGGATGCCTTGACCGTCGCCGGCGCGAAAGACGGTCGCAAGCACCTGAAGGCCGACGAGAGTGATTCGGTGATTTGACTGACCCGGATCAACATCCGGCGCAGACGCCTGCGATAGGCGTTTGCGCCTGCGCCTGCGGGCTGCTTCAAGTTGTCGCAGGATGTGTACCAAACGCCATCTGATACGCTTTTTATTCAAATAGCTGAGTCTGTTATGCAAACAGATCGGCGCTCATAGTTCGTCCGCCTGATGGAGGCTGATGAGCGAATGACCATGAGCGAACAAATCCCCGTCCGAACCGTAGAAGCAAGCCCCACCATAAAAAATGTGCCTGGTCGCCCGATGAAGGCGAAGGCCGGCTCCACCGACAATCACATCCACACCCGCAGTTTCACCGGCCTGTTCCGTACCTTGCGCATCAGCGGCGCAGGCTTTCTGTTTCTGCTGTTCTTCGGCACCGTGTGGCTGAACTGGGGCGGTCGTCAGGCCGTGCTGTGGGACTTGGCCGAAAGCAAATTCCATATCTTCGGCGCGACCTTCTGGCCGCAGGATTTCATCCTGCTCTCGGCGCTGCTGATCATTGCTGCGTTCGGTCTGTTCGCCATCACCGTGTTCGCCGGCCGGGTCTGGTGTGGTTACACCTGCCCGCAGAGCTCGTGGACGTGGATCTTCATGTGGTGCGAAAAAGTCACCGAGGGCGAACGCAACCAGCGGATCAAACTGCAAGCGGCGCCCTGGGGCCTGAACAAACTGGCCCGGCGCGCGGCCAAGCACACCCTGTGGCTGGCGATCAGCGTGATGACCGGGCTGACGTTTGTCGGCTACTTCACGCCGATCCGGCCGCTGGCCGAAGAGCTGTTCACCCTGCAGATCGGCGGGGTCAGTCTGTTCTGGGTGCTGTTCTTCACCGCCGCCACTTACATCAACGCCGGTTGGCTGCGCGAAGCGGTGTGCATGCACATGTGCCCATATGCGCGGTTCCAGAGCGTGATGTTCGACAAGGACACCCTGGCGATTTCCTACGACGTCGCCCGTGGCGAAAACCGTGGCCCGCGCAAACGCGACGTGAAACCCGCCGAAGCCGGCCTCGGTGATTGCATCGATTGCCAGTTGTGCGTGCAGGTGTGCCCGACCGGCATCGACATCCGCGACGGCCTGCAGATGGAATGCATCGGCTGCGCAGCGTGCATCGACGCCTGTGATTCGATCATGGACAAAATGAATTACCCGCGCGGCCTGATCCGCTACAGTTCCGAGCGCGAATTGCAGGGCGGCAAGACCCATCTGCTGCGGCCTCGGCTGATCGGTTACGTCGCGGTGCTGCTGGTGATGATCGGCGCCCTGGCGCTGGCCTTGGTCGAACGGCCGATGGTCTCGCTGGACGTGACCAAGGATCGCGGGCTGTTCCGCGAAAACGGTCAGGGCCAGATCGAGAACATCTACACCCTCAAGGTCATCAACAAGACCCAACAGCGTCAGGACTACCACCTGAGCCTGGTGGACGGCGACGGCTTCCAGTTGCAGGGCAAGACCGAACTCAGCCTGGCGCCGGGGGAGATTGTCGATGTGCCGGTGTCGGTGGCGATGACCACCGAACGTCCGGCCAGCAGCTCGCAGACCTTGAGCTTCAAGATCGCCGACAGCAACGAGCCCGAGATTTATAGCGTGGCGAAAAGCAGGTTTGTGGCGCCGATGAATCGCTGATCCCTTAGACTGCGGCGCGGCCATTCGCGAGCAGGCTCGCTCCCACAGGGTTTTGTGGACACTGATATCCAGTGTGGGAGCGAGCCTGCTCGCGAATGAAGGCACCGCGGTCTTCCAGAATGAACCCAACCCGGACCCAAGATGAAACGCTACGAAAAATTCGCCGACGACATCGCTGAACTGATCCGCTCCGGCGTGCTCGGCCCCGGGCAACGGGTGCCGTCGGTGCGCTACGCCAGCCAGACCTACGGGGTCAGCCCGTCCACGGTGTTCCAGGCCTATTACCTGCTGGAACGTCGCGGTCTGATCCGCGCACGGCCGCGCTCCGGTTACTTCGTCAACACCCACGCACCGAGTCCGTTCTCGGAGCCGGTGATCAGCAGCCACGTCAACGACTCCACCGAAGTCGACGTCAGCGAACTGGTGTTCTCGGTGCTGGAATCGATCAAGGATCCGAGCACCGTGCCCTTCGGCTCGGCGTTCCCCAGCCCGACCCTGTTCCCGTTGCAACGGCTGTCACGTTCGCTGGCCAGTGCGGCGCGGGAGATGGACCCGCGCATGGTGGTCACCGACATGTCGCCGGGCAATCCGCAACTGCGCCGGCAGATCGCTCTGCGCTACATGGTCGGCGGGCTGATGCTGCCGATGGAAGAACTGCTGATCACCAACGGCGCCCTCGAAGCGCTGAACCTGTGCCTGCAAGCGGTGACCGAGCCGGGCGATCTGGTGGCCATCGAAGCCCCGGCGTTCTACGCCAGCCTGCAAGTGCTGGAGCGCTTGAAACTCAAAGCCGTGGAAATCCCCGTGCACCCGCGCGACGGTATCGACCTCGGCGTGCTCGCCCAGACCCTGGAGCGCCATCCGATCAAGGCCTGCTGGTGCATGACCAGTTTCCAGAACCCGATGGGCGCGACCATGCCCGAGGCGAAGAAACAGGAACTGGTGGAACTGCTGCGCCGGCATCAGGTGCCGCTGATCGAGGACGATGTCTACGCCGAACTCTATTACGGTCAGCAGGCACCGAAACCGGCCAAGGCCTTCGATACCGAAGGGCTGGTGATGCACTGCGGTTCGTTCGCCAAGAGCCTGGCCCCCGGCTACCGCATCGGCTGGGTCGCCGCCGGGCGTTACGCACAGAAAATCGAACGGCTGAAACTGATGACCTCGCTGTGTGCCTCGATGCCGGCGCAAGCGGCCATCGCCGACTACCTGCAACACGGCGGCTACGACCGCCATCTGCGCAAACTGCGCTACGCCCTGGAAGAACAGCAAAGCGCGATGCTCGCAGCGATTGCCCGCTTTTTCCCGGCGCAGACCCGCGTTAGTCAACCGGCCGGCGGCTATTTCCTGTGGCTGGAACTGCCACCGCAGATGGATTCGTTGAAGTTGTTTCAGATGGCGTTGGCGCAGGGCATCAGCATCGCGCCGGGGCCGATTTTCTCGCCGACTCAGCGGTTCAGGAACTGCATTCGCCTGAATTACGGCAGCCCGTGGACCGAGGATTCGGAGAAGGCGATGGAGACGTTGGGGCGGATTGTGCGGTCGTTCTGACAGCCCTGTGTTGTCTGGGCTATTGCCTTCGCGAGCAGGCTCGCTCCCACCCTGGATTTGTGCAGGACACAGAACCAATGTGGGAGCGAGCCTGCTCGCGAAGAGGGCCGACCTGACAGCGAAACTCTCTGGACTTAACGCCCTCCACCCAAATCAACAAACGTCCCGGTCGCATAAGAAGCCTTGTCCGACAGCAACCAGACAATCGCCTCCGCCACCTCATCCGGGCGCCCGCCCCGGGCCATCGGGATCGCCGATTCAAGCTTGCTGACCCGATCCGGATCGCCACTCAGTGCATGGAAATCGGTATAGATATAGCCCGGACGCACCGCGTTGACCCGAATCCCCTCACCCGCCACTTCCTTGGACAGACCGATGGTGAAGGTGTCGAGTGCGCCTTTGGACGCGGCGTAGTCGACGTACTCGTTGGGCGAGCCCAGGCGAGCGGCGACCGAGGAGACGTTGACGATGCTGCCGCCCTGCCCGCCGTGCTTGGGTGACATGCGCAGGATCGCGTGCTTGGCGCAGAGGATCGGCGCCAAGACGTTGGTTTTCATGATTTTGAGAATGCGGAATTCGGACATTTCATCGACCCGCGACTTGTGCCCGACAGTGCCGGCGTTGTTCACCAGCGCGGTGACCCGCCCCAATTCGGTGTCGACCCGCTGAAACAGCGCGATCACTTCGTCTTCGATGCTGACATCGGCGCGTACCGCAATGGCTTGCGCCCCCAGCGCCCGCACTTGCTCCAGCACGCTTTGCGCGGCCTGTTCATCCGACTGATAGTTGATGCAGATCCGATAGCCCTGCCCGGCAGCCAACAACGCCGTAGCGGCGCCAATTCCGCGCCCGCCACCGGTGATTACCATGACTTTATCCATGCTGGCCCTTCCCCCCAATGCACACGTAACAGTCGGGTTGAAGAATAACCGCCATTGGGCGGTTTTGCATGGGCTCTGTCAAAGACAAAACCCTGCATGAGACTGAGATGTTTTTTTGTGGCGAGGGAGCTTGCTCCCGCTCGGCTGCGAAGCAGCCGTGACTCCGGGCAACACAGTGAAACCGAGTAAAAACGGGGCCGCTTCGCGCCCCAACGGGAGCAAGCTCCCTCGCCACAGAATGCAGTCAGACTGCCGCCAAAGCCTCTCCACGGGCAATGTTCTGCATGAACGCGTCCGCCGGCATCGGATGCCCCAACAGATAGCCCTGCAACGAATCACAGCCCAACTGCGTCAGGAAATCCTGCTGCACGCCGGTCTCCACGCCCTCGGCTACAATGCGCAAACCGAGTGCCTGGCCCAACGCCACAATCGCCGAGACGATGGCTGCGTCATCGCTGTCATGCTCCAGATCCCGGACAAAACCGCGGTCGATCTTCAGCTCGTTGGCCGGCAAACGCTTGAGGTACATCAGGCTCGAATAACCGGTGCCGAAGTCGTCGATCGACAGGTCGACGCCCATGTCGGACAACTCCTGCAACACCTTCATGCTCGCATCCGCGTCGCTCATGGCCGTGGTTTCGGTGATTTCCAGGGTCAGGCTGTTGGCCGGCAGGTGGTGGGTCGCCAGCGCCTTGGCCACGCTCTGCACCAGCCCCGCGTGGCAGAACTGCAAGGCCGAGAGGTTCACCGCAATGCGCCAGTCGGTGTAACCGAGCACGTACCATTCGCGCATCTGCCGGCAAGCTTCATTGAGCACCCATTCACCGATGGCGATGATCAGGCCGGTCTTCTCTGCCAGATCGATAAATTTGTCGGGCAGCAACATGCCCTGGGTCGGATGCTGCCAGCGCAGCAGCGCTTCGGCACCGACCGGACGACCACTGATGGCGTCGAATTTGGGCTGGAAATACAGGCTGAACTGACTGTGTTCCAGCGCGGCGCGCAGATCCTGCAACAGCTGCAACTGCTTGCGCGCGTTGCTGTTCATCGAAGCATCGAAGAAGCTGTAACCGTTTTTGCCGCTGCCCTTGGCGTGATACATCGCCGCGTCGGCATTCATCAGCAGTTCCTGGGCGCTCAGGCCGTTGCCCGGGTACAGGGCAATGCCGACGCTGGCAGAAATCTGCAAGTCGTGCTCGGCCACGCGGAACGCCTGACCGAGCAACCCGACCTGACGCGCGGCCAGCCCCAGAGCATCGTCGGGTTCGCTCAGACGCACCAGCAGCACGAACTCGTCGCCGCCAATTCGCGCGAGCGTATCCTGACTGCGCAGATCTTCGCGCAGGCGCACCCCGACTTCACGCAGCAACTGGTCACCCATGTGGTGGCCGAAGGCATCGTTGACCGGTTTGAAACCGTCCAGATCGATAAACATCAACGCAAAACAACCGCCCTGCTCCTCGACCTTCTTCATCGCCTGATTGATCCGGTCGTCCAGCAGCATGCGGTTCGGCAGGCCGGTCAGAGTGTCGTGCAATGCCAGTTGCGTCAGTTCACGGTTGGCCAGGGTCAGCGAATGCGCCAGATCGGCGGTACGCGCTTCAAGGCGCGCATCGAGAATCGAAGTGAGCAAGGCGATCGACAGCACCGCCAGCGTGGTGATCAGCACCAGATTGTCGAGGCCGTTGCCCTTGAGGCCGTCGAGCGTTGCACCGCAGAAACTGCCGTCAGGAAATTGCGCGGCGGCCATGCCGGTGTAGTGCATGCCGACAATCGCGATGCCCATGATCACTGCCGCACCACCACGAATCAGACGCACATAAGGCGAGTGCTGGCGCAGGCGGAAGGCGATCCATAACGCCGCCGCCGAGGCCCCGACCGCGATCAGCAATGAGGCGCCGAACAGGGTCGGGTCGTAATCGATGCCAGGCGTCATGCGCAGCGCGGCCATGCCGGTGTAATGCATTGCACTGATGCCGGCGCCCATGACCAAAGCGCCAAAGGCCAATTGCCAAATCGGCAGTTTCGGCTGGCTGACCAGCCACAGGGCAAACCCGCAGGACAGCACGGCAATCAGCAGCGACAGCGCGGTAATCGCAATGTCGTAGCCCAAGTCGATCGGCAGCTTGAAGGCCAACATGCCGATGAAGTGCATCGACCAGACGCCGACCCCCATCGCCAGTGCACCGCCGGCCGTCCAGAAATGCACTGCGCGCCCACGGGCGCTGGCGATGCGCCCGGTCAGATCGAGCGCGGTGTAGGACGCGAGGATCGCCACACACAAAGAAATGAAAACCAGGGTGAAGGAATAATTACCGATGAGCATGAAGATTCTCGCGACCACCCGCGCCGTACTGCGTCCATTCTCGGCCGGGCAAATGCGGCGATTGTACTGATTGCGCAGAAGAACGCACTGACAAAGTAATCATTTTGCCATCAAGCCGATGAAACGCTTGTTTGATGGTTTTGCGAGGCTCTGGCCCGGGCCTCGTTCCCAGGATTCCGGCAATCAGCGCGATTGATGTGGGAGCGAGCCTGCTCGCGAAAAAGCCAGCACGTTCATCGCAGATATCGACCGAACTGACGCCTTCGCGAGCAGGCTCGCTCTAACGGATCAGCGATTGTCGCTGACATTGAGTTGTCCGTCCCAGCCGCCACCCAGCGCCGCAATCAATTGCACACTGGCGATCAAGCGGTTCTGCAGAATGTTCAGCACAGTCCGCTCGTTGCTCAGCGCCGTAGCTTGCACCACAACCACATCGATGTAGGCAATCAACCCGGCCTTGTACTGGTTCTGGGTCAGGCGCAGCGAGTCGCGTGCAGCATCCAGTGCTTCCTGACGCACCGCCGCCTCGTCTTCATACACCTTCAGTTGCACCAGATAGTTTTCCACTTCGCGGAAGCCGTCGAGCACGGTCTGGCGATACTTGGCGACGGT
Organism: Pseudomonas sp. URIL14HWK12:I6; assembly: GCF_000514195.1. Classification (NCBI taxonomy): domain Bacteria; kingdom Pseudomonadati; phylum Pseudomonadota; class Gammaproteobacteria; order Pseudomonadales; family Pseudomonadaceae; genus Pseudomonas; species Pseudomonas sp. URIL14HWK12:I6. Next base: position 21,113 of record NZ_AZVL01000021.1, read on the forward strand.
CTGGTCATACACCGCCTCGGTACGGTCAACCTCGGCCGAACGAATACCACCGTCGAATATCGGCAAATCCAGTTTCGGCCCGACCGACCAGAAACGGTTCGGCAGCGTTAAAAGATTTTTCGAGGTACTGCTGCTGTAGCCGCCGCTCATGCTCAGGGTCAGGTCGGGGTAATACGCGGCTTTGGCTACGCCGATATTGGCATTGGCGGCGATTACCGAGCGCTCCGCCGAAGCGATGTCCGGACGCCGCTCCAGCAGTTGCGAAGGCAGACTCAAGGGAATCTGCGGCAGATTCGGAATGTTCTGGGTTTCAGCGATGCTGAATTCGGCCGGCGCCTGCCCGGTGAGCACGGCGATGGCATTTTCAAACTGCGCCCGCTGCCAGATCAGGTCGACCAGATCGGCCTGAGTGGTTTTCAACTGGGTCTGCGCCTGCGCCACCGCATCGCGCCCGGAAATCCCGGCGCGGTACTGGTTCTGGGTCATTTGCAGGGATTTTTCGTAGGCCGCGACGGTGGCTTCGAGCAGGCGCTTCTGCTGGTCGATGACCCGCAGTTGCAAGTAATTCTGCACCAGCTCCGACTGCTGGCTCAGGCGCATCGCGGCCAGATCGGCGAAGCTCGCCTGGGCGCTGGCCTCGTTGGCTTCCAGACCTCGGCGCAATTTGCCCCAGATATCAGCCTCCCAACTCACACCCAATTGCGCGTTGTAGGTGTCACGAATGCCGCTGGCGGAACTGCTCAGGCTCGAACTGCTGCTGCCGGTGCCCTGGCTGGAACGGGTCTTGCCCACGCTCAGGTCGACACTGGGATAAAACGCCCCACGGGCGCTACGTACCAAGGCCTGGGCTTGACGGAACTGGGCTTCGGATTGCGCGACGGTTTGGTTGGAACTGTTAAGTTTTTCGATCAGGCCATTGAGCTGCTGATCGCCGTACAGCTCCCACCAGGCGCCGCGCGCCAGCGAATCGCTCGGATTGGCCTGACGCCAGCCCTTGGCCTCCTTGTATTGCGCGACCTCGGCGGTCTGCGGACGCTGATAGTCCGGGCCGACGGCGCAGGCACTGAGCATCGCCACGCACAGCGACAGGCTCAACAGGCGCGAGCCGCGCGCAGTGGCCAGATTGAGAAGCGAACGGTCAGTCATAGCGGAGTTTCCAGAGCGGCGTCAGTACGCACGCCACGCCACTTGTTGAAGCGGTGGCGCAGCTTGTCGAGATAGAGGTAAACCACAGGCGTGGTGTAAAGGGTCAGGACCTGGCTGAAGATCAGGCCGCCGATAATGGTCAGGCCCAACGGCTGGCGCATTTCTGCGCCTTCCGCGCGGCCGAGCAGCAACGGCAAGGCGCCGAGGATCGCCGCCAGGGTGGTCATCAGAATCGGCCGCAGCCGTTGCAGGCAGGCGCTGCGGATCGACTCCAGCGGCGACAGGCCCTGATGGCGTTCCAGTTGCAGCGCCAGGTCGATCATCAGGATCGCGTTTTTCTTCACCACCCCGATCAGCAGGAACAAGCCGAGCAGGGAGATCAGGCTGAACTCGCCGCCCAGCGCATAGATCGACAACAGCGCACCGACCCCGGCCGACGGCAAGGTCGAGAGAATCGTCAACGGGTGAATGTAGCTTTCATACAGCACACCCAGCACCAGATACACCGCGAGCAGCGCACCGAGGATCATGAACGGCTGACTCTTCTGCGTCGCGGCAAAGGCATCGGCGGTGCCGGCCATTTTCGCGATCACGTCTTCCGGCAGACCGACCTTGGCAATCGCCCGCTCGATCGCAGCACTGCCCTGCTCCACGGTCACGCCTTCAGCCATGTCGAACGCGATGCTTTCGGAGGCGAACTGGCCTTCGTGGCTGACGCGGTCGTCTTCCAGGCTGTTTTCGTAATGGGCGATGGTCGACAACGGAATCCGCGCACCGTCAGCGGTAATCACCTGCACCTGATTGAGCGTCACCGGATCCTGCGCGTATTTCGGATTGACCTCCATCACTACCTGATACTGGTTGAGGCTGTCGTAGATCGTCGAAATCTGCCGCTGGCTGTAGGCGTTGTTCAACACCGCCGTGACCATGTTCATGTCGACTCCCAGGCGCTTGGCCTGATCACGGTCGACAATCAACGTCACCTGCTGTGCGCCGCGTCCTTCGCGGGCGTCGATCGCCGTCAGCTCCGGCAGTGCGCGCAGCGCGGTCACCACTTTCGGGTACCACTCGCGCAACGCCCCCAGATCGCCGCTTTGCAGGATGTAGCTGTATTGCGAGGTGGTCTGCTCGCGACCACCGCCGAATTGCAGATCCTGATCCGCCATCAGCATCAACTGGGCGCCGGGCACCTTGGGCATTTCCTTACGCAAGCGTTCGATGACTTTCTGCGCCGACAGGTTGCGCTCCTTGATCGGCTTCAGGCGCACCAGCATGAACGCGTTATTGGTGCCGTTGGTGCCGCCGATGAACCCGGCGACGCTTTCCACTGCTTCGTCCTTGAGCACGGCACGGCGGAAGGTTTCCATTTTCGGCTGCATCACGCTGAACGACAGACCGTCGTCACCCCGGACGAAACCGATCAACTGGCCGGTGTCCTGCTGCGGCATGAAGGTCTTCGGCACCACCACGTACAGCGCGACGTTGACCCCGACCGTAATGATCAGGCTGAGCAAAGTCAGACGGCGGTGGCGCAGCACCCAATCGAGGCTGGTCGCGTATTTGCCGACCATCCAGTCGTTGGCGCGACGGCTCCAGCGTTGCAGGCGGTTTTCCTGGCCCGGCGTGTGCGGCTTGAGCCAGCGCGCGCAGAGCATTGGCGTCAGGGTCAGCGAGACCACCAGCGAGACCACGATGGCTGCTGCCAGGGTGATGGAAAACTCGCGGAACAGGCTCTCGACAATCCCGCCCATGAACAGGATCGACAGGAACACCGCCACCAGCGACACGTTCATCGACAGCAAGGTGAATCCGACTTCCTTGGCCCCGAGGTAGGCAGCCTGCATCGGTTTGACGCCTTCGTCGATGTGCCGGGAAATGTTTTCCAGCACCACGATGGCATCGTCCACCACCAGTCCGGTAGCCAGAATCAGCGCCATCAGCGACAAGTTGTTCAGCGAGAAGCCATAGAGGTACATCACCGCAAAGGTGCCGACCAGCGACACCGGCACTGCCAGCGTCGGAATCAGCGAGGCGCGGAAATTCCCGAGAAACAGGAACACCACCAGAATCACCAGCGCCACGGCGATCAGCAGGGTCATTTCCGCTTCGTGCAGCGTGGCCTTGATCACCGGCGAGCGGTCCATCGCCAGGTTCAGTTTGACGCTGGCCGGCAGCACCGCTTGCAACGCCGGCAACTGCGCCTTGATCTCGTTGACCGTCTCGATGATGTTGGCACCGGCCTGGCGGTTGATCACCAACAGCACCGCCGCGTCATCGTTGAAGAAACCGCTGTTGTAACGGTCTTCGACGCCGTCGCTGACTTTGGCCACGTCTTTCAGACGCAGGGCCGCACCGTCCTTGTAATGGATGATCAGCGACTCGTAATCCTTGGCTTTCTCCAACTGGTCGTTGGCCTGGATCTGCCACAGGCGCTCGCCGTCTTCGACCGAGCCCTTGGGCCGGCGCACGTTGGCCCCGGCGATGGTCTTACGCACATCGTCGAGCGCCACGCCGTACTGGTTCAGCGCCTGCGGTTCAAGTTCGATACGCACCGCCGGCAGCGAACTGCCGCCGATCTGCACTTCACCTACGCCCTGCACCTGGGACAGGCTCTGCGAGAGGATGGTCGAGGCCAGGTCGTAGAGCTGGCCTTTTTCCAGCACATCCGAGGTCAGCGACAGCACCATGATCGGTGCCTGCGACGGGTTGACCTTCTTGTAGGTCGGCATGCTGCGCATCCCGCTCGGCAACAGGTTGCGTGAAGCGTTGATCGCCGCCTGCACTTCCCGCGCCGCGCCGTTGATATCACGGTCGAGGTCGAATTGCAGAATGACCCGGGTCGAACCCTGGCTGGAGCGGCTGCTCATGGTGTTGACACCGGCAATCGCCCCGAACGAACGCTCCAGCGGCGTCGCCACCGTGGACGCCATCACCTCGGGACTGGCGCCGGGCAGACTGGCCTGGACCACGATCACCGGGAAATCCATTTGCGGCAGCGGCGATACCGGCAACAGGCCGAAACTGACACCGCCCAGCAGCATGATCGCCAGACTCAGGAGCATGGTCGCGACCGGGCGCTTGATGAAAGGACCGGAGAGGTTCATTGACCGCAAGCCCCATCCACACACCTACCCACTGTGGGAGCGAGCCTGCTCGCGAATACGGTCTGACATTCAACGTTGATGGTGACTGATCCAGCGCTTTCGCGAGCAGGCTCGCTCCCACAGTGGATGAGGTGCTGCAAATTCATACAACCACCTCATCACGGTCGGCATCGGTCTTGCCAAAGCGCCGACCGAGGCGGTCGAAATACAGGTAGATCACCGGCGTGGTGAACAGGGTCAGCACCTGGCTCACCAGCAAGCCGCCGACCATCACCAGACCCAGTGGTTGACGCAACTCAGCCCCGGAACCGGTGGCGAGCATCAACGGCACCGCGCCGAACAGCGCCGCTAGAGTGGTCATCAGAATCGGCCGGAAGCGCAGCAGCGCCGCCTGATAGATCGCCTGCTCCGGCGCCATGCCCTGGGTGCGTTCGGCGTCGAGGGCGAAGTCGATCATCATGATCGCGTTTTTCTTGACGATACCGATCAGCAGGATGATGCCGATGATCGCGATCATCCCCAGATCGTTGCCGCTGAGCAGCAACGCGAGCAAGGCACCCACCGCCGCCGACGGCAGGGTCGAGAGAATGGTGATCGGGTGAATGTAACTTTCGTAAAGCACGCCGAGCACGATGTACATGGTCACCACCGCCGCCAGAATCAGCAGCAATGTGCTCGACAGCGACGCCTGGAACGCTTCGGCCGCACCCTGAAACTGGGTCTGCACGCCAATCGGCATGCCGATGTCCTTCTGCACCTGATCGATGATGTCCACCGCATGCCCCAGCGCCACACCAGGTGCGAGATTGAACGACATCATCACCGCCGGGAACTGGCCGATGTGGGTGATTGCCAGTTGCGCCTGACGCTCTTCGACATGGGCCAGGCTCGACAGGCGCACCTGCGCACCGTCAGTGGTCTTGACGTGAATCTGATCCAGCGCCGCCGGGCCGATCTTCTCCCCGGCCTGCGCCTGCAGCACCACGCGGTACTGGCTAGCCTGCGTATAAATGGTCGAGATCTGCCGCTGACCGAAGGCGTCATACAGCGCATCTGTGATGTTCTGCACCGAGACACCGAGGCGCGAAGCCGCATCGCGGTCGATCACCAGATAGACCTGCAGGCCTTTATCCTGCAAGTCGCTGGCAACGTCGGTCAGTTCCGGACGCTGGGCCAGGGCCTCGACCAGACGCCCGCTCCACTGGCTGAGCAGTTCGGCATCCGGTGAGGACATGCTGAACTGGTACTGGGTGCGGCTGACCCGATCCTCGATGGTCAGATCCTGCACCGGCTGCATGAACAGGCGGATACCGACCAGTTTGTCCAGTTGCGGTTGCAGGCGCGCGATCACCTCGGTGGCGCTCAGGTCACGCTGGCCGTGGGGTTTGAGGTTGATCAGCAAGCGACCGCTGTTGAGCGTGGCGTTGTCGCCGTCGACGCCGATGTAGGACGACAGGCTCTCGACCGCCGGATCTTCGAGAATCACCTTGGCCAGCGCCTGCTGGCGCTCGCCCATGGCCGCGAAGGAAATCGACTGCGGCGCTTCGGAGATGCCCTGGATCACCCCGGTGTCCTGCACCGGGAAGAAGCCCTTGGGCACCACCATATAAAGGAACACGGTCAGCGCCAGCGTACCGATAGCCACCAACAGGGTCAGCGGCTGGTGTTTGAGCACCCACTGCAACTTGCGCCCGTACGCGGCGATCATCCAGTCGATGAAGCCGCCGCTGGCCCGGTAGAAGCGGCCCTGCTCGTGGGCTTCCGGCTCACGTTTGAGCAAGCGCGCGCACATCATCGGCGTCAGGGTCAGCGAGACCACCAGGGAAATCAGGATCGCTACCGCCAGAGTGATGGCGAACTCGCGAAACAGTCGTCCGACCACGTCAGCCATGAACAGCAGCGGAATCAGTACCGCGATCAGCGACAGGGTCAGCGAAATGAGGGTAAAGCCGATCTGCTTCGCGCCTTTCAGCGCTGCCTGCATCGGGCTATCACCCTCCTCGATGAAACGCGCGATGTTTTCCAGCATCACGATCGCATCGTCGACCACAAAACCGGTGGCGATGGTCAGCGCCATCAAGGTCAGGTTGTTGACCGAGAAGCCGGCCAGGTACATCACGCCAAACGTACCGATCAGCGACAGCGGCACCGCAACCGACGGGATGATCGTCGCACTGGCACGCCGCAGAAACAGGAACGTCACCATCACCACCAATACAATGGCGATCAGCAGTTCGTGCTGCACGTCGGTGACCGAGGCGCGGATGGTCTGGGTGCGGTCGGTGAGCACGGTGACATCGAGCCCGGCCGGCAGGTTGTCGGTGATGCTCGGCAGCAACGCCTTGATCCGGTCGACCACCTCGATGACGTTGGCGCCTGGCTGACGCTGGATATTGAGCAGCACTGCCTGATTCTGGTTGGCCCACGCGGCGAGACGTTCGTTCTCCGCGCCGTCGACGATTTCCGCCACATCCTTCAGACGCAGCGGCGCGCCGTTCTTGTAGGCGAGAATCAGGTTGGCGTAGTCCTTGGGCGACGTCAGTTGGTCGTTAGCGTCGAGCATCGAGACCCGGGTCGGGCCGTCGAAGTTACCTTTCGGCTGGTTGACGTTGGACGCGCCAATCAGCGTGCGCACGTCTTCCAGGTTCAGGCTGTTCGCCGCGAGGGCTTCCGGGTTGACCTTGATCCGCACCGCCTGCCGCTGGCCGCCGGCAATGCTGACCATGCCGACGCCGCTGATCTGGGCGATCTTCTGCGCCATGCGCGTATCGACCAGATCATTGAGCTTGGGCAGGAGCATGGTTTTCGAGGTGATCGCCAGGGTCAGCACCGGGGTATCCGCCGGGTTGACCTTGTTGTACACCGGCGGCGCCGGCAAGTCGGTCGGCAGCAGGTTGGTCGCGGCGTTGATCGCGGCCTGCACCTGCTGTTCGGCGACGTCCATGTTGATGTCGAGGCTGAAGCGCAGGGTCAGCACCGAAGCGCCGCCGGAACTGGTCGAGGCCATTTGCGTCAGGCCCGGCATCTGCCCGAACTGACGTTCGAGCGGCGCGGTGACGGCACTGGTCATCACGTCCGGACTGGCGCCGGGGTACAGGGTCATGACGCGAATGGTCGGATAATCGACCTGCGGCAATGCCGAGACCGGCAGCAGGCGATAAGCAATCAGGCCGGCCAGCACAATGGCCAGCATGCTCAGGGTGGTGGCTACCGGACGGAGGATGAACAGCCGCGAAATGTTCATGCGCCCTTCTTGGCCTTGTCAGCCGCGGCTGCGTCCGGTGCACTGGCGGCGGGTTTGCCCTGCAGGTGCCCGGTCGGGGTGGTCGGCACGTCATTGCTGTCGTTGACCACTTCCACTTCGCTGCCTTCCTTCAGGCGGTCGGTGCCTTCCAGCACCACGCGATCGCCCGCGGCGAGGCCTTCGGTGACCACAGTGTTGGTGCCGTCACTGGCGCCGATCTTCAGTTGGCGGATGGTGACTTTCTTGTCGCCGTCCAACGCGTAAACGAACGTGCCGTTGGTGCCGAATTGAATCGCCGCCGACGGTGCCAGTACCACGCCTTTCAAGGTATCGGCCAGCAGATGGACGTTGACGAACTGATTGGGGAACAGCGACTGGTCGCGGTTATCGTAACGGGCCTTGAATTTCAGGGTGCCGGTGGCGACGTCAATCTGGTTGTCGAGGCTTTGCAGCACGCCGCTGGCCTGGATTTTGGTATCGCCGCGATCCCATGCCTCGGCCGGCAGTTTGGCGCCGCTGTGGTAGCGCGCCAATACGGTTTCGAGACTGTTTTCCGGCAGGGTGAAGACCACGCTGATCGGTTGGGTCTGAGTGATGACCGCAAGGAACGTGGTGTCGTTGGCGGCGACGAGGTTGCCGACGTCGACCTGACGCAGACCGACGCGACCGGCAATCGGTGCGCGGATCTTGGTGAATTCGAGATTGAGCTTGGCGTCGTTGACCGCTGCCTGATTGGTCTTGACCGTGCCCAGGTACTGGCCGACCAGCGCTTCGGCGGTGTCCAGGGTCTGCTTGGCGATGCTGTCTTCCTTGTACAGACCGCGATAACGCTCGACATCGACCTGAGCGTTTTTCAACTGCGCCTGATTCTGCAGCAAGGTGCCTTCAGCCTGGAGCAAGGCGTTCTGGTACGGACGCGGATCGATCTCTGCCAGCAGGTCGCCAGCCTTGACCATCTGCCCTTCCTCGAAGTTGATCTTCACCAGTTCACCGCCGACCCGGCTGCGCACATTGATGGTGTTGAGCGCGGTCACCGTGCCCAGTGCCTTGTAATACAGCGGGAAGTCCCCCGTGACCGCCGGCGCCACCCGCACCGGAATCGGCCCGGCCGCGCCGCCGAAGCCCGGCCGCATCATCCCCGAACGTCCGGCGTGGCCGCTCGCCGCCTTGTCGGCGCCCTCCTTGTGGGCCGAACCGGCGGGCCAGAATTTCCAGCACAGGACGGCGATGACCAACAGGACGAGCAGGCTGATCAGCCAGCGACGGGAGTTGCGAGGGGACGATTGCATGGATTGATTAACCATTGGGCGCGTGGGCTTCTTTTACGGGAGGCTGAACGATAAGCACTGATCGGATTTAAGCAAAGCAGCTTTACCGGCAATTTACCTTCAACTTACGTTTCAAGGTGTGAGGCAAAACACTGATACACAAATGAAAACGGCCTGGACAGGGCCAGGCCGTTAACAATTGTAAAAGCGCTTATTTCAGAACGGCGAGTGCTGCGTCGTAGTTCGGCTCTTCAGCGATTTCCTTGACCAGCTCGCTGTGCAGCACGTTGTCGTTCTCGTCCAGCACCACCACGGCGCGGGCGGTCAGGCCTTTGAGCGGGCCTTCAGCGATGGCTACGCCGTAGTTTTCGATGAATTCGGCACCGCGCAGGGTCGACAGGTTCTGCACGTTTTCCAGGCCTTCGGCGCCACAGAAACGGGCTTGGGCGAATGGCAGGTCAGCCGAGATGCACAGCACCACGGTGTTGGCCAGTTCGTTGGCCTGAGCGTTGAACTTGCGCACCGAGGTGGCGCAGGTCGGGGTATCAACGCTTGGGAAGATGTTCAGCACTTTGCGCTTGCCGGCGAAGTCTTTCAGGGTGACGTCGGACAGATTGCCGGCAACCAGGGAAAAGGCTGGCGCCTTGGAACCGGCTTGTGGCAACTGGCCGTTGACTTGAACCGGGTTGCCCTTGAGGGTGACTTGAGCCATGACTTTAGTCCTTCTTAACGTGGTTATTGAGCATGCAAGAGGCCGAAGTTAACCACGAAATTGTCCGACGACCTATGCCCTGACTGAAAATTGTCAGGGGCCTGCGCAAAAAATTGTATACAACCCACCTCTCCTGTAGGAGCTGCCGCAGGCTGCGATCTTTTCATCAAGATCAAAAGATCACAGCTTCGTTTCACTGACAGCTAAAAGAATTGGTCAGTCGGGCATGGATCGGATGATGTCGGCAAGATCATCCTTGGTTATTTCATTGGCCTTGATAGCAGCGGCAATATCGGTTTTGGAGAGCGGAAACCGTTTGAAAATTTCTTTCAAGGTTTCCTCATCAACATTGGTCAGCCACAGCGGATCTATAAATGAACCGCCATACTCAGGCTTCATGGGTACTTCTTCGTGTGCAATTGCACCTTTATGATTGAGATACACCACATAACGGTCATGCCCTTCAGGAAAGCTTTTATCGTGATAAAGGGTAGTACCCAAAGGCAGGACATAGTAATTCTCGTCGCCATTTGGCCCTTCAATCAGCAACGGTTCTTTAGTTTTGAGCATTTTCATATTGTGTCCCTTCGCAATATCGCCAAAAATCAGAAAAGCCAAAAAAATCGCATTGACGGATAAAACTGCCACCAGCCATAGGCCAAGACGTCTATTTGTAAACATTTTTCTTATCATGGGGGGCCTCGGTATTCGCTTCGAGCATGGCTTGTAAATCCGCAGGCATGAAAATACCGTCCTTCGGACTACTTTGCGTACGCGCTGCCTGTCTTTCGATGAAAGAAAGACCTCGCATCTCATTGAATTTCGCCGGGTTCTGCACAATTGACTTTCCCGAAACCTTTGCTCCTGCAATTGTCACGGTTGTGCAGTTATTCGTGGTCGGATGATAGGTGTAACTCCACTGAATAGTCGGAGCTGCCCCCTTCGGTTTCCGGACGAAGAGGTGGCAGCTGTACGCAGGTTGGAAACCCGGGCAGCGGCGACCCGGACGACCCGAAGGTCCCCCGCGCACAGCCGCCATAACGGAGTGCACACATTCGAAGTGCGCAAGGATACGTTATGAAAGGCGTGTACGCGCCACTAATACCCATCGGGGTTTCCAGTCCCGGTCGCTGAATTGGCAGCGACGAGCACAGGCTAGAGACCCGACGTCCGACGGACAACCTGAAAACCTGGTGGGAACGTTCCGCAAAATCGAAACAACGTTTAAACATCCTGAATTGAAATATGCACGGGGAGCTGCCGAAGGCTGCAATCTTTTGATATTGGTTTTTAACGACAAGATCAAAAGATCGCAGCCTGCGGCAGCTCCTACCTTGGCAGTGCAGCGTGTCGGATTGCGTTTGTTAAAGCGCAGCTTTGCGTCTTTTATTCAGACACCTGTCGATTCATGCGCGGCCCATTCGACTAAACCATGAATCCCCCCATTCCCTGGAGAAACCACCATGCGATTCATGATCCTTGTCAAAGCCAGCGCCGACTCCGAAGCCGGCATCATGCCCAGTGAAGAGCTGATCACCGCCATGGGCAACTTCAACGAAGAACTGGTCAAGGCCGGCATCCTCATCGACGCCGATGGCCTGCACCCGAGCAGCAAAGGCGCCCGCGTGCATTTCTCCGGCGACAAACGCACCGTCATCGACGGCCCGTTCATCGAGACCAAGGAGCTGGTGGCCGGCTACTGGATCTGGGAAGTGAAATCGAAAGAAGAAGCCATCGAATGGGTCAAGCGCTGCCCAAACCCCATGCCGGGCGACTCTGATATCGAAATCCGCCAGATCTTCTCTGCCGAAGATTTCGGCGCCGAATTCACCCCCGAAGCCCGAGCGCAGGAAGAGCGGATCCGCGAACAAGCAAAGAAAAACGGATAAACCCTGCCCCTGTAGGAGCTGCCGCAGGCTGCGATCTTTTGACGTTGACCTTAAAGAGCAAAATCAAAAGATCGCAGCCTGCGGCAGCTCCTACAGGGGCGAAAAATCTTGACGCCCACCTTTAATGTGACTCTGTAGACAAAACCAAAGAATTAATCCCTTCGACTGGCTAACTCCCCATTAGCTGCTAGCGTCATTCAGACGTGTCCTACAGGCTTGATAAGAAAGGGAATACGTCCAACGGCCGAGAAGCGCCGGGACGTCCATGCAGTAGCCACCAGGGAAACGGGGATCATGTCGAAAAAACTGGGGATTCACGCCTTGCTGCTGGCGAGTTCGCTGGCGCCTGTGTTTTGTGCTCTGGCGAATAACGCCGAAGAGGCCAACAAAAGCAACAACCCGCTGAACCTGGCGCCCGGCGCCAACCTGCAGGATTACTACACACCGAAGCTGTTCGACAGCAACCTGCACACCAACGATGCTTTGCTGCGCGGCACGTTGCCGATTGCGCCCAACGATGTCATCGGCGTGCCGCAGTTGTTGCGCGCAACCATGCCGATCAGCACCCGCCCCGATCCGCACGGCGGCTACAGCACCGGCATCGGCGATCTCAATCTGTTCGACATTTTCCTGCTCAAGACCGACGGCGTGCAGTTGGGCATCGGCCCGCAGATCACCGCGCCGACCGCTGCCGAGGATGAATTGGGCACCGGTAAATGGCAGGCCGGCCTCGCTGCGGTAGCGATCGATTCGTCGCCGCGCGGCTTGCTCGGTGCGCTGGTGCAGTACCAGAGCTCGTTCGCCGGCGACCACGACCGTGCCCACGTCGAAACCGCAACCATGCAGCCGTTCATCATCCATAACCTGGAAAAAGGCTGGTATCTGCGCTCCACCGGCACCTGGACCTTCGACCTGAAGAACAACACCCACTACATCCCGATCGGGCTGGGTGCGGGCAAGGTCTGGAAGTCCGGCAGCAACATTCTCAACGCCTTCCTCGAACCGCAGTGGACCGTCGAACGCAAAGGCGATGGCGTGCCGCAGTTCACCCTGTTCGCCGGGATCAACGTGACATTCGGAAAATAAGGAAATACCCATGCACATTGCTTTGCGCGCGGCCGGTTTCAGTCTGATGACCCTGTTCGCCAGCTGCGGCGTCGGTGCTCAGGGTTTCAGCGCCAGCCCCGAAGAAGCCCGAGGCATCGCCAAGGACGCTTATCTGTATGGCTTCCCGGTCGTGGAGATGTACAAGACCCTCTACACCCAGGCCGTGGACAGCAAGAGCCCGAACTTCAAGGCACCGTTCAACCAGATCGGCAATACCGCCAAGGCCTTCACCGCCAAGGACACCGCGTTCGTCACGCCGAACGCCGACACGCCCTACTCGTTCGTCTGGATGGACTTGCGCAGCGAACCGCTGATCCTGACCTTGCCGCCGATCGAAGAGCACCGTTATTACTCGGTACAACTGATCGACGCCTACACGCAGAACTTCGCTTATCTGGGCACCCGCAGCACCGGGAATAACGGTGGCCATTTCATGATCGCCGGGCCTGACTGGCAGGGTCAGCAGCCGATCAACATCGACCGCCTGGTGCGCAGCGAAAGCAACATCGCCTACGCGCTGTACCGCACGCAGCTGTTCGACGAAAAAGATCTGGGCAAGGTCAGGCAGATCCAGAAAGGCTACAAGGTCGAGCCGCTGAGCAAATACGTGAAACAGAAAGCTCCGGCGCCAGCACCGAAAGTCAGTTGGCCGAAACCGACGCCGACCATGAGCGAAACGCCGGAGCTGTTTCGCTACCTGAACTTCATGCTCGCCTTCACTCCGCCGCAGGACGTCGAAAAAGACCTGCTCGCGCGCTTCGCCAAAATCGGCATCGGTGCCGGTCAGCCATTCGACCTGAAACAGCTCAGCGCCGAGCAACGCAAGGCCCTTGAAGACGGCATCAGTGATGCCAAAGCGGAATTCGCCGCGTTCAAGAAAGACAAGGTCGACACGCACGAAATCAGCAGTGGTGACCTGTTTGGCACCCGCGATCACCTCAAGGGCAATTACCTGTATCGCTACGCCGGCGCCAACATGAGCATTTTCGGCAACTCTGCCGAAGAGGCGAACTACATCGGTTATTTCGTCGACAAGGACGGCCAGCCGGTCGACGCGGCGAAACACGACTACACCCTGCATTTCGACAAAGGCGCCCTGCCCCCGGCCGACGCCTTCTGGTCGCTGACCATGTATGACGGCAAGAGCAAATTGCTGGTGGCCAACCCGCTCAATCGCTACCTGATCAACTCGCGGATGCTGCCCGACTTGAAGCTCGATGCCGACGGCGGGCTGACCCTCTACGTGCAGCACAAAAATCCCGGCAAGGACAAGCAGGCCAACTGGCTGCCGGCACCGAACGGGCCGTTCTACGGCGTGTTGCGCCTGTACCTGCCGAAGCCGGAAGTGGCCAGCGGCGAATGGAAGATGCCGCTGCTCAACCCGGTCAACTCAAAACAATAAACGGAGCCAGTGATGGTCAAGCCTTACGTTGTGCGTCCGCTGCTGGCGCTGTGCATGATCGGCAGTACTCAACTCTATGCAGCTGAAGGTGGCGTGGGCCGGCCAATCACCGGGCAACAGGTGTATTCCAACGCCGGGATCATCCCGCCCGAACCGGGCTGGGTAGTCTCGGTCACCAGCATCTGGTACGACGGATCGCTCAAGGGCAGTCGCGGCGCGCCGATTTCCGGTGAAGTCAGTGCCGGGATCGACATGAAAGTGTCCTACACCATGACCAACCTGACGCACATCTGGGACACCGGCAAAGGCCCATGGAACTTCGCCTCGGCAATCGGCGTTCCAGTGCAGTACACCGACATTGACGCAGCCATCACCGGCCCGCGCGGACGCACCCTCGGCACCAGCGATTCCGGGACTCAGTTCGCCGACGCGCTGGTCACCCCGATTGCCGCCGGCTACCACTTCGACGAGTTGAACCACATCGCGTTCTCCCTGCCGATCTACGTGCCGACCGGCGCCTACAACGACAATCGCCTGGCCAACCCGGGGCAGAACAATTACACGTTCATGCCCACCGTGGCCTTCACCCATCTGGACGGCAAGGGTGGCGAGTTCACCCTGTCCAGTGGCCTGGAGTTCTACACCGAAAACACCGCCACCGATTACCGCAACGGCAATATTTTCACCCTCGACGCCTTGTGGACTCATGGCTTCGGCAGTGGCTGGAGCGCCGGTCTGGCGGCGGGTTATATCCAGCAAATCACCGACGACAAGGGGCAGACCGCCGACAGCCTGAATGGCTTCCGTGGACGCTCCGTCGGCGCCGGGCCGGTGGTCGCCTGGGCCGGAAAATTCGCTGACGCTCAGGCCAACATCAGTGCGCGTTGGGTGCCGGAGTTCGACACCAAGAACCGCCCTGAAGGCAACGGAATTGCCGTCAACATGACCCTGGCGTTTTTTTAGACCGGCCACAAAGGACTGTCCCATGACCACGCTCACCGACCTCAATGCCCTGCAAGCGAGCATCGCCGAAGCCGTACTCGGCCAGGATCAGGTCATTCGGCAGATCCTCCTTGGCCTGCTGGCCAACGGGCATTTGCTGCTCGAAAGCCTGCCGGGGCTGGCCAAGACGCGCACGGTCAAGGCGCTGGCCACGCATCTGGACGCGAAGATGAGCCGCATCCAGTTCACCCCCGACTTGCTGCCCTCGGACATCACCGGCGCCGAAGTGCTGCATCAGGTCGCCGGGCAAAACGAGATCCGCTTCCAGCCAGGCCCGCTGTTCGGCAATCTGATCCTCGCCGACGAGATCAACCGCGCCCCGGCCAAGGTGCAGGCGGCGCTGCTGGAAGCCATGGAGGAACGGCAGATTACCGTGGCCGGCACCAGCCATGTGCTGCCGGAGCTGTTCATTGTGGTCGCCACGCAAAACCCGATCGAGCAGGAAGGCACTTATCCGTTGCCGGAAGCGCAGATGGACCGGTTCCTGATGAAGGTGCTGCTGGATTACCCCAGCGCCGACAATGAAAGCCAGGTGCTGCGCCTGTTGCGCGCCGAGGAGTTTGCCCAGGGTGCGAACACCGCACCGGGCAAGGGCTTCAGCCTGTCACAGGAAGTGATTTTCGCTGCGCGCAAGGAGGTCAGCGCGGTGCACGTATCACCGGCCATCGACCGCTATCTGATCGACCTGATCAACGCCACTCGCCACCCGGCCGATTACGACGAAGACCTCGGACGCTGGATCAGCATCGGTGCCAGTCCCCGTGGCGGCATCGGCCTGGATCGTTGTGCGCGGGCCGACGCGTGGTTGCAGGGCCAGGATTTTGTTTCGCCGGATAACGTGCGCGCCGTGGTGCATCCGGTGCTGCGCCATCGCCTGCAATTGAGCTACGACGCGGTCGCGGATGGCGTGACTGCTGATCAGGTGCTCGACCGTTTGCTGGATAAAGTGGCGATTCCGGCGTGAACACGGACGGTCTGGTCTACGTGTCTCTGGCGCAATTGATGGCGCTGGAGTTCAAGGCCCGTGACCTGAGTTTTCTGGCGCGCCAGCCCCAGGGTAGCATCCTTGCCGGAAACCATGCCTCGCGCCTGCGTGGCCGTGGTTTGAACTTCGATGAGTTGCGCCGCTATCAGCCCGGTGATGATTTACGCCACCTCGACTGGCGCGCTTCCCTGCGTACAGGCAAACCGGTGGTTCGCACTTTTACTGAAGAACGCGATCGCCCGGCATTGGTCGTGGTCGATCAGCGCATGTCGATGTTCTTCGGCTCGCAACGCAGTTTCAAATCCGCCCTCGCCGCTGAACTGGCGGCACTGGCGGCGTGGATGGTGTTCAACGCCGGTGACCGGGTGGGCGGTCTGGTGTTCAACGATCAGCGCATCGACAGCATCGCGCCGTTGCGCAGCCGCAAACGGGTCGAGGCCTTGCTCAGCCACGTGGCGCAACAGAATCAGGCGCTGAACGCGGCCAATCCCGACGCCGAAGACGAGGACCAGTTGGACAAGGCCTTGCAGCGTTGCCTGGCGCTGGCCGGGCATGACCATTTGATCTGCATCGTCAGCGACTTCGCCGGGGCGGGTGAACGCACCTTGCAATTGATGCGGCAACTGCGCGCGCATAACGATGTAATTGCCCTGCAGGTCTACGATCCACTGGCCTTGAAGCTGCCGAGCGATGGTCGGTTGCTCGTTACACAGGGTCAGTTGCAGGTGGAACTGGCTGTCGAGAAACGCAGTGTGCATCAGCCATTGGGCGATTACCTCGGTGGCCGGCTCAAGGATGTCGCCACCCTGCTGCGTCGCAGTCAGGTGCCGTTGATGATGTTCAGCACCGCCGAAGACGCCCACGCGCAATTGCGCGCCGAGCTTGGCAAGTCTGCCGGCCCACGGCGATGAACCCGAATATCCCCGACATCAGCCAGCTCAAGGAGCTGAGCCTGCCGGTGCCGGTGAGTTATGCGCCGCAGACCTGGGGCTGGTGGCTGTTGCTGGCGTTGTTGGTTGTGCTGGCGTTGATGGTTGGCGTGCGGCGTTATGTGCAGTGGCGACGGGATCAGTATCGGCGCGAAGCGCTGGTGCGGCTGGCGCAGTTGCGTGAGCGCAGTGATGATCTCAATGCCCTGCGCGAGTTGCCCGAACTACTCAAACGCGTGGCCCTTTCGATGCCAACCCAATCCCGGAACAGGAACACAACCCCTGTGGGAGCGGGCTTGCTCGCGAAGGCGTCGGCACATCCAACATTGATGGCGCCTGACACAGCGCTTTCGCGAGCAAGCCCGCTCCCACAGAGTCCTGCGGCGCTGGGGAGAGATGAGTCGCAAGGGCTGGCGCAATTACGTAGGCGCAGTGCTGATCTCAATGCCCTGCGCGAGTTGCCCGAACTGCTCAAACGCGTGGCCCTTTCGATGCCAACCCAATCCCGAAACAGGAACACAACCCCTGTGGGAGCGGGCTTGCTCGCGAAGGCGTCGGCACATCCAACATTGATGGCGCCTGACACAGCGCTTTCGCGAGCAAGCCCGCTCCCACAGAGTCCTGCGGCGCTGGGGAAAGATGAGTGGCAAGCCTTTCTGCAGCAGCACTGCAAAACCAGGCTGCCCGACGACTTCAGCGCACAACTGGCCCTACTCGCCTACGCCCCCGACGCCACCTTGCGCGCCCTCCCCGCCGAACAGCGCCAGGCGCTGTTCGACACCTGCCAACATTGGGTGGAGCAGCACCATGTGGCAGCTTGATTACCCGTGGTTGTTGCTCCTGCTGCCATTGCCGTGGCTGACCTTGCGTTATCTACCGGCGTATCAGGAGGCGCGCAGCGCCGTGCGCGTGCCGTTTTTCGGCGCCATGAGCCGCGCCGTCGGGGAAGCGCCGAGCCGGGTCGGCAATCGTCAGAACCCCTGGCAAATGCTGCTCAATCTTCTGGTGTGGACGATGATCCTGCTCGCCGCCGCGCGCCCGGTGTTCGTCGAAAAGCCCATCGAACGCCAGCAACCGGTACGCGACCTGATGCTCGCCATCGACCTCTCGCAATCGATGGAGACTGAAGATTTCAGCAATGCCGATGGCCAGAAAATCAATCGCCTCGCCGCCGTCAAACAGGTGGTGCAAGGCTTCATCGCCAAGCGCAAGGATGACCGCATCGGTCTGATCGTGTTCGGCAGCGGCGCCTATCCGCAGGCACCCCTGACCCTCGACCACGCCAGCCTTGCGCTGTTGCTGGCCGACACTGGTATCGGCATGGCCGGGCCCAACACCGCCATCGGTGATGCCATCGGATTGAGCCTGAAGCTGCTCGACCAGGCGCACGAACAGCAAAAGGTGCTGATCCTGCTCACTGACGGCAACGACACCAGCAGCGCGATCACCCCCGACCACGCCGCGGAAATGGCCGCCAACAAAGGCGTGGTCATTCACACCATCGGCATCGGCGACCCGACGGCGTCCGGCGAGGCGCAGGTCAATCTGCGCGGGCTGCAACAGATCGCCCAAACCACTGGCGGGCAGTTCTTCCGCGCCGAAGATCGTACGGCACTGGATCAGGTCTACAGCACCCTCGATCGCCTCACGCCGCATCAAGTGAAAACCCTTAGCCATCAGCCGCAACGCGAGTTGTTTCATTGGCCGCTGGGCGCGGCGCTGACGCTGTTGGCGCTGTATCACCTCGGTGCCCTGCTGCGCCCGCGCCTGGCGCTGGCCCGCCAGCGGCAGGAGGCCTGAGATGGAGATCAATCTCAGCGACTTCCACTTTTTACGCCCGCTGTGGTTGCTGCTCGCGCTGTTCGCCGCGCTGCTGCCGCTGCTCTGGCGCCGCAGCCGCGACTTGCAACGGCGGCTGCGCAGCAACATCGCCGACCACTTGCTGCCGCACCTGCTGGTCACGCCAACGGATCAGCAGCGTCTGCGCCCGGTGCACTGGCTGTGCGCGGTGTTGGCACTCGGGGCGCTCGCCGCCGCCGGGCCGACCTGGGAGCAGGATCGCCCGGACTTTCTGCAGAATCGCGCGCCGCTGATCGTCGCCGTGGATCTGTCGCCATCGATGGACGCCAGCGACGTGCCACCGACGCGCCTGGAAGCGGCCAAGCACAAACTCCACGACCTGATTCAGCGTCGCGCCGGCGCCCGCACCGCACTGATCGCCTATGCCGGCAGCGCGCATCTGGTGTTGCCGCCGACCGACGATCCGGCGCTGCTCGACACCTTCATTCAGGCGCTGGGCACAGGTCTCATCGACAAACCGGGCAAGGACGTTAGCGCCGTCATCGAGCAGGCCAAACGCCTGCTCAGCGCCGAGCAAACCCCGGGCAGCCTGCTGTTGATCACCGACGGCGCTGACGTTGCACAGCTCGAGGGTCTCGGCAAACAACTCGACGACAGCCAATTGCAGGTACTGTTACTGGCGGTCGGCAACGCGGATGGCGGCGTGATTCAGGGCGCCAACGGCCAGCCGGCAGTCGACAGCAACGGGCGCCCGCTGCTCGGCCATTTCGATCCGGCGGGACTCAAAAAACTGGCCGCAGCTGTGGGCGCGCCGCTGGGCAGCCTCACCCTCGACGACGATGATCTGGACTGGATCGAGTTGCACGCCCAACAACACTTCCAGAGTGCCAGCGCCGAACAGCAGCAATTGCACTGGAAGGACGCCGGTTACTGGCTGTGCTGGCCTCTTCTATTGTTGGCGCTGCTCGGTGTGCGCAAGGGCTGGAGCGTCAACTGGGTACCGGCGCTGCTGTTGGCCACAAGCCTTGGCTGGCCTGCCGCACCCGCCCAGGCCAGCGCACTGACCGACGCGTTCTTCACCCGCGATCAGCAAGGGCGCTGGGCCGCCGAGCATGAGCATTGGCCGCAAGCGGCGGCGCTGTTTGTCGATCCGTACTGGAAAGGCGTCGCGGCCTATCATGCGGCGGACTACGACCTCGCACTGGCGAACTTTGCTCGACTGGACACGGCGCAAGCGTGGTTCTACCTGGGCAACATTTACGTACGGCGCTTCAAGTTCGATCAGGCGATTGCCGCCTACACCCAGGCCTTGCAGCGGCAACCGCAGTTCCCCGAAGCCACGGCCAATCTGGCGCTGGCGCAGGCGTTGCTCAAGGACACCGACAGCGCCGAGAAAAACGCTCCCGAGACCAAACCGGACGAAGTGAAATTCGACAAGGCGCCGGGCAAGGGCCAGAGCAAAAAGGTCGAGACTGAACAAGCGACGTCCGATGCGTTGTGGTTGCAGAACCTGAGCACCTCGCCGGCGAAGTTTCTCAAGCAGAAATTCAGTTTGCAGGATCAGTCGGGGGCCAGGCCATGAACCGGGTTGGCTTCATCGCTGGCAAGCCAGCTCCCACAAGGTTTTGCGCTGTTAACTCGATTGGCGAAAACACAGACACCCCCTGTGGGAGCTGGCTTGCCAGCGATGAGGCCAGATCTGCCAGCAAAAAAATCTGCACCTTGCTCATGACCGGCTTGCTCAGCCTGAATGCCTCTGCCGCCGAACCCCAACTGAAAATCCAGGCGCACCTGCAACCCGCCGAAGGCGCGATGGTCGGCGGTCTGGTCGAGCTGCAAATCGACGTGCTCACCGACACCTGGTTCACCAGCGCCGCCACCCTGCCCGAACTGAAACTCGACGGCGCCCTGGTCACGCCGCCGGACGGCCAGGCCCAACACCTGAATCAGACCATCGACGGGCAATCTTTCAGCGGCTTGCGCTACAGCTACCTGATCACCCCGAATGTCGCCCGCCGCTTCGATATTCCGCCGTTGACGGTCAGTGCGACACCGGGTCAGGCCAGCACAGCGATCAGCGCACACAGCCAGCCATTGCACTTCAGCGCCACCCAGCCACCCGGTTTCAAACCCGGAGAAACGCCGCTGGTGGCCAGCGGTGTGCGCCTGAGCCAAAGCCTGACCAACTCGGCAACCCCGTTGAAAACCGGTGACAGCATCACCCGGCAACTGCTCCTGCAAGCCGATGGCGCACTGGCGATGGCGCTCCCGGTTCCGCCATTGGCTGACGTGGCCGGCCTGAGTCGTTACCTGCAGGCCCCACAAGTCACCCGCCTGGATGACGGCCGCGGCAACGTGCTCGGCGGTCAGCGGATCGACGCCGTCATCTACCGCATCGACAAGGCTGGCGCCTACACCCTGCCGGCCATCGCGGTGAAATGGTGGGACGTCAAAACGCAGCAGAGCCGCATTGCGCAAGTGCCGGCAGTGACCTTCGAAGCCGCAGCCAACAGCGCCTACAAACCGGTGTTTTCGATCACCGACGATCTCCAGCAGCTCGGCCGCAACAACCCGCATTTTTCCACGCGCTGGTTGCTGTGGCTGGCGCTGCTCGCCGTGTGCATTGGCGTCGGTTATTGGCTGCGTCCGGCGCTGTTGCGTGCACGGCACCAATGGCAGGCGCGCAAGTACGCGCGGCAACTGGCCTGGGAGCAATCGGCGGACTTCGCCTGGCAGCAGATCAACCCGCAGCTGCAGGCACAACCGGCGCAATTGAGCGCCTTGTATCTGTGGCTGCGGCGCAGTCGCCTCGGGCTGCAACTGGTGAATGCCGGCCCGCGCCTGCAAGGCCTGTTGCGCGGGCTTTATGGACGTGATCCACAGACTGCACAAACACTCGCTCAACTGCATGAATCGTTGACTACGCTTCACAGTCAGGCCGAACAACAGCAGCGCAAACCGGCCCCGGCCCTGCGCCCGCTCAACCCCGTTCATGAAAGGGATTTCCCATGACCCATCCACCGCAGCAGCGTCAACGTTTCAGCCTTGCGCTGGTGTTTGCGCTGGCATTGCCACTGCTGGCCCAGGCCAGCGAGCCACTGCCGTCATGGAACGACGGCCCGGCCAAAAAACACATCATCGAGTTTGTGCAAGCGGTCACCGATCAGTCCGGCAAAGATTTCGTCAAACCCGCCGATCGCATTGCCGTGTTCGACAACGACGGCACCCTGTGGAGCGAGCAGCCGGTGTATTTCGAGTTGCTGTTCGCCCTCGATGAGGTCAAGCGCAATGCGCCGCAGCACCCGGAATGGAAAACCACCCAGCCATTCAAAGCCGTGCTGGAAAATGATCATAAGGCACTGGCCGCCGCCGGCATGGACGGGATTATCAAGATCTTCGGCGCCACCCACACCGGCATGACCACCGAGGCTTTCGACGACTACGCCAAGACCTGGCTGAGTCAGGCCCGACATCCGAAGACCGGCAAGCCCTACACCGAAATGATCTTCCAGCCGATGCTGGAAATGCTCGACTACCTGCGCAGCCAGGACTTCAAAACCTACATCGTTTCCGGCGGCGACACCGCGTTCATGCGCGCCTTTGCCGAGAAGGTCTACGGCATCCCGCCGGAACAGGTGATCGGCACCACGTTCGTCACCGCGTTCCAGTTCAAGGACGGCCAGGCCTCGATCCTGCGCACCCGGAAACTGGCACACAACGACGACGGCCCGGGCAAACCGGAGAGCATTGATGCAGTGATCGGCAAACGGCCGATCCTCGCGATCGGCAATTCCGACGGCGACCTGCAAATGCTGCAGTGGACCGCCGCCGGCCCCGGCAAACGCTTCATGGGGCTGGTGCACCACACCGACGCCAGACGCGAGTGGGCCTACGACCGAAAATCCGATATCGGGCGACTCGACAAAGCCCTCGACGAAGCGAATTCCCGTGGCTGGACCGTGGTGGACATGACGACCGAATGGCGCCGGATCTACCCGTTCGATCCACCGGCAACCGGGCAGGTGCAATAAGAAAAAGCGTGATGCAGGACTGCAAGAAACGTAAGTCGCAACAACGACCCCCGCGATAAGGAGCAAGTCAGATGACTCGCATACGCAAGTGGCTACCGAAACTCGCCCTGGTGGCAACCTCGGTGATGGCGCTGTCGGCAACCGCCACAGCGGCTGAGAAACCCAACATTCTGGTGATCTTCGGCGACGATATCGGCCAGACCAACATCAGCGCCTACTCCATGGGCGTGGTGGGCTACAAGACCCCGAACATCGACCGGATTGCCAAAGAAGGCATGATGTTCACCGACTATTACGCGGAGAACAGCTGCACCGCCGGACGATCCTCGTTCATCACCGGCCAGACGCCGCTGCGTACCGGCCTGTCGAAAGTCGGTGCGCCGGGAGCGACTGTCGGCCTGCAAAAGCGCGATATCACCATCGCTCAGGCGCTCAAGTCTCAGGGATACGCCACCGGCCAGTTCGGTAAGAACCACCTTGGGGACAAAGATGAATACCTGCCGACCAACCATGGTTTCGACGAATTCTTCGGCAACCTTTATCACCTGAACGCCGAAGAAGAACCCGAACGCCCCTACTGGCCCAAGGATGACCCGGACTTTGTCAAAGCCAACTCGCCACGGGGCGTAATCCACAGTTTCGCCGACGGCAAGATCGAGGACACCGGCGCGCTGACCACCAAGCGCATGGAAACCATCGACGACGAAACCACCGCTGCCGCGCAAGCGTTCATCGAGAAACAGGCCAAGGCCGACAAGCCGTTCTTCGTCTGGATGAACACCACGCGCATGCACCTGTTCACCCACGTGCGTGACTCGATGAAGGGCCAGAGCGGCATGCCCGGCAACGAATACGCCGACGGCATGCTGGAACACGACGGAGATGTCGGCAAACTGCTCAAGACCCTCGACGACCTGAAAATCGCCGACAACACGATCGTGGTCTACACCACCGACAACGGCCCGAATCAGTTCTCATGGCCGGACGCAGCGACCACGCCGTTCCGTAACGAGAAAAACTCCAACTGGGAAGGCGCCTATCGGGTGCCGGCGATGGTTCGCTGGCCGGGCAAGATCAAGCCGGGTGAAGTGTCCAACGAGATGTTCTCGGGCCTGGACTGGTTCCCGACCTTGCTCGCGGCTGCCGGTGACGCCGAGGTCAAAGACAAGCTGCTCAAGGGCTGGGCGCCGACCTCCGGAGGCAACAACTTCAAAGTGCATCTGGACGGTTACAACCAGTTGCCCTACCTGACCGGCCAGCAACCCAACGGTGAACGCAAGGAGTTCTACTACTTCAACGACGACGGCATGCTGGTTTCAATGCGCTTTGGTAACTGGAAGGCCGTCTTCGCCGAGCAGCGAGCGCCGGGTGGTTTTGCGGTGTGGAGCAATCCGTTCACGCCCTTGCGCGTGCCCAAGATCTTCAACCTGAGAATGGACCCGTACGAGCGGGCCGACGTGGTTTCCGATCAATACTACGACTGGTCGACCAAAAACGTTTACCTGGTTGCCGTTGCGACAACCAAGGCAGCGCGCTTCCTGCAGACCTTCATCGAGTATCCGCCGAGCCAGAAACCGGCGAGCTTCAGCATCGACCAGATCCGTGCTGCGGTTGACGCGAAGATTGAAGAGAAAATGAAAGCGGCTCCGGCTGCGCAGTAAGACCGTTGAACTGCCGCCCGCCCGCAGGGGCGGGCGGCCCTGATTTTCACCTGAGACCGCGCCGGCCCATTCGCGAGCAGGCTCGCTCCCACACTGGACTTGCGTCCAATACAAATCCCCTGTGGGAGCGAGCCTGCTCGCGAAGAGGCCGGCACCGACACAGCATTTTCCGAATTGAAATAAGGCAATCCGCATGTCCTCACGTATCGCCAGCAAGCCGTCGGCCATACCCACCACTCAAGCCGCCACCCCGGCGCTGCTGATCCCCGCCCTGCTGTTGTGCATCTCCGGCGCCGCCGCGCTGGTGTATCAGGTGCTGTGGATCAAGCAGTTGTCGCTGGTGGTCGGCGTCGAGGTCTATGCCATCACCACCGGCATCAGCGCGTTTTTTGCCGGGCTGGCCATTGGCGGCTGGCTGTTCGGGCGCTGGGCTGATCGCTTTCAGCAACCGGTGCTGCTTTACGCCGGGCTGGAAGTGTTGGTGGCGATTCTTGGTGTTGGCACCACGGTTGCGATGAGCCTGGCGGCGAGCCCGTTTGCCTGGTTGCAAGGTCATGTCGGCCTTCTCGCCTGGTGCTTGCCGTTCACGCTGGTGGGGATTCCGGCGGTGTTGATGGGCGGCACGCTCCCGGTATTGGTGCGCTCGCTGGCCGCGGATCCGGGCAGGGCCGGCGGTCAGCTGTATGCGGCCAACACCCTCGGCGCGATTGTCGGCACCCTGCTCGCCGCGTTCGTGCTGATCGCCACCCTCGGCGTGCGCGGCAGTTCGCTGTTTGCCGCAATGCTCAATCTGCTGGCCGCAGCCGCTGCGCTGTGGTTGCAACGTCAGCAGCCGACGCCGGTGGCGGCTGAGGTCAAACATCACACCGAGAAAGCCGCGGACCGCACCGCACTGTGGCTGTACTCCATCGCCGGCGGCGTGGCGCTGGGGTATGAAGTGGTCTGGTCGCAGTCGATCGTGCAGTTCATGAGCACCCGCACCTACGCGTTCGCCGTGGTGCTCGCGACGTACCTGACCGGGCTGTTCATCGGCAGCGCCCTGCTTGCCCGCCGCGTCGAGCGCATTCGCGATCCGTGGGGCGTGTTCGGACTGTTGATTGCCGGTGCCGGGCTGATTGCCTTGCTGGAAATCGCCCTGCTCGGTCGCTGGCTGGTAGGGGCGCAAAGTCACGCCGAGAGCTGGGTGCTGGCCTTGGGCGCCAGCGAGCTGGCTGGCATGAGCGCACGGTTTGCGGTGGCGGCGCTGAGCATCGTGTTTGTGCCGACGCTTTTGCTCGGCGCGGCGTTTCCGCTGGCGCTGCGCTTGAGTGTGGGGCGTGAACGCGTCGGTCGCGATGTCGGGGCCGTGGTCGCGTTCAATACCCTGGGCGGAATTATCGGGGTGATGCTCTGCGGTTTCCTGCTGATCCCGCTACTGGGGCTGGTGCGCACGCTGGGCTTGCTGGCGATCATCGCGGCCGGCATCGGCTACGTGGCCGTGCGCAAGGGCCACCACGTCAAAAAAGGCCGGCGTCAGGCGGTGGTCGCGCTGGGGCTGGTGTCGATTGCGTTCGCTGTGCTGACGCCGGTCGACAAACTTGCCAGTCTGTTGCCCGGTGCGCGCAACGGCACGCTGGCGTTCTACGAAGAAGGTCGTGGCGGCACCGTGGCGGTGGTCGCTCAGGGCCGTGGTGAGAACAGCTTCCACCGCCTGTACATTCAAGGCGTGTCCAATACCGGCGATGCCATGCCGTCGCTGCGCTACATGCGCATCCAGGCCCTGTTGCCGTTGCTGATCCACAACGGCGAGCCACGTTCGACACTGGTGATCGGTTTCGGCACCGGGATCACCGCCGGCGCCCTGCTGCGCTATCCGGGGCTGGAACACAGGGTGGTCGCCGAACTGCTGCCATCGGTGGTCAAGGCCGCGCCTCTGTTCAAGGGCAACTTCAACGCCGCCAACGATCCCGGCGTCGAAGTACGCCTGCGCGATGGTCGTCAGGAACTATTGCGCAGTCCGCAGACCTATGACCTGATCACCCTCGAACCGCCACCGCCGTCGGCGGCCGGCGTGGTCAATCTGTACTCCCGCGACTTTTATCAACTGGCAGCCAGTCGTCTTGAACAACAAGGCATCGTCGCGCAATGGCTGCCGTTGCCGACCCAAAACATTGATGACTCTCGCTCACTGGTGCGCAGCTTCCTCGACGTGTTCCCGTATGCCTCGCTGTGGACCAGCGAGTTCCACGAGATGCTGCTGGTCGGTTCGCAGCAGCCGATGGAACTGGACGCGGCGAAAATCACCGAGCGCTTCCAGCAAGCCAGCGTACGCAGCGCTTTGCAGGATGTCGGGATTGGCTCGGCACCAGCGTTGCTCGCGACCTGGGTCACCGACCGCGCAGGCCTTGAACGCTTTGCCGCAAACGCGCCGGCGGTGACGGACGATCAGCCCCGAATCGAATACGCGCCGTGGGTGCGCAGCAAGGAAATCACCCGGGTGCTGCCAGCGCTGCTGGATCTGTATGTGCCGCCACCGCTGGTGAATGCCGATACCGGGTTCACTGAGCGAATGGAGACCCACCGCCAGCGTCTGCTGCAGTTCTACCGCGCGAGCCTGCATGCGTATGACGGGGATCGGGATGCCTGGGGGCGGGATATGCGTGAAGTGATGCGTTGGGATGGCGGCAACCCGTACTTCCGCTGGTTTACCGGGCAGTAATGGGGTGCCTGAAAGACCGCTTTCGCGAGCAAGCCCGCTCCCCACAGGGGATCTACAGTGGACACAGGCTGAGTGTCCGGCGCAGATCTCAAGGTGGGAGCGGGCTTGCTCGCGAATGGGCCTACGCCTCGCTGGATTATTTGGAGCTGGCCTTGAGCTTCAGGTACATCTGATGCATGTCATTGGCCCAGCCATCAATCACCGGTTTGACGTCGGTGGCCTTCATCGCCTGCGTGTCATTTTCCAGTGGTTTGCCGGTGCCTTTGCGCACCACTTGCGCCACCACTTTGTTGTTGCCGCCATCGAGGAACACCGCTTCGGTGGCCAGGGTGGTTTCCTGATCGCGAATACCGCTGGCGGTGCTGACCGCTGCGGCGACCAGAGCGACAGGGATCACTTCATACGCGTGCAGGCCTTCGGTCTTGCTGCTCACGGCAGTGATCGCCGCCCGCACCACTATCACCCCTGGGCCGGGGCCGTTGGCCAACGGCAGATCCTTGCTGATTTCACGCTTGAGCGCCTGGTCGTAATAGGAGGTGATGCCGTTGAGGGTCTGCTGCGAAATCTTCGCGGTCGGTTGTGGTTTTGGATAGAGCTGGGTCGGCTCGACGTACACGCTGGTGAACCTGCTGATGTCGACCTTCGGATCAATCCAGCGCATCACTTCGGCACCGGAAGGCGATTTGGCCTCCTTGAGCTGGCTGTAGTCCTTGAGAAAGCCGGAATACTCATCGGGAGCGACGGTTTTGCTGGAGCAACCCACCACGCCCAAGGTGGCGATGCAGAGGGTGCCCATCATTACTGCTAGCTTCATGCTGTAACTCCTGTCAGAAGGCCTGAATGTATTGCGTATGGGGGAGTTACAGGTATAGCTAAAACCCCGCCGATTGCGCTGCAAAACCGGAAAATTCACACAACTTCGGGGCCTGCTTCACAACCGACGTTTGACAGACGCCGGGCATCCGGCAAAGCTGCATCGAGCTTGAACGCACGCCAGCAGGCCAATGCACCTGGACCACGGAAGTCGTAATGCCCAAGCATAAAAATAAAGTCGTACTGCCTGATCCTGATTCATCCCGACAGCCCCTTTCACGTTACCTGTTCCCCCTCACCATCGGTGTGCTGCTGGCCGCAGTGGCGGGAATTGGCTGGTTTCTGTTCAGCCCCACGCCCGCGCCGTACACGGCACCGCCGATCAGCGCGGCGGCGCCTGTCGTCGCCAGACCGCAACCTGTGGCGCAGCAGCCCGCGACCATGGTCGATGAACAACAATGTCAGGGCTGCCACACCGAGCAGGTCAAGGACTGGCAAGGCTCGCATCACCAATTGGCGATGCAGGCCGCGAATGGCGAAACCATGCTTGGCGACTTCAACAACGTCACCTTCAAGGCCGAAAACGAGACCACCCGTTTCTCACGCAAGGGTGACGAGTTCTGGGTCAATACGCCGGGCATCGATGGCAAGAACGCCGATTTCAAGGTCGCCTACACCTTCGGCATCGCCCCGTTGCAGCAATACCTGATCGAGGTCGGCGAAGGCCGTTTACAGGCGCTCGGCGTGGCGTGGGATACCGAGAAACACCGCTGGTTTCACCTCTACCCCGGCCAGGGCGTGAACTTCAAGAATCCGCTGCACTGGAGCAAGCCGAGCCAGAACGCCAACTTCATGTGCGTCGAGTGCCACACCACCGGCTTCAAGCGCAATTTCGATGCGGCCAGCAACACGTTCAACAGCCAATGGAACAGCCTCGGTGTCGGCTGTCAGGCCTGCCACGGTCCGGCCTCCAATCACCTGCAATGGGCGCAGAAAAAAGACGACCTGATCCACAAGGGTTTCGTCGTCGACCTCAAGGACAAGAACGCCAGCGTCGAGATCGAAACCTGTGCCCGCTGCCATGCGCGCCGGGCGCCGCTGGGCGATGGCTACACCGTCGGCAAGCGCTTGATGGACGACTACCTGCCGAGCACCCTCACCCGCGAACTGTATGCGCTGGACGGCAAGATCAAGGATGAAGTGTTCGAACACGGCTCGTTCCTGCAAAGCAAGATGTTCGACAAGGGTGTGCGCTGCAGCAACTGCCACAATCCGCACAGCACTGAACTCAAGGCGCCGGGCAACGCCGTGTGCCTGCAATGCCACAACACGGCGGGCAAGACTTCGGTCGCTGGCGTCGACGGCAAGGGCCTGCAAGCGAAGAACTACGATTCCATCGAACACACCCGCCACACCCCGGGCCAGCCCGGCTCGCAGTGCGTGGATTGCCACATGCCCGGCAAGTTCTACATGGGCAACGACTGGCGCCATGACCACAGCTTCAGCATCCCCAACCCGGAACGCGCGCAAAAACTCGGTACGCCCGATGCGTGTCTCAGCTGCCATCAGGGCAAGGCCGGTGACAAGGTCAGCGCACAGTTCAAGTTGTGGAATGCCTCCGCCTCGACACTGCAGACACCACGCTATGACGAAAGCCTGTGGCTGATCCGCAACGGCCAGCCGGGTGCGGCGGACGCCTTGCATGAGCAGTTGCAGCGCAGCGATCTGCCGGCGATTCAGCGTGCGACGTTACTCGCCGAACTGCCGCTGTACCCAAGCGATCAATCGCTGAAACTGGCCACCCGGGATCTGCAGAATCCGGCGCCGCAGGTTCGCGAAAGCGCAGTGCGGGCGATCAGTGCCTTCCTGCCACCCATCGAGCGCGCATCGTTGTTGACGCCACTGCTCGGCGATCCGGTGAAAGCCGTGCGCATCGTCGCGGCGCGTGACCTGCTCAGCGTCGCGCGCAACAACGGCCTCGGCGCCGCGCAGGACAATTGGGACGCGGCGATTGCCGAGTATGAGGCGGTGCAGAACAGTCTCGCGGAACGGGCCGAGGCCAACCTGAACCTGGCGATGTTGTATCAGGCCAGTGGCCGCGCATCCGAAGTCGAAGGGTTGCTGCGCACGGCACTCAAACGCGATCCGGATTTCTACCCGGCACTGGTGACGCTGGTGCAATGGCTGGAGGCCAATGGCCGAGGTCAGGAAGCGCAGAGCCTGCTGGACGACAGCCTCAAGGCGCACCCGGAGGCTGCGTTGTTGCAGCACACCCGTGGCCTGTCCTTGATCCGCGCCGGCAAGACTGCCGGAGCCATGGGCGCGCTGCACAAAGCCGCGCAACTGGAGCCGCAGAACGCGCAATACGGTTACGTGCTGGCGGTGGCGTTGCACGACAGCGGCAAGGTGAGCGAGGCGTGTGCTGAGCTGGAGCGTTTGCTCAAGGTGCAACCGGCGAACCGCAATGCGCGGCTGTCGCTGATCCAGTACTACCTGGAGAACGGCCAGGAGCCGAAAGCGCAGGTGCTGTTGCAGGGCTGGAAGAAGATGAACATGGGCGATCCGGCGCTGAAGTGAGCGCTGATCCCTTGTGGGAGCGGGCTTGCTCGCGAATGCATTCTCTCAGCCAACATCAAGGGTGACTGATGTACCGCATTCGCGAGCAAGCCCGCTCCCACAGGGTCAGTGATTGGTCTCAAACACTGAGTGTTACCACGAAGACGTCGCGCCGCTCTTCAACGCCATCTCCCGGCGGCTGTTGGCGCGCATCGCCTTGATCAGCGACACCGAGCCCACCAGCAGGATCGACGCGCCGAACAGGAAGTCGATGTTGTACAGCTGGAAGTCCTGCACCGGCCCCACCAGCAGCACCCGCACCACGGCAATCGTCACCAGCGTGGCGAGGAAGTCGATCCCCGGCTCGTCGCGATAGAACACGTGCAACAGCGGCAGGCACAGCACCAGCAGCAACAACAGCACCACGACCTTGAACGAGCCTTTGCGCTCGACGCTGAACGCGCATTCGTGCGGGCCGTAGGCCTTGTAATCCTCGTCGCGGATCATCGAGTTCTTCTCGTTGATGTACTCGACGCGGTTGTATTTCTGAATCGGCGTAAAGGTGTTGGACATCTCCATCAGCGTGGTGATGTTCTTGAAGCGCAGGTCGATGCGCTCGCTGCCCTTGAGGTAATACAGCACCGGTTTGTAGCCGTAGCGATAGGTGTCGAAGGGGAATTCGGTAACCTGGCCCTGGACGCCGATGGGCCGTGGCTCAAGCTCGGCGTAGGCGCTTTTGGTCGGTGAGGCGAGGTTGCGGCTCAGCGGCTGAACCTTGACCTGTTCGAGGAAGATCGGCGTCACGCCGTACGACCACTGCAACGGCTCCAGGCGCAGACGCAGTTCGTTGCGACCCAGATCGTAGCGGTTGAAGGTGCGTTCGGAGACCACCAGCGAGCCACTGAGCATGAACTCGCCGCGCAGGTTGTTGGTGACGCGCAAGGTCAGTTGATCCTTGCCCAACAGCGCCGCTTCGGTGGACGGCGGCGCGCCGCACCACGCGGTGCTTTCACCGGCGCCGCCCAACTGGCCGTCGCGGTTTTCCTTGAACACATAGAAGTAACTGGCCCACAGCGTCAGCATCAAAAGCAACGCGGTGAGACCGAGGATTTTTTTACCCGCAGTCACAAAACAGACTCCCTTCTTCGTTCCGTCGTCCAGCCGAAAACCCGCTGGCGACGGGGACTCTACCAAAAGGCCAGCATCGACCCAAGGAAAAATCCGGGAATGGTGCGGGATGTAAGGGTTTCCCCTGTATAGAAGGGGCCGCTAGACAATTGTGGTGAGGGGATTTATCCCCGACCGGCTGCGCAGCGGCCGCAGAACCAGCCAAAAGGTTTTAGCTGAAGAAATGCTTCGGCAGATTTTAGGTCTGCTTCGCAGCCCATCGGGGATAAATCCCCTCACCACAAAGTATCTATCAAGCAATGGATATTCAGCGTCTGCGGAACAACGGCCGTGGTTCGATCACCGAGCGGCCGTACAGCACGCTCATCCCCGCCAGTCCCTTCAGCGCATCCTCGGCCGACTTATCCTCGCGCACCGCGAAGCTGTCGAACCCGCACTGAAGCATATGGCTGAGCTGATCTCGCAGCACATCGCCAATCGCCCGCAACTCGCCGGCCCAGCCAAACCGGCTGCGCAGCAGATACGCCTGACTGTAGGCGCGACCGTCGCGAAAGCTCGGAAAGTCCAGGGCAATCAGCGGCAGCGAGGCCAGCCACGGCACCACGCTTTCAACTTCATCGTCCGGCCCCAGCCACACCGCGTGGGTCGAGGGCGATTGCAGCCAGTGCGCCAGCGGCAGGATCAGCAACCCTTGCGGCCTGCCCTGCTCCGGCTCGCGAACCAGCGTCCATGGGTCGTCCTCGATCAGGCGTGCGACACCTTGCTCCAGACGCAGCAGATTGTTCATGCCGACGCCTCCAGCACTTTCGGGTAGACGCGTTCCTTGAAAGGCTCCAGGCCAATGCGCGCCACGGTGTCGACAAACAACTCCTCGCTTTCGCGATAACGCACAAACGTACCGATGATCCGCTCGATCACCTGTGGCACTTCGGTCGCGCTAAACGACGGGCCGATGACCTTGCCCAGTGCGCTGTGCTTACCCTGCGCGCCGCCGAGGGTGATCTGGTACCACTCGCTGCCGTTTTTATCGACGCCGAGAATGCCGATATTGCCGATGTGGTGGTGGCCGCAGGCGTTCATGCAGCCGGAGATGTTCAGGCTGATGTCGCCCAGGTCGTGCAGGTAGTCGAGGTTGTCGAAACGCGCCTGAATCGCCTGGGCGATCGGGATCGACTTGGCGTTGGCCAGCGCGCAGAAATCGCCGCCTGGGCAGGCGATGATGTCGGTCAGCAGGCCGACGTTGGCGCTGCCCAGATTGTGCTCACAGGCCAGTTGCCAGAGTTCATACAGATCGGACTTCTGCACATCGGGCAGGACAATATTCTGTTCGTGGGCAATGCGAATCTCGCCGAAACCGAAACGCTCCGACCAGTCGGCTACCGCCAGCATCTGCTGGCCAGTGACATCCCCCGGTGGTGCACTCAGACCCGGTTTGGTCGACAGCACCACGCTGGTGTAACCCGGTTTCTTGTGCGGCTGCACGTTGCGCGCGACCCAGCGGGCGAACGCCGGGCTTTCGGCCAGACGCGTGCCGAAGTCCAGATCGGTGTCAGCCAGGGTGTGATAGATCGGCGGCACGAAGGCACTGGCGACCCGCTCGTATTCAGCCTCGGTCAGCTGCGCCGGGCCGTCCTTGAGGTGCTGCCATTCTTCCTCGACCTCTTTGGCGAATGCCTCGATGCCCAGCGCCTTGACCAGAATCTTGATCCGCGCCTTGTACTTGTTGTCGCGCCGGCCATGGCGGTTGTAGACCCGCAGGATCGCTTCGACGTAGGACAGCAGATGCTGCCACGGCAAGCCTTCGCGAATCTGCAGACCGAGGATCGGCGTGCGCCCCAACCCGCCGCCGACGATCACCCGCAGCAGCATCTGCCCGTCTCGCCCCGGATAAAGATACAGGCCGATGTCATGCATCATGATCGCCGCACGGTCCTGCTTCGCCGAGCAGATGGCGATCTTGAACTTGCGTGGCAGGAAGAGGAATTCCGGGTTGATCGTCGACCATTGGCGGAGGATTTCTGCCAACGGGCGCGGGTCGATCAACTCGTCCGCCGCGACCCCGGCGAAGGCTTCGGTGGTGATGTTGCGCACGCAGTTGCCGGAGGTCTGGATCGCGTGCATGTTGACCTGCGCCAGGCGTTCAAGGATGTCCGGCACCTGCGCCAGTTCGATCCAGTTGAATTGCAGGTTCTGCCGCGTGGTGAAGTGGCCGTAGCCGCGATCGTAATCGGCGGCGATGCTCGCCAGCGTGCGCATCTGTTCGGCACTCAGGGTGCCGTAGGGAATCGCCACCCGCAGCATGTACGCGTGCTTCTGCAGGTAGAGGCCGTTTTGCAGACGCAGCGGCAGGAACTCTTCCTCGCTCAACTCTCCAGCCATGAAGCGCTCGACCTGATCGCGAAACTGCGCAACGCGCTCGAACACCAGTGCGCGGTCGTAATCGTCGTATTGATACATGTGCCTGCCCCGCCTCATCAGTTAATTCTGTGGGAGCGAGCCTGCTCGCGAATGCGGTGTGTCAGGCAACTGCATTGTTGGCTGACACACCGCATTCGCGAGCAGGCTCGCTCCCACAGTTTTCGTAACGGCACTATGGACGAGCAGCGCAGCACGCAACAGATTCACCTGAAGTCATAAAAACCATATCAGGGCGCGGCAGAACGCCGCAGGCAGCACTTCAATCTGATCCGTACAAATGAAAGATTCCTGAGCCTGTTTTGTTTCCAGTGGTATTCCTACAGTGCAGCTCGTGCCAGACCAGGGTGGCCTGGCAAGACTTTGCAACCGTGGATGAACTGACCATGAGCACAGCAACAATCGGACAGGCGTATAACTACAAGGTCGTCCGCCAATTCGTTATCGCGACGGTTTTCTGGGGTGTCGTCGGCATGGCGATGGGTGTCTGGATCGCCTCGCAACTGGTGTGGCCGGACATGAACCTCGACCTGCCCTGGACCACCTTCGGCCGCTTGCGGCCATTGCACACCAGCCTGGTGATTTTCGGTTTCGCCGGCAGCGCGCAATTCGCCGCCAGTTACTACGCGGTGCAGCGCACCTGCCAGGTGCGGCTGTATTCGGACAAGCTCGCGGCCTTCACCTTCTGGGGCTGGCAATCGGTGATCGTGATCATGCTGATCACCCTGCCAATGGGCTACACCACCACCAAGGAATACGCCGAGATCGAATTCTCCGGTGCGGTGTGGATGGCGGTGGTCTGGGTCGCGTACGCCATCGTGTTTTTCACCACCGTGGTGCAGCGCAAGACCAAACACATCTATGTCGGCAACTGGTTCTTCGGCGCTTTCATTCTGGTGATCGCCATGCTGCACGTGGTCAATCACCTGTCGATCCCGGTGGACTGGTTCAAATCCTATCCGGTGTATTCCGGGGCGACCGACGCCATGGTGCAGTGGTGGTACGGCCATAACGCGGTGGGTTTCTTCCTGACCACGGGCTTTCTCGGAATGATGTATTACTTCGTGCCGAAACAGGTGAATCGCCCGGTCTATTCGTATCGGTTGTCGATCGTGCATTTCTGGGCGCTGATCACCCTGTACATCTGGGCCGGCCCGCACCACTTGCACTACACCGCGCTGCCGGACTGGGCGCAGTCGCTGGGCATGGCGATGTCGCTGATCCTGCTGGCGCCGAGTTGGGGCGGGATGATCAACGGCATGATGACCTTGTCCGGTGCTTGGCATAAGTTGCGCACCGACCCGATTTTGCGCTTCCTGGTGCTGTCGCTGGCGTTCTACGGCATGTCGACCTTCGAAGGGCCGATGATGGCGATCAAAACGGTCAACGCCCTCTCCCACTACACCGACTGGACCATCGGCCACGTTCACGCCGGGGCCTTGGGCTGGGTGGCAATGATCACCTTCGGCGCGACCTACCACATGGTGCCGAAAGTCTTCGGCCGCGAGCAGATGTACAGCACGCCGCTGATCAACCTGCACTTCTGGCTGGCGACCATCGGCACCGTGTTGTACATCGCCTCGATGTGGGTCAACGGCATCACTCAGGGCCTGATGTGGCGAGCGATCAACGAGGACGGCACGCTGACCTACTCGTTTGTCGAGGCGCTGCAGGCCAGTCATCCGGGGTTCATCGTGCGCTTTGCCGGCGGGGTGTTCTTCCTCAGCGGCATGCTGCTGATGGCCTACAACGTCTGGCGCACGGTGCGGGTCGCCGACGTGGCGCTGGCACGCAGCCAGGCGCAGATCGCCTGAGGCAGGGAGCCGCAGAGGATGGATATTTTCTTGAATGTGCTGGGGGTGGTGTTTCTGTGGCTGGCGGTGGAGTACTGCCTGCGCCATCAGACTTCAGAGAGCCTGGATGATGCGAGCATGGTGCCGTTTGCTGATGATCCGGAGGTGGCACGGCGGGTTGAGTTGGCCACCGGTAAAACCGTGAAAGCCGTGGCGCCGGAAGAGGCGAAACCGGGCTGGATCAACCTCGAGATGTAACCCCACCACCGCCCCTTTGTAGGAGTGAGCCTGCTCGCGATTGCGGTCATTCAGCCAACTGTATGGTGACTGATATACCGCTATCGCGAGCAGGCTCACTCCTACAGGGGACTTGTGCAAATCCTGAGATCTAGGCGCGATCGCGCGGAATCAGGCTCTGCAACTGCTGTGCGAGAAAATCCGCATCAAACACAAAGGTGTCGGGATCCTTCAGGCCATTGGTCTTGCGCCATTGCCACTCGCCGTTCGGCAGCCCGACCAGCGAAATGCTGCCATAGCGCGCCGCCGTCAGGCCCATCACCGCCAGGGAAATCTGCCCGGCGCTGCCCATCACGTCCGGCACGAATTCCACCGGTTTGCCGGCAATCACGATGCTCAGTTTTTCAGTCTTGAAGGTCGAGGTTTCCACCGGCGTGCTCGGCCCGAATGCGACGTAAGCCTCGCGGCTCACCTCCAGCAGGTTCGGTGCCTGCACCGGTTCCAGCCATTGCTGGATCTGGCCGAACAGCTCGGTGATGCGGCTGGCCCACGCCTGTGACTGCGTTTCGAACAATTGCTTCTTGTGCGCTTCACTCTCGGCATAGTGACGAAGCATTTCGCCCAGTTGTTGTACGTCGTTCATCGGTACGTTCCTCGGGGAGAGCCTGCGATAGTCGATAGTGACAGATCGAGGCGCCGGCGTACGTTAAACCTCGATCGCCGGCACCGGGACACTTGGCAACAGGATCAACGGTACAGTTGCTTTGTACTGGCATCCGTCATTGAACCGATGGACACTCGGCCGGAGCCCGACTTTTCCAATACGGGCCATTGTTCGAGGAATTTCAATGCGCACCATCGGCCTGATCGGCGGCATGAGCTGGGAATCCAGCGTGGAATATTATCGTCTCATCAATCAACAGGTTCGTGACCGGCTCGGCTCGCTGCGCTCGGCGCAAATCCTGATGTACAGCGTCGACTTCGGCCCGGTCGAACAGGCGCAGCACGCCGGGCGCTGGGACGACGCAGCGGCGATTCTGGTGGATGCCGCGCGCAGGCTCGAGGCCGGCGGCGCCGAATGCGTGGTGCTGTGTACCAATACCATGCACAAGGTCGCGGCGCAGATTCAGGCAGCGATCAGCATTCCATTTCTGCACATCGCCGAACCGGCGGCGCAGGCGGCATTGGCCATCGATGCGCGCACGGTCGGCCTGCTCGGCACGGCGTTCACCATGGAGCAGGATTTTCTCAAGCAGCGCCTGATTGCGCAGGGTCTGACGGTACTGGTGCCGGACGACGCCGAGCGCAAGGACGTGCACCGGATCATCTACGACGAATTGTGCGTCGGGGTGATCAGTGACGAATCACGCAAAATCTATCAACAGGTGATCGAAGCGCTGACCGCGCGCGGTGCCCAGGCGATCATCCTCGGCTGCACGGAAATCGGCCTGCTGGTCAAACCCGAACACAGCGCCCTGCCCCTGCTCGACACCACCGAGCTGCATGCGCAGTCGGCGGTGGCGTTCGCTCTGGGCAACTGACTCCCACAGGATTTTTTGGCTTATCGACGACGCAGACGGGCCATGCTCAGGGTGTCGACCCATTGCCCGTCGCGCACGGCGTAGTCACGAAACAGGCCTTCGTTCTCGAAGCCGAACTTGCGGTAGAGACCGATGGCCGCCTGGTTGTCGGCGTACACCGAGAGTTCGACCCGGTGCAGGTTCATCCAGTTGTCGGCGACGTCCAGCGCCGCCGCCAGCAGTTTCGACCCGACACCCTTGCCCTGCCACGCCACGGCGACCGCCATGCCGACACTGCCGGCGTGGGCGCGGCGGATCCGCGAATAGTTTTCCAGCCCGAGATGACCGACCACCGCGCCCTGATGCAGCGCCACCAGTTTGACCATCCGCTCGTTCTCCGCCAGCAACCGTTGACGCCAGATATCGGTGGACTGAAACGGCATCTGCAGCACCTGGCGGGTCACGGCCGGATCGTTGTACAGCGCGGTAACGGCCTCGATATGGGATTCGTTGAAGCGTTCGAGGGTGATGGCGGGGTTGTGGTCGGGCATGGCGGATCCTTCCTGGATCGATGGGTGGCCGCTTACTCTAAACCGTTGAGCCTCTGGCTGGCGAATAGCAAAATGTGGGAGCGGGCTTGCTCGCGAAAGCGGTGTGTCAGGCAACACAGATGTTGAATTTCAGACCGCTTTCGCGAGCAAGCCCGCTCCCACAGGGGATTGGAGGTGTTGGCAGAATCGGATCAGGTCTGGAACCATTCCTGGCGCTCGTTGAAGGTGTGCTGGATCAGCTCGACCAGGGCTTGCACCTCGGCGACGTCCCGGGATTCAGCGTTGACCGCCAGCCATGCCTGCAACTGCATCGGCTCGTCAAACAGCCCCGGCAGCGCAATCAGCCCGCGATCGAAACGGCTCATGTACGCCGGCAGCAACCCGATGCAAGCGCTGCAGCGGATCATTTCCAGCATCAGCTCATAGGACTGCATCTGCACCACCCCGGCCAAACGTTGTTCGACCAGCTCATTCCATGGTCGAAAGCTGTCGATCTGCCGGTCGTGCTGCCATTGCACCAGCATGAAATCGCTGAGGTCGTCGGCACTCGCCGGGCGCGCGGTGACCCGGGAATAGCGTTTGGCGATGTGCGGCAGGTAATCCAGACGCGCCAGGGCCTGCGGCTGACTGGTGGCGAAGGTCGGGCCGGGGCTGGGGGTTTCGCCGTGGGCCAGCCACAGCACCACGTCGGCACTGACTGCGCGCAAGGCCAACTCGCTGTCCAGCGCAATGATCTCGAGACGCACGCTGGCATTGCGCCGCAGCAACGCGATCAGGTCGCGACCGAGAATGTCATGCAGGATCGATTCGGCTACCGCCAAACGCACCAGTGGCTGCTCGACCACCGGCAGTTTGCGTTCGTGGGCCAGCGCCACCAGTTGCGCCTGCAACTGCTGACCTTCGCGGGTCAGGCTCAGGGCGCTGCCCTGAAAGCTGAACAGCGAGTGCTGCAGCGTTTGCTCAAGCTGCGCCAACTGCTTGCGCAGCAAGGTCGAGCGCACGTTGAGGCTGCGCGCGGCCTGCATGAAGCAGCCGCAGCGGGCACTGACCAGAAAATATTGCGCGACCTCGGCATCAATGGTCGCGGCTTGCGCCAGCCATGGTTCGCGCTCGCCCTGTGCCCAGCGATAGTCGGGGCTACCCTGTCGTCCTGCGGGTTCGGTGAATGACATCGATGACTCCCTGTCGATCTTTGTTGGTCTTGAGTGCACCACAATCCACTGTGGGAGCGAGCCTGCTCGCGAAGGCGCCAGCACATTCAAAAATTACGCTGCCTGACACACCGTATTCGCGAGCAGGCTCGCTCCCACAAGGTGATTTATTGGTTGGTTTCGAGGACCTTGTTCAGCTCAGCCCCATCGATACTCAGCGTCGCGGTATTGAGCATCCCGTCCAGATACGCCTGAGCAATCTGCTCCTGCCGTTGCGCACGCAAGGCCTGGGTCAGTTGATCGCGCAGTTCGTCGAGGGTCGCAGTACGTGCCGGTTGCTGTTCGGTGAGTTTGATCACATGGAAACCCGCCGCGCTCTGCACCGGCTCGGACACCGCACCGACCTTCAATTTCGCCACCGCACCCCGTACCTCCGGCACCAGTTGCTGCAACGGTTGCAGCCCGGTGTCGCCGCCACGTTCGGCAGTCTGCCGGTCCTGCGAATACTGAGTCGCCAGCGCGGCAAAATCCGCCGGCGTGCCCTGGGCTTTCTTGCTTAGCTCGGTCGCCTGCTTGCGCACGGCTTCCAGGCTCTGGGCATCCGGCACCGCGAGGAAAATCTGGCTCACCCGATACAACGCCGGCGTCTGCCAGTTGCCCTTGCCAGCGTCATACGCCTGCTGCAACTCGGCCGTACTCGGGTAGTCCGCCGGCACCGTGCTGACCGAGCGCAGGTAATCGCGAAAGACGATCTGCTCAGTGGCCGCGCGGGTTTGCCGCACCACGTCCGGACGCTGCGCCCAGCCCTGAGCATCGGCCTGTTCCAGCACGACTTTCTCCGCCAACCGCGTACGCAGCCAGCGCTCCAGCGCTTCACGGTTGCCGCGCAATTGCTCGCGAGTCGCCGGCGGGACGGTAGCCAGCAGCGCCTGCAATTCCTGCGGCGTCACCTGCTGATTGCCCAACCGCGCTACCGCAGGCCCCGCAGCAACCGCCGCCAACGGCGACGATTGCTGGGCGGCGACCGGGTCAGCACCCGGTCGCAGCACCAGCGCCACGGCTACCACCAACAGCGCCACTGCCCCGGCGCCGATCACCATGGCAGGCTTTTTCACAGCGCGACTTCCTCTTGCTCAGCGGTAGCGACTTTGGCCGTCGAAGCTTGCGCAGCCTGGCTGAAATCACGCAGATAGACGATGAATTCCTGCAACAGGCGATCCCACAATTCCAGGTTGCCGCGCAGGTGATCGCTGCTCACACCGGCCGCCAGCACCACGTCCATTTCCATCACCAGAAACTCGCCCTGCAACGACAACCGCGCAAAACGCCGGGTGGCGTTCCACTGTTCGGCCACACCCTGTGGCAACTCACCTTGCACCCGCAGCGCGCAGCTGAAAGTGAAATCGACGTAGCTGCCCTGCTCCACCGCCGGGTTGCCGAAGCGCACGGCATAACCGATGCCCTGACTGGCGCTGAGCAACTGCACGATGCCGTTCTGTTCGGTCTGGTTGACGCGATAACCGGCGGCTTGCAGGACGTCGGTCAGGGATTGTGGGGATACGTGGCTGATCAATTGAGTCATTGTTTCTTCCTTGTTTAACAGGCTTTTTAATCAGTGCGAGAGCGCAGCTTGCGGCGCGTCGAATTGAGTCTTGTAAAGCTCGTCACCAAACCCCTGGGCCAGCTCATCGAACTTGACCCGGGCGCTGCCCGCAAAGGGCTGGCGGATCTTCATCACCTCGGCCACATCGATGTTTTCGTAAGCGCTGAGGATCTGCTTGGCGACGCCATACATCTGCTGATTCTTGACTGAACATTGCTGCACTTGTGTGTCACGTTCAGCCAATTGCGCTTGAAGCTTAGACCGTTCTGCCTCTTTGGCACGGGCCATGACCAGCAACTCGTCGTAGGCCTTCTTGAACTTGCCGACCTGTTCGCTGCTGGCGGCGACTTGCGCTTGCGCCTGGCTGTGCAGGTTCTGCTGCTGGCCGGCCAACTGCTCGGCGACGCCTTTGGCCTTGGCCAGTTCAGCGGTCAATTGCTTGATCTGCGCCTGCGCGGCCTTGGCCTCGTTCTGCGCCGCCAGTTGTGCGGCGCTGGCCTGGGCTTGCTGACTTTGCAGGGCCTGCAACTGCTGGGTGGTGCTGCGCAACTGGGTGCGCAGACGCTCTTCCATGCCTTCGGCGTGCGCGCCTTGTGCGATGAAAAAACTCAGCCCCAACAGAAAAACTCGTGCGTGCATGACCGTACTCCCGGCGCCTTAGAAGCGCGTGTTGATCTCAAGCTGCAAGACGTCGATGTCGAACGGCGCGCCGTACACCGCCTCCGTGCTCAGCCAGCGGCCGGTGGCGTAGACGTTCTTCGCCAGACCGTAATTGCCACCGAGGAAATAGCCCTTGGCGTTGGTGCCGCCGAGGTGGAACGAGGAATCGTTGAAGCCGTCGGGCAAGGCGTCCGGCTGGATGTACTTGTAGCCGGCGAACATATTCCAGTCGCCCTGCTTCTTCAGGTCCAGCGCGTTGCCGAGGGTGAACTGGACCATCCACGCGTTGGCGCCGCTTTCGATCTCGCCGTTGCTGTTGAGGTTGTTGACGATCTGCCCCTCGGAGCGCTTGCGCATGTCGCCTTCGTCGTAGCCGAGGTTGTGGATGTAGTTGCCCTGGCTGCGCAGCTTGAAGTCTTGCGGCAGGTCGGCATCCCACACCAGGTTCAGGTCGAGCAGGTTGAACTCCGACGCCAGGCCGACGAATTGCGGCTGCGGCGTGGTGGTCGGGTTGGCCGGGTTCGGCGTGATGTCGCGCAGCAGGAACACGCTGTTGCCCTTCTGCATGAACGCCGCACGCGTGCCGTCGGTGTCGCAGCCCGGAGCGCCGGCCCACGGTTCGCAAGGGCTGGAGCGTTGCCCCTGAATGTCGTCGAAACGGTAGTAGGCCAACGCGCCCTTGAGGCGGTTGTTGCTGTTGATCGCCCACTTGGCGCCGAGCTGCGCGCCGTACAGCCATTTGTTGTCGCTCTCTTCCTTGTCGAAACCGTTGCTGGTGGTGGTGTCGTTGGTGTAGTCCACCGGGAACGCGCCGACGGTGCCGAACACGCCCCAGTCGCGGTTGAGCTTGTGGTCGAAAATCGCCGCCACGCCATCGAAATTCAGGTCGTTGGAATACAGCATGTCGGTGGACATGAACGGGTTGGCGAAACGCCCGCCGGTCAGGGTCAGCTCATCGGTCGGCTTCCAGTTCAGGTAGCCCTGATCGAGCCAGATATCTTTCTTGGCGAAGCCGCCGCCGAGGTTCTGCGTGGTCGACACCGGGTTGTTGTCCGAGCCGGTGCCGATGCGGATGCCGGCGGTCCATTCCGGCGAGATCACCGCTTTCATGCCCAGCCGTGCGCGCAGGCGGAACTGGTTGGTGCGGTCTTCACGGGTGTTGAGCAACGGCGGCAGACTGGTGCTGCTGTTGGGGTTCACGTCGTACGGACCGTTGTTGTTGAGTTTGGCGAAGTCGACGATTTCGTTGCTGTTGCTGTTGCTGCCCGAGTAGTAGCGCGACTCGTCACGCAGACGAATGTCGCCGTCGAAGCTGATACGCGAAGCCCAGTCCGGGAAGGTATTGGGCGCCGCCCAGTTTTCCTGCTTGGCGGTGGCCATGACTTCGGCCTTGACCTGATCGCGGATCTGGTCGCGCACCGCGGCGGGCACGTACTGCACGCGCACATCGCCCGGTGC
The DNA here is from genome assembly GCF_000514195.1 of Pseudomonas sp. URIL14HWK12:I6. Lineage (NCBI taxonomy): Bacteria > Pseudomonadati > Pseudomonadota > Gammaproteobacteria > Pseudomonadales > Pseudomonadaceae > Pseudomonas > Pseudomonas sp. URIL14HWK12:I6. Next base: position 63,976 of record NZ_AZVL01000021.1, read on the forward strand.
CGCCACCGGTCCGGCCGCTACCGCTGTCGAAGCCGCTGCCTGCTTGGCCTGGGCGGCTTCGTTCTGCGCCTGGGCGATCAGCGCGTCAGCCTTGTCCTGTTTCAGAATGCCCTGCTCGACCAGCAAGCGGATCAGATTGATCGTGGCGTTCTCCGAGGGCGCAGGCGCTGCCGCGGCCTGACCGACCAGGGTCGCGATGACCATGCCGACCGCCAGGGACAATCGATTCACGTTGGAAATCATCTGCACACAACTCCTTTTCATACAGCTTTATGAATTCGGTTAACCCGGACGCCGCCCTTGCAGGGACAGGCGCACAGGCAAAGTGATGGAGGCCGGTGGCCGTTCGCTCAGATGGGGCGCGTTACGCAATGCGGCCAGCACCTGGGTATCGATCTCGGGCTTGCCGCTGGACTTGACCAGCTCGACCCGGGTGATTTCGCCGACGCTGCTCAGCCACACATCGGCCTGCAGCGAGAATGCGAGGTTGCGCAGATCGGGGTTCTCGCGCAGCAAGCGCTGAAAAGTGAACGCGAGGAACTGGCTGTAAGTGCCGGTGCCCAGGCGTCCGCCACCCGCACCGGCCATGCCGCCACCCTTGCCGGCGCCGATGTTGAAAGCGTCGTTGCCACTCTGCGCGTCACCGTCCATTTGCATCGGGTTGGCCAGATCGTCCGCCGGCGATGGCGGCGCCTCTTCCTCGGGCTTGACCTCTTGCGGCTCGGGCGTGGGCTCGGGCTCGACGACTTTTTCTTCCACCGGGGTTTCCGGCTCCGGTGGTTTTTCCGGAGGTGGCGGCGGCGGTGGCGGCAACGGAATGATCGTCGGCACCTTCGGCGCTTCACGGCGCACGCCGCTCATGTCATTGGCCCACTGCCACAGGAACCACGCGGCGAGCGCGCCGAGCAGCAGCCCGGCGCCCCACTTTACAAAGCGCATCGGCGACCTTTTCACCGGCAGCGGCTCGATCGGAAGTTGTGCGGTCATCACTCAGCCCTGCGTCGGTTTGCCGGTCACCAGACCGACCTGAGACAGTTCGAGCCGGCGCAACAGATCCAGCACTTCAATGACCTTCTGGTACTGCACCGTGGCGTCGCCGCGCACGATCACCGGGAAATCCGGGCTCTGCGCCTTCTCGATACGCAGGCGTTCTTCCAGCTCCGCAAGGGTCACCGGGTAGGCGTCGAGGAACACCTGACCGCCGTCGTTGACCGAAATCGCCTTGGTCTTGGCCTCCGACAGCGACACCGATGCACTGGCCTTGGGCAGGTTGATCTGGATCCCGGAGACCTGCGCGGTGGCGGTGAGGATGAACATCACCAGCACCACCATCAGCACGTCGACCAGCGGGGTGATGTTGATGCTGTCCACCGCTGCATCTTCGTCATCGTCGTGGGAGGCATTTACGGACGCCATGGCAGTGCTCCTCAGGCCGGTACGGAGTGGTTGGCGTGATGGCCGCGCTGATGCGACGACTCACTGAACTGGCTCTCGCCGTGCATCTCCGCCAGACGGGTGATGAACTCGTCGACGAACACGCGCATGTCGGCGCTGACTTCCTTGTTGCGGGTGATCAGGCGGTTGTAGCCAAACAGCGCCGGGATCGCGACGAACAGGCCCATGGCGGTGGCCAGCAACGCAGCGGCCATGCCCGGCGCGATGGCGTTGATGTTGACGTCGCCGGCCATGGCGGTGCCGAGGAACACCACCATGATCCCCAGCACGGTGCCGAGCAGGCCGATGTACGGGCCGCCGGCGATGGCGTTGGACAGGGTCGAGAGTTTCGAGCTGAGCGCCTGGTTCTCACGGGTACGCACGCCGTCCATCGAGCAGCGGATCGCTTCGATGGTTGCCGCCGACACCGAAGAGGTATCGGCGCCCTGCTCGCGGCGGGTACGGATTTCCTTGACCGCCACCGAGTACAGGCGCCACAGCGACGAATGCTGCAGACGCTGAGCCAGTTGCGCGTCGTCGGCGAACATCTCCAGGCGCGTACCGACCTTGGCGAACTGCTCGCGGAAGTCCTCGTTGGCCTTGCTCACGCGGCTGAGGGTGCGGTTCTTGCGCAGCATGATGATCCACGACTGGAACATCATCAGCACCAGCACGGCGATGATCACCCAGGCATCGACCGGCACCGCGTTGAGCAGGAAACCGAGGCTGCCGAAACCGAAACCGGACTGTTCTTCGTCGACGCCGTAGGCCACCAGTTTCGATTCGGCGCCCTGTGCGGTGGCGTCGGCCAGCAGCAACGGCGCCGGACGCGCGACTTTCGACAGGCGCAGTTCGTCGATGGCGCCCACGAATGGCTGGTACGGGCCTGCGGCCAGATCGCCGCCAATCGCCATCACCGAATTGAACGCCGGCATCGCTTGCGCGAGGGTCGCACTCTCACGACCGTTGATGTACAGGCTGACTTTCGAACCTTCGGCGGTCAGCGCAACATGCTGCCATTGCCCCGGATTCAGCGGCTGAGAGGCCACGGCGCGCTGGCCGTCGATCTCCACGAACGGCACACCTTGATTGACCCCGACCAGCAGGCTGTTGGCGCCTTCGCGGCGGGCAAGGATCAGTTGCTCGCCATTGGCCTGATCCAGACGCAGCCAGACGCTGAAGGTAAACGCACTGCCGGCGCTGTGCTGCAACGACGGACTGGCCGGCAGTAGCAACGGCTGACCGCTGAACTGCAAGGCGCGCCCGACCACGCCGTCAATCGCCGCGCCGGTGGCGCTTTGTGCGGTGTTGCCGTAGGCGGTGGTGTCTTTGGCCGGCGTGCCGGTGGCGCCGTCGAAGTGATACAGCGCGGTGTAATTCGGATCGAACGTCAACTGGCCGTTGCCGGTCGCCGGCGCCTTCTGATTGCCGTAGTACATCCAGATGTCCTGACGCTGGCCGCCCTCGACATTCGGCACATCGACCCAGATCAGCGCCATGCCCATCAGCGCATCGAAGCTTTCGATCTGGTGGTTGAGCACGGTCTTGTCATCGGCGGCGACGAAGCGCAAATCCGCGCCGTCTTCCTTGACCCCGTCGAAGGTGAAATTGCCGGTGTGTAGGCGCACCAGCAGCGCGGTGCGGCCCAGCGCCTGGTTGATTCCGGCGCCCTGCGGCGTGGTGTCGACGGCGATCTGTTTGCGGTAATGCCAGTCGTCCTGCCACCAGGCCTGCGCCGTGGCCGGGAGCACGAAGCCCAGGCAGATCAACAACGAAAGAATGAGGCGCTGCATGAACGTGCTCCTTTAGAAAGTGGCTTGAAGGTTGAAGTGCAGGCGCGACTCCTGCTTCGAGGTGTTCGGCCCTTCGAGTAACGGGTAGCCCCAGTCGAGGCTGCCGGACAGCCATTTGCTGAGGCTGGCGCGGGTGCCGAGGCCGACGCTGGCCAGGGCGTAACTGGCGTCCTGATCCGGCAGTTCGTCGCGCAGGTACAGTTGCGCGCCTTCGGCAAAGGCGTAGAAGCGCCATTCCTGCATCCAGCTGCCGGCGTATTTCGCCAGCGACGGCGTGCGCAGTTCCTGACTGAGCAGCACGCCGTCATCACCGGTGCGCTCGGCCGCCAGATAACCGCGTACCGAAGTCGCGCCGCCGGCGGAAAACTGTTCGTTGGAGACCAGTGGCCCCGACGCCAGCTGGAACGCGCCTTTGCTCGCGCTCTGCCAGTCGTTGTCGAAGGTCCAGGTGAAGTTGCTGTCGCCCTTGAGCACGGCGAAACTCGGGTTGGCGCGGTAGCGTTTGTAGTCGAAGTCTTCGTCGGAGCTGCCGTAACCGAAAATGCTGCGGGTGGCCGCCACCAGGCTCAGACCGAGGCCGAGCTGGCTCTTTTCGGTGTAACGGAAGCCGTTGTAGGCGAAGGTGAACGGCGCGTATTTCAGCGGCACCTTGTCGCTCTCGCCGGACAGCGTCAGGCGCTCGTCGAAGTCCTTGAAGTCGATACCTGCCGACAGCGAGTTCGACCAGTTGCCGCTGGACGGCAGCGTGTAGATCGCCGACACGCCGTAGGAGTGCCCCTTGCCCAACACGTTACTGCCGCCGATGGTGGCGACGTTGCTGTCGGACTGATAACCGGAGAACTGCACGCTCCAGCGCTCGCTCAGCGGCGCGGTGTAGGAAGCCGACCAGACCTTGGCGTTGTCGGTGTCTTGCGGCGCGGTGAAGTACGTCAGGTTGATGCTGTGGCCGAGTTGCCAGAGGTTGTTGTAGCCGAGGCTGGTCACGGCGCGCAGCTTCTCGGTGTCGGCGCTGTAGTCGTTGTTGAGGCCGACGCTGGCGCTCCACGGGTTCTGGTCCTCGACCTGCAAATCGACGTCCATGGTGCCGGGGCGTTGACCTTCGCGCACCAGCGGCATGACCTGGCGGCCCGGGGTCTTGTTGAGCTGCGCCAGTTCGCCCTGTACCTTGGCGAAGTCCGGCACCTCGCCTTCTTTCAGCGCCGGGACGTTGTCGCGGATGTCCAGCGGCGAATAGTGTTTGGCGCCGACCACGCGCACCCGGCCGACCTTGGTTTCGCTGACTTGCAGGTAGACGATGCCGTCCGCTACCGCTTGCTCCGGCAGTTCGACGAACACCGATTGGTAGCCGCGCTCCTGATAGGCCTTCTGCAGGGCATCACGGGCGCCTTCGATGTCAGTCATGGCTTTTTGCGGACCGAGAAACGGATACACCGCTTCTTCGATGGCCCGCGCGTCGAGCACGGTGTTGCCGCGCACGAAGTATTCGTTGACGTCCACCAGACGTTGCGGCGCGGCGCCTTGGGCAGCCTCTTCGGCGAATGCCGGTTGCGCGCCGGCCGTCACCAGCAGCCAGCCCCACAGCGCCAGCCGTGACGTGAAAATCTGATCCACACTACCCCCTGAATTCGCGATGACCTGTTGGCGCTGTTGCGCGCCTTGTGTGTTGCGTCAGTTGCTGACTGTCGAGGCACCGCTGTGCTTGCCGAGCCAGGTGTGCAGCAGCGCGAAGTTCAAGGAGAACTCGGGCATTTGCAGCAGGGCACCGCAGAACACTTCGCCGATGATTTTCTGAATGAGCTGCACCGCACGCGGGTTGTTGAGCAACGTGGCGATGTCACGACTGAGGACGTTGAAGCTCCAGACTTTCTGGTTCAGGCCAAGACCGACGAACCAGCGGAACAGCAGGTTGTAATTGAGTTGCTCATACAGTTGCTGCTCGCTGGGCACCGAATACAGCAGTTGCAGGAGCAGGATGTGCATGACGGTTTGCGCGGGAATGAGCATGCCCGGCTCGACATTGAGCTCGTGCAGCAGGCCTTGGTGGGCGTCGAGCAAGTCATCGATCTGCGGGCGCAGCAACACCAGCGAATGGCCGGGCGGAATGTAGCTGGAGACCTCTTTCAAGGCGCCCTGCCAGTCATCCTGCGAGACGATCCAGACCCACGGCGCGCCGTAGCGATATACCGAAACCGGCTTCTTGCGCGCGGCCTCGACGATCTTCGACAGGCGCTGATCGAGTTCCTGCATGCCCACTTTCGAGTAGCGTTCCATAGTCCCCATTGCCTCACTCCCGGCGTCCCGCCTCGGCTTGTGAAAAGCGCCCCGTTGGGCCCCTCAAGCGCGTTACATAGGCATGACCGGACTGGCGATGTGCTACCGAACTTTTGTCATAAAAGCTTCATTACAGAAATTGATCGAGATTTGACAGACAACACAAAACCCTGTGGGAGCGAGCCTGCTCGCGAATGCGGTGTGCCAGTCAAATAGATGCTGACTGACAGGACGCCTTCGCGAGCAAGCCCGCTCCCACAGGGGGATCTGAGGTGTTTTTGGGTCAGGTGTAGACCGGCCAGGTATCGACGATCTTGCCGTCACGCACCGCCAGCAGATCACCGAATTGCAGGAGGACAGCTTCGGTCTGGGTCGGGCGCAGAAACACTTGATCCTCGATGGTCAGGCCGACGGCGTTGGAACCGTTGACCATTTCCTGATTCGAACTACGCCCATATACCCCATTGCTCTGCAACCCCGGCGGCGATTCGAACTCGGCCATCCAGTAACCGCCGTAGATGAAAAAGGTCTGGCGCTGATTGGTGTCCCACCACGAGAACAAAGTCGACTTGTCATCCAGCGCCGGAATATTCACCGCACCGGTACTCTTCAGCACCGGCGTGGCGATGTAGGTCGCCGGCACGTGGTCAACCAGAGAAGGCAGGTCGTAATGCGTCGGCTTGAGCATCGCCGTGCCCACCGAAACCTCGGTGCTCAACTGCTCGTTTTCATGGATGCGATAACTCGGGCTGCCGGCGGTGTTCAGGCACAGGTTGTCATTCCACAACGTCGGATACTGCAGGCGGGTGAAATCCACGCAGCGCTGATAAATCACCATCACCTTGGCGAACAGTTCCTCGGGCGAACCGAGAATCCCCGGCACGCCCATGCCCACGAACGGGTCGTAGCCCATGAACCCGGCGAACTGCAGATGTTGTGGATTGGCGCTGATCAGCGTGAGCATCTGCCCCAGCACATTCACATCACTGACCCCGCCGCGATGCAGGCCGACATCCAGTTCGATGTTGATGCGCATCCGCGTGCCCAGCCCTTGCGCCAACGCCAGGTATTGCTGCAGCCGTACAGGCCCGTCGAGCAGCCATTGCAGTTGCCTGGAAGGATCGAACGAGCCTTTGTGGGTCTGATAAAACAGCTCGGCTGAACGCACCGGCAACGGCTTGCCGAGCAGGATGTCGGACTGCGGAAACGTGAGCGCATCGTGATTGAGAAACGGCTGGTGAAACGACATGAGTTTTTGCGTCCCGGCCCGTTGTGCGATGTAGCTCAACAACCCCGGTGACGGCAGGGATTTTTCCACCAGACGCAATTGCTTGCCGCCGCGTTTGACCGACTGCATCACCACGTCGATGTTGTGATCGAGGCGATCCAGATCGATCAACAACACCGGGCGCATCGGGCCGTTGTCCTTCAGCTCTTTATTCAGCGCGCGGAAATACTCACTGTACGGGCCGCCACGATCACCCGGTCGCAGCCAGGCGCCCACGCCCACTAACAAAGCGCCTACACCCAGCGTGCCGAGGAGAAAATTGCGTCGATTGACCGCCATCAGCTCACCCCCAGAATCGACGACAGATGCGCATTGAGAAAGCGTCCGCTCGGGTCCAGCGCCTGACGCACGTCGACAAACTCGCGCCAGCGCGGGTACAGCGGTTGCAGATTCTTCGCGTTGAGCGTGTGCAATTTGCCCCAGTGCGGGCGTCCGTTGTACTTCCAGAAGATCGGCTCGACCGCGGCGAAGAAGTTGTGATGATCCATCTGGTAATGCTGGTGCACCGAGATCGAACAGCTGTCGCGGCCCTCGAACATGCTCAGCGGAATGTCGTCGGCCTTGACGTAGCGGTACTCGATGGGAAACCAGGTGCGCAGGTCCTTGTCCTGAATCAGCTTGAGGATTTCACGCAGACACGCCGGGCCGTGTTCGGCGGGCACCGAGTATTCCATCTCGTTGAAGCGCACGGTGCGCACGTTGGCGTAGATGTCGAACGAGTCGCCGACCCGGTCATCGAAACTCGCCATATGCCGCAGGCTGTTGAGCAGCGTGCGGCGCAGCTCGGGGAAGTCGCTGCCGTATTTGTCGATCTTCTCGATCAGGGTCACGAACTCGTTGCCGCCCTCCTCTTCGGGCGGGATCGGCGGCGTGGCCGGGTCGCTGGTTTCGTTGAGGGCGATGGACAGCGCGTAGTCGGAATGGGTGACGACGAGCATTTCCCAGTGCTGGTTTTCCCGGGTGTTTTTGTCGAGGTCTTCCAGCAGCTCTTCGGTCTTGGCGATCCATTGACGCTCACGCAGGCGGTAGGACGGGCGATTTTGCAGACGGATTTTCGTCGCCACGCCCAGTGCCCCAAGGGATACCCGGGCGGCATTGAACACTTCCGGGTGGCGCTGACTGTCGCAGTCGAGCACCTCGCCGTTGGCCGTCACCAGTTGCAGGCCGCAGACATGCGCCGAGTACGACTGAAAGGTTTTCCCGGTGCCGTGGGTCGAGGTGGAAATTGCCCCGGCGAGAGTCTGGTAATCGATATCGGCCATGTTCTGCAGGGCCTGGCCGACGTCTTTCAGCGGCACGCCCATGCGCGACATTGGCGTGCCGGCGGCGAATTCGGCCTGCAGTGTTTTCAGGTCGTGGTCGAGCAGCCCGGTGAAGTAGCTCAGCGACAGCAACGTGCCGTCGGTGGGCACCAGTGCGCTGAACGAATGTGCCGAGCCGACCGGGCGGATCTTGCCCTGGGCCTGACGAATCGCGGCGGTCAATTCATCAAGATTCTTCGGCGCCAGCCGCGCCGCCGGCAGGCAACTCTGCCCGCCCGACCAGTTGCGCCAGGAAATCAGTCGCGGGGCGCGCATCAATTGCCCCAGCGCGGGGTTGGCCGCCAGTGCACTGAACGCGCCGACGATGCTTGCCCGTTGCAACACCTGACGCCGTGTCAGATCCATACTCATGCGCGCGCCCTTATTGTGGGAGGGGCTGGTCGGCCATGAAGCCGATCAGTTGCAGGAATTGCTCTTCGCTGCACTCGACGCACTGGCCCATTGGCGGCATGCCGTTGTAGCCGTTGATGGCGTGGTCGAGCAGCGTGTCGGCGCCCTGGCGGATGCGTGGTTCCCAGGCTTTTCGGTCACCGGTCAATGGTGCGTTGGCGGCGGGATTGGCGTGACAGAGCTGGCAGCTGTTGGCGTAGATCTGCGCCAGTACCGGGTCGGTGGGAGTAGCATTGTGAGTGGTCGCCGGCGGTGCGGATTTTTCGTCGCAGCCGCACAGCGTCATGAATAGCGCCAGCAGTAAAGTGAGTGGGATTGCCCGCATAACGATCCTCGAGGGTGGCATCGCTTTTTGTTGTGATCACACCTTAAGGCAGGCACGGCAGCGGGTTGAGGGCATTGCCGGACAACGATGGGGCCATCCGGGGCCAGTAGAGAGTGTTCAGGCCACCCAATTCAACTGTGGGAGCGGGCTTGCTCGCGAATGCGGTGTGTCAGCAAATGAGGATGTCAGTTGAAAGGACGCATTCGCGAGCAAGCCCGCTCCCACAGTGGATCTCATAAACCAGTCAGAGCTCTGTTCCGCATCTCTGCGTGACATTCGCGTGACATTGGCGAGTTTAAATGTCGGCGCATTCAGGCGTATAACCTGTAAAGACTTTTTGATCTGTATACGGACATCAACACGGGGTAGCGACATGACCACAGCAAACATCCTTGGCAATCTGTTCCCTTCTGTCAGCGACATCCCGGAAAAATACCGCCTCGACGGTCAGGTCGAGCAACGCGAATACCTCGTCGATGGCCAACTGCGGCGCTGGGACGGCCCACTGGCCACGGTGCGCAGCCCGGTGTATCTGCACGGCGAAAACGGCGATGAACAAGTGATTCTCGGCAGCACCCCACTGCTCGACGCCGACACCGCCCTCACCGCCCTTGACGCCGCCGTGCGTGCCTACGATCGCGGTCAGGGCCTGTGGCCGACCATGCGCGTGGCCGAGCGCATTCAGCACGTCGAAGCGTTCCTCGGCCGGATGCGCCAGCAGCGCGAAGCCGTGGTCAAACTGCTGATGTGGGAGATCGGCAAGAACCTCAAGGACTCGGAAAAAGAGTTCGACCGCACCTGCGACTACATCGTCGACACCATCAATGCACTGAAAGAACTCGACCGCCGCTCCAGCCGTTTCGAACTGGAACAGGACACCCTCGGCCAGATCCGTCGCGTGCCGCTCGGCGTGGCATTGTGCATGGGGCCTTACAACTATCCGCTGAACGAAACCTTCACCACGCTGATTCCGGCGCTGATCATGGGCAACACCGTGGTGTTCAAACCGGCCAAGCTCGGCGTGTTGCTGATCCGCCCGCTGCTCGAAGCGTTCCGCGACAGTTTCCCGACCGGCGTGATCAACGTGATCTACGGCAGCGGCCGCGAGACCGTCAGCGCGCTGATGGCCAGCGGCAAGATCGACATCTTCGCCTTCATCGGCACCAACAAGGCCGCCAGCGACCTGAAAAAGCTGCACCCGAAACCACACCGCTTGCGCGCCGCGCTGGGCCTGGATGCGAAAAACCCCGGCATCGTCCTGCCGGAAGTCGATCTGGATAATGCGGTCAGCGAAGCGGTCACCGGTTCGCTGTCGTTCAACGGCCAGCGCTGCACCGCGCTGAAGATCCTCTTTGTGCACGAGGACGTGGTCGACGCCTTCATCGAAAAATTCAACGCCAAACTCGCCACCCTCAAGCCGGGCATGCCATGGGACAGCGGCGTGGCACTGACGCCGCTGCCGGAATCGGGCAAGGTCGACTACCTGCACGGTCTGGTGGCTGACGCGCAGAGCAAGGGCGCACAAGTGGTCAACCCGAATGGCGGCGAGAGTCGCGAGTCGTTCTTCTACCCCGCCGTGCTGTACCCGGTGACGCCGCAGATGCGCGTGTACAACGAAGAACAGTTCGGCCCGGTGGTGCCGATCGTGCCGTACCGTCACCTCGATACTGTGATCGATTACGTGCTGGAATCGGACTTCGGCCAGCAACTGAGCCTGTTCGGCACCAACCCGGTGGCGATCGGTCGACTGGTCGACACTTTCGCCAACCAGGTCGGGCGGATCAACCTCAACGCCCAGTGCCAGCGCGGCCCGGACACCTACCCGTTCAACGGGCGCAAGAACTCCGCCGAAGGCACGCTGTCGGTACACGATGCCCTGCGGGTGTTTTCGATCCGCACACTGGTGGCAACCAAGTTCCAGGACAGCAACAAGGACCTGATCAGCGAAATCATTCGCGGCCGCGATTCGAGCTTCCTGACCACCGATTACATCTTCTGACGAGGACTTTGCACTGAGTACATTCAGCACCCACCGACTGCCACCGCTGCTGCGGCGAATCCTGCGTCCGTTACTGGACCCGTACCGTCGCTACCAGCACGCCCGACTGATTCACGCGGTGCGGGTAGCGCTGGGGCTGCTGGCGACCATCCTGCTGACCACCGGCATCAACCTGCCCCACGGCGAGTGGGCGTCGGTGACCATGCTGGTGGTGATCGGCGGCCTGCAGCACCACGGCAACATCGGCAAGAAAGCCGCCGAACGCGCCACCGGCACCCTGATCGGTGCCGGCGTCGGTCTGCTGCTGGTGGCGCAACAGGCATGGCTGGGCCTGCCGTGGCTGACCTACTTTGCCATGGCTGTGGTCTGCGGGTTCTTCTCCTATCACGCGATCGGCAAGGGCGGGTACACCGCCCTGCTCTCGGCAATCACCGTATTCATTGTCGCCGGGCATGGCGACAACCCGATCACCGATGGCTTATGGCGCGGGGTCGACATCCTGATCGGCATCGCCCTGGCCCTCGCCTTTTCCTTCGCCCTGCCGCTGTACGCGGTGTATTCGTGGCGCTACAACCTGGCCGATGCCTTGCGCGACTGCGCCACGTTGTACGGGCGAATCATCAGCGGCCAACCGGTCAGCGCCGATGAACATCTGAAGCTGATGGGCCGGGTGACCACAGTGATGGTGCAACTGCGCTCGCTGATGCCTTCGGTGTCCAAGGAAGTGAAAATCTCCATGACCGAGCTGGACGCGATTCAACGCAACCTGCGCATGTGCGTCAGCACTCTGGAGATCCTCGGCAACACCCGCCCGGATGCCAACGACCCCGACGCCATGGCACACCTGCAATCGGCACTGCGGGCCGAGCACCGGGTGATCCGCGTGCAACTGATCGGCATGGCCCGGGCCTTGAAATCCGGCGCCACGCAACGTCTGGAGCGCCCGCTGGAGTTGCCGGACGCCAGTCTCGACACGCCGGTCTACAACACGCTGGACGGTTACCGGTTACTGACCCGACAACTGGCCGCGAACATTGGCGAGCTGCGCCAACGCCTGGCGATGACGGCGCCGCGCTGGAACATCTGAATCAGCGGAAAAATCCATGTAACAAAGCCGACATAATCACTACAATGCGCCGCACAATGGATGTGACATGGACGCATAAATGCAATTCAGGAAGAGTATCAACGCCTTGCGGGCACTGGCCGTGCTCTCGGTCGTGCTGTTTCATTTCAAGGTGCCAGGGTTCGAGGGCGGGTTTGTCGGCGTAGACGTGTTCTTCGTCATCTCCGGCTTCCTGATGACCGGCATCATCGTCAATGGCGTGCAGCAGCAGAACTTTTCCCTCCTCGGTTTCTACGCCTCCCGCGCCCGCCGCATCATTCCCGCCCTGCTGGTCCTGTGCGTTGCGCTGCTGATCTTCGGCTACTTTTATCTGCCGCTGGATGACTTGCGCGAAACCATCCGTACGATCAAGAGCAGTCTGCTGTTCAGCTCGAACTTCAGCTTTGCCCAAAGCGGCAATTACTTCGCGGCGCCGCTGCATGAAAACTGGTTGCTGCATACCTGGTCGCTGTCGGTCGAATGGCAGTTCTACCTGCTTTACCCCGTGCTGATCATGGGGCTGCACCGGTTCTTCGGCACCGATAAAACTCGCTTTGCCTTGCTGGCCGTGGCGCTGATTTCGCTGCTGGCGTCCATCATCGTGACCCGCGTCAACCCCACGTTCGCCTTCTACATGCTGCCCACCCGCGCCTGGGAAATGATCGCTGGCGGGCTGGTTTTTCTGTTTCCCCTGCGATTGAGCCAGCGCGGCGGCGCGATTTGCGAAGGGCTCGGTCTGCTGGCGATTGCCGTCAGCGTGCTGGTTTTTTCTGAGGCGGATCTGTGGCCGGGCTACCTGGCACTGGTGCCGGTGCTGGGGACGATGCTGGTGATTCACGCCAACACCCGGTCGATGTTCAGCGGCAATCCTGCGCTGCAGTTTGTCGGGAGCATTTCCTACTCGGTGTACCTGTGGCATTGGCCGCTGGTGGTACTGCTTTACCTGTGCGGGCTGTTGAGCAGCTGGCCGCACGTGATCGGCGCAATCATCGCCTCGTTCGCCCTCGGCACCCTCTCCTTCTATCTGGTGGAATCGAAGGTGAAGAAAGGTACGAGCGCTACTCGAACAGTGATCAAGTTCGCGTCACTGACGGTAGCGGTGGTGGCCGTGTCGGCAACGACGTCGTCGCTGGTCAAGCAACACCCCGACTGGCGCCCGGCACTGGTCGAACTTGGCCAGCCGGAATACACCAGCAAGCTGTATCCGCAGGAGTGCTATCCGAATGCCTATGCGGCGGCGGATTGCAAACTGGGCACGGGTGATGTGTCGGTGATTCTGTACGGCGACAGCCATGCGCAATCCACCGCAGCGGCGGTGCAGATGGAAAATCCTCAGGCGGCAATGTCATGGTCACGGGGCGGTTGCCCGACCCTGGCGCACTTCGCCATGCACGACAAGACCGTCGAAAGCCAGTGCCGGGGCTTCAATCAGGAAAAGCTGCAACAACTGAAAACCGCGTACGCCGGCGTGCCGGTGGTGCTGTTCAGCCGCGCGGCGCTGTACGCGGATTCGGGCCGGGAAAACAGCTACCGGATCTCCTTTCCCGAGCGCCAGACCGGGTTTGCCGAAGCGTATACCGAAGAGTACGTCAGCACGGTCTGCTCGATCGCTGAAAACCATCCGGTGTACATCGTCAAACCGATCCCGGAGATGCCTTTCAGCGTCTACAAGGGCTTGAATCTGAATCAGCGCTTGTTCCGGCAAAACACAGACATTTCCTTGCCGTTGCAGGCCTATGAAAAGCGCAACCGCATCGCCATCGCAACCATCGAAGCCGCCGCCAGCCGCTGCAACGCGACGGTGATCGACCCGACGCCGTACCTGTGCCCCAACGGCAATTGCATGGGCTCCATGGACGGCGTGCCGCTGTACTTTGACGACAATCATCTGGTGGATGCCGGCAATCAACAGCTCAAAGGCCTGTTCAAGGATCTGATCAAACCGATTTGAGCTGGCGCCGGGCTTTCAGGCCCCAGCCCTGTTGCATCCCGGCGGCGGCCAGCAGAATCGCTGCCACCCCGATCCACTGCAGGATCTGCAGGCGATGGCCGAAGGCGAACCAGTCGACGAAAATCGCCGCAATCGGGTAGATGAAGGACAGCGCACCGGTCAGGGCAGTCGGCAGTTTCTGGATCGCACCGTACAGCAGCACGTACATCAGGCCGGTGTGGACGATGCCCAGCGTCACCAGACTGGCCCAGGCTCCGTTGGTTTGCGGCAGGCCGTTGAAGTGCGCGAACGGCGCGAGCAACAGCACTCCAGTGCAGACCTGGATCAGCGCGATCAGATGCGGCGGCGTGCCGGTCAGGCGCTTGATGATCAGCGCCGCCATCGCGTAGAGCAACGCCGCCCCCAACGCCAGCGCAATCCCCAGCAGATATTCGCTACCGCCCTCGCCCTGCCCGCCATGGGCACTGACGATCGCCAGCATGCCGAGAAAGGAAATCGCCAGCCAGAACAGCTTTTGCAAGGTGATTTTCTCGCCGAGAAACAGCGCCGCCAAACCGACCAGCATGAACGGCTGCACGTTGTAGACCGCTGTGCCGATGGCAATCGAGGCGCGGGAATACGAGCCGAACAACAACACCCAGTTGCCGACAATCGCCACCCCACTGAGCACCGCGAGCAGGAACGTGGTGCGGGTCAGAATGCCCGGACGCAAGAAGCCGAACGCCGCGCATATCAGCAGCAAGGTGCCGGCGCCGAACACGCAACGCCAGAACACCACATCCAGCACCGGTTGCCCGGACACCAGCACGAACCAGCCGATGGTCCCGGAAATCAGCATGGCGGCGGTCATTTCCAATGAACCACGGCGGATTGTGTTGTCCATCATCGATCTCCCTAAGCGTTTGACGAAAGCGTGGCAAAAGTATGCCAACCCGACACCCTGCGCCTCCAGCGCAAAAAGCAGGCTAAACTCGATTTCTGCCTTTTTTATCGTGGGTGGTTTCCCTCAAATGCCTAATACCGGAGTTGCCCCATGACAGACGATATCGACCAGATCCTCATCAGCGCCTTGATGGACGACTCGCGTCGCTCGCTCAAGGCATTGGCGCAAATCAGCGGCCTGTCCTCACCCAGCGTGGCCGAACGCCTGCGCCGCCTGGAGGAGCGCGGCGTGCTCAAGGGCTATACCGTCGAGATCGACCCCAAATGCTTCGGCTATCAGCTCCAGGCGATCGTCCGGGTGCGACCACTGCCGGGGCAATTGCAGGAGGTGGAGCGGCAAATCATGTCGATCCCGGAGTTCACCGAGTGCGACAAGGTCACCGGGGAAGATTGCTTCATCGCCCGATTGCATGTGCGTTCGATGGAACAGCTGGACACCCTGCTCGACCGCCTCAATACGCTGGCCGAAACCAACACCGCGATCGTCAAGAAAACCCCGGTCAAGCGCCGGTTACCGCCGATGGCGTGAGTGCTTTTTGCGCCTGCTCGGCGTAGATTGAGGTTTTTCCGGCGAAAGGATTGGGCGGTAATGAGAATTCAGGCAGTGATGCTGACGGTGTTGATGCTCGGCGGGTGCGGGACGGTGCAGACCGTCGTGCTCAGCGACAAGGCTTCTGTGGACCAGCTGAAGACCAAGAAGAGCTACTGCGGCGCTGTTCCGCGCATTTACAGCGGTGCAACCTACGACTTCTGCATGCTGCACGCCGAAAAGCCGGATGACGTCGACGCGTTCAATTACAACAACGCCTCCCTTGGCCTGGTGGTCGATGCAGCAGTCTCAGGTGTGCTGGATACGTTTCTGCTGCCCTACACGATTTACAAGCAACAGGCCGATGGCAGCATCGTGATCAACTGATTGAAAACCTCCAGACGCCGAGACGTCTGGAGGTTGCTGCACTTTACTCGAGCAATTGCTGCAAGCTTGGGTCACGCATGACTTTTTGCTGAGGCTGCGAATTGTCGTCGCCTGTCTTGAGCATTTTCAACTTGAGGTTCTGAACCTTGGCGCAGGCGTTCTTGCCATCGGCGTAGATCCCGCTCATGTCACATTTCCATTCGAAATAATTAACCAGACCGCCTGACAATTGCAGACTGTAGTCCGTGCTCTTGGTCCCTGGCGTGAATGGATGACCCGCCGGAATATTCTGGAACCACTTCATCCATTCCGCAGAACCCGGGCTCGGTATTTTGTCCTTGGGCTGGAAGGTGGGATTCATGATCGCCACCTGTGGCGACTCCCCCGTGGCGTGGCAGCTCAGGCAGGAACTGTTGGGGTTGTCTACAGGCCCGTTGAGGCGACCGTTCCAGCCCAGGTGGGTGGGCGGCAGTTCTTTGGTGTTGGCGTTGATTGCCGTCTGCTGCAATGCCGGGTTGATTCTGGTTTCAGTCGGCGTCGGATTGGTGAAGTCATTGCCGGTTTCTTTCGGATCGTTACCCCACATGATCCCGACCGGAACGAGATTGTCCCAACCGGGTTTGCCGGTTTTAGCCCCGTTGTACTGGAAGGTGCCGAAAATCCAGCCGGTGTCGCTCATACGGGTATCACGCACGGCGATGTCCATCTGAATGAGCGCAACATCTTTGATCTTGCGATTTGCGGACGTGAAAGTTTCAGTGATATAGCCTTGCCACAACACCGGGTTGACGAGGAACGGTACGGTGGTGCGATCAATATCGGCAAACAATGCCTTGCAGACTACGGTGCCATTGGCAAAGCTTTTGGGTTGCGAAGTGAAGCCAGGATCCGGGTTGTTCGGATCTTTCCAGACCTCGCCAATGGTGTAGGCGCCAATGTCGTTGTAAATGCCCACGGCGTAGGTCTGGCCGCTGGCGATCTGCGTCTGTGCCAGTTGTTTGACCGGAATTTGCGCTTCCTTGGTCAGACCATGAATACCTTCACGCCCCAGCGGGCCATAGTGCTGCCAAGGCATGTGGTACCACTGGCGCAGCTTGTTCTTCTGTACATTCCAATCGACCTCGACATTGCCTTCCAGGCAATAGTGCTTCACCTCCTCCATGTAGGCACGCCAGGTTTCAAAGTTGTTGTCGGGTTTGGCCGGAAGTTTTTTGAAAAAGTCCGGCAGCGCTCCTTGGGGAGCTTGGGTCGGGTAACTCTGGCTGAGTTCGAACAACGAGCCTGAATATTGGCTGGCGGGTGGCTGATAGCCAAAATCGGGGTAAACACCGGCGAGAGTCGAGGCACTGAACAGTGCTGTCGTGATAGCCAATACGGCACGCTTTCCTTGGGGCTGGTTCATCGATGATCTCCTTGATTGGGACAACGCCTGCAGCGACCCATGAATCGAGTCCGACCACCAGGGCCTCCATTATTTTTTTGATAATCAGGGACTCGGCTTGCGGGCCGAGAGCAACTCACGGTTGAATCTGGGTAGGCTGGTTTGGAGGACTCCTGTTTTCCGGATGAACGAATACGACAACCCGGGCGAAGCTACGGGCTTGAACAGAAGAAGAAAAATGGGATGCGGGGGCTGTAGAAGGTGTTACTGCATGCCGACTCCTGTCGACCGCCTGCCGTTCTTCCTTGTCTTAGGTGTAGGCCAATTCCATAAAGGCGCCATGATTTCTTGAAAAAATGTCGGCGAAAGGCCACTACGCTTTCGCACGGGCAACAAAAAACCCGCCGAAGCGGGTTTTTTGTTGATTCACAAACAGCGATCAGTCGTCGCGGCTCATGATGCCGAAGATCTGCAACAAGCTGATGAACAGGTTGTAGATCGATACATACAGGCTAATGGTTGCCATGATGTAGTTGCGCTCGCCACCGTGGATGATCGCGCTGGTCTGGAACAGAATGCACACCGACGAGAACAGCACGAAACCGGCGCTGATCGCCAGTTGCAGGCCGCTGATCTGGAAGAACATGCTCGCCAGCGTTGCACCCAGCAACACGAAGAAACCGGCGGTGATGAAACCACCGAGGAAGCTCATGTCCTTGCGGGTGATCAGCACATAGGCCGACAGACCACCGAACACCAGCGCGGTCATGGCGAATGCCGAACTGACCACTTCAGCGCCGCCCTGCATGCCCAGGTAACGGTTGAGGATCGGGCCGAGCAGGAAACCCATGAAACCGGTCAGCGCAAAGGCGGACACCAGGCCCCACGCGGAATCACGGAGTTTGTTGGTGAGGAAGAACAGCCCGTAGAAACCGATCAGCACCACGAAAATGTTCGGATAGCCGACGCGCATCTGCTGGGCCACGAAAGCCATCACACCGCTGAATGCGAGGGTGAGCGCCAGTAGACCGTAAGTGTTGCGCAGGACGCGGCTAACCTCTAGCTGCTCAGCCTGCACGCTGTTGTGAACTGCGTAATCCTGTTCGCGCATGGCGACACTCCTGTTGGTTTGAAACGTTCAGTGGCAAAGATCATAACAGACGCTCTGTAACAAGCCATGCACAGAGTTTGACAGTGTGTTTCATTCAGGTATTATGGCGCCCGCAACGCAAACGGAGGTGTGGCCGAGTGGTTTAAGGCAACGGTCTTGAAAACCGTCGACTGTAACAGGTCCATGAGTTCGAATCCCATCGCCTCCGCCATATTTGATACGACAAAGCCCTGATTATTCAGGGCTTTGTCGTTTCTGGGGGTTGAGGAAATCAATCGGCCGTCTCGTTTGGCACGGAAGCGTTCTCTGGAAGGCGTAAATGCCCTCCCGCCAAGCTTAACCAGCAAATAAAGATCTGCCGAATCAAGCGGCATACGGAAAAACACGGATGACTTCTTTCAGAAATGCTGGTTTCTGGGGCAAAGTTTGGGCTTGTGCCTGGGTAATGTTCCTGCTGCTGACTTCCGGCGATTCCGGCGCTAACTGGATGGATACAAGCTCATCCGGCCGCAAGCGCGTCTTCAGTCCTGGCTTTCTCGTGCTGTGCGTTTTTGTAGCTGTGATTGAGTTGATACTGCTCAACCACTTCTACGGTGCGCATATGAACTGAAGGCGAGGTAGAGCATTCTTTCCACGCGGCTCGGCGTCATCACGCGGTGTTGCCTTCCTGATGCGGCAGATTTATCAGGCTTCAGTTCTTCCTGTTTTCACAGCAGCGTGAAAAACTGCGCGTTCTTTGTCACCCACTTTTTGCCTGCATTGATGGAACGGCCGATGGACATCATGGATACCCAGCAAGAAAACACCCTCGAAAAGTCACTCAGACTGGCGGCGGATGAACCCGCCCACCGACCTGATTTTTTCAAGACGCTGCTGAATTCGGAAATCTACGTCCTCGGCACCGCCGGCACTGGCGAAGGGCAAGTCAACCTTGAGGCAGGCAGCAACATCAGCATTGCGCACTGGCAAAAGCCCGACGGCTCCGCGGTCATCCCGTTTTTCACTTCGTTGCATACACTACGAAGATCCATAAACAGCGAGGAGTCCTATATAGAGATCCCGGCCAGATCGCTGTTTGAAATCACGCTGGGCACTCCTCTTTTCCTCAATCCGAAGTCTCCTTACGGGAAAGAATTTTTCCCCGAGGAAGTGCGCTACCTGCTCTCCGATGAGATCGGCCAGGGACCGGTGCAGCGCACGGTCGAAAAGGACACTCAGGTACTGCTCGGACAGCCGTCGCAATATCCCTCGAAGATGGTCAATTCGCTCAAGCAACTACTCGCCAGACATCGCAATGTGAAGCGCGCGTTTCTGGCATTGATGCATGACGCTTCGTCTGACCAAAAGCCTCATCTGATCATCGGGATCGAAGCGGACGGCGATTTTGAACAGGTCATGCGCGAAGCGGGCAGCGTTGCCGCGGACTTGGCTCCGGATGGCGAACCCGTTGACCTGTACCGCGTTCATGACGCAGATTCAGGCCTTAGCGATTACTTGCTCAAGCAAACCACGCCCTTCTATGAACGGAAGTCGGCAGGTTGGCTGCGTTCATTGTTTGGTTTTGACAAAGCATGAAGGAAGTCCAATTGCACGACTCCAAATATCTGGAAGACCTCCGCTCCCGCTTCAACGCTGGAGAGGAGCTGAACTATGTCTTTTTCTGGGGACACCAGCGAAGCAGGCACGGAGTCAGCGCTTCGTGCTTCAGCCAGTGGTTCGAAGCCGAATTTGTTGTCGACGGGCAACGCTACGCGACTGCCGAACATTTCATGATGGCAGAGAAAGCAGCCTTGTTCGGCGATCAGGACATTCGCGCTCAAGTGCTAACGGCGCCTACGCCCAACGCGGCCAAGGCGCTTGGCCGCAACGTGCGCGGATTCAACGAGCACGATTGGTTGCAACACCGATATGCAATTGTCGTCCGGGCCAACCAGGCCAAGTTCTCGCAAAACCCGGAGTTGAACGCATTCCTCAAGAATACCGGTTCTCGCATCATCGTTGAGGCCAGCCCGGTTGACAGCATCTGGGGCATCGGACTCGCCCAGGATCACGTAAACGCGAATAACCCCAACCTGTGGCAAGGTCTGAATCTGCTGGGGTTCGCGCTGATGCAGGTCCGCGACGAAACATGATTCGCCCACGTCGCAGTGGCGAACACCGCGACGGGCGTACCGCACAGAAGCCGGGCAACTTACGCGACCGCCCTCTCGTGCTCGCTTTTCCTGCGGGACGCTCAAACAATGAATGGGGGCGGACGCAGTTCCTGACGCGAAGAGTGCACCCTTTAACCAAACAGCAAAGCCACATCTCATGCATTTCGTCCGCCACGGAGAGTACCTTGCCGCTTCACGTATTACTGGGCCTCGGCATAATCTCCTGCAACTGCGCCTAGGAGTTGGTGAGCAGCATGAGCCGATCTGTGAGTGTCTCCCGCCGCAGGGGGCATGTAATCACGAACCATTAGTTGAGGCTGTTATCGTTGCAAGCGTACTCGAAGGAACGTCGGAGGCGAATCGACGCTTTGGCACCTCACATGTCGTTACCCACATCCGGTACGCCCGAAATGACACCAAGCCTGAAGTAGTCTATGGCCTCTTGGCTCTCAAAATACTTGAGCAGTTGCATGTCGGCGGCACATTCGTTGAGGGCAGCAATACTATTTAGTCCTTACCTCAAGCAGACTTCTGGGCAGGTAGTTAAGAGGACTAGTACAGCGCGGCCCTAGAGTGGGGTTGCATTGAGTCGTCCCCAATTTCAGAGAGCCTCTCAGGCCTCAAGGATGCCTATCAAGATACTGTGAGAATGCCAGCTTGTGGCCGATTGCTGCCGTTCGCGACCGTCGGCTTTCGGCCAGAAGCAGCCCTTAGGAAAAGGCGGATCTCCAAAGCAGGCACCATCTGCCATCGGATCACGTTCGCTTGAGTTGGAACACAATCTTAATCGCGGCTTCAGCTTGCCCAGCGAGCAAAGCTATTTGCGCGGGGATGAGAACCTCGCCCCAAGACAAATTTGTCGCGACGGACACTATCAAATGCAGCTCGTAATGGCGCCCGTTTAACTCGGTTTTGACCCAAGCAAGAGTGCTGCCTAGAGTGCCAACTGTTACTGGGATGGAGATAAACCGGCTTTGGTCCGTCGGTCGCACACCGCCGCGACGACATTCAAAGTGAACAGCCATCCGTTCGTAGGTCTGAGGGTCAATGCCATGCACGACGACGAAATAGTCTAAGCAATCATCCTGGTTCGCTGTAGTAATCATAAATTTGCAGTCCATTAAAGAGACCAATTCGCCGTAGAGGTCTGCCAGCTAAAGTCTTCTTGGCACCGGTTTCTGCCATTATCCATTATTGACCGACTGATTTGGGTCCATAAGCAGCCGACCGCGAACGACTGCTATTGGCCGATTTCAGCCTGTCGCGACCGGCTGAAACCGACCCGAAACAGTCAACTTTGATGGTTGGAGACGAGCAGAGGATTGGGGTCGGAAAAAATGCTGGTTGCCGGCATTCTACCAGCGAAAAAACCTTCGAAAACCAGCTGCATTCTTTCACGAAGATCGTAAACCTCCTTCCTTTTGAGGTTTTCAATCTTGAAGCTGTCTCGACGATCTAAGTGGCAGCCGAATAACAGAAAGGTGTAACTGAATATGCGGAAAATCCGCCTAGAGAGCTCTTGGGAGGGGCTTTTGCCCTTTGCGAGTTGATATAGCGCCCACTCCAGCATCCAGTAGTCATCGTGAGCCCAGATTGATTCTTCGTGTAATCGCCCTATAAACGAATAGTCGTCGTATTGCTCGCAGTCAGAAGAATTTCTAGCGATTACAGAATGAGCATCCATCGAGGTAAGTCCCCTCTCATATGTCTTGGCAGCTTCGCAGGGTAGCGAGAGTGCTCTCTAAAAGCGAATAGCCTAACCACTAGCCTTCTACTATTTCCTGACACTAAAGAAGCGTTCTCAGCGACAGCTTCTGGCCGGTTAGCGACCCTTCCTCTGGTCAGCCATCCTTGTCCTTCGACACGTGGAGGACTCGTCATGAACATCTTCGCTATCTGCAGCCGCCAGCCTTGGAACAAAGGAAAACTGGTAGGGCAGAAAGCTCCACTCAGACTGAGAGATATCTGGGCCATCCGGGTAAGGCTGCAAATTGCAGAACGAACCCGTGATCTTGCGCTCTTCGATCTGGCAATCGACAGCAAGCTTCGGGCCTGCGATTTAACCAAGCTTCGTGTGCGCGACGTCACCCATGGCGAGCACGTATCACCACGCGCCATAGTGATGCAGCAAAAAACGCTGCGGCCAGTGCAGTTCGAGATCACCGAACAAACAAGATTTGCTATCGCGGCCTGGATACACCAGGCCCAACTCCGGAGCGAGGACTGCGTTTTTCCGAGCCAGTTGCATACCTCAGACCATCTATCAACACGTCAATACGCACGTATCGTCAAAGGCTGGGTGGAAGCCGTTGGACTTGATCCAGCCATGTATGGCACTCACACAATGAGGCGTACGAAGGCATCGCTGATCTATCGCAGGACGAAGAATCTGAGAGCGGTGCAACTGCTGCTTGGCCATACGAAGCTGGAGAGCACCGTTCGATATCTGGGAATTGAAGTCGACGACGCCCTAGAGATGGCGGAACAGACCGAGGTTTGAATATGCATAGCGACGGTCTACCCCTGACCGTCGCTAACCGGCCAACAGTGGACACTCAGATCAGTTGATGAGGAAATTACTCGGAAGTCCAAACCGTCTAGCACTCGATCTTGCCACGTCCTTACCCATCGATCTCGCCGTTACGAATGGCCATCCTGATGGCTTGTGCTGTCGTTGTCACGCCCAGACGTCGGCGAGCTGAGCGCAGGTGATTTTCAACTGTACGCTCCGACAAACCGAGAGTCGCTGCAATATCCGCTTGCCGTCTTCCGGCAGCCGTCCATTCCATGACTTCGCGCTCTCGCGGGGAAAGGGTTCTTAACGCTTCGTCCAATGGCGCCTCAAGCAACCGCCGAGCCGCGAAAAAAGCGGCCGTCGCAACCAGGCTGAGTCCCAAGCGCATCCGCGCGCTCCCATCCACCGGCTCC
>NZ_AZVL01000022.1:0-85824 GCF_000514195.1 Pseudomonas sp. URIL14HWK12:I6
GGTCACGAGTCAGTACCCGAATTTCTTGACGACCATAGAGCGTTGGAACCACCTGATCCCATCCCGAACTCAGAAGTGAAACGATGCATCGCCGATGGTAGTGTGGGGTTTCCCCATGTGAGAGTAGGTCATCGTCAAGATTAAATTCCGAAACCCCAATTGCGAAAGCAGTTGGGGTTTTGTTTTGCCCGCAGGAAAGTGTTTTCCTGCCAATACAAGCCCTAACTGCTTGTTTTTGCCCTGATCTGACGCGAAATCCAAGCCCGACTGTAGGCCAAAACACGACTAGCCATGGTGGTCGGAAAATGGATAAAGCCATGAGCGGACGAGGGCAGTAGATGGATTTCAACCGGTGCTGATCGTTGCCAGCGCTCAGCCAGTTCCAGCGTGTCATCGCGCAGCGGATCCAGTTCACCGGTGAACATCAACGCCGGTGGCAATCCGCTCAAGTCGCCGTATAGCGGAGACAGTGGCGCCTGCCGGCGTTCATCATCGCTCAATCCTGGAGTCAACAAGCGTAGCGCCTCGACCATTCCCGGGCCGTCGAGTACCAGCGTTTCAGCAGGTGCTGCGTGCACGCTTGGGGTGCCGGCGAGATCGTAAACGCCGTAATAGAGCAGGGCGCCGCTGACCCGCTGCAGCAGATCGGATGATGCTTTGAGCGCTAACAGGGTGGCAGCTGCCAGATGCGCGCCTGCCGATTCGCCGACAACGATTACCGGCAGGCCGACGAACTCCGTGCAATCATCGTTCAACAGCCAGCGTGCAGCGCACAGACAATCCTGCATGAGATCCTCAACTGGCGTATTGACTGCCAACCGATAGTCGACCGATACCACCGCCACGTTGCATGCCTTGACCATGCCGATATTAAGGTCGTCGTTCATCCGTGCATTGCCGATCACCCAGCCGCCACCGTGGTAATCCAGTACCACACCTTGAGCCTTTCCTTGCGGGCGGATGATTCGGACGGGTACTGAAGTGCCTTGTGAGTGGACCACAATGTTCTGCGCATGAAGATCATGCTTGAGCGTTTTATCCGCGCTGACAATCTGACTGGCACGCAGCAATGCCTGGATCAAACGCGGCGTCAGCCGATTGCGGATGCGAAAACGCGGCAGCCAGGCGAGCTTGCGATTGAAGCGTTGCATCTGCGCCAGATCACTATCGCTGAACTCAAGCACATTCTTAGCCAAATCCTTCCTCCTCAGGTTGCAGCGCCGGCTCAATATTCCCCACCTGCGGCAATGTCTCAGGCACCGCCAGCCACAACAGCACAAACGCCACTCCGGCAATCACCGCCAGGGTCAGAAATGCCGCGTTGTAACCGGCCTCCTGCAGCACAATGCCCGCCACGCTGGCACTCAATGCTGCGCCCAGACCAAACACCGTCGAGAGAGCGCCGAGGCTGATGTTGAAGTGTCCAGTGCCCAGCGTCAGGTCTTTCACTACCACCGGGAACAGCGCACCGAAGATCCCCGCGCCGACGCCGTCGAGCATCTGCACCGCTACCAACCAGTAAGGGTCTGCGGATAACGTATAAAGCACGCCACGCAGCGGCAGAATCAGGAAGCCTGCGAGTAGCAGCGGCTTGCGTCCCCAAACATCGGCTTTGGCCCCGACCAGCAAGGCGACCGGCACCATGACCAGTTGTGCGGCAACGATACAGGCCGAGGTCAGTGGCGTCGCCATCTGCAAGTTGACCTGCGCCAGTTTCTGGCTCACCAGTGGCAGCATCGCTGCGTTGGCCAGGTGAAAGAGGGCGCAGCAGATGGCGAACATCAGCAGCGCCTTGTTGGTCAGCAACACCGCCAATCCCGAGGGCGCTTTACTGTGTGTAGCGTCGCTGGGGTCAAGGCCCCGGGCCAGATCATGGTTGATCGCATTGGCATCGACGAAGCTCACGGCGATTACACTGCACAGCGCCATGACCGCCATCAGATAGAACACCGCCACCGGCCCGAACAGGTATGCGAATCCACCGGCCAGCAGCGCCGCGCAGGCGTTGCCGGCATGGTTGAAGGTCTCGTTGCGTCCGGTGCGTCGGGTGAACGCGCGCGGCCCGGTGATGCCCAGGGTGATCGCCGAAATGGCCGGAGCGAACACCGATGCCGCGGCGGCGCTCAGCGCTTGGGTGATCGCTACCAGACTGAAGGACGTCACGAAGGGCAATACCACGCAACTGCCGGTCACCAGTAACGCGGCAATCGCGATCACTGCTCGTTTACTGCGTGTGTTGTCGACCAGGGCACCGGCGGGCGTCTGGGTGACAAGGGCGGCAATGCCAGCGAGGGTCATCACCAGCCCGATGCTGGCCGGCTCCCAGTGATGAACGGCCAGCAAGTAAATGGCCAGATACGGCCCGAGACCATCGCGCACATCGGCGAGGAAGAAATTCAGGCTGTCCAGCGAGAGGTTGTTGCGACGATTGGTATGAGTGACCACGCTGGCATCTTCAATAAACGAGGTTCGGCGAAATGCCTCAACCTCCGCTAAGTCAGTGACTTGTCGCCTGCGGATTTAGTTTCCTGGCGGATGCCGACGGCACACACTTTTTCGCTCGGCGCTCGCCCCAGCAATGGCAAACCGACCAAGGTCAGACCGATACCGAGTAGCGCGCTGGCACTCAGCGGATCGTCGAACTGCATCCACGCCCACAACAGTGTCACCGGTGGCGTCAGAAACAGCGCGCCACTGATGCGCTGTATGCTGAATTGTTGCAAGCACAGCCAATAAAATCCGTAGCCACCAAACGTCGAGAAGATCACCAGCCACAGCACGCCACTGACGAAATCCGCAGTGATGGGCGGGCGCAATTCACCCTCAAGGCCAGCCAGCAGCGCAAATACAGGAATCACCGCGCATACCTGAATGAACAGCGCCGTGGTGGCCGGTATTGCAATGCCCGGCCGGGCTTTTTCAAACAAGGTGGCCGCCGCCAGCGACAATACCGCCAGTAACGGTAAGCTGTAGGCCCACAACCCCGCACCGGCCCATTCGACACTCGCGGCGCTGGCCAGCAGCATGCCGATCACGCACAGCGCCACACCCAGCCATTGCCAGCCACGTGTGCGCTGGCCTGGGACGCTGCCGGCCAGCAGCACGATCGTCAGCGGCAACAGATTGGCAAACAGTGACGCAGTGCCAGGCGTGACGCCAAGTTGAATCGAGGCGGCTATCGGTCCGATGTAGCCACCCATCGCGAATAGCCCAAGCAGTGCCTGATGCCACATGTCCTTGCCGCGTAAACCACGCAAGCCGGGCCAGGCGAACGGCAGCAACAGCAATGCCGCCAATACAAAACGCCACAACGAGGCCAGGTATACGCTGCCCTGATCGGCGACGTAGCGATAGCCAATGAACCCCGAACTCCAGCTGACCACCATTGCCATCAGCAGTAAAAAACGAACAGGCATGACGTTCATCGCATGGCACCTGACAGAGGAATGAGTTCGATGATATGAATCAAGCACTGATGCATTCAAACGATACGATCCGCACCACTGATGCAGGAATTCTCAAGCATGGCCGAAGCCCTTGATATCGAACTGTTGCGCACCTTTCAGGCAATCGTGCGCTTCGGGCAATTTCTCGCCGCCGCGAGTTTCCTCAACAAGAGCCCGTCAGCGGTCAGCCTGCATGTGCGGCGTCTGGAAGCGCTGGCGGGCGGGCGCTTGCTGGAGCGCGACAACCAGACGGTCAACCTCACGCCACTGGGGCGACGCTTCGCCCTGCAGAGCGCCGATTTGCTACGCCACCACGATGAATTGCTGGCGAGTTTCAGCACGCCGCTGGCCAGCGGGCGGGTTCGCCTGGGGATTTCCGAGGAATACGCCGGCGCGGTCCTGGGCTGTACGTTGCCGCACCTGTCGGCAGATTTTCCGCACATCGAGTTGGAAGTCGAAACAGGTGCCAGCGGTCGTTTGAGTGCGCGTCTGGAACGCGGGCAACTGGATCTGGCGTTGCTGGTGGTCGTCGCCAATGCGCCGCCATCGTCGCGTTGCGTAAGGATGCTGGGCCTGACCCAGCCAGTGTGGGTCGCCGCGCACAATTACACGCAGGATCTCACCCGGCCGGTACCGCTGGCCTTGCACGGCAAGGGTTGTCCCTATCGCAGCGTTGCCGTGGATGCATTGAGCGAGCAGGGACGCCGGTGGCGCGCAGTGATTGTCAGCGCCGGTGCCAGCGCGCTGGAAACAGCCATCGAGGCCGGATTGACGGTGGGCATTGTTGATCGTGCGCAAGTGCGCCCCGGCATGCGCGTGTTGAGCAGTGAGGAGGGATTACCCGAGTTGCCGCTGCACGAGTTGCGCCTGATGCAGGCACCGGGTGAATTGAGTGAGGCGGGGGAGGTTCTGGTGCGCTTGATCGGTGACGGCTTCGTGTTGTGACGCGTTGAGCGACGGCGGCCTCCGGGCAGGGCCGCCGTCAGTCATTACATCAGTTGATCCGCGGATGCTGCTGCACCAACTCCTTGCGCTTGGCTTCCAGCTCGGCGATTTCGGCGTCGATGTCTTCGATTTTCTGCTCGATGTTGTCGTGGTGCTCCTTGAGCAGTTCCTTGGCTTCCTCAAGATCCGACGCCGCCGGCGCGGCACCGCGCAGCGGTTTGTTGGCGGTCTCTTTCATGGTCACGCCGGTGATCAGGCCGACCACGGCAATCACCATCAAGTAGTAGGCCGGCATGTACAGGTTGTTGGTGCTTTCTACCAGCCAGGCCACGGCAGTCGGGGTCAGGCCGGCAATCAGCACCGAGACGTTGAACGCGGCGGCCAGTGCGCTGTAGCGGATGTGCGTGGGGAACATTGCCGGCAGGGTCGAGGCCATGACGCCGATGAAGAAGTTGAGCAATACCGCGAGGATCAGCAAGCCGGAGAAGATCAGGCCGATCTTGCCGCTGTTGATCAGCATGAACGCGGGGATCGCCAGCAGGAACAGACCGATGCTACCAACCACAATGAAGGGCTTGCGGCCGATCTTGTCGCTGATAAAACCGATCGCCGGTTGTACGAACAGCATGCCGACCATGATCGCGATGATGATCAGCACGCCACGGTTTTCGCTGTAGTGCAGGTTGTGCGACAGGTAGCTCGGCATGTAGGTCAGCAGCATGTAATAGGTGACGTTAGTCACCGCCACCACGCCAATGCAGGTCATCAGGCTGCGCCAGTGTTTGGTCGCGACTTCCTTGAACGAGACCTTCGGCCCGCCCGCCAGACCTTCACGGTCGCCTTCTTCGAGTTTCTCGACGTGCTGTTGAAACGCCGGCGTTTCTTCCAGCGCATGCCGCAGATAGAGGCCGATCATGCCCAGCGGCAGGGCGAGGAAGAACGGCAGACGCCAGCCCCATTCAAGGAATTTCTCTTCGCCGATGATCGTCGAAATCAGCACCACCACACCGGCGCCGAGGACGAAGCCGGCAATCGAGCCGAAGTCCAGCCAACTGCCGAGGAAGCCGCGTTTGCGATCGGGCGCGTATTCGGCGACGAAGATCGAGGCGCCGGTGTACTCACCGCCGACCGAGAAACCCTGGGCCATTTTCGCCAGCAACAGCAGGATCGGCGCCCAGATGCCGATTGACTCATAGGACGGTATCAGGCCGATGGCGAAGGTACTCAGCGACATGATCACGATGGTCGCGGCCAGCACTTTCTGTCGCCCGTATTTGTCGCCCAGCGCACCGAAGAACAGCCCGCCCAACGGACGAATCAGGAACGGCACCGAGAAGGTCGCCAATGCAGCAATCATCTGCACGCCAGGATCGGCGCCGGGGAAGAAGATCTTGCCCAGTGCATAGGCGACGAAGCCATAAACCCCGAAGTCGAACCATTCCATGGCGTTGCCCAGTGCGGCGGCGGTGATCGCCTTACGCATCTTGGCGTCGTCGACAATCGTGATGTCTTTCAATCCGATGGGATTGACCTTGTTTTTCCTTGATTTCATGCGGGTCACTCATAGCTGAACGGATTCGATGCCATTGTTTTGCTGGCATGGGTTCTTTCCGTCAGATACAAGAAGACACGAAAAAATTCACTGCTCAGGGCATTTTTGTCGTTTGCCCGTGCAGATGCATGGCGCAAGCAGCGGCTCCCACCCGGCGGCGATTACGCAAAAGCACAAGACGTCAGGCCGAAAACCCGGATAATGGCCGCCAATTCGTTTTTGCTCTCTGGTAAACCCGCATGGAAATCAAGGTCAACTTTCTCGACAACCTTCGACTTGAAGCCAAGTTCGACGACTTCACGGTGATCGCCGATCAGCCCATTCGCTACAAGGGCGATGGCTCGGCACCGGGGCCGTTCGACTACTTCCTGGCGTCGTCGGCCTTGTGCGCGGCTTATTTCGTGAAGCTGTACTGCGAAACCCGCAACATCCCGACCGAGAATATTCGCCTGTCGCAGAACAACATCGTCGACCCGGAAAACCGCTACAACCAGATCTTCAAGATCCAGGTCGAATTGCCGGCAGACATTTCCGAGAAGGATCGTCTGGGCATCCTGCGTTCGATTGATCGCTGCACGGTGAAGAAAGTCGTGCAGACCGGCCCCGAGTTCGTGATCGAAGAAGTCGAGAACCTCGACGCCGATGCGCAGGCCTTGCTGATGCCGCATTCGACCTCTGAAGCGGGCACCTACATCGCCGGCAAAGATCTGCCGCTGGAGCAGACCATCGCCAACATGTCGGGGATTCTCGCCGATCTGGGGATGAAGATCGAAATCGCCTCGTGGCGCAACATCGTGCCCAACGTCTGGTCTCTGCACATCCGCGATGCGCATTCGCCGATGTGTTTCACCAACGGCAAGGGCGCGACCAAAGAGGGCGCACTGGCCTCGGCACTGGGCGAGTTCATCGAGCGCCTGAACTGCAACTTCTTCTATAACGACCAGTTCTGGGGCGAGGACATCGCCACCGCCGAGTTCGTGCATTACCCGAACGAGCGCTGGTTCAAACCGGGTCCGAAAGACGAGCTGCCGCCAGAGATTCTCGACCCATACTGCCTGGACATTTACAACCGCGACGGCGAGCTCAAAGGCTCGCATCTGTACGACACCAACTCCGGCAACACCCAGCGCGGCATCTGCTCGCTGCCGTTCGTGCGCCAGTCGGATGGCGAGGTGGTGTACTTCCCGTCGAACCTGATCGAAAACCTGTTCCTGAGCAACGGCATGAGCGCTGGCAACACCCTGGCTGAAGCCCAGGTGCAATGTCTGTCGGAGATCTTCGAGCGCGCGGTCAAACGCGAAATTCTCGAAGGCGAGATGGCTTTGCCCGACGTGCCGCAGGAAGTGCTGGAGAAGTACCCAAGCATTCTCGCCGGGATCAAAGGCCTGGAAGAGCAGGGCTTCCCGGTGCTGGTCAAGGACGCGTCGCTGGGCGGTGAATTCCCGGTGATGTGCGTGACCCTGATGAACCCGCGCACTGGCGGCGTGTTCGCCTCGTTCGGCGCGCACCCAAGCCTGGAAGTGGCGCTGGAACGCAGCCTGACCGAACTGCTGCAGGGCCGCAGTTTCGAAGGCTTGAACGATCTGCCGCAGCCGACTTTCTCGGGCCAGGCCGTGACCGAACCGAACAACTTCGTCGAGCACTTTATCGACTCCAGCGGGGTGGTGTCGTGGCGCTTCTTCAGCGCCAAGTCTGACTTCGAATTCGTCGAATGGGACTTCTCAGGTCAAGGCGAAAACTCCAACGCCGAAGAAGCCGCAACCCTGTTCGGCATCCTTGAAGACATGGGCAAAGAAGCCTACATGGCGGTCTACGACGACCTCGGCGCCAATGCCTGCCGGATCCTGGTGCCGGACTACTCGGAAATCTATCCGGTGGACGACCTGATCTGGGACAACACCAACAAGGCCCTGCAATTCCGCGCCGACATCCTCAATCTGCACAGCCTGAGCAAGGTCGGTCTGCGCAACCTGGCCCAGGGCCTGGAAAACAGCGAGCTGGATGATTACACCGACATCACCACGCTGATCGGCATCGAGTTCGACGACAACACGCCGTGGGGCAAGCTGACCATTCTGGAACTGCGCCTGCTGATCTACCTCGCCCTGCAGAAATTCGAGCAGGCCAAGGATCTGGTCGAAGCCTTCCTGCAATACAACGACAACACCGTCGAGCGCGGCTTGTTCTATCAGGCGGTGAACGTGTGTCTGGAAATGGAGCTGGACGAAGACCTGGAACTCGCCGACTACGAGGCCAACTTCCGCCGCATGTTCGGCGACGAGCGCATGGACGCGGCGATCGGTTCGGTCAACGGCAGTGTGCGTTTCTACGGTCTGACACCGACCAGCATGAAGCTCGAAGGGCTGGATCGTCACCTGCGTCTGATCGACAGTTATAAAAAGCTGCACACCGCGCGGGCTAATGCGGCGGCGTTGAAGCGCTAATAGCAGACGGTCACTTCTGCTGAGTAAACCTGTAGTGAGGGGATTCATCCCCGATGGCGCGTGAAGCGGGCCCGGCTTCTTCAACCAATAAAGAAGCGGGCCTGCTACGCAGTCCATCGGGGATAAATCCCCTCACCACAAGTGAGTATTGTGGGGACATGGAGTCGGCAAAATGACTCTCACGAATACTGCTGTGTACTTGAGCGCGAACGCCATGAACCGCATGGATCAGGACGGCACACTGGACGCCAATCCCGTCTCCGCCGCAAAACCTGCGGGAACCCGCCGCTAATTCTGAGTCCACTGCACAACCCCATGTGGGAGCGAGCCTGCTCGCGAAGAGGGCGTGTCAGTCGCCATCGCTTTGGCTGACAGATCGCATTCGCGAGCAGGCTCGCTCCCACATTGGATTTCTGGCAGCCGCCAATCCTGAGTCCACCCAATAACCCTGTGGGAGCTGGCTTGCCAGCGATAGGGCCGTTTCAGCCAACATCATTATCGGTGCCGTCAGCGCTTGCACTGCGCCTGCACCACCTGGCAAGTGTTCGGCGTCCCTCCGGAGCGGCTCGCATAACGCATGCAGTTATTCATCGACTTCTTGCGCGCCATGCTCAAAGTATCGCCCCAGGCCAGACCCCCTTCGCCGGAAGTGGGCACGGCTTTGGCGTAGCAGTTCGAGCCGTTGGTGGCGTAGCGCTTGCTCGAACAGCCGACTGTCAGCGCCAGGGTGGTGGCGAGCAGGGTAAGTAGCACCCAGGACGAGCATTGGCGTGCGGTGATTGTGGTCATCTGGGTTCCTCGTTGGGTCATGCGCCTCAATTGCCTCGCCGACAGGCGTTGGGCATTATCCAGCAATCGACATAAGGAAGCGTCCCCAATGCGTGCACCCACACTACACCTGATGTGCGGCAAGATCGCCTCGGGCAAATCGACACTGGCCAAATCACTGACTGAGGAGCACCGCGCGCTGGTGCTCAGTGAGGATCAGTGGCTGTCGCGGCTGTATCCGGAGCAGATCCAATCCGTGGCGGATTACCTTCGATGTGCGCGGCAGATTCGCGGCGTGCTGGGGCCGTTGGTGATCGATGTGCTTAGCGCGGGGGTGAGTGTGGTGCTGGATTTTCCGGCCAATACCGTGGCGGATCGGCAGTGGCTGCGAGGGCTGGCGGATACTGCAAAAGTGCCGCATTGCCTGCACTATCTCGCGGTGGATGACGATACTTGCCGCGTCCGGCTACATGCACGCAATGCGCTGGCCGAACATGAGTTTGCGGCGTCGGATGCGGAGTTTGATTTGATCTCCAGCTACTTTCAGGTGCCGGAAGTGGGCGAGGGGCTGGAGATCGTCATGCACGGAAATCGCTAGCAGGCTAGCTCCCACTTTGGATCTCTGGCAGCCGCCAACCCTGAGCTCAACGCAAAAAACTGTGGGAGCTGGCTTGCCAGCGATGGGGCCGTGTCAGTGGCCATCACTTTGGCAGGCTCGCCCCAATCGCCAGCAGGCTAGCTCCCACAATGATATCCACCGCCTGATCCACGCTGACATTCGCGGTGTCGAGGCACAGAATCGGCTGCGTCCAGGCCTCATATTCGTGATTCACAACAGAAAACCAACATCGGTGATGTCAGCCCCGTGATGTCTGATTGCCGCTGCTCAACCCGACGACGATGCTCACGTCGATCCGAGCAAATCACTTCGATGTTGAGCAACGGCGCTCCCGAGCGAGCCGCGATGTCGGCCCACGTCGCGTGCAGAAGTGGATGAAGAACTTGACCTACAACGCCCACATCCGAACCAGGGCAAATTGCAGATCCACAGTGACGCATGTCCGGCCATCCACCCATTCATCTTCGCGAAGGCGCCGTCCGGTATTGGTTTCGCGCTCGCCTTTGGCGATGACCAGGACGAACAGGCGGGTCGGACACTCGAAAGAGCGCAACCGGTCAACATCGGCCCGCACCGACCAATCGCCTTCCAGGCACTTGGCCTGCGAGACATCGCCCAGGCATTTGATTTCGGCGACCATCCTCGGCGCGCCGTTGTCGTCCAATGAGTACAGGTCCGCTTTGCGTCGGTCGCCTATCGGCAGATCCGTCCAGATCTCGATCTCATCTTCGAACCAGGCTTGCAGACTGATCTGGGCTTGAATCCAATGCTCGCGGCAACTGTTGAGTTGCAGCACTTGCTCAAGATTCTTCTCCATGCCTTGAAAGGCGCGCTCGAACAAACCGAGCCATTGAGTGGTGTCCATTTCACATTTCCTGTGTCAGTCCATTTGGGGGAGAGATTATGGACGGAATCTCCTTTAACCGAAAACCCCAGACTCATCACCGCCAGACATCATTCCTGTGGCCAACACAAACAACTGTGGGAGCTGGCTTGCCAGCGATGGGGCCGTGTCAGTCTCCATCCTTCCCGACTGATCCACCGCCATCGCTGGCAAGCCAGCTCCCACAGGGTTATCTGTTGCTCCCGGAATTTGCGAAACAAACTGATCCCTGACGGACAAAAAACGCAGCCCACGGCCCGATCGCGCAACCATTTCCTTGCGCAGTCGTTCTGTCATATTCGGTATCAATTGATTGCAGATAGTAGCCAGCCCAACGCTAATTCCAATGAGGCTGCACTGTGTTTCAACGTCTTGTGTGTTCGCTGTCCGTTCTGAGCCTGTCCATCGCCGCTGCCCACGCTGCCGAGCCTGTGGTGCTCGACACGCCGCGCCTGCAGAGCATCGACAACTTCCGTGATGTCGCCGGCCTCACCACCGCGTATTCCACCATCCACGACGGCACCATGCGCGGCGGCGTGTTCTACCGCTCCAACGCGATCACGCCGTCGGCAGCGGATCTGGCGACACTCAACAGCCTCGGCATCAAAGCTGTCTACGACCTGCGCACGCCGAGCGAAATCGCCGGCACGCCGGATACGATGCTGGCCGGTGCGACCTACCAGAACATCGACATCATCGGCAGCACCACCTCGGGCGCGAACATCACCAGCGTGTCGTTCAAAAGCGCCGCCGACGCCATCGCCATGATGGAGCAGACCAACCGCGCCTTCGTCAGCGACGCGGGGATGCGCGGTCAATTCGGCAAGCTGTTCAACGAACTGGCTACCACCGACGGCGCACAATTGTTCCATTGCACCGCCGGCAAGGACCGCACCGGCTGGACCGCCGCCGTGCTGCAGAGCATCGCCGGGGTCGACAATGCGACCATCATGGCCAACTACCTCGCTACCAACGACTACACCGCCGCCCGCGTCGCCGCGACTCTTAAAGCGATGCCGCCAAGCATGGCCTCGGTCTACGCGCCGCTGCTCGGCGTGCAGGCCAGTTACCTCCAGGCCGGTCTGGATGAGGTCACCGCCGAATACGGCAGCATGGACAACTACCTCAAACAAGGCCTCGGCCTGTCGCAGGAAACCATCTACGTGTTGCGCGGCAAACTGGTCGAGTACAACAGCCTGCCGGGTCAGGCGGGGTTGATCGGCAACGCTGCTGCCGGTGCCGAATTGCTGCGTCAATTGCAGAACAGCAACCTGTCCGGCACCTACAGCGCCTACAACTACTACCTGCAATCGGCGATCGACGCCGGCACCCTCGGCGGTGTCGAGTCCCAGGTCGGCGGCCAGGTTCACGCCGACGCCGCCAGCTACCTGCTGCGGCAGAACGCGTTGATCGAACAAGCCGCCGCACCGTACGCCAGCGGCACCGATCTGAAAGTCGGCCAATACCGTTTGTGGACCACCGCGCTCGCCGGTTACCTCGGCACCGACGGCTCGTCCCACGCCGAGAGCAGCAACGAACACAGTCAGGGCCTGATGGTCGGCCTCACCCAGCGCTTCTCCGAACAACTCAGCGCGCGCGGCGGCTTCGGCTACAGCAAAGGCACCGTCGGCGGCGCGGGCGGCGAGGCCGATACCGATTTCACCTTCTTCAACCTCGGCGCGCGCTACGGCTTCACTAGCCTGGAACGTGGCCTGTTCGTCGACGCCAACGCCAGCGCCGGCTACATCGATTACGACAGCAAACGCAAACTCGGTGGCGGCCTCGGAGCGGCCAAGGGCGACACTCACGGCAACCTCACCGGCGCGACGTTGGCGCTGGGTTACCGCGCACCGGTCAACGGCATGATCCTCGAACCCAGCCTCGGCTTGCGCATCAGCCACCTCGACCTCAAAGGCTTCCAAGAGAAGGGCAGCGAACTGGCACTCGACGTCGACGACAACACCGCCACCCGCCGCAGTGCCGTCGCCAACCTCAACGTGGCGTTTGCCCCAGTGGCGATGGGCGCCTGGCAACTGGTGCCGGGCGTACGAGTCGGCTATGAACGCACCCTGGGCAACAACGACGTCAACAGCCAGGGCCACCTGCTGGGCCTCGACATCGAACAACGCGCCGCCTTCGACAACCGCGACCAGTTCAGCGGCGGCGTCAACCTGATGGCCAGCCTCGGCGCGGTCAGCGTCGGCGCAGAAGTCGGTGCCAGCGGCGGCGGTGACAGCCACGGTTTCAGTGGCAGTCTGAAGGCCAGTTACGCGTTCTGAAGCAGGGACAACCGCGCAAGGTCAAGGATGACCACCATTGACAAAGCACCAGCAAAATATGGTGGAGCAGGGAACGGCCAACTCTGAGTCACCGCAAAAACCTGTGGGAGCGGGCTTGCTCGCGAAGAGGCCGTGTCAGTCACCATCACCTCGCTTGACCCGCCGCATTCGCGAGCAAGCCCGCTCCCACATTTGGATCCCCGCCAGCCGTCAATCCTGAGTCCGCCACATAACCCCATGGCACCGACCAGCCGCCAATCTTGAGTCCACCAACTAACCCTGTGGGAGCGGGCTTGCTCGCGAAGGCGCCATGTCAGCCAACATCACCATCAACTGACCCACCGCATTCGCGAGCAAGCCCGCTCCCACATTTGGATTCCGGCCAGCCGTCAATCCTGAGTCCGCCACATAACCCCATGGCACCGACCAGCCGCCGATCTTGAGTCCACCAACTAACCCTGTGGGAGCGGGCTTGCTCGCGAAGGCGTCATGTCAGCCAACATCACCATCAACTGACCCACCAGCATTCCCGCCGATAAACCAATCAACCCCGCCCCCTCAACTGCGCCGGACTCACCCCATACGCCTGCTGAAAATACTGACAAAACCGCCCGACATTACTGAAGCCAAAGCGCAAAGCCACCTCCGTCACCGACGCCGAATGCTGCTGTCCCAGCGCCTCGAAAGCGCGCTCCAATCGCACCTGCCGCTGATACGCCACAATCGACATCCCGACAAACCGCCGAAAGCCCTCCTGCAACGCGCGCTGACTGACATTGCTCAACCGCGCCAACTCAACCCCACTCACCAACTGCTCGGGATGCGCCTGAATAAACTCCACCGCCAACTTCACATGCCGCGGCGCCACCCTCGGCGCCGGCTGGCGCAACGCCTCGGTAAAATTGTGCGGCCACGCCTCCAGCACCGCATCGATCAACATCTCGCGCAACCGCGACGGCATCAGCGTGCCGCTATTGAGCAACAGATCAAACTCCGTCCCTGTCGCCAAATCAATCAACGCCTTGATCCCGCCAAACGCCGCCGTGTGCAGATCCACCACCGGCTCAAACACAATCTTCTGCACAACCGGCCGCCCCAACAACGCCGCCAACCGCTCCGTCAACTGCCCCCGATTCACCGAAATCCCGTGCTGCGCGTGATTGTCGAGAAACCGCATCGAACGGATATCCGCCTTATCAATCGCCAACCCCACTTGCGCCACACCGACGGACTCGGTGCGGTGGTTGAACACAATCTTGCCCGCCGTGGGAATCACAAAAGTTATCTCGTCCTGCGGGTCGGGGAAGGTCACGGTGAAATCGCCGTGGTAATGCATGCGCCGGAAACTGACGCCATCGTGTCTGCCGTAGACGCCGCCGATGATGATGTTGGAGGGGATCGGCGGGGTGTCGGCGTAGCGATTGCCGAAGAGCCGGGAGAAGAGGGCGCCGAAGTCTTCGCAGTGGAGGTTTTCGGAGCGGAGGATGATTTTTTGGCGGGGGTTTGGGGACACCTTGAGGGCACCTTTGGTTGGGGCTCTTGGATAGGGGGATTGCTAGTCGCAGGGGAGGTTAGCAGTTTGGGGTGACAGGTCTGTGACGGGAATTGAGTTGAGGGAGGGGCCGCATGCTGATGCTGCTTCGTTCGCAACTTGGCCGTGGTCTAAAAATCTATTCAGGGCGCTCATGGAATTCAGCAAAAACATCCGCCATGAAATCCATGAAAACGATGGCTCGCCGAGGCAGCAGCCGATTAGCCAGGTATACGATTTGGATCGGGACGGGTGGCGCCACGTATTCGTTAAGCAGCAATTGAAGATTGCCACTTCTCAGCCCTTCCTCATAAAGCCATTGCGGCCCCTGCGCGATGCCCAACCCTGCATTGACGTACTCACGGATCGCCTCAGGCGAGTTGACACGCAGTCGTCCGGAGATCGGGACATCCGTATCCCTGAACCGCCAGTTGGTTCCAGTGGATAGAAGGGTATAAATGAGGCAGTCGTGTTTCTTCAGGTCATCAGGCGAAGAGGGAGTGCCACGTTTTTCCAAATACGCACGGCTGGCAACGCACACACGCTCGAACCAAGCCAGTGGCCGGGCTCGCATTGCACTGTCCTCCAGGTGACCGATACGAATCGCGAGTTCTACCCCCTCGTCGACCAAATTGACGTAGCGATCATTGATTTGAAGATCGAGCGACAGTTCGGGGTAGCGGCTTAGAAAACTCGCGACGTGCGGTACGATGAAGGTGTGAGCCAATGCGGTCGGGCAAGCGACGCGCAGCAACCCGGACGGCGCTACGTTTCCTCTCAGTGAGGACTCGGACTGTTCCACTGAGTCCAGGATACGCCGCGCATCTGCGTAGTACCGTTCACCCTCGGGCGTGAGCATCAGCTTTCGTGTGGATCGGTGAAGCAGCCTGGTTTGCAAATGGTCTTCAAGCGCAGCGACGTAACGACTGACGCTCGGTTGTCCTAGTCCCAGATCACGTCCCGCAGCAGAAAAACTGCCTGTCTCGACAGCGCGCACAAAACAGCTCATCAGTAACAACCGGTCCATCACACCCCAATTCATGCGAATTTCGCATGAGATCTATTCTATTTGCCCATCTTATCAGTGCACTGGCATGAATACATAGTTGCTCTCAGAGGGCCAGTCGTCCATTTGGCGGCCCAAAAAGAGAGGAAATTCAGATGTCCCGTTTACACGGCAAGCGTACCCTCATCACTGGCGGTACAAGCGGCATCGGTCTAGAGACCGCGAAGCAATTTCTCGCCGAAGGCGCACGTGTGATCGTCACCGGTGTCAATCCTGAGTCCATGGCAAATGCTCAAGCAATTTTAGGTAGCGAAGTCCTGGTGTTGCGCGCCGACTCAGCTAGCGTCGCAGCCCAGAAGGAGCTGGCGCAGGCCGTTCAGTCTCATTACGGGCAGCTGGACGTTGCCTTCCTCAATGCTGGCGTATCCGTCTGGAGGCCAATCGAAGACTGGAACGAGGAGATGTTTGATCGCTCCTTCGACATCAATGTCAAAGGCCCTTACTTCCTTCTGCAAGCACTGCTGCCGACTTTCTCTAACCCTGCGTCGGTGGTTCTTAACACCTCGATCAGTGCACATCTGGGCGCCGCGAACTCATCCGTTTACGCCGCAACCAAGGCTGCCTTCCTGAATATGTCGAAAACGCTCTCTGGCGAGCTTCTACCGCGTGGTGTTCGAGTCAATGCGGTCAGCCCTGGTCCGATCGACACGCCGCTGTACGACAAGGCGGGTATACCCGATGCCTACCGCGAGCAGGTCAATAAGGAGATTGTCGCGACTATCCCATTTGGCCGTTTTGGCACGCCTGAAGAAGTAGCCAAGGCGGTGCTGTACCTCGCGTCGGACGAGTCTCGCTGGACGGTGGGAACGGAAATTATTGTTGATGGTGGTCGCGCGCTTTAACGAAATAGGCGCGTCTTCGAGTCTGTACATCCCGCTTCCTGCCCGGAAGCGGGAGTTGTCGAAATGACAGTGTTGATGTCCATTAGGCAATACCCTCCGTGGCACCAGGCTAGCTAGCGGCCACAGAGGCCTTACGAGTTACTGCATCGGCACAACATTATCCAACGCCTGATTCACCGCCAGTTCCCCGAGCATCACCACCTGCGCAATGCCCAGCAGCGTCTTGCGAATCGGCCCCTCAACCAGCGCCGCGACATCCCCCAACATCACCGTCGCCGAACCCAGTGATTCACTGGCGTTCGCCAGCAATTCCTCGGTGGCGATTTTTGGGTTGGCTAGAAACATGGCGTTGGGTGTGTAGGGCGTGGCCATGATTTGGCTGGCGGGATTCAGGTAGTGATCGAGGGCGCGTTCGGCGGCTTCGCTGAGTTTTCGGGAATCGGGGGATTCGTAGGGGGAGACCGTTTCGGTTTCGGGCGGGTTCGGTGTGACTTTGAACATAGTGACGCTCCATATGTAGCTAGGGGAACCATCACATTCGCTACCAAACGAGGGTTGTGGCCATTACGAAGGTTGGTAGACCGGACACATGGAAAACCGGCGCGCTCGAAAGCGCCCTGCGCATGGCCACCATAAGACAGGCGCCGGAAGGCATCTGCGTGCGGTGACGTTTTGCGCCATGTGTGAAACCGGGCTACCAAACCCGATCGCTGCTTTCCAGCGACCGACCCACGATAGAACCCGCACTCTAGGCGCACAAGCCGGCGGATTCTGGCGTAGTCGTAGGCAATGGCGCAAGGCGTTGTAGCCTCGGGGGCGTAACACCGGGTGTCGTATAAACAACACTGTTTAAACGCTTCATCGCGCGCCGTTGCCAGGGGCGCCCTCGGCGAGCAGTTGTCTCATGTATTCGCGTTCGGTTGCGCCGGCCAGGACGCTGATGGTGATGGCTTCGAGCACGGTGATGTGTTGTTCGTTGACGACACTGACTTCGGCGGCGCGTTGTCTCGGGGTTTGCATGGGGGCCTCGCTGCTTATGCGCGGGATGTGTTCAGGGCATTCGAGCAGGGTGCTTCGCCGGATGATTTTCCACGTGAGGATTATGAGCGGTCGTGGGTGGAGCGTTTTCCGGTGGAGGGTCTGAACTCGCTGGGGCGTGCGGGGCTTGGGTTGAAGTGAGTGGGATTGCATCTTCGCTCGGCGGACGCCGGGCGAAGATGCTTTGGGCCATCGCGATCAGTAATCCCAGATTGCCGGAATCCAGCGGAATGCTTCGCCGTTGACGGAGACACGGCCAACCGAAGGGAAGGGCAGGTGCGTGGCGACAAACAGTTCGCCGCTGGCGGCGGCTTCCTGCAGCAGCCGTACGCGCACGCGCACCGCTTCTTCGGGGTCGTGCTCGAAGCCGTTGTGCCAGTCCGGGTGGTCGAAGGCTACCGGGAACAGAGCGTCGCCGGCAAAGGTAAGGCGTTCGGCGCCGGACGTCACGTAGACCACACAATGACCCGGGGTGTGGCCGCCGGTAAGTCTGGCGACCACGCCGGGGGCCACTTGGTATTGGTCTTCGAAGATACGCAGCTTGCTCTGGTACTGGTCGATGAACGCGTTGGCGGTGGAGCGCAGGACGTCCGGCACCGGCGCGGGCATGTCGGTATAGGTGAAGTCCGGCGAGGTCCAGAAGTCGACTTCGGTGGCGGTGACGTGGATACGCACATCGTCGCGCAGACGGGTTTTCACCGCATCGACGAGCAGGCCGCCGATGTGGTCCATGTGCATGTGGGTGATCACGATATCGGTGACATCCGCGAGGTCGATCCCGGCCGCCGCGAGGCGTTTGGGAAACTGCCCGGCGCGCGGGAAGCCGGGGAACTGGCCGCCGAGGCCGGCGTCGACGAGGATGACCTGCTCGCCGCTGCGCACCACCAGCACGTTGAGTGCCCAGTCGAACGCGTCGGGGCCCAGGTACATCTCTTTGAACCACGCGGCGCGGTCGGCGGGATCGGCGTTGGTCGACATGGTCTGGGTCGGCAGCGGCAGCACGCCGTCGCTGATGACCATGACGTCGATGTCACCGAGGCGCAGTGCATAGCGCGACGGCACCAGTTCTTCGGTCGGGGTTTGCAGGGTTGCGTTGTTGGCGGTGAAGGAATCCAGAGGCAAGGTCATGGTGTTCTCCTTTTTATCAGGCAAGGTAATCCGGGGGGCGATCAGGCCACCGGGATCATCGGGTCGGCAGCGGCGAGGGCGGTGCGCCGGTCAGCGGCTGGCGGGTAGATCCACACGCTGTTGATTTGCGTCTTCAGTTCCTTGGCTTCGGCTCGCACCAGTTTCAGTTGGCGATCCCAACCTTCGGTGTACACCGCGCCCCAGGCACCCAGATCCAGGCAGGTCACGTACTTGGGCTGACGGTAAGTGGTTGGCGCCACACCGAGCAGATCGGCGACGGCATTGTTGCCGGCATGCCGACCGAGGCTGATGGCGTGCTGGCAGGACATGACCGAGAAGTTGCCGACGTCGTCGGTGGCGGCGCGGGCGACATCGCCGGCCGCGAATACGTGATCGAGACCTTGTACTTTGAGGTTGCCATCGACGTGCAGACGCCCTTGGCCATCGCGCTCGGCGTCGAGTTGTTCGGTCAGCGGGCTGGCGCGGAAACCCACGGTCCAGATCACGGTGTTGCTTTCGATGTAGCGACCGTCAGCGAGTGTGACGCCGTTGGCATCCACGGCGGCGACCGTCGCGTCGACGATCCATTCGATGCCCAGGTCTTTTGACGCCTCGATGATGGACGGACGAATACCGTCGCCCATGGTTGCGGCGATGTCTTTGCTGCGATCAACGATGATCACCCGAACGTCTTGCTCCGTACCAAGAATGGCACGCAGACGGCTGGGCATTTCGGTCGCGGTTTCGATACCGGTGAAGCCCCCACCGGCGATTACCACGGTGTTACGCGCAGCGCTGACAGGTTGCTTGGCCAGCGAGTGGAGGTGGCGCTCGAGGCGGTCCGCCGATTCGATCTGGTCGACGTCGAACGCATGCTCTTTCAGGCCGGGGACCGGTGGACGGGCCAGTTGGCTGCCGCTGGCCAGCACCAGGCGATCATACGTCAGTTCACCGGGGCGGCCGGCCTTATCGCGATACCCGACACGCCGCGCCTGGCTGTCGACGCTTTCGGCGCTGCCTTTGACGAAGCGCACGCCCACGGCATCGAGCAGCGCATCCAGCGGCGCGTACATGCTCTGAACATCGGGCTCGTAGAAGCGCGGACGAATGCGCAGTTCGGCTTGCGGTGCGAGCAGTGTGATCTGCACATCGTGGCGGTCATGCATATCCAGCAAGCGCGCGGCGCTCAACGTGCTCCACAGCCCGCCGAACCCTGCACCGATCACCAATAATTGCTGTTTCATAATGTGCTCCCTGACGCAGATGGATGGATAAACCGAGTCGTGATTGCGACTCTGGCGTGACGATCACCGGCCGCCGCAAACTGCTTGCCGTACTGCATGGCGCTTAATCGCCCGCTGTCGAAAGCAATGCTATGGCGCAGAAGCTGCGGGCGCAGTTGTCCATCGGTGTGTGCGGGTTACGCATGGGTCGAAGGGGGTTATACGAAGGTATCGGGCAGGTACGCCAAACTGTAGGAGCAGCCGAGGGCTGCGATCTTTTGATCTTGTTTTTAAAGATCAAAGTCAAAAGATCGCAGCCTTCGGCAGCTCCTACAGGGGAGGTGTACGGTGCAGGGCGATGTCAATGTGCCTGAGCAGGTCTTCGGCGCGGAAGGGTTTGGTCAGGCAGGCGATGACGCCGGGGGGGGAATTCTTCATTTCATCGGGACGGGCGGTGACAAAAATCACCGGAATGCGCCAGCCTTGTGCGCATAACGTTTCGTGCAATTGGAGGCCATTCATGCCTGGCATCTGGATATCGGAAATCAGACAGTGCGTCTGCGCCGGACCTTCCGACTCAAGGAAAGCCTGACCTCCCGAATAGCCAAGCACTTGATAATCACTGGCGCGCAACAGGCTTTCCAGCGCACGGCGAATGGCCTCGTCGTCGTCAACCACGGCAATGACAACTTTATGCTGCATAGGGCTCCCTGGCCGGATGGGCACGCATGGCGACTCCTGTCGTTCTTGCACCATACGCCGTCGGCAGCGGCGCAAAACTATACCTAGGTATAGCGCGGCCAGCCCCTTTGCCAGTCAGTGCTGACGGCGTCAGCCTTCGCGGCTGAAGCGGCTGCGATAGTCACGCGGTGAAATCGACAGATGACGCTGGAAGCAGGTGCGCAAACGCTCTTCGTCGCCGAAGCCACTGAGACGCGCGACTTGGTCGATGTTGTGCGTCGAGGTCTCCAGCAAACGCCTGGCTGCTTCGAGGCGAAACAGCTCGATGGCCCTGGAGGGCGTGTGACCGGTGCTCTGTTTGTAGACCCGGGTGAAATTGCGCAGGCTCATTTTGGCCTGTTCGGCGAGGCGTTCCACCGTCAGTTTCGGATCGCTTGAGTGATCCATCAGCCACAGGTGCAGCGAATCGAACTGCGGGCTGCCGTGTATCTGCGATTGCAGCAAGGTGCTGTATTGCGCCTGACCACCGGGACGCTTGAGGTACACCACCAATTCGCG
Organism: Pseudomonas sp. URIL14HWK12:I6; assembly: GCF_000514195.1. Taxonomy (NCBI): domain Bacteria; kingdom Pseudomonadati; phylum Pseudomonadota; class Gammaproteobacteria; order Pseudomonadales; family Pseudomonadaceae; genus Pseudomonas; species Pseudomonas sp. URIL14HWK12:I6. Next base: position 21,004 of record NZ_AZVL01000022.1, read on the forward strand.
GGCTACCTGCAACGCCACTTCACGGCCACAATCTGCCTCGACCAGCGCCAGAGACAGATCGATTCCTGCCGTGACCCCGGCCGATGTCCAGACCGCGCCCTGTTGAATGAAGATCGCATCGGCATCCACCTCGACCGCCGCAAAGCGCTCGCGCAACGTGTCGCACATGGCCCAGTGCGTGGCGGCGCGGCGACCGTCGAGCAAACCGGCCTGAGCCAGCAGAAAGGCGCCGCTGCACACCGAAACCACACGTCGCGCGGCCTGGCTTTCATGCCGTAGCCACGCGGTGAGTCCGGCGTGATCGTCGAGGGTCTGGCAAATATCGGGCGCGCCGGGCACGACCAGGGTGTCCAGCGCGGCCATGTCGAGCTGGCGCAGCGCCCGGGTGTCCACGGCCAGGCCTTCGATGGTGTTGACCAGGCCGCCTTCAAGGCTGGCGGTGTGCAGTTGATAACCGGGTTGGCCGCGTTCGGCCAAGGCTTTGCTCGCCGCCCAGAACACGGTTTGCGCGCCACTGAGGTCGAGCAGACTCATTCGCGGATAGGCAATAAACACCACGTCGCGCGGCTCGGATTTGGGCCGGGTGAGGGTTTGCAGAGAAACGCTGGACATGGAAATCGGGCCTGTTCAAACGGTGGCAGAGGGGCGGCGGCGTGGCCGATTTTCAGGGGTTTCTGGTCTGTCGGCAATGCGTTACGGCTGCTAGCCTGTTGCGCGACCGTTTGGCTGGCCTCTGGCTGCGTTCGCCATCATGGACTAGATTTATTCACCTGCACATCGCACGCGTTGCGATCTCGCCGAGGACTCACGATGACCCTGTGGTCGCATTCCAGCCCCAGCGCAACCCCGCCCGCGTTGGGGGAGCCGGTGGTTTATGTGGTCGACGACGACGCGTCCATGCGTCAGGCCCTCGACGGTTTGCTGCGCTCGATCGGGCTGCAGGTGCAGACCTTCGAAACCTCCCGGGACTTCCTCACGTCGGCCAGACGTGACGCGCCCGGCTGCCTGGTGCTTGATGTGCGTTTGCGCGGTGAAAGCGGCCTGATCGTTCAGGAACAGATGGAGAAAAACGGTCTGCGCATTCCCGTCGTGTTTATGACCGGCCACGGCGACATTGCCATGACGGTCAAGGCGATGAAGGCCGGGGCGGTGGATTTTCTGGCCAAGCCTTTTCGTGATCAGGACATGCTCGACGCCGTAGCCAGCGCGCTGGCCCGTGACAGCGCGCGACTGGTCGCCGAACAATCCGGCGCGGCCCTGCGCCTGGCCTACGAGACATTGACCGGGCGTGAGCGCGAGGTGCTCGGTTTCGTCATCGGCGGGCTGATGAACAAGCAGATTGCCGCGCAACTCAACCTCAGCGAAGTGACGGTTAAAGTCCATCGCGGCCAGGTCATGAGGAAACTCGCTGCACGTTCGGTGGCCGATCTGGTGCGTATCGCCGAGGCGTTGGGCATCGAACCGGCGCGGCGGACAAGGTGAGCTGAATTTCATCGCGTGGCACAAACTCCTTTCACGGTGTCGACTCGGATGGCCAGCAAACAGCAGATTTTGTGGAACGACGGCGAGCGGGTGTTTTCCCGCGAGCGCGGTAAGGACGAGGGCAGTCCCAGTGTGCTGGTGATGCGCCCGACCCTTGATCAGCCGTTACCTGCCACCCTCGACCGACTGGCACACGAATACAGCCTCAGGGATTTTCTCGGCGATCAATGGGCGTTGCCGCCGCAAACCCTGGAGCGTGCCGGCGGGACAACGCGCCTGGTGTTCGACGACCCCGGCGGCGAGCCACTGTCACGCTTGCTGGTCGCACCGCTGGACACGGAAACCTGCCTGTTGCACGCGATCAACATCGCCGTCGCGCTCGGCCATGTGCATCAGTGCGGGCTGGTGCACAAGGATCTCAAGCCGCAGCATATTCTGGTCAATTGCCACGACGGTCAGGCGCGTCTGACTGGCTTCGGCCTGGCCTCGCGTCTGCCGCGCGAACGTCAGGCGCCTGCGCCGCCGGAAACCATCGCCGGCACACTGGCCTACATGGCGCCCGAACAGACCGGGCGAATGAATCGCTCGATCGACTCACGCAGCGATTTGTATGCCTTCGGCGTGACGTTGTATCAGATGCTCACCGGCTCGTTGCCGTTCAGCGCCAATGACCCGATGGAGTGGGTGCATTGCCACATTGCGCGGCTGCCGATGCCGGCCTGTGAACGGGTGGCCACGGTACCGGTGATGTTGTCGCGTGTGGTCATGAAGCTGCTCGCCAAGACGGCCGAAGCACGCTATCAAACGGCCGCCGGCGTCGAACATGATCTGCGCCGTTGTCTGGACGAGTGGCGGCGGACGCGGCAGATCCAGGTGTTCACGCTGAACGAGCAGGGCGCGATCGATCGCTTGCTGATCCCGGAGAAGCTCTACGGGCGTGAGCGCGAAGTGCAAACGCTGATCGACGCCTTTGCCCAAGTGGTAAAGACTTCTTCGCCGAGACTGGTGCTGGTGTCGGGTTATTCCGGCATCGGCAAGTCCTCGGTGGTCAATGAATTGCACAAAGTGTTGGTGCCATCGCGGGGACTGTTTGCTGCCGGCAAGTTCGACCAATACCAGCGCGACATCCCCTATGCGACGCTGGTTCAGGCTTTTCAGGGACTGGTGCGCACGCTGCTGGGCAAGCGTCGTGAGGTGCTGGCTGACTGGCGCGCGGCGCTGTTGCAGGCACTGTCGCCGAATGCGCGATTGATGACCGAACTGATCCCGGAACTCAAACTGATCATTGGCGAACCACCGCCGGTGCCAGAACTTGAGCCGCAGCAAGCGCAGCAGCGTTTCATGGCGGTGTTGCAACGTTTCATAGGCGTGTTCGCCCGGCCCGAGCACCCGCTGGCGCTGTTCCTTGATGACCTGCAATGGCTGGATGCGGCGACGCTCGATCTGCTGGAAGACCTGCTGACTCGCTCGGACCTTGGGCACTTGTTGCTGGTGGGGGCTTACCGCGATAACGAGGTCGATGCCGATCACCCGCTCAATGGCAAGCTCCAGGCCATGCGCACTGCCGGCGTGCACATCGATGAGATCCGCCTGGCGTCGCTCGCCGGTGTGCACATCGAGCAACTGATTGCCGAGTCCCTGCGCTGTCCTCCCGCAAGCATCGTTGCATTGGCGCGGCTGGTGCTGGACAAGACCTATGGCAATCCCTTTTTCGTCATCCAGTTTCTGCACGCCCTGTTCGAGGAGCAGTTGCTGGTTTACGACCATCAGTTCAGCCGCTGGCGCTGGGATCTGTCACTCATCAACGCCAAGGGCTACACCGATAACGTAGTCGATCTGATGCTCGGCAAACTGGCGCGCCTGCCGCTGGACACTCGTCAGGCGCTGCAACAACTGGCCTGCCTGGGCAACGTGGCGCGGATCGACACGTTGGCGACCGTGCTCGACCTGTCGACGGTGCGCGTACGCGCGGTGCTGTGGCCGGCGGTGCGTCAGGAACTGATCGAGTTGCACGAAGGCACCTGTGCCTTCGCCCATGACCGCATTCACGAGGCCGCGTACTCGCTGATCGCTGACGTCGAACGCGCGCAACGCCATCTGCGCATCGGCCGGTTGCTCGCTTTGCAAACGCAGCGCGAAGGGCGCGAAGAGGCAATCTTCGAAATCGTCGGTCAACTCAATCGCGGCGCCAGCCTGATCAGCGCCCGCGCCGAACGCGAACAGTTGGCCGAATTCAACCTGCTCGCCGGCCAGCGCGCCAAGGCGTCGACCGCTTACACGTCAGCGCTGACTTACCTGGGCGCGGGCGCGGCGATGCTCGGCGAGCAGGACGCTGACAGTCGCCATGAACTGGGGTTTGCCCTGGCGCTGAACCGCGCCGAGTGCGAGTTCCTCACCGGGCAACTGCCGCTGGCCGAGGCGCGTTTGACCGCGCTGGCCGAGCGCGCCATAACCACCGTGGAACGGGCGGCAGTCACCTGTTTGCAGATGGATGTCTACTTGCTGCTCGATCGCAGTGATCGCGCAGTTAGCGTGTGCCTGGCGTATTTGCGTCAGGTTGGCATCGACTGGACGGCGCATCCGGACGATCAGCAAGTGCGTTTCGAGTACGAACAGATCTGGACGCAACTGGGTGAGCGCAGCATCGAGCAGTTGATCGACCTGCCACTGATGGAAGACCCGGCCGCGCTGGTCACGCTGGATGCGTTGAGCAAACTCTTCGCACCGGCGTTGCAGTCGGATGCCAATCTGGCCTGCCTGACCATCTGCAAGGCCGTCAGTCTGAGTCTGCAACACGGCAACTGCGATGCCTCCTGCATGCTCTACGCCAACGTGATGCGAGTCGCCGGCCCGCGCTTCGGCGACTATGCCGCCGGTTACCGCTTTGGCCGTTTGGGCTGCGATCTGGTCGACCGCCGTGGACTGACGCGATACGAAGCGCGTACCTACCTGTGCTTCTCGATTTTTGTGGTGCGCTGGATGCGACCGGTGCGTGAGTGCCGCGAATTGCTGCGCCGAGCACTCAGCGCCGGCAACCGCATCGGCGATTTGCCTTATGCGGCCTATGCTGGCAACAGCCTGATTTCCGATCTGTTGTTTATTGGCGAGCCGCTGGCGCAAGTGCAGGATCAGGCCGAGACGGGGCTGGCCTATGCGCAGAAGATTCGCTTCGGTCTGGTGGTGAGCTTCATCAGTTGCCAACGCGCGCTGATTCGCATGCTGCGCGGGCAGACGCCGCAGTTTGGCTGTTTCAACGACGAGCACTTTGACGAGGCAAGTTTTGAGACGAACCTTGCTGCCCCGGATCTGGCACTGGCTCGCGGCAAATATTGGGTGCGCAAACTGCAGGCGCGCTATCTGGCCGGGGATTATCCGGCGGCGGCCGTCTGCGCAGCGCAGGCACAGGCGCTGTTGTGGGTGATTTCCTCGTTTTTTGAAGAGGCCGAATATCACTTTTACGCCGCCTTGACTCTGGCCGCTGCCGCCGAATCAGACCCTGATCAACGGCAACGCCTGAGTGAACATCTCGATCAACTGCAAGTCTGGGCGCAACAGTCTGCGCAGACTTTTGCCAGTCAGACGGCGCTGGTCGCTGCTGAAATCGCTCGGGTTGCAGGGCAGTTGATCGAAGCACAGTCGTTGTACGAGCAGGCGATTCAACTGGCCCAGGACAGCGGTTTTGTGCATGTCGAAGCCTTGGCCAACGAACTCGCCGCGCACTTCTACAGCGCCCGTGGTCTGGACAAGATCGCCCACCTGTACATGCAGGACGCGCGCTACGGTTATCGGCGTTGGGGCGCCGAGGGTAAGGTGCGACATCTGGAGCGATGCCACCGCTATTTGCGCAATGAAGAGGCGTCACCCAGCCCGACCGCGACCATCATCACCCCGGTCGAGCATCTGGATCTGGCCACGGTGCTCAAGGTGTCCCAAGCCGTTTCAGGCGAAATTGTCCTGGATCGACTGATCGAAATGGTCATGCGCACCGCCATCGAGCAGGCCGGCGCCGAGCACGGCCTGCTGATTTTGACTGACGGTGAGACGCCCTATATCGCTGCACGCACCAGCGTCGGCGACGACAGCACGCAATTGTGCAATGAGCCGGTGAGCACCACAGCGTTGGCCGAGTCGGTGCTCTATCAGACCCTGCGCACCGGCGAAAGTCTGTGCCTGGACGACGCCGTCACCGATCCGGCCTTCGCCGCTGACCTGTACATTCATCAGCGCGGCGCGCGTTCGATCCTGTGCCTGCCATTGATGAATCAGGGGCGGATTGCCGGGGCGCTGTACCTGGAAAACAACCTGTCTGCCGGTGTATTCAGCCCGGCGCGTTTTGCCGTGCTGCGACTGGTGGCTTCACAGGCGGCGATCTCGCTGGACAACGCGCGGCTGTATCGCGACGTCGCCGAGCGTGAGGCGAAGATTCGTCGACTGGTCGACGCCAACATCATCGGCATCATCGTCTGGAATATTGAAGGGGAGATTATTGAAGCCAACGACGCGTTTCTGCGCATGGTCGGTTACGAACGCGAAGATTTGCTCTCGCGCAAGGTGCACTGGCGGGACATGACCCCGCCGCCATCGCGCGCGGAAAGTGAAGTTGCGCTGGTGACCGCGATCCGCACCGGGCGTGCCCAGCCGTTCGAAAAGGAATACATCCGCAAGGACGGCAGCCGCCTGTCGGTGATCGTCGGTCTGGCCGCGTTCGAAGCCAGTCAGCAGCAGGGAGTGGCGTTTGTCCTCGACCTGAGCGAACGTAAACAGGCTGAAGAACAAGTGCGCGAGAGCGAACGCCGATATCGCCAGGTCCAGGCGGAACTGTCCCACGCCAATCGCGTGGCGACCATGGGCCAGTTGGCGGCGTCCATCGCCCACGAAGTCAACCAGCCGATCGCCGCCACCGTGACCAATGCCAACGCCGCGTTGCGCTGGCTCGGTGCGCAACCGGCGAACATCGACGAGGTCAAGCAGGGCCTCAGACGTATCATCAACGATGGCAACCGCGCAGCCGAGGTGCTCGGACGCATCCGCGCACTGATCCGCAAGACGCCACCGCAACGCCAGGCGCTGAACCTCAACGCGGTCGTGGGTGAAATGGTCGGATTCACGCGCGGTGAGGCGGCGCGATGCGGGGCCGTGGTGAGCAAACAATTGGCCAGCGATTTGCCTGCGGTATTGGCCGACCGGGTCGAATTGCAGCAGGTCCTGCTCAACCTGATCATCAATGCCCTGGAAGCAATGGAGGTGATGGAGGCGGGCGAGCGCAGACTGCTGATTACCAGCGAATCCGTTGCAGATGACGTTCGGATCATGGTTAGCGACTCCGGGCCGGGATTCGCCTGCGAGCGTGCGGAGGAAGTGTTCACCGCGTTCTACACCACCAAATCGGCCGGTCTGGGCATGGGCCTGTCGATTTGCCGCAGCATCATCGAAGCCCATGGTGGACGCTTGTGGGCGGAGGCCAATTTGCCGTTGGGTGCGCGAGTGTTATTTACGCTGGCTGCGTGCAAGAGCGCCGCAACTCTCCAGTAGTCATAGCCGGGGAGGCAGGTGACGGTCGTCTCGGGATCTTTGTTGACTGGGCTGGCCTCTTCGCGAGCAAGCTCGCTCCCACAGGGGGGGCGGTGTTCGCGAATAGTGTGGCGGACGCAAAACCTGTGGGAGCGGGCTTGCTCGCGAAAAGGGCATCCACGGTGTGTGGATTTATTCATCACCATTCTGGACACAGTGTTTGTCCAACCGACCGATTTTTGCCGTGCGCTTGAACCCCTAACATCGTCTCCACTCCGTGAACAAACACGGTTCCCCCACGAGACGGTGAACATCATGAAACTGGCAAAAATCGCTCTTCTTCTGGTCTTCGGTGGTATCGGCGCGCAAGCGTTTGCAGCTGACGAGACCGCGCAAGTCGAGGCCTACAACGCCGCCGCTCAAGCAGACATCGCCCACGTGGTGTCGATCTCCGAAGCGGCCAATCAGTGCGGCGCGGTGCCGGTGCAGATGACTTATGACGACTCGACCGGTGCACGGCATGTCGTGCAATACCAGGTGATGGGCAGCGGTTGTTCCAACGGTTGATGTCGGTGCAGGCGCTGGAGGGTCGACACTCCAGGTCTGCGGCACTAAGCGTTGGCGAGTTCTTTGGCCGCGGCCATGTCTTCATCGGACGCCAGCAGTTGCGGGATGGCGGTTTTCAGGAACTCCACCCAGGTCTTGATTTTGGCATCGACGAATTTGCGCGAAGGGTAGATCGCGAACAGGTTGTATTCCTCCAGGCGGTACTGCGGCAGTACCCGCACCAGCGTGCCTCCGACCAATCCTTCGACGGCTGATGCCAGCGGCTGAATGCCGATGCCCATGCCATTTCTGATCGCCGTGGCCATGCCGTCGGCGGTGTTGATGTGGAAGGGGGAGTCGGGGATATTCTGCGTTTCCATGCCTTGTGGGCCTTCGAACACCCAGTTTTCTGCAGGCATCACCGTGTTGACGATGCGCAGGCAGTCGTGCGCGGCGAGGTCGGCGGGTGTGGCGGGGTGGCCGCGTTTGGCCAGGTACGACGGCGAGGCGCAGAGGATGCTGTAGGTGGTGCCCAGGCGTTGCGCGACGAAACCGGAATCCGGCAGGTCGCGGGCGAGGACGATCGACATGTCGTAGCTTTCTTCGAGCAGATCGGGCAGGCGATTGCTCAGGGTCAGGTCGAACATCACCGTGGGGTGAATTTCGCGGTAGCGGGCGATCGCATTGATCACATAGTGGTTGCCGATGGCGGCCATGGCGTGGATCTTCAGACGCCCGACCGGCAAGGTCTGCGCGGTGCCGGCTTCGTCATCGGCCTCGCGCAGGTCATCGAGGATTTTTTCGGCGCGCTGCAAATAACGCACGCCGGCTTCGGTCAGGGCGAGGCGGCGGGTGGTGCGGTTGATCAGGCGCGTGTGCAGCCGGGCTTCGAGGCTGGAGACGGCTTTGGAGACGTTGGTCGTGGTGGTGTCGAGCACATCGGCCGCAGCGGTGAAGCTGCCGCTCTGGGCGACGGCGACGAAGCAGCGCAGGGTCTGAATAACGTCCATCGTTGTGGTTGGCTCTGTGGCTGGGATGGCCATTCTAGGGTTTGCCGTGGGTGGTGTTGCAAATGTTTGCGAATGAGGGGCGGGCGCATGGCGGGTGAAGGGCTTGAAGACATTCTGGCGCCGGGGCTGTCGGTGGTGTTCTGCGGGATCAATCCGGGATTGCTCGCGGCGGCGCAGGGGCATCATTTCGCCGGGCGCAGTAATCGCTTCTGGCGCACCTTGCACTTGGCCGGGTTCACGCCGCATGAAGTGCGGGTGGAGGACGATCGAAGTCTCCTGCAATTTGACTGCGGTTTGACGGCGGTGGTCGAGCGGCCGACGGCGCGGGCGGATCAGTTGGCGGTGGAGGAATTCGCCGCAGCGGCCCTAGGCTTTGAACAGAAGATCTTCCGCTATGCGCCGCGTTATGTGGCTTTTCTTGGCAAGGCTGCGTATGCGGCGTTATCGGGGCAGAAGGTGGTGACGTGGGGGGCGCAGGCAAGGACCTTCGGCGGCGCGCACGTGTGGGTGTTGCCCAATCCCAGCGGCCGGAACCGCGCGTTTACGCTTGAACAATTGGTGGTGGATTATCGGCAGTTGCGTAGGGTGGTAGAGCACCAATAACTGCGCGATCGGGATTCAGGCCCGGCTCGCGAGGCCGGGCATGAATCGGTTCCGTACAAGTGCAAGGTTTGCGACTCAGCCCGGTGCAGCTATACCAGCAGGTATTTGTCCAATTCGTCGATAACGCTCATCGATACGGCCCGTTGTGCGCTGATCCGTGTATCCAACTCTCCAATAATCTGCTTGTCTCTCTCGGCACGGATGGCACCAAACAGATCCAGCTTGTCCAGCAGATAACAGACGAACGTCATACTCAGTGCGGTGGCTGCGCCGACGAGTATGGCCGTAAGCATCCCGGCGATGGGGGTGAACAAGGGCACGCTCAGGATGAGCTTCTCGACCGCTTCTTCAAGCGCTACACCTCCCACGACGACACCGCCTGCCGCGAGCAGCTTTAACGCTTCATGCGCAGCCTGCGAAAAACTCAGTTCCTTGGGAGGAAACAGGAACGTCTTCAGCGCCTTGAGCAGAGAGAAAATGCCTTCACGGATCATTCGCACGGCACGCTTGCCGGTGGTGACGAAAAGGTTGATCAGCACCGTTACCGCATTGGAAACGAAACCCGAGACAAAACCGCCGCTGAAGCTATCGAGCATTTGCTCCCATTTTGCAGAGACAGTCGCGCCGACGCGTTTCAGTCGCTCACCTAAGTCGGCGAACAGGGTTTCGTTCTGACGACCGTTACGGTAAAGATCCTTGATCTCGTCCAAGGCACTGCTGAAAAGCTCGACCATGAGCATGCCAAAAGCCTGCTGGGCGCCCATTTTCAACCCTTCGGTGACGCCGGTCTGTGCGGCATGCGTAGTGTAGAAAGCGGCTTTTTCGCCGGTGGTGGGTTGGTGTTTCTCGGCGGTCGCTTCACCGCGCTCTACGGCTTTCTTGAGGTTGTCTTCCTGGATGCCGTAGTGCTTTTCGTTGGTTTCATCGCGGCCATTGGCTTTCCTATTGGCCCATTCCTGCTTTTCGACATCGCTCATGGATTGGTTGATGCTGCGCCGGGTCGAGATCAGGTTTTCGGTATCGGTCGCAAAGTCGGCGCGCCGGGTCTTCGATTGCATGAAGCCGCCGTCCTTGTGATAGGTGTGCAACGGCACGATGTGGTCGGGGCTGGTCTCGCTGCCAAGGACCGTTTCACCGGTATATCCATCAACCAGTTTGTTGTAAGTGTCTGACTGATTTTCGTCTTTACCCAACTGATCCTTGGTGAACGTTGCGCCCACGGATTGCTTCGATTTTCCGGCGAATTGCTTCTCTTGGGAGTTCTTGGTGTGGGTGTAGTCCTTGCGGTTGTACTCGTCATCGGTACGGGCATAAATGCCTTGCCGGGCATTGTGAATGGTCGTCACGTTGCCGCCTTGTTTGTCGTACACCGACAGTACTTTACCCAGACCGAGCGGCCCGGCGATGGCACCCACGATATCCCTCTGCGCCTTGGTCAGAAGGGCATCAACCCGGGCACTTTCGAAATGCTGCTCGAGTTGTTCGAGCAGTAAGCGTGCCTCATCAGGGGCTGATTTTATCGAGACGGACAGCGACGCGTGGTAGTCGAGGCTGGCGAAGCGCGAAGCGTTACCTTCGGCAGCGAGGAGAGCGGCCACGTCTTCGGGCGCTGCTGCGACGTGGATCAATGGGCGGTTTGCAAGTCGCGTGCGCAAGGCTTGCTGCTTTTTAAACTGTTCGAGTTTACTCACTGGCGTGTTCCTCAGGCGCTTTTCAGTTCGTTCCAGGCCTGCATGAACGCAGCTTCCTGAGGATGTACGGTGGAGTCGGCGTGCACGACGAGGTTGATGATTTCGTCGAAAATCGCAATATCTACCCCTGAGTCTTGCGCCAGGGCATAGGCTTCACTGACGGTGGGAGGCTCGCGGTAGAGCGATTCGATGCGTTCAAGCACGACCGGCGGCGTGGTGCCCGAAGCAAGCCCGGCAATGAACAGTTCAATGCCTTCGCGCTCATCATCACCGATGCCTCCGTCGCAGTGGGCGGTTGCGACGGCTACGGCATGCAAGGCGATAATGGCGTTGAAATGCTTGCCGGCCGCCTTGAGACTCTCAAGGGCGCTGGCCAGATTTTCCTGAAGTACGCTCACTTCTGCCACGTGCTCGGCTTTGGCGTCTTTGCGACCCTCCTCGTAGCTCGCCTTGCGCAACTGGGCGTCACCATCGAGGTTTGCCCCAACCATCGCACCGGCGACACCGACACCCACTGCGGCAGCAAGGGTGCCTGCTCCTGCAAGGGAACCAGCCAATGACGCGGCACCCAAGAGCGAACCTCCCCCTGTAAACGGGGCAGCAGCGACGGCACCGACGCCGATGGCCGCACCACCGAGCACCTTCCAGTAATTGAGTTCCTTTTCGCCAGACGCGACGTCATCGACGTAATCGCAGGTGGCATCAAAGCCTTTTGTCACGGTTTCACGTGTTGTGTCATAGGCATCGAAGACCGCGTCCCCGACGGTTTCTGCTGCCTGGGACAGCGTTTCAACGGTGGCCTCATAGGCGTTGGAAGCGGTTTCGGAAACGACGTCGGCGACAAGCTCCGCAACGTTGCCGACTGACTCGCGCGTTGTGTCGTAGGCATCACTGAGCACATCAGCGGCATGTGACGCGGTGCGGCTGGTGGACTCGTAAGCATCGGATACGGTATCGACGACCTTGTCAGCGACTTCGCTGACAGTTTCTTTTGTCGAGTTGTACGCCTTGGACAAGGCGTCACCGATGCTCGAGAAAATCCAGGTAGTGCCTAGCGCATCGCGTGGCATCTGTGCGCGATCCTGACTCAGAACGTTGGCGCCGTAGCCTTGGCCGGATTGCAGGAAATTGCGTCGATACACAGGTAAGCCATCCATGGTGGAAAAAGAGAGAGGAGATTCTCCATGATGGCTGTTTGATGTCAATATGCCTATTGGGTAATGGTCTATTGCAATTTCAAGGGAAGGAATCGATGACGAAAGAGTACGCGGAGTACGAAGTTCAACGGGCACTGCATTACGTATGCTCGGCCGAAAGTCACACGCAAGCACTGGAGCGCTTCAAAGAGGAAGTCGAGTTGCTCGGTGACTGGCGCATCATGTATGCATCGGCTGAATCAGGCGGGCCGTTTGCATTGGAGCGAGAGCAATTCAGTGGCCAGGGATTCGTTTCTACCATGCTGCGTGGCAAATCCGTCTGGATCATCGACAAGACTTCTGCATTGTCCGAGACGCGGGTGAACTACATGTTGGTCAGTTCGCTGTTCATGGATTCAAACACGGCCAGTTATATCCGGAAGCTGTCATATGTCGAGTCTGTTTCCGAGGAGCTCGAGGCCATTCGTGCAGACTTGCAACGCACATTCTGCGCAGACGATCTCGCGCGGTTGAACTCTTACATTTACCTGTGCGAAGCACAGAAAAAATGGATACCGAAAACCCGCCAGCGCTGCAAGGAAACGATCGCCGCTGTATACGCTCTCTCGCTTGATGAGGCCCCGCTAAGTGAAGGCTGGGGGACGCGTTATCGTAATCGATACCAAGATCAGGCCGAAACCTGGGCGGAGAACTGGATCGCAGGTTTTGAACAGACTCGGGAGGGGGGGCTGGATGTTGCCCTGACTCAGCAAGTTGCTGCGGCCGAGTGCATGATTCTGCGAGCGAAAATTCTGGAAAACAGCTCAACCGCATCGCCAGAAGCGAAGATGGAGGCGTTGCTCAAATTCATGCACGATGAACTGCGCATCTTCATGCTGCGTGAGCTGATTGTTTGCGCGGATATTCTCTTTCATACCCAAAAAACCTCACTGTCCAGGAAGCTCAATTCGGTTCTGGACAAAAAAGACCCGTTGCTCTTTATCAATAATTGCGCCTGGGATCTGTACATACTCAGAATCATGGAATCGTTGGCTAATCCCCAACGATTGAAGGGAGCTGATTTCTGCCTGGATCGGTTGATCACCTTCGATGAGGACCTCGCGGATATTATGCGCCTGACGGAGTTGCGCGCTGTCGCCGTTCACCTCGGTTCCCATAGAGCCTATCCGTTCTTCAATAGTGAGTTGACCGGCTGGCTGGCAGGGTTGATCGGCCACAGGCGCATGGCCGCCTTTGCTGAAAATCTTCAGGAAGAGGCTTTCAATCACCGCGCCGATTTCAGGAGTGTGGAAAATGTACAGAGAGTTCTGGCGCAGGATCGGCTTCGGCTGATGGAACTGAAAGCACAGAAACTTGGCAGGCCCTTGAAAACCTAAACATTGAGTTGATTTTGCAACTGCGCAAAAAGTTGCGCAGTTGCTTCGCCAATTTCACCCGAGAATTCCCTTCAAGCCTCTCTAAACCAAGCCCTCCAGCCAAGTGCGCAAGAAGTTGCACAGTACTGCGCAACTTTTTGCGCACTTTTTTCTGTTTATCGAAGTTTAAAACGCCGGAACGCGAAGGTGTTGCCGCCAACCCCTTGATCTGTAATGGCTAGATGATGGCTGGCACGGAACTTGATATCCGAGTAGGCACCCGGGCAGGCAATGGTGCCTGTCGGTTGTGTATTTTCGAGCAAGGAGAGCATCCCATGGCAACACCAGCGTACATGTCCGTCACTGGCGAAAAACAAGGTCTGATCACTGCCGGCGCGTTCACCGCCGACTCCGTGGGCAACACCTTCCAGGAAGGTCACGAAGACCAGGTCATGGTTCAGGCCTTCACCCACGACGTGATCATCCCGCGTGATCCGCAATCCGGTCAGCCAACCGGTCAGCGCGTACACAAACCAGTGGTCATCACCAAGGTCTACGACAAGGCTTCGCCTCTGCTGCAAGCGGCGCTGACTTCCGGCGAGCGCATGAGCGAAATCGTTATCCAGTGGTACCGCACTTCTGCTCAAGGTACTCAAGAGCACTACTACACCACCAAACTGGAAGACGCGATCATCGTCGCCATCAACAACAAGATGCACAACTGCCAGGACCCGTCGAACGCCCACTTCACCCACCTGGAAGAAGTGCAGTTCACCTACCGCAAAATCACCTGGACCCACGAAGTCTCCGGTACTTCGGGTTCCGATGACTGGCGTGCTCCAGTCGTTTAATCGCGACTGATGGTTGTACTGCCCTGGCCAGTGCGGCTGGCCGGGGCGGCTTTGATCTAAAGTATTTTTTGCGTGCGCCACGCTTCATGGAATGGCGTCAGTCGCAGCATTGCGCGAGGAACAAGGGATGTTCTCACCGGCCAATCAGCCTCATTTCAATCTGACCATCGATGGCGCGGACAGCGATTTCCAGGTGCTGTCGTTCACCGGGAAAGAGGCGCTCAACACCCCCTTCGAGTTTGAGCTGGAACTGGTCAGTGAGAAAGCCTCGATCAACCTCGAAAGCCTGCTGCACAAACTTGTGTTCCTGCAGCTGTCGCCCAGCGGCACGGGGATTCACGGGCTGATCTACAGCATCGCCCAGGGCGAGGCCGGCAAGCGCCTGACCCGCTATAAAATCTCCCTGCGCCCGCAGCTGGCGTACCTCGCGCATCGGGTCAACCAGCGCATCTTCCAGCAGATGACCGTGCAACAGATCATCAGCAAGGTGCTGGAAGAACACGGCATTCTCGCCAGTGACTATCACTTCCAACTGAGCGCGATTTACCCGGAGCGCATCTACTGCGTGCAGTACGACGAAAGCGATTTGCATTTCGTCCAGCGCCTGTGCGAGGAGGAGGGGATTCACTACCACTTCCAGCACACCGCCAGCGGCCACAAACTGATGTTCGGCGATGATCAGACGGTGTTCCCGAAACTGGCGCCAGTGGCTTATCAGCAGGACTCCGGACTGGTCGCCGATCAACCAGTGGTCAAGCGTTTCGGCCTGCGTCTGGCGACCCGCACCAGCCGCACCACACGACGTGATTACGACTTCGTCAAACCGAAGATCGAGCTCGAAAGCGATGCCAAGAGCAGCGCTCAGCCGGATCTGGAGGATTACGATTACCCGGGGCGTTTCGTAGATCGCGAGCGCGGCAAGCACCTGGCCAATCGCGCACTGGAGCGCCATCGCAGCGACTATCGTCTGGCCGAGGGCAACAGCGATCAGCCGATTCTGGTCAGCGGGCATTTCCTCGCCCTCACCGAACATGCCAACCCGACCTGGAACGATCTGTGGCTGTTGACCGAGATCTTCCACGAAGGCAAGCAGCCGCAAGTGCTCGAAGAGTCGGTGACCAGCGACACCACCGACAACAAGGACGATTTCCACCAGGGCTACCGCAACCGCTTCAACGCGATCCCGTGGGACGTGCCGTACCGGCCGCCGCTCGATCACCCGAAACCGAAAGTCCTCGGCACCCAGAGCGCCGTGGTCTGCGGCCCCGAGGGCGAAGAGATCTACTGCGACCAGTACGGTCGGGTGAAGGTGCAGTTCTTCTGGGACCGCGAAGGCGAGCACGACGACAAGACCAGTTGCTGGATGCGTGTGGCCTCGAACTGGGCCGCGGAAACCTTTGGCGCGATCAACATTCCGCGGGTCGGCATGGAGGTGTTGATCACCTTCCTCGAAGGCGATCCCGATCAGCCGCTGATCACCGGTTGCCTGTACCACGGCGCGAATCTGCCGCCGTACAAACTGCCGGACTTCAAGACCCTGGCCACGGTCAAGAGCAAGGAATACAAGGGCAGCCGCGCCAACGAACTGCGCATCGACGACACCACCAGTGAGATCAGTATTGCGCTGCGCAGTGATCACGGCGCCAGTGCGATCAACCTCGGCTACCTGACACACCCGCGCCCGAGCGGCGGGCAGCCGCGTGGCGAAGGTTTCGAGTTGCGCACCGACCGCCATGGCGCGGTGCGTGCTGGCGCCGGTCTGTTGATCACCACCGAGCCGCGCCCGAACGAATCGAAGCACCACAAAGACCTGCCGGAAACCGCCGAGCGCCTCGCCACCGCGAGCGATCAGCAGGACGGTTTCGCCACCCAGGCCAAAGAGCTTCAAGCGCAGGAGGCGGGCGATCAGGACGACGTGGCCAAGGCCTTGCACGCGCAGCATCAAGGCGTGCTCGGCAGTGGCCCGGCGAATATGACCGCCAATGAATTTCCGGAATTCACCGAGCCGCATCTGGTGCTCGCCAGCCCCGCCGGTATCGCCCTGACCACGCCGCGCTCCAGCCACATCGCCACCGGCGAACACCTGGCGCTGAGCAGCACCGGGCACACCAGTTTTTCCATTGGCAAACGCCTGCTGGCCAGTGCCAGCCGTGGCATGCGTCTGTTCGTGCAAAGCATGGGCTGGCGTCTGGTCGCGGCGTCCGGCGACATCGACGTCAAGGCCCTCAAGGACAGTATCAACCTGCTGGCCAAACTCAACATCACTGCCAACGCCGACCGCATCACCATCACCGCCAAGACCGAACTGGTGATCCAGGGCGGCGGCAGCGCGACCACCTACAACGCCGGCGGCATCACCCACGCCACCACCGGCCCGTACACCGCGCACGCGGCGAACTTCGCCTACACCGGCGCGAAAAGTCTGGCCGGGGTGTTCCCGGAACCGCCAAAACCGGGCAAGGGCAATCTGGAACTGTTCAACCAGTACGCCGGGCGTCAGGGCATCAAGGAAGGCGACTACGAAGTCATCGACGCCCTCGGCAAAAGCATCAAGGGCAAGCTCGACGCCAAGGGTTTCGCCAGCGTCGCCGGCGCCGCCCCAGGCCCCGCGCGAGTGGTGTTCGGCAAGGATCCGGCGGACACCTGGAGTGAGGGCAGCTACATCGGCAAAGCGGAATGGCCGCTGAAGCCGCCAGCCGCAGAAGACGTGCCGAGCCAGGTGCAGGCGATGGTTGCGCAGGTTCTGCCGAACAAGCACTGGGACATGCTGGAGAAGGGCAAGGAACTGGCGCAGAGCGGCATGGGCGCCATGCAGACCGCACAAAGCGCGATGCAAACGGCGCAGCAGGTGAAAGGGGCTGTGCAGGGTGGGGCGGCCGGGTTGCCGAAACTTGCTAGCGCGGCGTTGCCGAGTGCTTCGGGGATATTGGGGGCGGCGAGCAAGGCAGGGAAACTGCCAAGCCTCCCGGCCCCGTCCTTGCCCAAACCATCGCTCAAGACGCCTGGCCTGCTGAATGGGGAGGTGCTCTCATGACTGAGACAGCCGTTGCCAAGAAGCGCGAGCCGCAGGTCGCTATCGTTCCGCTCAACACGCTGGACGTGCAGGACGTAGGTCGTGGTGCTGCCCGGTTTGATGCCTGGCTGCGATCCATCAGCGGTGGTGTCGTCACGCTCGATCGAATCAAAGGAGTTGCCGGGTCGCTGCCGGTTGTCGGCAACATCATGGCGCTGGTCGATGCGCTGGGCGATATCGTCACGCTTACCAGAAGCAAGCAGCGGGAGTTGCTTGATTGGGTCAGCCTGGGGATCAACCTGATCGGTGTTTTACCTGCGCCTCCGACCATGGCGGCTGCTCGTATGAGTTTGCGTCCGACCTTGTTTCTGGTACGTCAGGAATTGCGTAACAGCGTCAAGATGCTGTTGGGCGATTCAATGATCGAAGTGCTGGTCGGGCATTTGAACGCGACTATCGTCGGCACGATCGATGACTTCGTGAAACAGGCTCAAGGCAAACTCTCGGGCATTCTCGCCGATGCAGGAAAACTCGGCGAAAGCGCAGTCACCGAAATTGCCAAGGGTCTTGAGGCCGTTGTAAATGGCAAGCTTGATTCAAAAGGCGATGCGCGCGCGGCTGGACAAAAGATCACGGCGGCGGGCAATCAACTGCTCAGCGATCCCAAAGCGGCGATCAGTAATATCTTCGGGGCGGCATTCAGTGCCTACAAAGCCGTGGGTAAAGGGGTTGCCAACAGCGCGGCGAAGAATCTTCTGCCGGATCAGGCCAAAAAACTGGTGATGACGCACACCGGCTCATTGAGAGCGATGGGGCCTGAGATCAAAACCCAATTGAGCAAGTTGGGTGACCCGGGAACGCGTCACACGATTGGTTGGTTGTTGCAAATGCTCAGCGGTGCTGTGTTGACGTGGCGCAAGCGTCGTGGGCATGGACAGAGTGCCAGCGTTAAACCCAACGCCACCAGTAAGGCTCAGAACAAGGCAGGTGAAGGACGACTCGAGGCCAGCAGCCATCAGGCTCCTGCGAACGCCAACGCCAATGGCAAAAAAAATGGTGCTTGTGCGGGTACTTGCAACAGCATCAGTTTTGCGTTGGGATCCGAGTCACTGAGCCATACCGATTTCAGCCTGCCGGGTCCATTTCCTATCGAGTGGGTGCGCACCTACAGCTCCCGGTTCGATGCTTTTGACAATGGCGAATTAGGGGCACGGTGGGTAACAGAGTTCACGACCCGATTCGACTGCAAGGACGATGGACTGGTTTTTTTTGGAGCCGATGGTCGTAGCATCGATTTCCCCCTGCCCAAGCCAGGCCTCTTTCACTATGACCCCGTTGAAAATCTCACGCTGGTTCGTTCCGCTCAGGATCAACTGCTCGTTTGCTTCGGTTTCGAGCGCAAGGAAACCTATGTCCGTCGTGGTCGTTCCTTTTGGCTGACGGATGTCAAAATGCGCAGTGGTGCCGGGCTGATGCTGCATTACGAGCATCGTCATGGGGACGCCCTCGTATTATCCGACCTGATCACCTATCAAGGTGACGTCACGCAAGTTCACTTGCACATCGGAACGCTGCTTGATGATCAAGGACGCTTGACCGGTCTCTGGGAGATTCGTGACGGCGCGCCTGTGCGGCAATTGTGTCGTTACCAATACGACCTCCATGGCGACTTGATCCAGGCGCAGGATGAAAACGGTGCGGCCTGGAGTTATCAGTATCAGCATCACCTCCTGACTAGGTATACCGATCGCACCGGCCGCGGGTTGAATCTGCAGTGGGATGGTCACACATCGCACGCCAGGGCTGTGCGCGAGTGGGCGGATGACGGCAGTTTCGATACTCGCCTTGAATGGGACGAAAATATCCGCCTGACTTACGTGACTGATGCCCATGGCAACGAGACTTGGCATTACTACGACATCAAGGGCTATACCTACCGGATTCGCTATGCCGATGAACGTTCAGAGTGGTTCTTTCGCGATGATGCGAAGAACGTGATTCGTCACGTTCATACAGATGGCACCACTGATCGCTACAGCTATGACGAGCGCGGTAATTTGCTCGAGCACATCAGCCCCGACGGCAGTGTCGCTCACTACGCCTACGATGATCTCAACCAACTGATCAAGGTCAGTGATGCAGAAGGCGGTCAGTGGCAACGAGCTTACGATGATGCCGGCAATCTGGTGGAGTCAGTCGATCCGCTTGGGAACAAGACTGAGTACGCCTATGACAAAGCAGGTCAGTTGATCGCTATCAAGGATGCAATTGGCAACGAGAAAACGCTTGAGTACAACGTTGCCGGTCAGTTTCTCAAATATACCGATTGCTCTGGCAAGACCAGCGAGTGGGAATACAACGATCGCGGTCAGATGATCTGCTTTACCGATGCAGCGGGGCAAAGCACCGAGTATCAGTACAAGGCCGGGCATGTCGCCTTGATAACGCATCCGGATAAAACCGAGGAGCGATTCGAGCGTGATGCCGAAGGGCGTCTGCTCGCTCATGTTGACGGTCTGGATCGCTGTACGACGTGGAGCTATAACGCGGCCGGTCTGGTTGCCGAGCGAGTAGACGCCTGCGAGCAAACGCTTCGTTACCGTTGGGACCTGCTAGGCCGTTTGATAGCACTCGAAAACGAAAACGAGCAGCGCACCCAGTTTCACTATGATCCTGTCGGAAGATTGCTTGAGGAAAAAGGCTTCGACGGCCTTGCCACACGCTATCAATACGACGCTGAGAGCGGGCGGTTGGCGAGCGCCATCAGCGGTGAGCGCATCATTTCGATGGCGTTTGACCCAATGGGGCGGCTTGTTGAACGCCATGCGAGCCTGGGCAATGCGACTCAAAGCGAATCCTTTGCGTATGACGGTAATGGCAACATGGTTTTGGCCACGAACGACCAGAGCCGGTTGCTGTGGTTCTATGATTCGGCCGGTAATCTGATCAGAGAGCACCAGCATTATCAGGATCTGGATGCACCGCTCGTTGCCATCTGGAGGCATGAGTACGATGCCCTCAATCAGTGTGTCGCCACGACTCGTCCGGATGGCCATCGGGTGAGTTGGTTGACGTACGGCAGTGGGCATTTGCTCGCGTTAAAACTGGATGATCACGAACTGGTCGGCTATGAGCGAGATGATTTACATCGCGAAGTCGCTCGTTATCAAGGGAATCGCCTGCGCCAGACGCAAAAGTGGGATCCGGCAGGGCGGCTACAGGAGCAACTGCTCGGTCGAAGCGACGACAATTCGACGTTGCTCAAACGCCAGTACCAATATGATGCGGTCGGCCAGTTGACCGAGCTGAACGATACGCGTCGCGGACCGCTTACCTACCGTTATGATCCGGTCGGGCGACTGATCAGCGCAGCAAGTCGCCTCGGCGTTGAAAACTTCGCGTTCGATCCTGCCAGCAACCTGCTGGACGAGAAGGTGACAGAAGTGCGCCGGCCTCTTGATCAGGCCCCGGCACGTAGTCGGTTGGTAGACAATCTTTTACGTGAATACGTCGGTACTCATTACGAGTACGACGATCGTGGCAACCAGACATTGCGTTGGCACAATGGTCAACGCAGTCGATTGCAATGGGACCTGTTCGATAGATTGGTGCATTTTGAGGATGATCGTCTTTCGGTCAGATACGCCTACGATGCCTTGGGTCGCCGGTTGTATAAGCACTCGACAGCCCATTATGTGAACCGTCCTGAAGCAGGTTCGCACTGGAATAAAAATGAGCAGGGGCGCATTCAGCGCTTGCTTGGCTGTGGCTTGACCTTGTACGGGTGGGACGGGGACAACCTTTCCTGGGAAAGCAGTCCAGCCCCTATTGATGGGGGGACAGGTCGCACCGTCCATTACGTTTATGAACCCGGCACATTCGTACCGGTGGTTCAAGCCCTCACACACGCCTCGATTGATCTGTTGAGTCAGCCTGAATATGTCGGCGGCGACAATCTTGAAGATGATCCGCTGTGGAGTCACGCTCCTGAAGCACAACCGTTCGATGCCCTGGCCTGGTATCAGTGTGACCATTTAGGCACACCATTGGAACTTACCGATCAAGACGGTGAGATCGCCTGGAGCGCTCAATACAAAGCGTGGGGGCAGGTGAAAGAACAGACATCAGCCTCGGCAGTGCGGCGCGGGCTGACTAATCCCATTCGTTTCCAGGGTCAGTACCACGATCACGAAACAGACTTGCACTACAACCGCTACAGGTACTACGACCCCCATGTAGGTCGCTTCATCTCGAAAGACCCGATAGGTCTGATGGGCGGTATCAACCTTCATCAATACGCGCCTAACCCGACGCAGTGGGTGGATCCTTTAGGTCTGGTCAGAAAACCGCCATCCAAGCGCGCGCTGAAGGACGGTGCTGGAGCCTCCGCCAAAGACATCGCTGCGAGCAAGGTCGGCGGAGGTAGTCGGAAAGGACAAGCGGCATGTCGCAAAAAACTTATTGCCAAAAGCAAACCGGTGGGTGTGTACAAGTGCTGGCGGTGCGGGCATACCTCTAGCAATCCTGATGACATGCACTTGGGGCATAAAAATGTGGCGACCTCGAATGGCGGCAACCTGGCCGATGTCAACGTAGATCTTGAGGGCGCTTCGTGTAACCTGAGTGCGGGAAATAGCGGTTACGTGAAAGAAGGGATGTCGTGTGTCGAACGTGGAAGTTGTGGAGCGCCATATGGACGATAAAGAATTGCCTGTTCTGATTGAGGTGTTTGTATCAGATGACGATGGCCCTGTATTCGAGGAGCTCCCTGCAATCGCGATGGGGCAGGATACTTATCAGCTGCTGTCCTCACCTGGTCTTGCGTTGAATTTGGCTCGAGGTGACATCATCTCGATAAAAAACAAAAACACTCACGCTGAAGTCCTGAAGCGCGGAGGAAATTTTTGTATTCATATTTACGCCGACTACATCCCCGAGGACGTCATTGCACAACTGGAAACTGATGTTGGCAATGAACTGGGTGGAACGCTGGATGGCGTTTTCGAAGGCAACCTGTCACTGGCTGTGCCGTCAAGCAATGGCATGGACAGCATCAATGCGTTTTTTGATCGGTTCCGCGAGAAAACCGGACTCGAATGGTATTACGCCAATATCTATAAAAACATTGATGATGAAGATGATGAAACGCTGCTCAATTGGTGGCTGCAGAGCTGACTGACAGGCCAGCGGACGGCAGGGTCGCGAGACCAGGATCAAGTCAAAGGAGTGACAACATGAAAGACGCCATTCGCTTGGGCGACTCCACCACTCACGGTGGCAAGGTGCTCGAAGCCTTCTCCCAAACCGATCTCAACGGCAAGCCTGTTGCCGGAGTCGGTCACAAGGTCAGCTGTCCACTGTGCAAAGGGGTTTTCCCGATTGCAGAGGGCAGCAGCACCTACACCGTTGATGGCACGCCCATCGCTCTGGACGGTATGAAAACCGCTTGCGGCGCTGCGCTGATTGCAAGCGGCCCGAAAGGGGCTGTGATCAGTTGAATCAACATGTACCGCATCGGCATATGCCGGGCATCACCTGATGTTTGTTGCATGAGTGTTGGCAGGCCCAGGCCATCAATCATTTCTTTAAAGTCTCGAACTATCTTACGGATGAGATGCAGTCATGACGACTGAAACGCCTGTCGCGAAAGTACGTGAACCTCAAGTGGCGATCGTTCCGCTCAACACCATTGACATCAAGGATGTCGGACGCGGTGCAGCCAGATTCGATGCCTGGCTGCAATCGATCAGTGGTGGAGTAGTCACTCTTGAGCGCGTCAAGAACGTTGCCGGAGCGTTGCCGGTGGTGGGCAACATCATGGCCTTGGTGGATGCGCTCGGAGACATTGTTGTCCTTGCCAAAAGCAAGCAACGCCAGATTCTGGACTGGGTCAGCCTGGGTATCAATCTGATCGGTGTTTTACCGGCCCCACCCACAATGGCCTCGGCGCGTATGACCTTGCGTCCGACCTTGTCACTGGTGCGTCAAGAACTTCGTAACAGCGCCAAGATGCTGCTGGGCGATTCGCTGATCGAAGTCCTGATCGGACATTTGAATGCCACCATTGTCGGTACGATCGATGACTTTGTAGAGCAGGCCAAGCCGAAGCTGGCTGAAATACTCGACAACGGCGGCAAGCTTGGCCAGAACGCGGTCAACGAAATCGCCAAGGGCCTGGAAACGGTCGTCAACGGCAAGCTTGATGCAAAAGGCGACATGAAGTCGGCGAGTGCCAAGATGAGTGCGGCCGGAGGTCAGTTGTTGCATGACCCCAAGGCAGCCATCAGTAATATTTTCGGCGCAGCCTTCAGCGCCTACAAGGCTGCCGGTAAAGGTGTTGCCAACAGCGCGGCAAAGAACCTGTTGCCGGACAGTGCCAAGGCTTTGGTGCTGAGCAATACCGGCATGCTTCGTACTATGGGTGTGGAGTTGCGCACTCAAATGAACAAGCTGGGTGATCCGGCTGTTCAGCATTCAATCGGTTGGCTGCTGCAGATGCTGGCAGGTTCTGTCATGAGCTGGCGCAAGCGTCGAGCACATGGTCAAGGGGCCAGCGTCAAGCCGGATACTACTTCAAAGACTCAGCACAGGGCTGGAGAGGGGCGGCTTGAAGCCAGCAGCCAACAAGCGCCAGCGACGCATAACTGCAAAACATGTAAAAACGGCGTCATGCCGGGCACGGTGCATAGCATCAGTTTTGCCCTGGGCTCTGAATCGCTGAGCCATACGGATTTCAACCTGCCTGGTGCATTCCCTCTCGAGTGGACACGCACCTACTGTTCGCGTCTGGATGCGTATGACGCCAGCGAGATGGGCGCCCGCTGGATTACGTCGTTGACTACCCGTTTTGACTGTGTTGGCGGGAGTCTGGTGTTCCATGACGCTGATGGTCGCAGCCACGACTATGTGCTGCCCGAGACAGGGCAGACTCACTACGATGCCATTGAAAACATGACGCTGGTACGGGTGACCGATGACCAGCTTCTGTTGTGCAGAGGGTTTGAACGCAAGGAAACCTATCTGCGTCGTGGACAACGTTTCGTGCTGGTCGGCGTGGTTTTGCGCAACGGTGCGGGAATCATGCTGCACTACGAGCATCGCCACGAAGGAATGCCGGTGCTGTCCGACCTGATTACCTATCAGGGTGATATGGCCGACGTCAGATATCACCTCGGCACCCTGCTTGATGAGCGCGGTCGCGTAAAGGGGCTTTGGCTGATCAGCGACGGTGTTCCTCAGCGTCAACTGTGTGCCTATCACTACGACAGTGTCGGTGATTTGATTCAGGCTCAGGATGAGAACGGGGCGGCGTGGAGCTATGAGTACCAGCATCATCTGATCCGTCGTTACACCGATCGGACCGGACGGGGCATGAATCTGGAATGGCAGGGCACAGGCGCTGATGCGCGGGCCGTTCGCGAGTGGGCGGACGACGGCAGTTTCGACACGCGCCTTGAGTGGGACGAGAATATTCGCCTGACCTATGTCACCGATGCGTACGGTAACGAAACCTGGCACTACTACGACATTCTTGGTTATACGTACCGCATTCGCCATCCGGATGAACGTTCCGAATGGTTGTTCCGTGACGAAGCGAAAAACCTGATTCGACACGTACATGCTGACGGCACAACTGATCGCTTCATCTACGATGCGCGTGGCAACGTCGTCGAACATTTGCGTGCCGACGACAGCGTGCTGCATTTTGCCTACGACGATCTGGATCAACTGATCAAGACCAGCGATGCAGAAGGGGGGCAGTGGCAGCGTGCTTATGACGATCATGGCAACCTTGTGGAAGCAGTCGACCCCCTTGGTAACGTAACGGAGTTTGCCTACAGCGTGGCAGGGTTGCCGACAGCGATCAAAGACGCCGCCGGCAATGAGAAGAAGCTCGACTACAACGATGCCGGTCAACTGATCGAGTATGTCGACTGCTCAGGAAAGACCAGGGCCTGGGAGTACAACGAACTCGGACAGATGATCTGTTCTACCGACGCGGCCGGCCAGAGTACCGAGTACGGGTATCGACTGGGCCAGCTGGCCTGGATCAGGCACCCGGACAAGACCGAGGAGTATTTTGAACGAGACGCTGAAGCCCGGTTGCTCGCGCACACGGATCGTCTTGGCCGCTGCACTACCTGGAAATATACAGCTGCCGGTCTTGTAGCCGAGCGCATCGATGCTGATGAGCATACATTGGTCTACCGCTGGGATCGTCTCGGGCGCTTGCAGGCGCTGGACAACGAAAACGAGAGCCGGGCGCATTTCCTCTACGACCCGATAGGTCGCCTGCTGGAAGAAAAGAGCTTTGATGGTCGTATCACCCGCTATCGGTATGATTCTGATACGGGCCATTTGAGTCATATCGTCAACGGCGAGCGTGTGATTTGCGTGAGCTTTGATGCCATGGGACGCCTGATTGAGCGGCGCGCCAGTCAAGGTGAGAAATCGCAAAGCGAGCGCTTCATTTATGACGGCAACGGTAACCTGATTGAAGCCGCCAACGCAGACAGTCGTTTACAGTGGTTTCACGACCTGGCCGGCAATGTGCTGCGCGAGCATCAGCATTACCTTGGGCTGGACCAGCCCCCGGTAGTTGGCGTGTGGCAGCACGAGTACGATGTGCTCAACAATCGGGTCGCGACAGTTCGTCCGGACGGGCACCGTGTCAGCTGGCTCACCTATGGCAGCGGTCATTTGTTGGGGCTACGCCTGGACGAGCACGAGTTGATTGGCCTGGAGCGCGACGACCTTCATCGTGAGATTGTCCGGCATCAGGGCAACCACCTGCAGCAGACGCAAAAGTGGGATTCTGCCGGTCGTTTGCAGGAGCAGGTGCTGGGGCGCAGTGAGGACGGTGCGACGCTTGTCAAACGGACATATCAATACGATGCCGCTGGTCAACTGACTGCGATCAACGATACCCGAAGAGGCGCGATTTCATACCGTTACGATCCTCTCGGTCGACTGTTGGAAGCAGCGACACGACAGGTGGTTGAAACATTCACCTTTGACCCGGCCAGTAATCTGCTTGATGAAAAGGCGAGTGAAATTCGACGACCACTGGACCGGTCTCCGCGCCAGGAGAGGCAGGTAGACAACCTGCTACACGAGTACGAAGGTAATCAGTTCACATACGATGAGCGCGGCAACCTGGTCGAGCGTCTGCAAAACAATCAGCGGAGCTTCCTGCAATGGGATCTGTTTGACCGTTTGGTGCGATTTGAAGATCAACGCTTGTCGGTTGAATTCGCCTATGACGCTCTTGGACGTCGTCTTCACAAAAACTCTGTCGCCCATTCCAAGGGGCGTCCCGAGGCGGGGTCGCACTGGAACCGGAACGAGCATGCACGCATACAGCGAGAGTACGGCTGTGGCTTCACGCTCTACGGCTGGGACGGTAACCGACTTGCCTGGGAAAGCAGTGCCGCGCAACTGGATGGCGGTGCCGGACGCACGGTGCACTACATTTTCGAGCCCGGTAGTTTCGTTCCTGTAGCACAGGCCATACGACATGCCCCGATTACACTGACGAATCAGCCTGAGTATCAGGGAGAGTACAGCCTGGATGACGATCCGTTGTGGAATCGCAAGGTCACGGTTCAGCCAATTGACGTTTTGCTCTGGTATCAGTGCGATCACCTGGGTACGCCTCAGGAACTGACCGACTCTGAGGGGCAGTTGGTCTGGACGGCTCAGTACAAGGCATGGGGGGCGATATCGGAGCAGCAATCGCAATCGGCCCGACAAAGTGATGTGAGAAATCCTATAAGATTTCCGGGGCAGTACCATGATCATGAGACCGGGCTGCATTACAACCGGCATCGCTACTATGACCCGGCGGTGGGGCGATTCGTCAGCCAGGATCCGATCGGTTATGCGGGCGGTCTGAATTTCTACACCTATGGTCCGAACCCTACAGGGTGGGTGGATCCGATGGGCCTGACGGGGGTCGATGTCTATCGGGCCATGAAAACCGACGAAAAAGGAAAGCCCATTGCTGACTCGACCGCGCGTGGCCTAGGGGTACGTCCTGTCGATATTCCAGTTGATAAAGATGGGAACGTTCATCCCAATACCGGTGGGATGTCCGTAGCGCCGGATACTCCGCAAAACCTGCCGGATCATCGGCGCCCCTCCACGTTACCCGGCGGAACCGGCAAAGACAGCGCCTGCAAATTGAATACCGCTTCACTTCCGGAAAGTCTTCGTTACGTGCAAGACAAAAAAACTCACGGAACCATTCAGCCTAGTAAGGCCATGCCACTTTCTGATTACCAGAAGGCACTAGGGTCGACGGCTGAGCATTGGGAGAAACAATGATGAAAACGCTTGATAAACCGTTGGACGATGAACTGTCCGGCGCATTGAGGAGGGGGGATGATCTTCTTTCGATACGGGAAATCCTGCTGAAGTATCGAGATAAGGGTTTTTCGGCGATATCGGTTAATGAACTGTTGGGGTCAATGCGCGGTGATGCCGATGAAGCGTTGGAGGATCGGATTCTGGAGGTGATGGATATCGTTACCGGGTTTTGTGCGCCAGCTCTGGAAGTCTGGTAAGCGGCGGGTTTGGAATTGAGAAGTTTCACTGGAAATCTGGGGAATGAGCATGAAAAACACTGCTGTGATCCTTGCACTGACCGCCACTTTCGGCCTCTGCGCCCTGGCCCGCGCAGAAGCGCCAGATCCCGCTACCCTGAAAAGCATGTATGACAGCGGTCGCAACATGTCGGGCCTGATCAAGCATTGCGTCGACAAGGGCTACCTGAAAGCGGACAGCACGGAAAACGCCAACAAGATGGTGGCGTTCGTTGCGAATATGCCGGGCGCGTTCGACAAGGCTGATGGCGACAAGAACGAAAGTCTCGGTCGCAAAGGCGAAGTGTTGGCCGACGGTCAATACAAGAGTCTGCAAGGCAACCTGCCGCCGGATCTGAGCCTCAAGCAATGGTGCGAGCAAGCGGATCAAGGGATGCGTGAGGGGCTCAAGCAAATCGGCTTGTAAACCACATCGAAGAGAACACTTGCCATGAAATCCGAAATACCACCCACCGACGCCTCGGCACTCATCGACGCTCGAATCGCTGAACTGGACGATTGGCGTGGCGTCATTCTCAGCGAGATCATCAGGCCGATCACGAGGTGGTGGAGGAGTGGAAGTGGCGCGGTGTTCCGGTGTGGTCACGGGGCGGGATCATTTGTACCGGGGAGACCTACAAGGCGGCAGTCAAAATGACCTTCGCCAAGGGCGCAGCGTTGGCCGATCCGGCGCGGTTGTTCAACGCCAGCCTTGATGGCAACACCCGCCGGGCGATTGATTTTCATGAGGGTGACACGATCGATGAACAGGCCTTGCAAGCGCTGATTCGCGAGGCGATTGCGCTGAATTTGTCGAAGTGAATCGTGGCGCTTGCTTTGGCTCAGAAATAACTGGCTGTTTTAAAACAAATTTTTTTGCACTCAGGGCTTCCCAGATCAAAAAAAGGTTGGTAAATTGCGGCCCATTCTCGCAGAGCTTGTTACAGAGCTTGAGATACAGGGGCGTCGCCAAGCGGTAAGGCAGCAGGTTTTGATCCTGCCATGCGTTGGTTCGAATCCAGCCGCCCCTGCCATATTCAGAAAAAACGCCATTCCGAAAGGGCTGGCGTTTTTTTATGCGCGCGATTTGTGGCTGGGGCTGACAGTTGCCTGAGCCGGAGCGGGGGACTGATGTAAACTGCCCGCGCGAAAGTCCCGGCGGGTTATTGGCCGGCGCCCCTCAATCTCTCCAGACAAGAGACTTTCATGGCTAATCAAGACCTCAGCTTTACCCCTGATCCGGATGCAGATTCGATTTCCTCCGACGTTGTCGGTTTCAACGGCATTCTGGTTTCGACCCAGATCCCGACCCGCGCCGACGGCAGCCTGGAGCTGGGCGATATCACCCTGCAAAGCGAATGCACCCTGCAGGCGCTGAAAGTGGCGCTGGAGCGGGCCGGCAGTTCGATGGATCGCGTGATGCACCTGACCATCTACCTCACCGACATGGCTGATCGCGCGGCTTTCAACGAAGTCTACAAGCGCTTCTTCGCCAAGCCATGGCCGGTGCGCGCCGCTGTGGGCGTGGCGTCGCTGGCGGTGGAAGGCATGCGTGTGGAAGTCACCGCAATGGCCGCCAAGGCCTGATCCTGCGGTAAAGAAACTGTGGGAGCTGGCTTGCCAGCGATGGCGTCAGCACCGCCAATATCTATGTTGACTGAACCATCGTCATCGCTGGCAAGCCAGCTCCCACAGGGTTTGCGGTTGCCACTTGGCAGCACGGGCGTGCCGCTCGGGCGTTTCGCGGCTACAATGCGCGCCTTAACCGTGACAGCCTGACTAAAAAAACTATGTCCTTGCCCAAGCATCATCTGGAATTGCTCAGCCCCGCCCGTGACGTGGCGATTGCCCGCGAGGCGATCCTGCACGGCGCCGACGCCGTGTACATCGGTGGCCCGAGCTTCGGCGCGCGCCACAATGCCTGCAACGAGGTGAGCGAAATTGCCGAGCTGGTGGAGTTTGCCCGCCGTTATCACGCGCGCATTTTCACCACCATCAACACCATCCTGCACGACAACGAACTGGAGCCGGCGCGCAAGCTGATCCACCAGTTGTACGACGCCGGTGTCGACGCGCTGATCGTCCAGGATCTGGGCGTGATGGAACTGGACATTCCGCCGATCGAGCTGCATGCCAGTACCCAGACTGACATCCGCACGCTGGAGCGGGCGAAATTCCTCGATCAGGCCGGTTTCTCGCAACTGGTGCTCGCCCGCGAGCTGAACCTGAAAGAAATTCGTGCCATCGCCGACGAAACCGATGCCGCCATCGAATTCTTCATCCACGGCGCGCTGTGCGTGGCGTTCTCCGGGCAGTGCAACATCTCCCACGCGCAGACCGGGCGCAGCGCCAACCGTGGCGATTGCTCGCAGGCCTGCCGTTTGCCGTACACCCTCAAAGACGAAAAGGGTGGGGTGATCGCCTACGAAAAACACCTGCTGTCGATGAAGGACAACAACCAGAGCGCCAACATTCGCGCGCTGGTCGAAGCCGGTGTGCGTTCGTTCAAGATCGAAGGTCGCTACAAGGACATGGGCTATGTGAAGAACATCACCGCCTATTACCGCCAGCGCCTTGACGACGTGCTCGAAGACCGCCCGGACCTGGCCCGCGCTTCCAGCGGCCGCACCGCGCACTTCTTCCTGCCGGACCCGGAAAAGACCTTCCACCGTGGCAGCACCGACTACTTTGTCACCGATCGCAAGATCGACATCGGCGCGTTCGACTCGCCGACCTTCACCGGCCTGCCAGTGGGCACCGTCGAGAAAGTCGGCAAGCGTGACATGCAGGTGGTGACGCAGGAACCGCTGTCCAACGGCGATGGCCTCAACGTGCTGGTCAAGCGTGAAGTCGTGGGTTTCCGCGCCAACATCGCCGAGCCAAAGGGCGAGTTCGAAGAAGACGGCGAGAAGCGCTATCGCTATCGCGTCGAGCCGAACGAAATGCCCGAAGGCCTGTACAAGCTGCGGCCGAATCATCCGCTGAACCGCAACCTCGACCACAACTGGCAACAGGCGCTGCAGAAGACCTCTGCCGAGCGTCGTATCGCATTGAGCTGGGTCGCACGTCTGCGTGAAGAACAGCTGGAAGTGACCGCGACCAGTGAAGAGGGCATCAGCGCCAGTGTGACCCTCAACGGTCCGTTCGGTGTGGCCAACAAGCCGGAGCAGGCGCTGGAGCAATTGCAGGATCTGCTCGGTCAGCTCGGTACCACGCAGTACCACGCCACCGACATCAAGCTCGACGCGCCGCAGGCGTTCTTCATCCCGAACTCGCAGCTCAAGGCCTTGCGCCGTGAAGTGATCGAAGCGCTGACCGCTGCTCGCGTCGCCGCACACCCGCGTGGCGGCCGCAAGGCCGAAACCACGCCGCCGCCGGTGTACCCGGAGTCGCACCTGTCGTTCCTGGCCAACGTCTACAACCAGAAGGCCCGCGACTTCTATCACCGTCACGGCGTGAAGCTGATCGATGCGGCCTACGAGGCGCACGAAGAGGCCGGTGAAGTGCCGGTGATGATCACCAAGCACTGCCTGCGTTTCTCGTTCAACCTGTGCCCGAAACAGGCCAAGGGCGTGACCGGAGTGCGCACCAAGGTCGCGCCGATGCAGCTGATTCACGGCGACGAAGTGCTGACCCTGAAGTTCGACTGCAAGCCGTGCGAGATGCACATCATCGGCAAGATGAAAGGCCACATCCTCAACATGCCGCAACCGGGCAGCGTGGTCGGCCACATCAGCCCGGAAGACCTGCTGAAAACCATCCCGCGCGCGCCACACTGAGTGACGGGCGGGCGTGGCGCTACGGTGTCACGCCTGCGCGGGCTCTCGCTCCGCCAGCTCTTCGAGCAGGTCGGCTGACGGCACAAAGAACAACCCCCCGGTGACTGCGGTGCTGAAGTCCAGCAAACGGTCGTAGTTGCCGACGGGTTTGCCGACAAACATGTTCTCCAGCATCTGCTCGATCGGTTCCGGCGAGCGCGCGTAGCCGATGAAATAGGTGCCGAACTCGCCAGCTCCCGGACGACCGAACGGCATGTTGTCGCGCAGGATTTTCTGCTCCTGGCCGTCCTTGGTGATGGTGGTCAGGGCGCTGTGGGAGTTGCTCGGTTTCACCTCTTCACCGAGTTCGATGTCGGCCAGCTTGGTGCGGCCGATCACCTTCTCCTGAGCCTCGACGCTCAACGCATTCCACGCCTCCATCTTGTGCAGGTACTTCTGCACCAGCACATAACTGCCGGATTCGAATGCCGGGTCTTCGTTGCCGATCAGGGTGAAGTGGTCAGCCTTGCGGCCCACCGGGTTCTCGGTGCCATCGACGAAACCGATGATGCTGCGCATGTCGAAGTAGCGGAACCCCTGCACCTCATCCACCACGGTGATCGCGCCATTGAGCGCGCTGCACAACTGGGTCGCCAGTTCGAAACACAGATCCATCTGGTCGGCACGGATGTGCAGCAGGATGTCGCCCGGCGTTGCGACGGCACGACGGCCCTCGACGCCGAACTCGCGGAACGGATGCAGCGACGCCGGGCGAGGGCTGCCGAACAGGGCGTCCCAGGCGTTGGCGCTGAACCCGCAGACACACGACAAGTTACCGCTGGGCACGCGTTTGCCAACCGAACGGGTGAGGGCGGCGATGTCGCCGCACCAGCCGCGCACCTGACTGGCGGCGTCGCTGCCGGGCAGCAGCGTGGCGACGATGAAGATCGCGCTGCTGGTGATCGGGTTGCAGATCGCTTGCGGCTCGGGGGTATCCATTGATGAGGTCATAGTCGGTTCCATATGCGCGGGGCCAAGTTCGGCGCTCAGTATGAAACCAAAAACGTTTCATCGGTATCTCAGAAGCGACCCAGTCGATAGGCATCCATCGTCGGCACGCCGGAATGGGTCGAGGGAGACGCCAACTGAGCAATCATCTCGGCAGTCACCGCCGCCTGCGTCAGCCCCAAATGCTGATGCCCGAACGCGAGCAGCACCTTGCCGTCGCAGACCTTGTCGATGACCGGCAGCGAGTCCGGCAGCGACGGACGAAAGCCCATCCACGGCGTCGCGTCTTCAGCGTTCAAATCATGGCGGAACAAACCTTTGCTCAAGCGATGCAACTGCCAGGCGCGCTCCATAAACGGCGGGCGCTCCAGACCGGCGAACTCCACCGTACCGGCCAGGCGCAGACCGCCGGTCATTGGCGTCATGATGAACTT
Organism: Pseudomonas sp. URIL14HWK12:I6; assembly: GCF_000514195.1. NCBI lineage: Bacteria > Pseudomonadati > Pseudomonadota > Gammaproteobacteria > Pseudomonadales > Pseudomonadaceae > Pseudomonas > Pseudomonas sp. URIL14HWK12:I6. The sequence continues at coordinate 54,006 of NZ_AZVL01000022.1, forward strand.
GCGCTCCAGCGACGTGACGGCGAACGGCAGTCGCTCGTGCTCGTGGGGCAACATCAGGTGATAGCCGCGCTCGGTGTCCAGCGGCACGCGTTTACCGGTCAGCGCAGTGGTGAGCTTCGCCGAATGCGCGCCACAGGCGATCAGCACCTGCCGCGCGGTAAAACGCCCCTGATCGGTGATCAGCGACACGCCATGCGCCTGCAACTGGCCGCCCTGAACTTCCTGCTGGAAAAACTGCACGCCGGCCGTTTTGGCCGCGCTCGCCAATTCGCACACCACCTGATACGGGTCGAGAAAATGCCCGGTGCGCGGGTAGAACAATCCGCCCTGAATCTGTTCGCTGAGCTGCGGCGCGGTGTCCCGCACGGCGCTGGCCGACCAGAAGTCCACGGGCACCTGTTGCTGACGCATGCGAGTCTGCAAGGCGTCGATCGCTTGCCGCGACTCGGCGCGCTCGAACACCAGCAGCGAGCCGTCCTCCTTGAGCAGGTCGGGGCGGGCGATGCTGTGCAGCAGGCGCTTCCAGGCGTCGAGGCTGCTTTCGTTGAGCGCGCGCAAACCGGCCACGGTGCGCTGAAACGGAGCTGGGCGCAGGTTCAGCAGCAGGCGGCTGAACCACGGCACGGCGCACGGCAGGTACTTCCAGTCCAGGCGCAGCGGCCCCATCGGGTCCATCAGCATCGCTGGCAGACGCTTGAGGATCGACGCATCGGCAATCGGAAATACCTGCTCGGTGGCCAGATGCCCGGCGTTGCCGAACGAGGCGCCATGACCGGGCGGCTGCTTGTCGATGACCACCACCCGTTTACCCTGACGCGCGAGTTGCAGAGCGCAGGCGACGCCGATGATGCCGGCGCCGATCACCGCGATGTCGGCGTTGTCCGTTGTGAGGTTGTCGGGCATGTTCAGGCTTCCCTCTGGCCGTCGAGCAAGCGTCGTAGCTGCAGCGGATTTGCCTGTTTCAGCGGCGGCGGCAGCAGGCTGTCGGGGAAATCCTGATAACACACCGGCCGCAGGAAACGCAGGATCGCCGCCGTGCCGACCGAGGTGCTGCGCGAATCCGAGGTGGCCGGGAACGGCCCGCCATGCACCATCGCGTCACACACCTCGACCCCGGTCGGCCAGCCGTTCACCAGCAGACGTCCAGCCTTGCGTTCCAGTGTCGGCAACAAGGCCCGGGCGTGATCCAGATCGGCGTCATCCAGGTGCAGGGTGGCGGTCAACTGGCCTTCGAGGTGTTCGCAGATCTGACGGATTTCATCGTCGTTGGCGCACTGTACGATCAGCGACGCGGCGCCGAAGATTTCACCTTGCAGGCGTGCGTCGGCGAGGAAGTCCTGCGCCTGAGTGACGAACAATTGCGCCTGGCACTGGTTCGGCCCTTCAGTCGCGAGACCGCTCGCCACGCGTTGCGCCTGCGGATGTTCGGCCAGCGCGCCGACGCCTGTTTCATAGGCTCGGAAGATCCCCGGCGTAAGCATGGTCTGCGCCGGACTGCGCTGGATCAGTTTGGCGGCAGCCGCGATGAAACCGTCCAGCGCTGCCCCTTGGCGCGCAATGACCAGCCCGGGATTGGTACAGAATTGCCCGGCACCCTGAGTCAGCGAGGCGACAAAACCCTGCGCCAACGCCTCACCGCGAGCGGCTAGCGCTGCGGGAAACAGCAGCACCGGATTGATCGAGCTCATTTCCGCGTACACCGGAATCGGTTCTGGCCGCGCTTGCGCCGCTCGGCTCAGAGCGAGGCCGCCGCTGCGCGAGCCGGTGAAGCCCACAGCCTTGATGCGCCAATCGCTGACCAACGCAATGCCGACCTCGTTGCCGGAGCCGAACAGCAGCGAAAACACGCCTTCAGGCAAACCGCATTTTTTCACCGCGCGAGCCAGCGCCTGGCCGACCAGTTCACTGGTGCCGGGATGCGCGCTGTGTGCCTTGACGATTACCGGGCAACCGGCGGCCAGTGCAGACGCGGTGTCGCCGCCGGCCACCGAGAACGCCAGCGGAAAGTTGCTGGCGCCGAACACGGCCACTGGCCCCAGCGCGATCTGCCGCTGGCGCAAATCAGAACGTGGCAGCGGCTGGCGCTGTGGTTGTGATTGATCGACGCGAACGTCCAGCCACTCGCCAGCACGCACTGTGCGGGCAAAGGTGCGCAGTTGCCCGCAGGTGCGTCCGCGTTCGCCCTGGATACGGGCGCGTGGCAGGCCGGTTTCGGCCACGGCACGGTCGATCAGCGCATCGCCAAGGGCTTCGATCTCATTGGCGATGGTTTCGAGAAATTCGGCGCGAGCCTCCGGGGAGGTCTCGCGATAACGATCAAACGCTTGCCACGCCAGTGCGCAGGCCTGTTCGACATGTTCTGCAGTGCCACCGGCATAGGCCGGTTCCAGCACCGCGTCGGTGGCGGGATTGATCGCGCGGATCGCTTCACGGCTGCCGGCAATGGCTTGGCCGCCGATCAACATGTGGCCTGTCAGAGTCATGACGCTTCCTTGATAAAAGAGGTGAAGCCCCGGCATCACGCTGGGGCAGGGGCTGCGATCAGGCGAGGTTCTGTTCGGCAGACCAGTTTTTGTACCACTGGCGGAACAGCGCGTACTGGGTCTCGGCGTAACGCCGCTGGGCATCGCTCAAGGCGTCGGTTTCGTTGAAGTGCAGGGCGTATTCGCGGTCGCCGTTGAGCACCATCAGGTGCTTGTAATACAGCACCAGATCGCAGCCTTCATCGAACGACGACAGTACCGCCAGCGCCGCTTCCAGTTCGCGCGCCAGACGCCGGGCCTTGGCATCGCCCTTGGCCGCTTGCTTGCTCAGCGCCACCAGTTGCAGCACTTCGCGCGGCAGGGCGTTGCCGATGCCGGTGATCGCGCCGGTGGCGTTGCAGTTGACGAAACCGTGCACCACTTGGGTATCGACACCGACCATCAGGGTCACGGCATCGTCCTGCGAGGTGATGTTTTCGGCGGCGTAGCGCAAGTCGGCGCCACCGCCGAACTCCTTGAAGCCGATCAGGTTCGGGTGTTCACGGCGCAGTTCGAAGAACAGGTCCGCGCGGGTGGCGAAGCCGTAGTAGGGACTGTTGTAGATCACCGCCGGCAGGTTCGGCGCGGCGTTGAGGATCGCGGCGAAGTGGGCTTTTTGCGCGGTGGCCGAAGCACCACGGGACAAGACACGTGGAATCACCATCAGGCCATGGGCGCCGACTTTCGCGGCATGCGCGGCGTGGGATACCGCTTCACGGCTGTTGACTGCGCCAGTGCCGACGATGGTCGGCACCCCGGCGGCAACCAGACGCGCCACGCCTTCCTGACGCTCGGCCTCGGTCAGCAGCGGCCAGTCGCCCATCGAGCCGCAGTAAACCACCGCGCTCATGCCGATATCGATCAGCTCGCGACCCTTGGCCACCAGTGCGTCGAAGTCAGGTTTGCGCGCGGCGGTGCACGGGGTCATCAGCGCGGGAATGCAGCCAGTGAAGATGTTATCGCTCATTGTTGTAGCTCCTCGGGACATTCATTCAGATCGGTAGAAAGCGGGGCAGTCAGATGCCCCAGGCGAAAGGGTCCTGCTCGTCGATCAGCAGGGTGGCGTCGGCGGTCATGTAGGCGCGGCCGGTAATGAAAGGGCGCACGCGTTCGCCATGCCATTCGAAGCGGCCTTCGAACTGGCTGCCGGTGATGCTCGCTTGCGTCCAGACCTGGCCTTCGGCGAGTTTGCCGTCAGCGGCCAGGCAGGCGAGTTTGGCGCTGGTGCCGGTGCCGCAGGGGGAGCGGTCGTAGGCTTTGCCCGGGCACATGACGAAGTTGCGGCTGTCGGCGTGGGCGTCGTCGGCAAACAGTTCGACGTGATCGATCAGTGCGCCGTCCTCACCGTGGATGCCTTGGGCCTCAAGGGCCTTGAGCATCGCCCAGGTGTAATCGGTGAGGGCTTCGACGTTGCTCATCTGCAGGTCCTGGCCGTGTTCGGAAACCAGGAAAAACCAGTTGCCGCCCCAGGCGACGTCGCCGAACACGCGACCGTAGCCGGGCACGTCCACCGGCACCTGTTTGCGGTAGCGCCAGGCCGGGACGTTGCCCAGAGTTACCGCGCCGTCCTCGTGCAGGGTGGCGCTGACCGGGCCGACCGGGGTGTCGATCTTGTGCACGCCCGGTTCGATGCGGCCCAGGTAATGCAGCGAGTTGACCAGGCCGATGGTGCCGTGGCCGCACATGCCGAGGTAACCGGCGTTGTTGAAGAAAATCACCCCGCAGGTGGCATCCGGCGAGACCGGCGCGCAGTACAGCGCACCGACCAGCACGTCGTTGCCACGTGGTTCGAGCAGGCAGGCGCGGCGCCATTGATCGTGGCCTTCGCGCAAGGCATCGCGCTTCTCGGCCATGCTGTTGCCGGGCAGCTCGGGGAAGCCCTTCATCACCAGGCGCGTGGGTTCGCCGCCGGTATGGGAATCGATGATGTGCAGTCGTTTCATGGTTCGTCCCTTGAGTGAAGGTCAGGCGTGAGCAGGGCGCTGGCCCGTTGCCGAATGGGTGGAGGATTCAGCGGCTTCGCTTTCGTCGTCCTCGGTTTCCAGACGAATCAGGCGTGCCGGTACGCCGGTGGCGGCGCCCCAGTAGTAGATGCCCAGCGCGCAGACCGCGACGATCACCGTGTCGAACGGATGGCTGAGCACGCCGATGCCGCCGAAACTGCCGAGCTTGGAGAGGACGATGGTCACGGCGTAGAAGCCGATCAGCCACGCCGACGAGCGCACTTGCTGGCCCAGATTCAGGTGCGCGGTCGGCACCATGCGCCCGCACAGCAGGTAGATGACAAACATCAGGATTTGCAGGCCGAGCAACCACGACACGGTGCCCCAGCCCGACCAGTAGACAATCAGCGCGGCGATGATGAACGACAGCGGCCCAAGCACGCTCATGCCCTTGACCCGGAACGGACGCGGCATGTCCGGCGCATTGCGACGCAGTGCGGCAACCGTCACCGGGGCCACGGCGTAGCTCAATACCAGCGCGGCAGAGACCACGTTGATCAGCGCTTCCCATGACGGGAACGGCAGGGTCCAGAACACCGACAGGCCAAAGGTCAGCCACAGCGCCGGGCGCGGGATGCCGGATTTTTCGTCGATGCGGGTGAAGATCTTGAAGAAGGTCCCGGTCTGCGCCCAGCCGTAGATCACCCGTGGCGTGGCGTTCATGTAGATGTTGCCGCAGCCGCTGGGCGAGATCACCGCATCGGCCACCACCAGATACGCCAGCCAGCCGACACCCAGTGCCAGAGCGATGTCGCGGTACGGCAGGGCCAGTTCCTTGGCGACGCCGGCCCAGCCATTGGCGAGCATTTCGGTCGGGATGCCGCCGAGGAAAGCGGTTTGCAGCAACACGTAAATCGCGGTGGACAGCAGCACCGACAGGATCAGCGCAATCGGGATCGTGCGTTGCGGGTTCTTCACTTCACTGGCCACGGAAATGATCGGCGTCAGGCCCAGATAAGCAAAGATCACCCCACCCGCCGAGACCGCCATTTCAATGCCGGACAGACCGAACGGCGCAAAGCCGTGCACTTCGAAATTGGTCGGTTTGAAGAAGGTGAACAGCACGCCAATCACCAGCAGCGGCACGATGAACTTGAACACGCTGACCAGATTGTTGGCCATGGCGAAGGTCTTCACGCTGCGGTAATTGAGCAGGAAAAACAGGCACAACAACCCGAACTGCACGAACCACCCGAGCACGGTCGGGTCGCTGGAACCGGCCTTGGTCAATTCGGGAAACCACGCCGCCGCATATTGCCGCGAGGCGACTACTTCGATCGCCACCAGGCTGGAAAACGCGATCAGCGTGATGAAGCCCATCAGGTAACCGAGCAGTGGCCCGTGGGAGTAAACCGGGTAGCGCACCACACCGCCGGCACGCGGCAATGCGGCGCCCAGTTCGCAGTAGACGATGCCCAGCAGCAACACGGCGAAACCACCGAGCAGCCAGGAAAAGATCCCTGCCGGGCCGGCGATGGCCGACACGTGACTGGCGGCGAACAACCAGCCCGAGCCGAAGATCGCCCCCAGTCCGATGAACGTGAGGTCTATCAGTGAAAGTTGTTTCTTGAACTTGCCTTGGCCTGTCATAGCGTCGCCTTCTTGTTGGTTGTTGGAGGGGCGTGCAGTGGCGCTACAGTGAACTCATCGGGCGATGGGCGATTGATGTTTTTTGCCGGTGATGATGACGAAATCAGCACAGTGGCCAACGGCAAAGGCCCGGCTCGACAGGCTGTCAGCCATGGGGCAATCTGCGTGCAAGTGATAAAACCGAGTGGGGAGTGAGAGGTATGCCGCAGAACGCGTTTGCGATCCTGAGCCAGCAGAACGAGGCGAGCCGACCGCAATGCCTCGACGATCTGCTCGCCAGCATGGCGCTGCTGTTGCCGATGCTCGACGTGATTCCCAACGCGGCGATCTTCATCAAGGATCTGCAGGCGCGCTATGTCATGGCCAACCAGACGCTGGTGCAGCGCTGCGGTTTGAAAGACTTGCGACCGTTACTGGGCAAGACCAGCGCCGAGGTGTTTCCGGCGCAATTGGGGCCGGGCTACACCGAGCAGGATCGGCGCGTACTGGAAGAGGGATTTGTGCTGGAGGATCAGCTGGAGCTGCATCTGTACGGCAGCCGCGAACCGGGCTGGTGCCTGACGCACAAGCGTCCGCTGTACGACCGCGACAACCGGATCATCGGCCTGGCGGGAATTTCCGTCGACTTGCAGACCGCCAGCGAAACCCATCCGGCGTATCAGCGTCTGGCGGCAGTGGACGAGTACATTCGGGCGAACTTCAATCAGCGCGTCAGCCTGAGCGAACTGACGCGCATCGCCGGGATTTCAGTGGCGCAACTGGAGCGTTACTGCAAGCGCGTGTTCCACCTGACGCCGCGGCAGATGATCCAGAAAGTCCGTCTTGAGCATGCGCATCGGCTGTTGCACGGCGACTTGCCGATCACCGAAGTGGCGCTGCAGTGCGGCTATACCGACCACAGCGCGTTCACCCGGCAGTTCAAGGCTTCCACCGGATTCACCCCGCGCCAGTACCGGTTGGCGACGGGGCAGTGAGGCTTGCCCGTCAGGCCTTGACCCAGCGCTGCCGGCTCCACGCACTCAGCGAATCCACGCCCAGCACCAGAATCAGCATCGCCAGAATCACCGTGCTCGCCTGCGCTTCCTGAAACAGGCTGAGGCTGACATACAACATCTGCCCCAAACCGCCGGCACCGACAAAGCCCAGCACGCTGGCCATGCGGATGTTGTTTTCCCAGCGATACAGGCAATACGCGAGCAATTGCGGAGCGAGGTTGGGCAGGGTGCCGTAGCAGAACGCGAGCACCGGGTTGCCGCCCTGCAAACGGATCGCTTCGGCAGGTTCTGGCGGGGTATTTTCCAGCGCTTCGGCGAACAACCGGCCGAGCACCCCGGTGGTGTGCAGGGCCAGCGCCAGGGTGCCGGCGTTCGGGCCGAGGCCGGCGGCGAGCACCATCAGTGCCGCCCACACCAGTTCCGGAATCGCCCGCAGGCCGTTGAGCAGCAGGCGCGAAGCGCTTTGCAGCGGCCAGCCGAAACGTCCGGCGGCGGGCAGCGCGAGGAGGATGCCGAACACCGCCGCGAGCAGGGTGCCGAGGGCCGACATGGCGAGGGTTTCCAGCGCGCCCTTGAGGATCGCCTGCAAATGCGTGGCGCTCAGGTCCGGGCTGAGAAAGCGCTGCGCGTAGGCACCCATCTGCTTGAGGCTGGTGGCGCTGCCGAGTTCACCGAGATCGAGTTCGAGGTAACCGAACGAGGCGATAACCGCGACGCCAATGCCGACGATCAGCAACAGATTGATCAGGCGATTCATGTCAGCCTCCAGCGCAGCAGGCGGCTGAGTTGGTCGGCACCGAGCACCAGAATCAGGAAGGTCAGCAACATGCTCGCCACTTCACCGCTGGCGAACATGCGCAATGACAGGTCGATCTGTTGGCCGAGGCCGCCGGCGCCGACAAACCCCATCACCACTGACGCACGAATCGCGCACTCCCAGCGATACACCGTGTACGACAGCAGCTCCGCCGCGACATTCGGCAGAATCCCGTAGGCGAACGCCGCGAGCCGTCCGCTGCCGGCCTGCATCAAGGCGTGCGCCGGGCGTTGGTCGGTGGATTCGAAAATTTCCGCGTAGACCTTGCCGAGCATGCCGCTGTAGGTGATGGCGATCGCCAGCACACCGGCCGCCGGGCCGAGGCCCACGGCGCGCACAAACAGCAGTGCCCAGACGATCTCCGGCACGCTGCGCAAGAAGATCAGCAGCCCGCGCACCGGCCAGCGCAGCAAGCTTCCGACCCGACTGGGAATGCCGCTGCGGGACGCCGCCGACAACGACAGTGCGCGACTGGCAATCAGGCTCGCCGGCACCGCCAGCAGCAGCGCCAGAGCCATACCGGCGGTGGCGATGGCCAGGGTTTGCAGGGTCGCCTTGAGCAGTAACTGGAGAAAATCGTGGTCATGCGCCGGTGGCCAGAAGCCTGCGATGAAACGACCCATTTCGGTCTGGCTGTCGCTGTGCAGCAGCACGCCAAGGTCCAGTTCGCTGAGCTGGATGCCCGGCCACAGCAGGGCAAGTGCCAGCAGGGTCAGCAGCAGTCGCGGCGCGGCGGCCGGGTCGCGTGAATCGGCCTTCAGCATCGCGGGATCTGCACAATCAGCGGCGCATTGGGCGTCGTCGGGCTTTGCAACTGCTCGTTGGCGTACAGCGTGTCGAGCATCTCGCGGCTGACCTGTTCGGCCGGGCTGTCAAACAGGATCTGGCCGTCGCGCAAACCGATGATGCGCGGAAAGTGCGCCAGCGCCAGTTCCACTGCATGCAGGCTCGCCACCAGCGTGACGTTGTGTGTCCGGGCGTGCTGCGAGAGGATCGACAGGGTGTGCCCGGCCAGCACCGGGTCCATCGCCGACACCGGTTCGTCCGCCAGCAGAATCTCCGGTGCCTGATACAGCACCCGGGCAATGCCTACGCGCTGCAATTGGCCGCCGGACAATTGCTGGCAGTAAGCGAAGAGTTTGTCGCCCAGATCCAGGCGGGCGAGGGCCGCACGGGCGCCGGGGATGTCCGTGGGATGCAGCAGATTCAGCAAGCTCTTGCCTAAACTCCACTGGCCGAGTTTGCCGGCCAGCACTGCCGTCACCACCCGTTGGCGCGGCGGCAGCGGTGGGGCTTGATGCACCAAGCCGATGCGCGCACGCAGGCGTTGCCGTTGACGAGTGGAGAGGTGCCAGGGACGTTCGCCCAGCACCTCGATTTCGCCGCTGCTGGGGCGCAACGCGGTGGCCAGCAGATTCAACAGACTCGACTTGCCGGCCCCGGAAGGACCGATGATCGCCACCTGCTCGCCCGCGCCAATCTGCAGGTCGACGCCGCGTAGCGCATCGACCCCGTTGGCGTGGTGCAGGCGGGCGTGTTTGAGGCTCAGGGTCATTTCAACAGATCGGCAGCGCGAGCAGCTTCCTCGATACCCTTGTAGTTTTCGGGCTTGGTGTCGATGAAGCGGCTGGCCGCCTGCAGATCAAGAATCTTCTTCTGCTCGGGGTTGGCCGGGTCGAGGTCGAGGAAGGCTTTCTTGATCTTCGCCGCCAGCGCCGGGTCGAGGGTGCCGCGCACGGTCCAGTTGTAATCGAAGTAGGCCGGGGTGGTGGCGAACACGTGGACCTTGCTGGTGTCGACCTTGCCGGCGTCTACCAGTTTCTGCCAGACGCTGGCGTTCAGCACACCGGCATCGACCTTGCCGGCCTGGACCCAGGCGACGGTGGCGTCGTGGGCGCCGGAATAGGCAACGCGGCTGAAATAGGCTTCAGGCTTGATGTTGTCGTTCTTCAGCATGAAATAACGCGGCATCAGGCTGCCGGAGGTGGACGACACCGAGCCGAAGGCAAAGGTTTTGCCCTTGAGGTCGGCCAGGCTCTTCACGTTCGGGTCGGCGGTGATGAATTTGCTGGTGAACTGCGCATCCTGCTCGCGCTGCACCAGCGGGACCACCGGGGTGGTGGCGTCGGTCTTCAGGCGTGCCTGAACAAAAGTGAAACCGCCCAGCCAGGCCATGTCGAGGCGGTCGGTCGCCAGCGCTTCAACCACCGCCGGATAGTCGGCCACGGGAACGAACTGCACCTTCATGCCCAGCTGCTGCTCCAGGTACGCACCGAGCGGCTCGAACTTGCGCAGCAATTCGGTCGGGGCTTCGTCGGGGATCGCGCTGACCCGCAACACATCGGCGGCATGCGCCACCAAAGCAGAAAAAGACAGGGCCAGACCAGCAGTCAGTGCCAGGGTTCGTTTGAGCATGGAAATCTCCGTTTCATGAGCGTCGCATTCTAAGCGCCACCGGGCGCGGTGTCGCGCGCGGACGCTCAATCAGGTTAGACGAAACGGCGAGGTTATACGCAGCCGCGCTGTCAAAGGCCAGCAGCGGTGTCCGATGATGTTTTACCCCGGATTACGATCATGGGGTTTCCGGGAGTTTGGCAATCACCTTGATCTCGAACTGAAACCCGGCCAGCCAGGTCACGCCCACCGCAGTGATCGTCGGATACGGTGCGCTGCCCCAGAACTCCGGCACCACTTCCCAGATGGTTTCGAAGGTCGATTGTGGATCGATCATGAACACCGTGACGTCCACCGCATCGGCGAAGCTGCAACCGGCGGCGTCGAGAATCGCATTGAGGTTATTGAACGCCAGGCGCACCTGGTTCTGCAGATCCGGCTCGGGCGAACCATCTTCACGGCTGCCGACTTGCCCCGAGACGAACAGAAAACCGTTGGAACGAATCGCCGGCGAATAACGATGGCGCTCGTAAAGCGCATGGCGGGCTGGCGGAAAAACGACGTCGCGCTGGGTCATGGGTGTCTCCATCATTGTTTGGTGGTTGTTGATGGAGTGACTGTAGGGGCTTGCGCCGAGGCGATAAACGCGCAAGCTTGGCGTTCACTGTTTGCAGATTCCAAACAATCCGAGGGCGCAAAGTGGACCGTTTCGATGCAATGCAGGCGTTCGCCCGGGTGGTCGAGGCGGGCAGTTTTACCAAGGCCGCCGAGACCTTGCACATGAGCAAGACCACCGTGACCCAACTGGTGCAGCAACTGGAAGCCCGGCTGCGGGTCAGGTTGCTCAACCGCACCACACGCAAGGTCAACGTCACTGCCGATGGCGCAATCTATTACGAGCGGGTCATCAGGCTGTTGGCCGATATGGACGACGCCGAAACCAGTCTGTCCGGCGCCTCGGCATTGCCCAGAGGACGCTTGCGCGTAGATGTGCCGAGCCCGCTGGCGAGGCTGATTCTGGTGCCGGCATTGCCTGAGTTTCATGCGCGTTATCCGGACATTCAGATCGATATGGGTGTCAGCGACCGCATCGTCGACATCATCGATGAGAACGTCGATTGCGTGGTGCGCGGCGGCGAACTGCTTGATCAGTCACTGATGGCGCGGCGGGTGGCCGATCTTCAGCTCGGGGTTTTCGCCGCGCCGGATTATCTGGCCCGCGCCGCCACGCCGCAGCATCCACGCGAGCTGGAGGACTCGCATCATCGGGTGGTCGGTTTTCTCTGGGCGCGCACCGGCAAACCCGTGCCTTACGCCTTGCACAATGGCAGCGAACACCTGCAGATCAAGGGTCGCCACGTGCTCGCCGTGGATGACGGTAACGCCTACCTTGCGGCAGGTCTGGCCGGCATGGGGGTGCTGTGGTTACCCAGGTACATGTCGCACGCGCATCAGGCTCGGGGCGAGTTGGTGCCGCTGTTCGAGGACTGGCAACTCGAGCCGATGCCGCTCTACGTGGCGTACCCGCCGAACCGGCATATCAGCCAAAAGCTAAGGGTATTTATCAATTGGATCGTGGAATTGATGGCGCACCATGGCAATGGCCCGGAACTTGCTGAGCCGCGCTCCGGGACTGTCAAATAACTAACGAATAACGCCAACCATGACAGTCGCTTGCTCTGGATGCACCGCTATTCACTCAAGGAGCGTCACCCGTCATGAATATGTATATCGATATTGTCGGTGCGTGCAATTTAAGCTGCCCTTCGTGCCCGATGGGCAACTCGGAAAACGTCAACTTCAAGAAAGCCATGCAAGTCGACATGTTCCGCAAGATCGTCGAGAAGGCCCGCAACGAAGGGGTCGAGACGATCTTTCTGTACAACTGGACCGAGCCGTTGATCCATCCGCGAATCGGTGAGTTTGTCGAGATCATCAATGCCGCCGGTTTGCAGAGCGGTATCAGCTCCAACTTGAACCTGGCCAAGAACATGGAAACCGCCATGCTGGCCAACCCGTGGTTCTTCCGTATTTCGTTGTCCGGGTTTTACCAGGAGACTTACCAGCAGGGGCACGTGGGCGGCGACATTGAAGTGGTCAAGGCCAACATGATCAAACTGCATGAACTCAAGCAGCAACATGGCTTGAGTACGCGCATCGAGGTTTACTACCACCGTTATCTGGACAACATGGAAGAAGAAGGGCTGATGCGCGAATTCAGCCAGAGTCTGGGTTTCGAGTTCTCCACTGGGTATTCAGTGATGATGCCGCTGGAGAAAACGCTGGCGCTGATCGAGCGCGACCCTTCGGTGACAGATACCGATCATGAAACCCTGAAAAGGCTGGCGCTGCCGCCCTTCGACGATCTGGTCAATCTGGTCCGTCAGTATCCCAAGCAGGCGTGCTCGCTCAAGGATGACTGGCTGGTGCTCGACTGCAACGGCAATACCGTTTTGTGCTGTTCCGTTTTCAATCAGACCGAATACCAGGTCGGCAAGTATCTGGATATGCCTCTGGCGCAATTGACCGGCCTGAAGTCCACCCAGAAAAATTGCGTCGACATGTGCAATCGCTGCGCAAAAAACGGCTTGCACATCTACTCGACGCAATCCAATCGGGGGCCGCTGGAAAGTCACGCCGTCAACCGCATTATCGACTTCCAGCGGCGCACGATCATGGGGCTGCCGGTCGAAAGCGAAAAGCTTGGGCGAACCGGCGAAGTCAGTGCGGAGAACTTCGACGAAGCGCAATACCTGCATATGAACCAGGACGTCAAAAACGCGATTTCCACGGGCGCGTTCACCAGCGGTTATCAGCATTACGTGCTGTTCGGTCGTCTGGAAGGCCGGCTCGGTGCGGGTTATCTCACGGTCGTCTGACCGTGCGGATCAGGTCCCGCCAATTCAGTTGCCACAAGCGTGATTGACTCTTTGGCCCATCAAGCCAACTATCGGCGCATAACAACATGACCGATGGGCCAGACCTTGATCGAACGACGTCAATTCAGCGGAGGCATGAAGGGTAAAAACCTCCGCTATCTGAATGAGCAATCTGTAGATTCACGCCTTACCCGCATCGGTTTCCTGTTGCTGGAACACTTTTCGCTGCCGGCCTTCACCCAGGCGCTGGACACGATCATCACCGCCAACCTGTTGCGCGCCGGACTGTTCAGCTCGCGCACGTTCGGACTGGGCGAGGGTGAAGTGATCAGCGATCTGGGGCTGGTGATTCGCCCGGATGCGCGGATTGACGCCGCCAGCCTTGCGGATCTGGACTTGCTGGTGGTGTGCGGCGGCTACCGCACTGAGCTGAAGGCCAGCGAGGAGTTGAACAGCCTGCTGCGCTCGGCGGCGGAGCGCGGGGTCAGTCTGGCCGGTTTGTGGAACGGTGCGTGGTTTCTCGGCCGCGCCGGACTGCTCGATGGCTATCGTTGCGCGATCCACCCGGAGCATCGCCCCGCGCTGACCGAAATTGCCAAAGCCACCCAGGTCAGCAGCGAACCTTATGTGATCGATCGCGACCGGCTCACCGCGTCGAGCCCGTCCGGGGCTTTCCATATGGCGCTGGACTGGATCAAGAGCCTGCACGGCAAGGCGCTGGTCGAAGGCATCGAGGACATTCTGGCGTTCGAGGAGTCGCGGTATCGGCGGATCAAACCGGATGAAAACCTCTGCGTCAGTGCACCGTTGCGCGAGGTGGTCAAACTGATGGATGCCAACCTCGAAGAGCCGCTGGAGCTGGAGCAACTGGCGGTGTACGCCGGGCGCTCGCGGCGACAGCTGGAGCGTTTGTTCAAGGAGCAACTGGGCACCACGCCGCAGCGCTATTACCTGGAACTGCGCATCACCGAAGCCCGGCGCCTGTTGCAGCACACCGAGCTGTCGCAGATGGAAGTGCTGGTGGCCTGCGGCTTCGTTTCGCCGAGCCATTTCAGCAAGTGCTACAGCGCGTTTTTCGGTTATCGACCGTCCAGGGAAAAACGCCTGGTCAAATAGACCGAGGCGTTTTCTGCCTTCGACCTCAGAGGTGATCGGCGTCGATCACTGCCTGAGCAAACGCCTGTGGATCTTCCTGCGGCAGGTTGTGGCCGATGCCGCCGTTGATCAGGCGGAACTGGTACTTGCCGGTGAAACGCGTGGCGTAATCCTCAGGCGCCGGGTGCGGCGCGCCGTTGGCATCGCCCTCGAGGGTGATGGTCGGCACGCTGATGGATGGGGCGCTGGCGAGTTTCTGTTCCAGCGCCGCGTATTGCGGTTCGCCCTGCACCAGGCCCAGACGCCAGCGGTAGTTGAACACGGTGATCTCGACGTGATCGGGGTTTTCCAGCGCTTTGGCGCTGCGGTCGAACGTGGCGTCATCGAAGGCCCATTTCGGGGAGGCGAGCTGCCAGATCAGCTTGGCGAAGTCGTGGGTGTTTTTACGGTAACCGTCCCGGCCACGGTCGGTGGCGAAGTAGAACTGATACCACCACTGCAATTCGGCCTTGGGCGGCAACGGATTTTGCCCGGCAGCCTGATTGCCGATCAGGTAGCCGCTGACCGAGACCAATGCCTTGACTCGCTCCGGCCACAGCGCCGAGACGATGTCTGCCGAACGTGCGCCCCAGTCGTAACCACCGAGCACCGCTTGCTTGATGTTCAGGGCATCCATGAAGTCGATCACGTCGCTGGCCAGTGCTGCAGGCTGGCCGTTGCGCAGTGTCTGATCGGAGAGGAAATGCGTGTCGCCATAACCCCGCGCATACGGCATCAGCACCCGATACCCCTTGGCGGCGAGCAACGGCGCGACCTCGTCATAACTATGAATGTCGTACGGCCAGCCGTGCAGCAGAATCACCACCGGCCCCTGCGCCGGGCCGGTTTCGGCGTAGGCCACATCCAGCAGCCCGGCCTTCACATGCTTGAGCGGACCGAACGGCGAGGGCGCGGAATACCTGACGTTGTGGTCGCCGGTTGCCGGCTGCGCGGCGGCGGCCGTTGGCATTTGCGTCGCCGCCAGCGCGCCGAACAGCGCCACGGCGAGGATGTTCATACGGTTGAATGCTGCGTTTTTCATGCTGAAGTCTCCTTGGCAATCCTGTCGGGGGCAGGTGCGGGCTGAGCCCGGCAAACCTTGCAGGCATTTGAACGCCGGCACGTATCTGGCCTATGTCGAAAAAGCGCGGTGATTCAAGTTCATGTATCGCCGGGGTGTCTGTACACACTGTGATACACAGCCGGTGTGCTTTGTATGGCCGTGTATCCAGCTCTGCACGTGATACACGGCGAGACCAAACGCGGGTTTTTCGACACATGGCCGCTACACCCGGCAGTCACAGTGCAGGCCTTCACACCATGACTGTCGAGAGGGCATTTGCATGCAACGCACACTGATTCTGGCCACTGTGGCCGCACTGGTTTCATTCACCGGCCTGGCGCAGGCGGCAGACGCTCAGGCCATGAGCTGGCAGCAGGGCTTGAGCCGTACCGACCTGATTCGTCAGGACCTGGGCGCCGCGGATCGCGAGGTGATACAGGCACGTATCGATTTCGAACCGGGTGTCACCGCGCCGCGGCATGCGCATCCGGGTGTCGAAGTGGCGCACGTGCTCAGCGGCACGCTGGAGTATCAACTGGAGGGGCGGCCGGCGGTCACGCTAAAGGCCGGTGACTCGCTGTTCATCCCGGCCGGCGTGGCCCATGTGGCGAAGAACGTCGGCCAGGACCAAGGCGTGGAACTGGCGACCTATGTGGTGAAAAAGGGCCAGCCGCTGCTGCAGCTGAAACCGTGATCGGGCTTATCTGGCGCGCAGCAACTTGCGGTAATCCACCGGCGAAATCCCGCGGGCCTGACGGAAGGAATGGCTGAAAGAACTGGCCTGCGAGTAACCCAGCATCAGGGCGATGTTCATGATGCTGGTCTCGGTGCGGCGCAGGTAATGGTCGGCCAGTTCCATGCGCATGGTTTCCAGCACCTGATTGAAGTTTTCCCCTTCGGCGGCCAGTTTGCGCTGCAAGGTGCGCGGCGAAATCGCCAGCTGCCGGGCCAGGCTTTTCAGGCTGAAATCACCGGTCGGCAATTGCTCGGTGAGCAGCGCGCGCAATCGATCTGTGACCGAAAACGCCGGATACGACAGGCACAACTGCCAGTCGGCCTCCAGCAGCATGCTGCGATGCATGCGCGGGTCGGCGCCCTGGATTCGTGTAGAGAGTGTCGACTCGGCAAACACCAGCGCATTGCAACCGGCCTCGAACTGCACCGGACAACCAAAGAAGTGTTCATACAGCGCCGGTTCGCCCACCGCCGAATGCATCATCCGGACTTCCAGCATCGGCTGATTACTCGCGATCAACCAGCGGCCGAACGCTGCCCAGCCGACCATCAGCGCTTCCTGATGCAGGGCGCAATAGGGCTCCAGTTCACTGATGCGTTGATCTTCGAGGGTCACGCGGCCGTCGCCGATGACGATTCGGGTCTGGCTGGACGGACTGTCGTAAACGATCTTGCCGAAACGCAGAATCATGTTCAGCGATTCGCCCAGTGTCGCGCTGGTCATCAGCACATAACCCAGTACGCCGTAGGTGCCCGGGCGCACGGCGGCGCCGACCAGCAGGCCGAAATGCGGCAGGTTGCTGCTGAGCGCCGCCAGTTCCAGCAAGGCACGCAGTTGGCGCATGGGAATGCGCACGATCGAGTCGGACAACTGCTCGCGTGAGAGTCCGGTCTGCTGCAACAGCCAGTCGCCATCGCAGCCGTATTGTTCGGCGACATCAAGGACGTGGTTAACGAAGGCAGCGCTGGAAGTGGCGGGTCGCATGGGGGGAGGGGAAGTCCGGTAATCCGGTGATCTTGCTTTTCCGAAAGGTGAAGAAAGCGACGTCGCCAAGGCGCGCGGCGTCAATAGACCCTACATGCGCCCGATCACCGGAATACCGGTGCCAGTGACGGCCGACGCTTGTTCCGAGATCAGAAACAGAATGACCGCCGCCAGTTGTGCGGGCGTCACCCAGCGCTGATGCTCGGCGTCGGGCATGGCTTCACGGTTTTGCGGGGTGTCGAGCACGCTCGGTAGCACGGCATTGACCGTGATGCTCATGTCCTTGAGTTCTTCGGCGAGGCTCTCGGTCAGGCGCAGTACGCTGGACTTCGACGCAGCGTAAGCGCCCATGCCCAGCCCGGCCTTCGCCGCCATGCTCGATCCGATATTGACGATGCGTCCCGCCGAGGATTGCAGCAGCAATGGCAGCAAGGCTTTGCTGGCGTTCAATGCGGTTCGAAGGTTCAGCGAGTAGAGCCGATCCCAGGCCTCTATCGCACTGCCCAGCAACGGCTCCCACGCATAGCCGCCGGCGCCGTTGACCAGGGCGTCGAGGCGTCCGAAATAGCGGTTGATCTGGTGGGCGACTGCCTGGCAATCGGCAAGGGAGGTCAGATCGATGCCGGACAGGACCAGTCGATTGTGGGAACTGGGCATCGCCATCGTCGCCTGATCGATCAGCACCAGATCCGCGCCCTGGGCTGCGGCCATGTCCGCCAGGGTCTCGCCGAGATTCCCCAGGGCGCCGGTAATCGCCACAACGCGCCGTGAGAGTGACTGAGTCATCAAGAGTCCTTTCCTTTTTAAGGGCGCATACTCTAATGATATCGGTGGCCCGTGGCATGCTTTTGGATGTCAACTTGTTGTGCAAAAGTGCCAAAATTTTATGCTTGGCAACACATCACGAAAGGGTCGTGAAACAGGCGTCAGAAAGTTGGCTTCTGACGGTGGGCGCCAAGCGGATTCTGAAAGCCTGGCGATGGTTTGGTCTGGCATTCTTGTCGCTGTTTCGCCAAGCGCAAAGCCTGTCCTGAAGTCTTTAGCAGGCTTTTTCCGGACGATGCAGCGCGAATCGGAAGTATGTCTTTTTTGCGCGACATAATCTGTTGCTGCAGCAAGCCAGTGCTGCTTGTATCCTTGCGCGCGACAAGGACACGCGGCTGCAGTCATCGAGTCGGTCGACCCGCCGCAGGAACGGAAACCGGACTTTCCCAAAGGTAGTAATGTGAAGCGTGATACCCGCCTGGTTGTGCTTTTGTTGTTGGTGATCGGTTGTTCCCTCGGGTCACTGACGGTGTGGAAAGTGCTGGCCTCTCGAGAGCGCGCACTGGAGGAGGTAAACGTTCATGGCCTGAACCTGACCCAGGCGCTGGCGACTTATTCCGAAGGGATCGTTCGCCAGAGTTCGTTGCTGCTGCTCGGGATCGTCGAACGTCTGGAAACCGAAGGCAGTGGCCCCGCGCAGATCCAGCGTCTGAGCGCTCTGGTCAATCGCCAGGAACCGCTGATGCCGCAGCTCAGCGGCATCACCATCTACGACAATCAGGGCCGTTGGCTGATGTCCTCCAACCGACCAATTCCGGCCGGGGCCAACAGCAGTGATCGTGTTTATTTCATACATCATCGTGACGACCCGAGCCGCGAGACCTTTATCGGTCCGCCGATCCAGAGTCGCTCCAATCAGGAGTGGGTGATCACCGTCAGCCGCCGTTTCAATGATGCGCACGGCGAGTTTGCCGGGGTGGTGGCGGTGACCCTGGGAATCGAAAACTTCCTGCGCCTGTTCGGCAAGATCGATGTGGGCCAGGAGGGTGCTATCGGCTTGTCCTATACCGACGGTACGTTGCTGGTGCGCTATCCGTTCCGCGAGCAGGACATGGGGCGTAACTTTTCCAAGTCGCCGATCTATGAGAAGTATCTGGTCGATCGATCGGTCGGCACCGCGTCATTTACTTCCAGCCTCGATGGCGTCGAGCGGCTCTATGCCTTCCGCAAGAGCGACCGGCTGCCGCTGATCACCACTGTCGCCCTCGGCAAGCGCGAAGCCCTTGCTGCGTGGCGCATGGAGGCCTGGCTGTCGGCAGTGGTGGTCGCGGGGTTGCTGGGGCTTACCGGGCTCATCGGCTGGTTTCTGATTCTCGATATTCGCAGGCGTACCAGGGCTGAAGATCAATTGCGCGGGACGCAGCAGCAGTTGCTTTCCTCCAATCGTCAGCTTGAGTTACTGGCGATGAAGGACGCCCTGACCGGCCTGGCCAACCGGCGCTGCTTCGATGAGAGCCTCGCCATGGAAGCCCGACGCGCACAACGTGACGGCACGACGCTGGCGTTGCTGATGATCGATATCGATTACTTCAAGCTGTTCAACGACTCGTTCGGGCATGTCGCCGGCGATGCCTGCCTGCAGAAGGTCGGCACAATCCTCGAAGGTTGTGTGCGGCGCCCGTCGGATCTGGTGGCGCGTTACGGCGGCGAGGAGTTGAGCGTGATCATGCCGGCCACCGACAGTGACGGTGCTGCAGTGGTCGCGCAGTTGATCCTCGAACGCTTGGAGCAAGCGAACATCGCACACCCGTCCAGCCCATTCGGCCGGCTGAGTGTGAGTATCGGCATCGCTACGGCCTCGGGGGCGCAACTGCAATCCTTGCAAGGGTTGATCGAGGTCGCCGATCAGGCGCTGTATAACGCCAAGACGCTGGGGCGTAACCGGTTTGTGAAGTGATTGGTGGGCATTAATCCGATAGATCGCCGTCGGGCTGACTTTCACGCCGGGCGGCGAACCCGCTGGGTGTCTCTTGATGGCGCACACCCGAACTGGCGACTGTATTCCCGGCTGAATTGCGACGGGCTTTCGTAGCCCACTCGATAGCAGGCACTCGCCACATCCAGCCCTTCGCCGAGCAATAAGCGGCGGGCTTCCTGCAGGCGAAGCTGTTTCTGGTATTGCAGTGGACTCATGGCCGTCACGGCCTTGAATTGATGATGCAATGTGGAGCTGCCGAGACTGGCGACCCGCGCGAGTTCTTCGATGCGCAAGGGTTGGGTGTAGTGGTTGTTCAGCCAATCGATTGCCCGCGTTACCCGGCGTGTTTGCGAGTCAACGAGGGCAAGCTCATACAGACGACGACCGTGCACACCTCGCAGGAGCCGGTAATACAGCTCGCGAAGGGCGAGGGGCGCGAGCATGCCGATGTCTTTCGGTGTTTCCAGCAGCCGGACCAGCCGAAGCATGGTTTCCAGCAGAGGCACATCGACCTTTTCAATGAACAGGCCAAGCTCCGGCTCGTCCGGGACGCCCGTCGGGGGCGCATCGGCGATGACCTGAGCGATTTCCGTGGCTTCGAAATCAAAGCGGATACACAGGTAGGGCGCCTCCGGGCTGGCCATCAGCACGCGCCCGGACACGGGAAGTGTCACTGAGACCACCAGGTAACTGAGCGGGTCGTACAGGTAATGGTCGTCACCCAGGCCGACTTCTTTTTGTCCTTGCACGATCAGGCAAAGTGCCGGCTTGTGCACGGTGTGGATCAGCTCCGAGGGCGCATCAAAACGGATGACATGCAAGGGTGCTACGGCGGTCTCATAGACCCCGGGTGCGCTAAACCGTTGCGTCAGCAAGCGAACCAGTTCGTCACGGTAGATGGCCGTGTTTTGCAGGATGAAAGCATCGCTCTGTTGCATTTCAGGCTCTCACAAGTGTTCATGAGCGTCTGCCCGGAACTGTCCAGGCAGACGATATTCACCCGACATCATTAAAGTGCTCATTGCCGATAGAGGATCATGCCGGCGTGATACAGCACGTCGTCATGAAAATGCCCGTCAGCGGTGAAGCCGGTGTCGTCCCAGTACTGGATATAGTCACCGGTTATTTCGTAGCGACCTTCATAAGCACTGTTATTTTTACCACGCGCCTCGTCATAACGCCCAGTGGTCAGAAGCTCGTGACGGATGAATCCATCGGCGGTGACCCACATCCCGGCGTAACGATGGTCAGGCGTGATTTGTCTGGCATTTTTCATCAGCTTTTCTCCTCAGTCCTCATTCAATCCGAGCGGCCTGCCGTGGCCTGTGTCTGCATCCGTTGCGTGCTTTGAGATTACGTAGCCGAGCGCAGAGGTGTCAGAACAAAACTGCCGCAGATTTGCCTGATCCTCTCGGGCTTGCGGGCGGATCTTTCCTGTAATGGCTCAACCGGCCGTGACGGTCATGCCGCCGTCGGCCATAACCACCGAACCGACCATGAAGCTGGCACGATCCGAGGCGATGAACGCGACCACTTCGGCGATTTCTTCCGGTTGTGCCGCACGGCCGATCGGCGCGGCCTCGCCGTGTTGGGCGAGAAATGCCGGGCCATCGTCGACTACATTGTTGAGGATGTTGGTCACCACATCTCCGACGCCGACGGCATTGACGCGGATGCCGTGGCCAATGACTTCAAGCGCCAGGGTGCGCGTCAGTTGCGCGAGTGCGCCTTTGGAAGCGGTGTAGGCGGCGATGGTGGGGAAGGCGAAGTAGGAGGCGTAGGACGCGATGTTGACGATCGAACCGGATTTATTCGGCATCATCGCCTTGACCGCTTCGCGGCTATGCAGAAATGCCGCCGTGGCATTGACCGCCTGAATGCGCTCCCAGTCTTCGCGAGTCATGTCGATGACCAGCTTGTTGATGATGATGCCGGCGTTATTGACCAGAATGTCCAGTCGACCAAATTGCTCGACGGCCAATGCGACCGCGCGTTCAGCGGCCCCGTCCTGAGTGATGTCGGCTACCAGTGGTACCAGCCCGGGGCGAGCCAGCGCCTCTACCTCAGGGCTGATATCTTCGGCGATGACTTTGGCGCCGCGGGCATGCAGCAGTAGTGCGATGGCCTTGCCGATGCCACTGGCCGCGCCAGTGATCAGAGCCACTTTACCGGCCACTTCGTTTGGTGTGCTGTGCTTGATATCGGTCATGATGTTCTCCAGCATTTTGATCGAGTAGGGATTGGCCGGGTCGGCGCCCGCAAGGCGCTGTCATCGGCGACGGGCCTACTGTCTCGCAGCGGGGCGAGGTCGGCTTTCGGGAGATTGCCCCGGCTGTCGGGGTTTTGCGCTGAATCTCAGCAAAAGGGCATGTTCATGACCAATACCGGGCAAACGGCGTTGCAACAGAAGTCCACTTCCTCCCAGGACTTGCGCATCACCGGGCAGTCGATGGGAGACTACCTGCCGGGCGAGCCGCAGGCGTTGCCAGCGTGTCCGGAAATCAAGGACATCGTGATCCGGTTTTTTACCCATGGCAGCGTGGTTGAACCCATTCTCGTGCCTGCGGTGGTGGAACCGCTGCTCGTCCTGGTTCTGGCGGGGTCGGCGAGGGTGGAGGAGCGCGTGCCGGGTGGCGAGTGGGAAGCGGCGGAGGTCAGCGCGGGCGATTTTTTCCTCACCAGTTCCGACGAGCCTTATGAGATGCGCTGGCAGACTCAAGGGGCCGACACCTTTGAAGTCATGCACCTTTATCTGGGGCTGCCGTTGATCGAGCACGCGTCGCGTGAGTTGTTGGGGGATTACGGGGGAGCTGTGCGTTTGCGTGATATTTCCGGGGCACGCGACGCGCGCGTCGCGTTTGTCATGGAGCAGTTGCGCACCGAACTGGTTCTGGAGCGCTCGCCCAGCGCTCTGTTTGCCCGCTCGCTGGCACAGGCGCTGGCCGTACATCTGGTGCGCAGCTATCGCGCCGAGGCCCGAGGCGGACGTCGGAGCAACGCTTTGCAAGCCTACAAGCTGCGCAAAGTCACTGACGCCATGAGTGCGGATCTGGGCGCTGAATTCAGTCTGGCAAAGCTGGCCAGACTGGCCGAGCTGAGCGAGTACCACTTCAGCCGTCTGTTCAAGCGTGCGACGGGTTTTTCGCCTTCGCAGTACTTCATCCGCTTGCGCATGATTCGCGCGCGGCAGCTGTTGCTCGAGACCGGGCGCAGTGTCATCGACGTCGGCCTGGAGGTCGGCTATTCAAGCCCCAGTCACTTCTCTCAGGTATTTCGTCGCGAGGTGGGCGTAACGCCCAGCGAGTTCCGTGGGGCTTGAGCATCGCTGCTTTATCTGTTTTGCAGATTGATGCACACCGACACGAATAGGCAAAAGTTGCGCAGGTTTCGGCACGCGCCGAGCAGGCATGTGCCCTTAATCTTTTCGACGTACCCCGCAGCAACGCCCGCAACTTCAGCGGTCGCTGCTGAACTTAAATGCTGAGAGCAGGAGCTACGGATATGTCGAACATTCACAACAAAGTCGTGCTGATTACCGGTGCAAGCAGTGGTATTGGCGAAGCGGCGGCCAGGCTGATCGCCAGCAAAGGTGCCCATGTGGTACTCGGTGCCCGCCGTACAGAGCGTCTGGACCAACTGGTCAGCGAGATCCGGGCCGAGGGTGGCTCGGCCAAGGCCCGCGCACTGGATGTCACCGATCTGCAATCCATGCAGGCGTTCGTGACGTTCGCCAAGGCGCAACATGGCAAGATCGACGTGATCATCAATAACGCGGGCGTGATGCCGCTGTCTCCCCTGGCCTCGCTGAAAGTCAATGAGTGGAACCAGATGCTCGATGTCAACGTGCGCGGGGTGCTGCATGGTATCGCTGCGGTCTTGCCGGACATGCAGGCGCAAGGGTACGGGCAGGTTATCAATATCTCGTCGATTGGCGGTCTTGCGGTCTCTCCAACCGCCGCGGTGTACTGCGCGACCAAATTCGCCGTCCGCGCCATCTCGGATGGTTTGCGCCAGGAAACGGACAAGATTCGCGTCACGGTGGTGTGCCCGGGTGTCGTCGAGTCGGAACTGGCCGATACGATTTCCGATGAGGAGGCACGCGAGGAAATGAAAGCCTTCCGGCGTGTGGCGCTCAACGCCGACGCCATTGCACGAGCCCTCGCTTATGCCATCGAACAGCCCGACGATGTTGATGTAAGTGAGATTGTGGTACGTCCGACGGCCAGCCCGTACTGAGCCATCCTGGAAGGCAATCGCTCTCAGGCTCAAAGCAGTCGTGCATCAACGGCTGCTTTGGGCCGCTTCATTTTCGAGGCCGCAACGAAAACCATCTGTCGCGCCGTCAGTCGCCGCCGCTGAACACTCCAGAACCGCAGCCCTCTACCGACTTACAAGTCCGGGGGTAATGACCATGAGCGACATTCGCAAAGAGCAGGCGTTGGCCGCCTGGCGAAAATTACTGGAAGAGCCAGAGATCCGTATGGACGCCGAGGATCAATACGACGAGTTGCTGAAAATGGCCGACACCATGGAGCAGGAAGGGCTGATTACAGCAACAGAATGGCGCCAGTTGGTGCGCAAGGCCGGTGCGAGGTTCGCCCAGGCCACCGAGGGGCTTTCGGGCGGAACCTGAGAATTTGGCGGGGCAGGGCGCAGAGCGACGGTGCCGCATTGACAGCGGCAACTGTTGTTAATGGGAATCTGTATTAATTGCGAATAATTTTGTATAGCATGCGCGGGAGTTTTTTGGCGGATTCACCCCCTGCATTGGCCTATTCGTAAAGGTTTCCCTCTCCATGCGTCGAACCCTGCTTTCCATTTGTGTGCTGCAAGCATTGTCGCCTGCCTCATGGGCTGATCAAACGGGGGCATCACCCTCAACGCTGGAGCTGGACGCTACCGATGTCATCGGTACGGCGAATTACGAAAGGGCGGACGGCCCGGTGCAGGGTTATCGCGCGACGCGCTCGGCCAGCGCCACGCGTACCGACACCTCGATCCATGAAACTGCGCAATCGATCAGTGTCGTCTCGAAGGATGCGGTCGAAGATCTGGGCGCCACCCGATTGCAGGACGCGCTGGACTACGCCGGCGGCGTGGGGCGGGCGAACAATTTTGGTGGGCAGGGTCTGACCACGTTTACCGTGCGTGGCTTCACCACTGGCGAGTTCTATCGCAACGGTTTTCCGATCAACCGCGGCTATCCGAACATGCCGGATGCCAACACGATCGAACGCCTCGAAGTGCTGCGCGGCCCGGCCACCATGCTTTACGGTCGAGGTGATCCTGGCGGCACCTTCAACGTGGTGTCCAAGCAGCCGTTGCCTGAAAGCAGCGTTACCTTGGGCAGCCAACTCAACGATCAGGGCATGAAACGCGGCACGCTGGACGCTTCCGGCCCGCTCGACGAAGAAGGGCGTCTGGCCTATCGCTTGAACGTTGTGGGCGAGGGCGGCGATACTTTCCGCGATCATGTCGAAACCGAGCGCTACGGCATCGCACCGGTGCTCACCTGGCAGGCTACCGACGCGACCAAGCTGATTTTCGAAGGCGATTTCATGCGCAACAACGCGCCTCTGGATCGCGGCCTTACCCGTTACGCAAAACAGACGGGAACCGCTTCGCGCGACAGTTTTTTCGGCGAAAAAGACGCTGGCAAACTGCATAACGACAACAACATGGCGCAACTGCGTTTCGAGCACATGCTCAATGACGACTGGACGCTGGGCGGCGGGTTCCAGTGGCTCGACGGTTCGCTCAAGGGCAACGCAATCGAGGCCAATGGCATTGCCGATGACGGCCGCACTTTGGGGCGCAATTTCAACTATCGCAAGCTGGAGTGGACCGACAAGGATACCCAGCTCAACCTGACCGGGCATTTCGATACCGCGGGTTTGCAGCACACATTGCTCACCGGCATCGAGTACGAGGATTACGACTACAAGTCGATCATCCAGCGCTCCAGCGGCGCCGTCGGTGCGTACCCGATCGACATCTTCGATCCGGTGTACGGCCAGCCGCGCCCGGCGCTCACCCGCACGCCGACACACGACAAGGAAAACCTCAAGACGTATGCCGCGTTCGTGCAGGATCAGGTGGCGTTGACCGATAAACTCAAGGTGTTGGCCGGGGCGCGTTTCGAGCGCTTCGAACATGACTACGAAACTTACGTGCCCGGTGGCAACAGCTGGCAGGCCAGTGACAACGCGGTGACTCCGCGCATCGGCGTGACCTATGACCTGACCGAGACATTGGCGATCTATGCCGATACGGCGCGCTCTTTCAAGCCGAACACCGGCGCCAGTCGCCAGGGCGGAGGGTTCGAGCCAGAAAAGGGCAAGTCTTATGAAATGGGAATCAAGTGGGAAGCGCTGGATCAGCAGTTGAGCGTCGACGCGGCGATCTATCAGATCGAAAAACGTAACGTGCTGACCACCGACCCGGTTGACTCGACCTTCAGCGTTGCGGCCGGCGAGGTGCGCAGCCGTGGATTCGACGTCAACGTGGCCGGCAACCTGACGCCCGAATGGCGGGTGATTGGCGGCTACGCCTATGTCGATGCCGAGGTAACCAAGGACAACGTGCTGCGCTCTGGCACGCGGCTGATGAACATCCCGAAGAACAGCTTCAGCCTGCTGAACATGTATGAGTTCCAGGACGGCACCTTCAAGGGACTGGGCCTGGGCACTGGCCTCAAGTACGTCGACGAGCGCGCCGGCCAAACCGCCAACACCGCGTTTTCGATGGGCAGCTATACCGTTGTCGACTTGCTCAGCTTCTACAAGATCAATGACAAGGTGCGGCTCAATCTCGACGTGAAAAACCTCTTTGACCGTGATTATGAAGAGGGCGCATTCGGCAACGTCTATGCCTACCCGGGGGCGCCGCGAACCGTGCAGGTCGGCGTTTCCTACACCTTGTAGCAGGGTGGAGCAAAATTCTCACAGGCCACAAATGAAACAGCCCTGAATATTCAGGGCTGTTTCTTGTTTATCCGATAACGCTTGAAACGTTCTTGCTGTAGCCGCTGCCGGCCTCCGTCAGATTCGCGTAAAAGATACAGCCGATCAGTCTCGCGAACAGGCCTAACGTGTCTGCCAGATCCGGGTCATCGAAAATCACCGCCCTGGAGTCCAACGCACACAGCGCGCCCCAAAGTTGTCCGTCAGGAAGGAAAATGGGCGCGCCTGCGTAGCTTTCAATCAAATATTGCTTCACCACGGGGCGTGTGGAAAATCTGCCGTCGCGACTTATCTGCGGCACGAAAAGCACCTGAGGGTCTCTGCGAAACTCACTGCACAGCGTGGTTTCCAATTCCAGCGTGTCGCCGGAGTTGATCCCAAGCTCGATCGGATCGTAGGCGGAACAGACGATCCAGTCCGTTTCGGTGAATTTCGCGATCGCCGCGAACCGCGTCCCGGTCATGCGTGTAACAAGCTGCAGAATATTGGTTGTAGCTTCAATTTCAGCGATAGAGGAACGTTCCTCTGCGCTTAGCAACGCTCTGTCAATGGTGTCACTGAGGGGCATGCATTGTTCTCCGGTCATGATTTTTTAAGTGGGCGACTGCTAAACGCTTTTGAAACTGCCCATTTTGATACTAAACAAAATGGATTCGTTCACATCAAAGGTTCCTGATGGCTGCAATAGCGAAGCGTCATTGGCGTGTGGC
Organism: Pseudomonas sp. URIL14HWK12:I6; assembly: GCF_000514195.1. Classification (NCBI taxonomy): domain Bacteria; kingdom Pseudomonadati; phylum Pseudomonadota; class Gammaproteobacteria; order Pseudomonadales; family Pseudomonadaceae; genus Pseudomonas; species Pseudomonas sp. URIL14HWK12:I6. The sequence goes on from NZ_AZVL01000022.1 coordinate 81,538, forward strand.
TTGAGGCGCCGTTATCGGCGGCGTAGCCTTGATCTCATAAATGTTGGATGTCGCATTGAATGAAAGGTGAGGAAAGTGGAAGGCGTAGTGTTGAGCGAAAAGATGCAACGTGAAGCTGATCGGCTCCTGGCGCAGATTGTCCGGGCAGACTCGATGATCATCGCCGTGAAGGCGGGGGCTCGTGCTGATGGCTTCGTGCTTGGGCTGGAAACCAGCGAGGTTCTGCGTGCCGGCGATGCTGAAAAGCTGTACGTCATTTTTGAAGCGGCTTTGGTCGAGCGGCTGAAAACGCTTTCTCGCAGTTGAGCTGCAGAACATTTATCCGCTTGAACTAACGATTGACCGGTAAGTCAGGGTAGTTATCTGCCACTCTGATTTTGAGGTTATTAATGCGCAATTACACCATCGAGTACCTGTTCAACGGCGAGTCCCGTACGCATCAACTCGCGTTGCAGCAGTCGAAGCTCTCCATTCACGACGCTGCCATGCATCTGCTGGAACTGCATTTTGGGGATGCTGAGAACAGTCTGATCATGCCAACAGCTGACTCGACTGCTGAAGAGATACTGGAGCAGGCCAGTCTGGTGGGTATTACGCAAATCGACGTGAAGGATGCGGGCGCTGACTGAGTTCTTCTTCGCTCGCCCCCGGCCCCTGCGCGCTGCCCAACCCTGCATTGACGATACTCACGTATACACTCAGGCGAGTTGACACGCAGTCGTTCGGAAATCGGGACATCAGCATCCTTGAACCGCCAGTTGGTTCCAGTGGACAGGAGGGTATAACTGAGGCAGGCGGCGAAGGCGTCCCAGGCCATGGCCGCGCTGTTGAAGGAGATCGCTATTGGTTTGATTGCTACAAAAAAGCGAGTTTGCTTGTGAGTGGGGCGGCTAATGGCCGATCTGTGGCGTTCGTGGAGGGCAGAAAACGGCCAAAAGCGGACATTCGAACTCGAGACAATACGATGAATAAGAAAGCAAGAATGACTGCATTTCTGCTCAGTAAAGTAGCAGCCCAACCTGTGCCTGGCCGAACGTTTGACCCTGATCGCATGATCCGAATCCCCGATTGTCATTCAATCGTCGAAGTACTTCGCCTCATCAAACATGGCGGGCCAGAATGGGCATATCGTTACGTCACGATGTACTTTTCCGGTCCATCAAATGCTTGGGCTCTGGTGTACTCGCTTCAGGACACCAGCGCCCCGTACTTTGATTTCATGTACACCTGCAAAGAGCCGCCTCAGAAGGCCCTGTCCGCACTGCTAGGGAAGTATCCACAGTGCTCTGTCATAGATTGGTCACCCGGACGCCTGGCCTGCATCGAAGCTCAGGGGTTGGATGTTGATACTCTTGCTGAAATAATCCGGGATGTAACTGAAGCGGCTTGCGATGAACACATCATGTTCGTCGATGCTTCGTATGAGGAAATGGGTAGAGCGTGACCCAAGAGCGGGTGATCGAGCTGAACTTCCCATTCTGGAAAATAAATCCGTCCCCTTTTCTGTCCCCTTTTCTAAATTTTTGCCGTTTAAAAATCGATTTTGCATCGTGCTTCAGCGGCCTGTATTCGTAATGTAAGACCAGACTCGAAGCACATGACAAGATGATGATCTGGTTGGATGTGATCTGTCAGGTAAAAGGCCTGTGTCTCTGCGTTGGACTCCACGGCTCCGATCGAATGAATAACACTATCGTCGCCATCGATTGGGTAATCATTCCGCCCACTTGATGAAAAGTAATCGACCTCATGGAAGCTGATAGTAATCTTGTGTGCTTCTTCGGTCGGCACCCAGGCTTCAGTCCGTCGAGTAAAGATGAGTACAGCCGACCTATCCATGATGTCGTAATTAATGGTGCTGGCGTGGTAGAAGTTATGAAGGTCATACGCACGGTTTTGAATCTCAACCTCAATATGCCCGAATTCGAAACCATGAAATTGCATGGGTAAGCCCTAATGATCTAACGGCAGGCGTGTATCGTACGGCATCGTCGCAATGACTGCTTTTGGCCGGAAACAGCCACTCATGACGTACTGCTATAACCACTTGCCGTTTTTGTGACCTTCCGCAAGTGGTTATACCAGCCAGCCCATGGCGCTAGAAACGGCACTCGACTTGCATGTCACTCTGTTCAACGCGACATAAGGGAATGAAATGAGGAAGGTGTGGCGTACAACCGGCAGCATTCACGAGAAGGATCTGCGTGCTGTATCTGATGGCGTCATACAACACGGGCAGAACTTGTCGCGCGGACATGGCGGAAATGCCGATCCCATAGCCTGCACGCTGATGGATGATGAGACCTTAGTTGGCGGTGTCACAGGTCGAACTGAGTTTGGCCGTCTTTTTATCAATTACCTATGGGTAGATGCTCCATGGCGTGGGCAAGGCATCGGAACCGAGCTATTGCACAGGTTTGAGGCACTTGCTCTGGAGCATGGATGCCATGAAGCGCTCATTGAGACCCTCGATGACAGCGTGGCGCACTGGTACAAGCGGTGCGGCTACCGACTTGTCGCACATCTTCCTCAGTACTGCGGACCTTGGAATCGCCACACGCTTTTGAAAGATTTGAAACCGGATCGCGATTACTGACCAAGAGCTTTCAAGATGTATGAGCCGTCTCAAGCCTGCTTCTGGCCGAAAGTAGCCGGTCGGCGCGCTGCATGTGTGAGGAACATTTCTTTAAGGGAAAACCCTCATTGTTGGGCCTACGTCTCGCTACTAGCATGAACCTCGGCAATCAGCCCATTCGTAGGAGAAACCCATGACTACCTTGCAGAGTGACGACAAGCGCCCCACTCCGGATCAGGCGGAGGACAATGCCTTTTTCCCCTCCCCACACTCGCTTAGCCAATTTACCTCGCCAAAATCTGATCTGAGTGATGCGGATTACGCTAATCCCTACCGAGGTGGCCGCTGGAAGATTTTGCTGATTGGCGCCGATGAGCGCTACTTACTGACCGACAACGGAACAATGTTTTCCACCGGTAATCACCCAGTCGAGACGTTGTTGCCCATGTATCACCTCGACAAAGCCGGTTTCGCGTTCGACGTTGCGACCCTGTCAGGCAATCCAGTGAAATTCGAGTTCTGGGCCATGCCTAGCGAAGATACCGAGGTAAAGGATTTCTACGCCAAATACCGTGAGCAGTTCAAAATACCTTTGAAGCTGTGCGAAGTGGTTGAGAAGGCGCTGGGGCAGGATTCGGATTACATCGGCGTTTTCATACCTGGCGGGCACGGCGCGCTGATTGGATTGCCGGAGAGTACCGACGTGAAAGCGGCTTTGCATTGGGCAATCACCAACGACAAATTTGTGATTTCCTTATGTCACGGCCCAGCAGCAATGCTCGCGGCGGGCATTGGTGAGTCTAGGAATTCCTACATATTCAACGGCTACAAGATCTGCGCATTTCCAGACAGTCTCGACGCAAAGACGCCCGACATAGGGTATATGCCTGGGCATCTGACGTGGAAATTTGGTGAGCAGTTGAAATCCTTGGGAGTTGAGATCATCAATCAGGATATTTCAGGTGCGACGCTCCAAGACCGCAAGTTGCTGACCGGCGACAGCCCATTGGCAGGCAACAATCTGGGCAAGTTGGCAGCTGAAGCATTGTTGAAAGAGGTTGCATCGGAGTGAGCGACGGGCCGGCCGAAACAGCGATGCGCGCTGCTCTGGAGATAGAGACGGCGCGCACGCTTGAATCAATCAAGAAATCCGTCAGGGGTTTCGCCACACCCTACGGTTATGATCGATTCGTGCTGTTTTCTGCATCGACGGCAAGTGAGGAAGTGGTTGAGCATATCTACTGGGTCGAAGGCGATTGGTTCGATAACGGTCAAGCGGTGGATGCCGAGACTTACGTTCGACATTGTCCGGTGACTCGTCACCTTTTGAATGCTCGGCAATCCTTCTTCTGGCAGAAAGAGCAGGTCAAGGGAGAAGAGCGTTACCGGATGATTCGTTCTCCAGGTGGACCAGGAATTCAGGGGTTGCAGGTGCCAGTTTTTGGTCCACAGGGGCTTGAGGGCGCAATGAGCTTGGGGGGGGAGCCGGTGGATGGGAGCGCGCGGATGCGCTTGGGACTCAGCCTGGTTGCGACGGCCGCTTTTTTCGCGGCTCGGCGGTTGCTTGAGGCGCCATTGGACGAAGCGTTAAGAACCCTTTCCCCGCGAGAGCGCGAAGTCATGGAATGGACGGCTGCCGGAAGACGGCAAGCGGATATTGCAGCGACTCTCGGTTTGTCGGAGCGTACAGTTGAAAATCACCTGCGCTCAGC
>NZ_AZVL01000023.1:0-79154 GCF_000514195.1 Pseudomonas sp. URIL14HWK12:I6
CTCCAACTGAATACACCCAATCCCATGTAGGAACTGCCGAAGGCTGTGATCTTTTGATCTGCTTTGGCTCTGGCTCTGGCTTTTGATGTGGCTTTTGATCTTCTGCCCCTTCGGCAGGCCGAGCGTAGGTGTTCATCAGGGGGTAGGCGCGCAGCGCCATGCGGCGAAGCCGCATCCATCGAGAGGAGGTGCAGCGAAGCAAACCGGAGGCGATGCCCCCGGATGGACACCGTAGCGAGGGAACACTGAGCCTAAGCGAAGTGCCGTACGCCGGGGCAAAGCCTTTTGGGTTACCTTTTCGGCGTTTGGAAAAGGTGACTCGCTGTAAGAGCGAAACCATAGGAGGCCGTTACCGCAGCAACGGATATACACCCAATCCCCCCAAAAAACCCAGATCAAAAGATCGTCCGAACGCGGCCCGAGCCTTCATCAGCTCCTACACTGGTATTTACGGCTTATCCCAAAAGCCCAGACAACCACCAAAAAAGGAGTCTGCCCCCATGCCCGATAGAAAATGCGACTGCCCCAACTGCAAATGCACCATCAAGGAAGGCGACCACGCCTACGCCGTGCACGGTAAACACTATTGCTGTGAAGCCTGCGCCCACCACCACAAGGGCGGTGAAGAGTGCTCAAGCAAAGGCTGCCATTGCGCCCACCCCAAATAACCGCGCGCAAAAAAAGTGGAGCCTAATCAGGCTCCACTTGCAGTTTCAGGCTTTCATCATCCAGCCGTTCGGTACGGCGAACCGTGCCTTGCAGCCGTCGACCGTCAACCCTGACTACCACGGTTTTCGCCTGGTCGAGGTCTTCCGGTAACGGCGCCGGTATGCGCAGGGCGAAGCTATAGGGATCGTCTTCGACAGCCTCAAGACCCACCTGACAGTCCACGCTTTTGGTGATACGTCCGAACAGGGTGTCCAGTCCGTAATCCAGATGCGCCGGGCTGAAGATGCTGGTCATTGTGTACGCCCCCAAAGAGTCCCCATCGCCTGACGAGAGTCTAGCTCGCCGGTCGCCATGTGACGTTTTCCACGCCGAATTTCTCCGCCATCGGTTTGCTGGTCTTTTGCACTTTTTCCCGGCCGAAACGCGGGATGCGACCCACACCGGCGTCGCAGCTTGCCCAGTGCCACGCTTCGGCGTTGTCCATTCTGTCCGAGCGGATAATGAACGACTTAGGCGTGCCGTGAAGGGTGTAATCGATGACAAACAGTTTTGCGTTGTTCATAAAGCCCGTAATCCTCCCTGTGGTATTAGAAGGATCGCGGCGCGTCGGGAAAATTCACTCGGATTGTCCGACGGTATCTATCGTTGTCGACGCTGTGACCGACTGGTTACCATGCGCCTTCCGCCAACCCCAATGAATGTTCGCCATGGCCCTCGCCGCACCCCCCGATCTCACGGATACCGATGTGCCGGTGCAACCGCTGGCGCGTACCTATCCGCGTGGTTTGTTCATCGAGCCGCACGAGCATGTCTGGGGGCAGTTGCTGTATGCAATGAGCGGGGTGATGTGGGTTGAAACCCCGCATGAGGCACTGGTGGTGCCGCCGCAGCGCGCGGTGTGGTTGCCACCCGGGGTGCCGCATGGAATTCGTGTGGTGTCGGACTTGCAGATGCGCAATATCTACCTGCGCCCGGTACTGGCGGCAACGCTGGATCCGACAGTGCAGGTGATTGAAGTCGGAGGGCTGTTGCGCGAGTTGATCGTCGGGCTGGTGGAGCAGGGCTATAGCGGTGAGCCGGCCTATTACGACGCGTTGGTCGGGCTGGCGTTGCTGGAGCTCAAGCGTGCCCGGCGCTCGCAATTGAAGATCCCGCTGCCGGACGATTCCGACCGGCGCCTGATGAATCTGTGCCAGGCGGTGATGGCGTCACCGTCGCTGGACATTCCGTTCGAACAGCACGCGGAAAACGCCGGGGCGAGTGTGCGCACGCTGGCGCGGCTGTTCAAGGACAGCCTGGGCATGGGCTTCGCCGAATGGCGGCGGCAGGTGCAACTGGCGACGGCGGTGGCCGAGTTGATTCAGGGCGTGCCGGTGAGCGCGATCGCTCGCGAGCTGGGGTATTCGCCGAGCAGTTTCAGTGACATGTTCCGGCGCGAACTGGGCGTGGCGCCTTCGCAATTTACGATCACCTGAACGCAATCCCTGTGGGAGCGGGCTTGCTCTCGAAAGCGGTTTGTCTGTGAAGCATAAAGTGACTGACCCGCCGCCTTCGCGAGCAAGCCCGCTCCCACATTTTTACCGTGTTGTACTCAGGATTGCGGGACGCCGTTTTCCCACGCCGACCAATTTTTCAGATTGTCCTGCACCAGCGGATTGCCGGCGCGGAAGAGGTTTTCCAGCGCCGGCTCCCCTGACACCGCAAAACACCTGTGGGAGCGGGCTTGCTCGCGAAAGCGGTGTGTCTGTGAAGCATAAGGTGACTGACCCGCCGCCTTCGCGAGCAAGCCTGCTCCCACATTTTTTACCGTGTTGTACTCAGGATCACGGGACACCGTTTTCCCACGCCGACCAGTGTTTCAGGATGTCTGCACCAGCGGACTGCCTGTGCGATAGAGGTTCTCCAGCTACGGCTCCCCTGACACCGCAAAACAACTGTGGGAGCGGGCTTGCTCGCGAAAACGGTGGGTCTGTGAAGCATAAAGTGACTGACCCGCCGCCTTCGCGAGCAAGCCCGCTTCCACAGGGGACGGCAGAGAACGCGGGAATTGGCCGAAATTCAGAAGTCCTTGGCCGACACCTCTGCCGATCCTTCCCTAGACTTTGCCCATTCCTTTCACGCGGCGGAGTTTCCTCCATGAACTACCTTATTTCGCTGGCCATCGGTCTCGGTGTCGGCCTGCTCTATGGCGCGCTGGATTTTCGTTCCCCGGCACCTCCGGCCATCGCGCTGGTGGGGCTGCTGGGCATGCTCGCGGGTGAGCAGCTGTGGCCGATGGGCCGGCAACTGGTCGCCGGTTGGCTGTCCTGAATTCCTTTTCCCTTTGATGGATGTCCTCATGAAAGCACTGCAATTCGATAAAACCGGCGATCTGTCTTCCCTGCATTTCGTCGACGTACCGACCCCGGTGCCCGGCGCTGATGAAGTGCTGGTCGAGATCAAGGCGGCCGGTCTGAACCCCAGCGATGTGAAGAACGTGCTCGGGCGTTTTCCGTACACCACGTTGCCACGGATTCCCGGGCGTGATTTTGCCGGTGTCGTGGTCGAAGGCCCGCAGGCGTTGCTCGGTCAGGAAGTCTGGGGCACCGGGCGTGAGCTGGGCTTTTTCGCCGATGGCTCGCACGCGCAGTTCGTCAAACTGCCGGCTAATGGCGTGGCGCACAAACCGTCGCACTTGAGTTTCGCCCAGGCGGCCAGCCTCGGCGTGCCGTACACCACGGCGTGGGATGCGCTGGAGCGTAGCTTGGTGACGGCTGAAACCCGTTTGCTGGTGATCGGTGGCGGCGCGGTGGCCACGGCGGCATTGGCGTTGGCCAAGGTGCGCGGTGCGCAGATACTGGCAGCGGCGCGGCGGCCGGAGCAGGTCAAGGAGTTGCAGGCGCAGGGCTTCCAGACGATTCAGCTGGATAAACCCGAAGACCTCGGCGCGCAGGTCAACGCGGTGTACCGCGGCGGCGCTGACGTGATCTTCGACACCACCGGCTTCTGGCTGCCGGCCTCGGTGGCGGCACTAGCAGCGTTCGGCCGCATCGCGATCATCGCCGCGCCGGTCGACGGCCACGTGCAATTGCCGGCGCTGGCGTTGTACCGCAAGGGCGGTTCGGTGGTCGGGATCAACTCGCTGTTGTACGGCGTGCAAGCCTGTGCGGCGATGCTCGAGCAGTTTGGGCGGTTCTTTGATGAGGATCTGTTGCCGTTGCCGCAGGGGTTGGTGCAGGTGCCATTGGCGGAGGGGGTGGAAAGCTACGCGCAGGTGAATCAGGGCAGTGGCGACAAGGTCATCCTGATTCCCTGATCTTCCAGACACCGTATAGCCTGTGGGAGCTGGCTTGCCAGCGATAGCGGTAGAACAGTCGATGGAGATGTTGACTGAACTGATGCCATCGCTGGCAAGCCAGCTCCCACAGGGTTATTTGTTGGGCTCAGGATTGCGGGACGCCGTTTTCCCACGCCGACCAGTTTTTCAGAATGTCCTGCACCAGCGGGTTGCCGGCACGATAGAGGTTTTCCAGCGCCGGCACGAACCCGCCCTGATCGGCGTATTTCAGCAGATTGTCCACTTCACTGCCGCCCGGTGCCGGCCGATCAAAGTCAGAGCCGGCACGCACCACGGCCAGACGCTGCACATCCACCAGACCTTCGCGACTGGCACGCAGCAGCGCTTCATAGGTGGAGTTGTCTTCCTGTTGTGTGGTGCAGTATTCACCCTTGTTATCGGTCAGCAGTTTGGTCCAGACCTCGGCGCGTTCGCTCAGGCGTGTACCCGAGAACCAGGTGTTGCCCGCCAACGTGTCGCAGCGCGTGACCACCGGCGGCTGGTTGGCCGGGGCCGACGGGTATTTCCGGCGCCACGCCGCCGACTCCTTGCTCTCGCTCAGTTCGACCTTGTGGCTCAGGGCGAAGGCTTTGGCCTGCAGTGTCGGGTTGAGTTCGAAGACTTCGGTCTTGTAGTCCAGCGGCGGTTTTTCATTCGGACCCTTGGTGTTGATGCCCAGGTAGCCGGTCGGCCAGCTCGCCGGCACATCGCGCGAATCCAGCTCCCATTGCGTACCGAATTCCACCAGGTAATGCGCCCACGCAGCGGTGCCGATGGTCCCGTGTTTCGGGCTGATCCCGGCGATCCCGGCGATCAGGAAGTAGCTTTTGCGCAGATCGAATTTCGGCGACAGGGCCAAGGCCAAGGTTGAAGCGGCGGCGTTGGTCTGGCCCATGCCGGTGGTCAGCAGGCACACCTGTTGCGTGTTGCAGCGGATGGTCGGGTACTCGGCGGACAGGCCCGGTACGCGGATTTCCTGCTTGAGATCGAGGCGCTCGATCCAGTTCTGCGCCTCGGGGGCGAACATGGTGATCAGCACGACTTTCGGCTGGATCGGCGCTTCAGCCGCCCAGGTGGTGGAAGAGAGCAGGGCCGCAGCGGCCATGGTCAGACGCGTCATTGCTTGCATGAGAATCTCCTGATTTCAGAACTGGTAGCCGATGCCGGCGTAGTAACCCCAACCGTTGGAGCGCGCGCGGAAATTGCCGTCGCCGAAGTTCAGCTCGCTGCCGTCCTCCCAGTTGCCGCCGTTGTGGAAGTAACGGCCGACCAGGGTGAAGCGCAGGTGGGTGAACGAGTACAGCAACACGTTGGTCGCCACCGTGGCATTGGCGGTGCGTGCCGGGTTGTCCTTGTGGATGTCCGAACCGAAGTCGAAGTTGGTGAAACCGATGTAGGTCAGCGACGCGCCGTTGCTGAATTTGTCGATGGGCACGATGTACTTGAGCTGCGCGCGGTAGCCGTCCCATGAATACTCATTGCTCGCGCCGTAGTTTTCCCACTGGTAGCGCCCGTACAGGTTGGCCGACAGGTTGACCCGCGAATGGGTGTCGATGTCGGTGCCGAAGCCGCTGTACAGGGTGTTGGCGCGGTTCTCTTTACGGCTGCCGTGATCGTAGATCCAGTCGAACGCCACGTACCATTCCTTGAACGGGCCGATGGCCAGGCTGCGGCCGGCGAGGTAGTCGATGGAGATGCGCGGCTCGTGTTCCATGAACACCGGTGAGCCGTGATCCCACACGCCTTTGTCGTGGCTGTTGCCGATGTTGAAGATCTTCGGAATGTCGACGTAGCCGTACAGCTCGAACGGACCCTTGCGCCCGAAGTACTCGTATTCCAGATAAATGTCGTCGGCCGGTTGCGGCCCGAAGCTGATGTCCTTGCTGCCGATCAGCGTCAGGTCCTGGTTGTACCAGTCCGACAGATACGCGCCTTTTTTCGGCGGGGCAGCTTCCGGGCTGAGGGCTTCGCCCTGAGCGGATTCGTCGGGCAGGGCCGGTTGCGCCAACGCGCTGTGGCTGAGAACTCCGGTAACGCCGGTCAGTAGCAGGGAAACAGCAAACGTGCGCGCAAACGGGGCGCGAAGAAGGGAAGCAGCGTGCATTCAAAGTCCTTTTTTTGCGGATCGAGGCCCGGGTTCTGCGGGTCTGTACGGTTTTGTTACGAAAAAGCCGTTATAGGCAGGTAGCAAACGTTTGCACAAGGCGTACCAGTTTCTTTTAAACGCTGAAATTCTCCTGTGGGAGCGGGCTTGCTCGCGAAGGCGTCGGGTCAGCTGACACATCCTTCATAGATACACCGCTTTCGCGAGCAAGCCCGCTCCCACAGGGTTAGTCAGGTGTCGCCAAACCCAGTGTTTACTGGCCGAAACCCGCGTTCTAGACGGTTCTAGTATTAAAGTATTAACACCATTTAATCAGTGCCCCATCGCGGGGCGTCTACTAGCTTGTCAGCCAAGACGCGGTTTTGTGATGACCGTCGCAGTCTTGATTCGCGTGTGGAATAAGCACGTTTCCCACGCCTTCAAGGAAGAATTTGGCCACGACAAGGAGTAGCCCGTGGAAGCAAGGTTTGGTGTCGCCCTCGTTTCGCGTTTTTCCCCTCTTTCCCTTGCTGTGCACCTGAGCGTTGCCGGGCTGTTGTTCGGTGGGGTCAGCGAGCAGGCGCTCGCGACCTGCTCGGCGGCAGGTTCGACGATTACCTGTTCGGGCGTCCCGACGCTGCCGCTGTTTCTCAATGACTACAGCAGTGCCACCAGCGGCCTGACGGTCAACGTCACCAACGGGGCGCAGATGAACGCCACCCTGGGCGGCAAGGTGCTCAACCTGACCGGGGCCAACATCAACCTGAACAACTCCGGCACCCTCGACCCGGCCTTGCTGGGCCTGGTGTCGATCCTCAGTGGCGGTGCGTTCATCGGTACCGGCGCGACCAGCACGGTGAGCATCGTCAACAACGCAACCGGGCTGATTCGCGGCACCGGCATGTTGCTCGGGCTCAACCTGACCAGCATCGACGGGCTGGGGATTGCCGTGAACAACTCGGTGTCGGGCACCACGACCATCACCAACGACGGCACCATCACCTCCACCGGGCTGTCGGTCGGCGGCATCACCCTGGCCGATACCCCGGTGGTCGGGGTGTATGGCGGTTCGCAAGTCAACATGACCAACAGTGCCAGCGGCACCATCAATGGCCGGATTGCGTTCGAAACGTCAGTGGCGGGCAACACCTTCACCAACGCCGGCAACATCACCGGCGGTGTGTCGATGGGGGCGGGCAGCACCAACACCTTCTACGCGATCACCGGTTCCAGCGTTAACGTCGGCGACGGTGTGCAAGTCTCCGTCGGCCTCGGTGGCCTGATCGGCATCAACCTGACCTTCGCCCCGACCGGAACGGTCGATGGCGGCGCGGCGGGTACCAACACGCTGATTCTGCAAAACCCGATCGGCCTTGGCGGCGGCACCACCGGGACGGGCACGGCGTCCAGCGCCACCTACGTCAACTTCAACAACCTGACCCTCAACAGCGGCACCTGGACTTTGCAGGGGCCGTTGGTCAGCGGTGCGACCACCCTCAATGGCGGTGTCGCGCAGTTCAATGACAACGCGGCGTTCGGCAGCGGCGTGCTGACGTCCAACGGCGGGATCCTCCAGGCCAGCAATGCCGGTTTGACGCTGGCCAACCAGATCAACCTGGGCGCGAGCGGCCTGACCCTGCAGGGCATCAACGGCATGACCCTCAACGGGGTGATTTCCGGCACGGGCGGCCTGACCAAGATCGGCAGCGGCCAGATCAACCTCAACGGCATCAACACCTACACCGGCAACACCGTGCTCAACGGCGGTGTGGTGCTGGTGGGCAACAACCAGGCGTTCAGCACTGGGGGCATCACCGTTGGCGGCTCTTCGAGCATCTCGGCGACGGCGCCGATTTCGCTGGCGAACGCGATCACGCTCAACAGCACCCTGACCGCGACCGGCGCCGGTGCGTTGACCCTGGGCGGGGTGATCAGCGGTGCCGCCAACCTGACCAAAACCGGCAGCGGCAGCCTGACCCTCAACGGCATCAACACCTACACCGGGATCACCAGCCTCAGCGCCGGGACCTTGCGTGTCGGCAACAACAACGCCCTGGGCACCGGTGTCCTCAACACCAGCAACGGCACCAGCCTCGACAGTACCGGCAACGTGACCTTGGCCAACAACGTCGGCATCACCGGTGCGTTGAACGTGCTCGGCAGCAATGCGCTGACCTTGGGCGGCATCGTCTCCGGCACTGGCGCGATCACCAAAAGCGGCAGCGCCAGCCTGACCCTGACTGGCAACAACACCAACAGCGGCACCACCGCACTCAATGGCGGCAGCTTGCTCGTTGGCAGCAACACCGCCCTCGGCACGGGCGCATTGAACGCGGCGGCCGGCACTACACTGGATGCGACCACGGCGGTGACGCTGGCCAACGCTGTGGCGCTGGCGGGCGGGCTGACCATCGGTGGCACTCAGGCGTTGGGCCTGAGTGGCGTCATCAGCGGCGCCGGCAACCTGATCAAGGGCGGCACCGCGAACCTGACCCTCAGCGGCAACAACACCTTCTCCGGTGGCACCGCGCTGAATAACGGGACGCTGATCATCGGCTCCAACACCGCACTGGGCACCGGCGCACTGACCACGGCGGCGGGCACCACCCTCGACGCCAGCACCACCGTGGCGCTGAGCAACGCGGTCGCCCTCGGCGGCAACCTGAACATCGCCGGCAATGCCAATCTAACCCTCGGCGGCATAGTCAGCGGCAGTGGCGGGCTGACCAAGAACGGCGCGGCCAACCTGATTCTCAACGGCGCCAACACCTTCAGTGGCGGAACCACGCTGAATGCCGGCACCCTGACCGTTGGCAACGCCGCCGCATTGGGCAGCGGCGACCTGACCGTCGCGAATGCCGCGACCCTCGACAGCAACACCTCGGTCATCCTCAACAACAACGTCGCCCTCAACGGCAACCTGGCCATCGGCGGCAGCAACGGCATGATCCTCGGCGGCGTGCTAAGCGGCGCCAGCCAGTTGATCAAGAACGGCACGGCCAACCTGACCCTCAACGGCGCCAACACCTTCACCGGTGGCACCGCGCTCAACGCCGGCAGCCTGACCGTCGGCAACGGCGCGGCACTCGGCACCGGCACGTTGACCGTGGGCGGTGCGGGCGCAACGCTTAACAGCAGCGCCAACGTGACGCTGAACAACGCGATTGCACTCAATTCCAACCTGACTGCCGGCGGCGCCAACCCGCTGACCCTCGGTGGCGTGATCAGCGGCGGCAGCAACCTGATCAAGACTGGCGCTTCGACCCTGACCCTCACCGGCGCCAATACCTACACCGGCTCTACGTCGCTGAACGCCGGGACACTGATCGTCGGCTCCAACACCGCGCTCGGCACCGGCGTGCTCAACGCTGGCAACAACACCACGCTGGACGCCAGCACCGCGACCAGCCTGGCGAACAACGTCAACCTCGGCGGCAACGTGACAATCGGCGGCAGCAACGCGCTGACCCTCGCAGGCGTGGTCTCCGGGGTCGGTGGTGTGACCAAAAGCGGCCCGGCCGACCTGATCCTCAACGGCGCCAACACCTACTTCGGCAACACCGCGCTGAACGTCGGCAAGCTGATTGTCGGCAGCAATACCGCGCTGGGCAGCGGTGCGCTCAACGCGGCAGCCGGCACCACGCTGGACACCAACACTGCCGTCACGCTGGGCAATCAGGTCAACCTGGCCGGTGCGATGAACATCGGTGGCAGCGCCGATCTTACCCTCACCGGAACCGTCGCCGGTGCCGGCAGCCTGGTGAAAAACGGCGCGGCCAATCTGAACCTCAACGGCACCAACACCTACGCCGGCGGCACCACGCTGAACGCCGGTACGGTGACCGCCGGCAACAGTTCGGCGCTCGGCACCGGTGCGTTGACGGTCGGTGGTGCGGCAACGCTCGACAGCAGTTCGCCGCTGGTCAGCCTGGCCAACGCGGTCGTGCTGAACGCGGCGCTGAGCGTCGGCGGCACCCAGGACCTGACCCTCGGCGGCGTGATCAGCGGTGCCGGCCAACTGGTCAAGAACGGCAGCGCCAACCTGACCGTCAACGGCACCAACACCTTCAGCGGCGGCAGCACGCTCAACGCGGGTACGCTGACACTGGGCTCGGCCGCTGCCTTGGGCAGTGGTGGCCTGACCGTCGGTGGCGCTTCGACGCTGGATACCAGCACCGGCATGAGCGTCGGCAACAACATCACCCTCAACGCCGGCCTGACCCTGGCCGGCAGCAACACCCTGAACCTGAGCGGCGTGATCGATGGCGCCGGCAGCCTGACCAAGGACGGCTTTGGTGATCTGACGCTCAGCGGCAACAACACCTTCACCGGTGCGCTGAACATCGCCTCCGGCAGCGTCACCACCGTGAGCAGCGGGGCGCTGGGCAACACCTCCGGCGCCAACATCAGCGCCGGTGCCAATCTCTATCTCAACAGCAACGCCAGCCTCAACGGCCTGAGCGGCAGCGGCAGCGTGCAGATCGGCGGCGGCAACACATTGACCGTGGGCGGTGTCAGCAGCACCAGCACCTTCGACGGCGACCTCGGCGGTAACGGCGGCTTGACCAAGGTCGGCACCGGGACGTTGAATCTCACCGGCATAAACGGCATCACCGGCAACACCAACGTCAACGGCGGTACGCTGAACCTTACCGGTTCGCTGGCCAGTTCCCAGCTCAACGTCAACAACGGTGCGACCCTCACGGGTACCGGTTCGGCGCTTGGCGTGATCACCATCAACAACGGCGGTCATCTGGCGTTGTCCTCGGGCAACACCTTGTCTGCCGGGTCACTGGTGCTGGCCGCCAACAGCAATGTCGACGCGAGCCTCGCCACGCCATCGACCACCTCGCTGATGAACATCGGCGGCAACCTGACCCTCGACGGCAACCTCAACGTCACCGATGCCGGCGGCTTCGGCGTGGGTGTCTATCGCCTGTTCAACTACACCGGCGCACTGACCGACAACGGCCTGACCGTGGCCGGTGTACCGGTGGGTTATGGCCTCGGCGACATCCTCGTGCAGAGCCTTGGCAATCAAGTGAACCTGGTGGTGTCGGCACCGAACACCAACCTGCGTTTCTGGGACGGCAGCCAGACCATCCCGAACGGTAATGTGGACGGCGGCACCGGTACATGGACTGCCGGCGGCACCAACTGGACCAATTCCAACGGCACGCTGAACCAGACCTGGGCCGGCGATTTTGCGGTGTTCCAGGGTACGGCCGGTACAGTGTCGGTCAACGGCACCCAACTGTTCACCGGGATGCAATTTCTCACCGATGGCTACAACGTGGTTAACGGCACGTCGGGGCTACTGACCGCCGTCAACGGCACCGGCGGCACCACGGCGATGCGGGTCGATCCGGGCGTGACCGCCACGGTCGGCGTGGACATCAACGGCAGCGGCATCCTCAACAAACTCGATGCCGGCACCCTGGTACTCAACGGTGCCAACAGCTACACCGGCGGCACGCAACTGGACGGCGGTACCCTGGTGGTCGGCAGCAACACCGCACTGGGCACCGGCGCATTGATTGCCAACGCTGGCACGCAACTGGACAGCAACACGGCCGTGACCCTGGGCAATGCCGCCACGCTTAACGGCAATCTGACCCTGCTGGGCAGTAATGCGCTGACTCTAAACGGTGTCATTTCCGGCACCGGCGGCTTGATCAAGAACGGTTCGGCCAGCCTGACCCTCGGCGGCAACAACGCTTTCCTCGGGCCGGTGGCGCTGAATGCGGGCGGCTTGATTCTGGCGTCGAACAGCGCGCTGGGCTCGGCCACTCTGAACGCGGCGAGCGGCACCACACTGGATGCCAGCGGCGCCTTTACGGCGGGTAACGCGATCAATCTGGCGGGCAACCTTGATGTCGTCGGCAGCAACGATCTGACACTGAGCGGCGCGATCAATGGCGCCGGCAGCCTGACCAAGAACGGCGCGGCCAACCTGATCCTGAGCGGGGCCAACAATTTCCTCGGCGGCGTCACCCTCAACGCCGGCACACTGACCGCCGGCAGCAACGGCGCACTCGGTCTGGGCAACCTGACCGTGGCCGGTGCCTCGGCGCTGGACAGCAACACCGCGGTGTCGCTGGGCAACAACGTGGTGCTCAACGCCAATCTGACCAATACCGGCAGCAGCGACGTCGCGCTCAGCGGCGTGGTCAGCGGCACCGGCGGTCTGATCAAGAACGGCGCGTCCAACCTGACCCTCAACGGCATTAACACTTACAGCGGCGGCACCACACTGAACGCCGGCACCGTGACCCTTGGCACCTCGGCGGGCCTGGGCTCCGGCGCGGTAACCGTGGCGGGTGCGTCGACCCTCGACACCACCGCGCCGCTGGTGCTGGCCAACAACGTCAACGTCAATGCCAACCTGAGCGTGGCTGGCAACAACAACCTGACGCTCGGTGGCGTGATCGCCGGCGCGGGCACCCTGACCAAGAATGGTCTGGCCGACCTGACGCTGTCCGGCAACAACACCTTCAGCGGCACCTTTGATGTGCAATCGGGCAGCCTCACGACACTGGGCAACTCGGCACTGGGCAGCAATGCCGGGGTCAACCTCGGCGCTGCGTCAACTCTCAATCTCGGCGGCTCCGGCAGCCTCGCCAGTCTGACCGGTAGCGGCACCGCACTGATCGGTGGCGGCAACATCCTGAGCATCGGCGGCAACAACGCCAGCAGCCTTTTCGCCGGTGTCCTCACCGGAACCGGCGAATTGAGCAAGCTCGGCACCGGAACGCTGACCCTGACCGGCCTCAACAGCCTGACCGGCAACACCACGGTCAACGCCGGCACCTTGAACGTCAGCGGCTCGCTGGACAGCGCCAGCGTACTGGTCAACAGCGGCGGCACCCTGACCGGCGGCGGCTCGCTCGGCGGTGCGGTGACCGTGGCCGACGGCGGTCATCTGGCCGGCGCCACCGGCAGCACCCTGTCGGTGAACTCGCTGGTGTTCAACGCCAACTCCAATTTCGATGTCGGACTGGGCACGCCGGTTTCCGGTGGCGGCAATGCGCTGGTGAATGTCGGCGGCAACCTGACCCTCGACGGCACCCTCAACGTCAGCGACATCGGCGGTTTCGGCAGTGGTGTGTACCGGTTGATCAACTATACCGGCGGCCTGACCGACAACGGCATGCTGATCGGCACGGTGCCGGGCAGCGTCACCCCGGGCGATCTGACTCTGCAAACCGCGCTGGCCAACCAGATCAATTTGCTGGTCACTGCACCGGGCGTCACCGTGCAGTTCTGGGACGGCAACCAACTCGTCGCCAACGGTTCGGTGGATGGCGGCAGCGGTACCTGGGGCGCCGGCACCACCAACTGGACCGACGTCAACGGCACCACCAATCAGGCCTGGACCAACAACTTCGCGGTGTTCCAGGGCACGGCGGGCACGGTCACCGTGAACGGCGCACAAACCATCACCGGCATGCAGTTCGTCACCGATGGCTACAGCCTGCAGGACGGCACCGCGGGTTCGCTGAATCTGGTCAACGGTTCGTTGGGTAACGCCACGGTTCGAGTCGATCCGAACGCCACCGCGACCGTTGGCGTGGCACTCAACGGCAGCGGCACCCTCGGCAAATACGACACCGGCACGCTGGTGCTCAACGCCGCCAACGGCTACACCGGCGGCACCGCGCTCAATGGCGGCAAGATCGTCGTGGGCAACAACGCAGCGCTCGGCAGCGGTGTGTTGACCGCTGCGGACGGCACCGCGCTGGACAGCAACGCGGCCGTCACGCTGGGCAACGATGTGGTGGTGAACGGTGGCCTGACTGTCGCTGGCAGTAACGCCTTGACCCTCGACGGCGTAGTCAGTGGGGCGGGCAACCTGATCAAGTCTGGCGCTTCGAGCCTGACCCTCAACGGCAGCAACACCTACAGCGGTGGTACTCAGCTCGCTGGCGGTACGCTGGTGCTGGGCAACAACAGCGCAATCAGCAGCGGTGCACTGAGCGTGACCGGCAACGGCAGCCTCGACAGCACCTCGGCGCTGCAACTGGCCAACGCGATCAATCTGGGGTCGCAACTGACCCTGGCCGGCAACCAGAACACCACGCTGCTCGGCACCATCACCGGCACCGGCAGTCTGGTGAAAAACGGCAGCGCTGACCTCGTGCTGAGTGGTGCCAATACCTACAGCGGCGGCACTACGCTGAACGCTGGCACTACCACTGGCGACACCAGCAGCCTGCAAGGCGCCATCGTCAACAACGCGGCGCTGACCTTCGCGCAGAACGCCGACGGCAGCTACACCGGTAACCTGACGGGCGCCGGCACGCTGAACAAAACCGGCACCGGCCAATTGCTCCTGACCGGCAACAACACCTTCACCGGTGACACTTCGGTGCAGGCCGGTAACCTGATCGTCAACGGCGTGCTCAACAGCGCCAACGTCAACGTCGCCAGTGGTGCGAAAGTCGGTGGCAGCGGACAACTGGGCGGCAACGTGCAACTGGCCAGCGGTGCGACGCTGACCGGTGGCGGCACGGCTACACCGTTGTCGGTCGGCTCGCTGGCGCTGTCCTCGGGCACCAACCTGGACTTCAGCCTCGGCTCGGCCGCCAGCTCCACCACGGTGGTCAACGTCGCCGGTAACCTGACCCTCGACGGCACGCTGAATATCAGCAACGCCGGCGGTTTCGGCACCGGGGTCTATCAACTGTTCCGCTACGGTGGCAGCCTGACCGACAATGGTCTGGTCTACGGCAGCCTGCCGGTGTCGGCGGCCAACCTGACCCTGCAAACCGCGATCGCCAATCAGATCAACCTGTTGGTACAAGGCACGCCGGGTGAGGTGCAGTTCTGGAACGGCGGCACTACCAACCCTGATGGCAGCATTGGTGGCGGTAGTGGCGTGTGGGGCCCGGGCACCAACTGGACCGATCCGAGCGGCACTCAGGCGCTGGCGTCCAATGGTCAATTCGCAGTGTTTGGTGGCCAGGCGGGTACCGTCACTGTGCAGGGCAATCAGAACTTCACCGGTCTGCAGTTCCTCACCGGCGGCTACAACCTGGTGCCGGGCGCTAGCGGTACGCTGACACCAGTCAACGGTGCCGACGGCAGTCTGGCGCCAGTGCGGGTCAATGCCGGGGCCAGTGCTGAAATCGACGTGCCGCTGATCGGCACCGGCGGTATCGAGAAACTCGATTCCGGCACCCTCATGCTGACTGGCGCCAATACCTACAGCGGTGGCACCACCGTCAGTGGCGGTACGCTGATCGGTAACACCACGAGTCTGCAAGGTAACATCACCGACAACGCCACGCTGGTGTTCCAGCAAAACACCGATGGCCAGTTCAATGGTGTGCTCAACGGCACCGGCGCGCTGTTCAAACGCGGCGTGAGTCGCCTGTTGATGGTCGGCAATCAACCGTTCAGCGGTACGGTTTCCGTCGATCAAGGCCTGCTGCAAGTCGGCAGTCGTGCGGCCCGGGCTTCGCTGGGCGCACTAGTCACGGTCGCCAACGGCGCAGGCCTGAGCGGTAACGGCAGCGTCGGTTCGGTGGTCAACCACGGTGTGGTGGCTTCCGGTGGCGCTGACGGCACCTTGAGCGTGGCCGGCAACCTGACCAACAGCAGCGATGGTGTACTGGCGCTGACCGTCAGCTCGCCAACCGCCACGCCACTGGCGGTGGGTGGTACGGCGGCATTGGGCGGCGGTCTGGTGGTCAACAGCCTGGCGCCGTTCACCGGCAATACCACTTACTCGCTGATCACCGCGGGCGGTGGTGTGACTGGCACCTTCAGTGCCGCCGATCTGCCGCAGTACGCGTTCCTCGACAGCTCGCTGGTCTACGGTGCCGATTCGGTGACCCTGGCCGTGAGCCGCAACGGCAACTCGTTCGCCGACGTCGCTGCCACGGGCAACCAGCGCGGCACCGCCACGGCACTGTCCAATAACGGTGCGGCCGGTGCGGCGTTGCAGAACCAGATCGTCAACCTCAGCGTGGCCGGTGCACGCAATGCGTTCGACAGCCTCTCCGGGGAAATCCACGCCAGCACCGCCAGCGCCATGCTGGAAGACTCGCGCTTCATCCGTGAGGCGGTCAATGACCGCATGCGCCAGCCGTCGTGCAGCGCTGCGGATGATCCACGCAAAACCCTGGCACCGAGCGACACGCAACTGAGCAGCAACGGCTGCCACGGAGAAATGGTCGGCTGGATCCGGGCCATTGGTGCCTGGGGCGACATGGGCGGCGACAGCAACACGGCGAAAGTCGATCGCAACCTCGGCGGTTTCATGCTCGGCACCGACAAGGCGCTGGATGACACCTGGCGTGCCGGGATGGCGGCCGGCTACACCCGCAGCAACCTCAACGCGCATGATCGCAACTCCGATGCCAAGGTCGACAGCTACCACCTCGCCGGGTATCTGAACTCGCAATTCGATGCACTGGCGGTGCGCCTCGGCGCGGCTTATAGCTGGCACAGCATCGAGACCAAACGCGATGTCAGCGTCGGTACTTACAACGATCGCCTGAAGGCCGATTACGACGCGCGCAGTGCGCAGGTGTTCGGTGAAGTGGGTTACGCGATCAACGCGGCAGGCGTTGCCATCGAACCGTTCGCCGGCCTGGCCTACGTCAACTACGACAGCGACACCGGTAAGGAGAAAGGTGGGGTGGGGCGCTTGAAGGCCGACGCCGATCAGGACATCACCTACTCGACCCTCGGTGTGCGTGTCGGCAAATTGGTGACCCTGGCCAACGGCAGCCAACTGACGCCACGCGCGGCCATCGGCTGGCGGCATGCCTACGGCGACACCAAACCTGACGCCGACCTGACCTTCATCGACGGCGGCGCCTCGTTCAGCACCCAGGGCGTACCCATCGCCAAGGACAGCGCATTGCTCGAAGCCGGCATCGACTTCCAGGTCACCCCGACCGGCAAGCTGGGCATCGGCTACTCAGGCCAGGTGTCGAGCGACAACAACGACAGCGCGTTCAACATCAGCTTCAGTCAAAGCTTCTGAATCATGGTCGAAGTACTTTAGCCGCCCGAAAGGGCGGTTTTTTTTCATCCGCTGGCTAGTTCTGGGATCGGAAGGCGAAGCAATTGTCTCTAAGGTGCCTTGGACTAAGGGCTATTCGAATTTGATCTTAAAAACTGTCATGTTTGACAGTGTCTGTTCCCTTGGTCAAAGCAGATTATCAATTCTCCTCAATTGGAGTGTGTGCAAATGAATAAGGACGAAATCAAGAGCGCGGTGTCTGCTATGCAACGAGGCGCTTCAGTGAAACTAATTACAACTTCGGCGCAAAGCGGGACTTTTAAACTTATAGGGCTTTCGACGAGGGACGATAATGATGTGGTCAGGGTGCAATGTACAGACGGGACTTATAGAGATATCTATCTGACCGATATCACCTCGGTTTCAGAGGCTTAGATCTCTCAACCAAGTCTCCATTTGTTTTTCTTTGTTTTACAGGCGCCCGATGAGATACATCGGGCGTTTTTCATTCCATGCCTTATATCCACGCCAGAAGCTGTGAGCTGCTCTGCTAGAATCCGCCCCATCAACTGCCAGAGACTCTCCCATGAGCGAGCCGATTCGCCTGACCCAATACAGCCACGGTGCCGGTTGTGGCTGCAAGATTTCCCCGCAGGTGCTGGAAGTGATTCTGGCCGGCAGCGGTGCGCAGAACCTTGACCCGAAACTGTGGGTCGGCAATGCCTCGCGTGATGATGCGGCGGTGTACGAGATCGACGCCGAGCGTGGTGTGGTGTCGACCACCGACTTCTTCATGCCGATTGTCGACGATCCGTTCGACTTCGGCCGGATCGCTGCGACCAATGCGATCAGCGACATCTATGCGATGGGTGGCGATCCGCTGATGGCGATTGCGATCCTCGGCTGGCCGGTGAATGTGCTGGCGCCGGAAGTGGCGCGGGAAGTGATTCGCGGCGGGCGCGCGGTGTGTGACGCGGCGGGTATTCCGCTGGCCGGCGGGCATTCGATCGATGCGCCGGAGCCGATCTTCGGCCTGGCCGTGACCGGTCTGGTGGAAAAACGCCACATGAAGCGCAACGACACCGCCACCGCCGGTTGCCTGCTGTACCTGACCAAGCCGTTGGGCATCGGCATCCTCACCACCGCCGAGAAAAAGGGCAAATTGCGCCCCGGCGACATTGGCGTGGCCCGCGACTGGATGTGCACCCTGAACAAACCCGGCAGCCGTTTCGGCAAACTGGCCGGCGTCACCGCGATGACCGACGTTACCGGTTTCGGCCTGCTCGGGCATCTGGTGGAAATGGCCGACGGCAGCCACCTGACCGCACGCATCGGCTACAACCACGTGCCGCGTCTGGACAGCGTCGAGTACTACCTCGAACAGGGCTGTGTGCCCGGTGGCACCTTGCGTAACTTTGACAGCTATTCGAGCAAGCTCGGCCGTCTGCAGGAGTTGCACAAGCGCGTGCTGTGCGACCCGCAGACCAGCGGCGGTCTGTTGATTGCAGTTACACCGGAAGGCAACGCCGAATTCCTCGCCGTGGCTGCCGAACTGGGCCTGAACCTGGCGCCGATCGGCGAGCTGGTCGAGCGACAGACCCACGCAGTCGAGGTGAACTGATGTCACGCGACTGCACCGATTACCGCGATATTTTCCTCAACGACCGGCCGATGATGGATGCCCGTGCGCCGATCGAGTTTGCCCACGGCGCGTTTCCGGGCGTGGTCAACCTGCCGCTGATGAACGATCGCGAGCGCGAGCAGGTGGGGACTTGCTACAAGCAGCATGGACAACAAGCCGCCATCGCCCTGGGTGAGCGGCTGGTGTCTGCCGAAGTGCGGGAGCAGCGCATTCAAGGCTGGGTCGAGTTTGCCCGGGCACACCCCGACGGCTATCTGTATTGCTTTCGCGGCGGCCTGCGTTCGCAGATCGTCCAGCAATGGATCAAGGAAGAGGGCGGGATCGATTACCCGCGTGTCGGCGGTGGCTATAAGGCGATGCGTACGTTCCTGCTGGAGACGATCGATCAGGCCGTGGCCGAGTGCGATATGGTGCTGCTGGGCGGCATGACCGGCACCGGCAAGACCGAACTGCTGGTGCAATTGCGCAACGGTCTGGATCTGGAAGGTCACGCGAATCATCGGGGCTCGAGTTTCGGCAAGCGCGCCACCGGCCAACCGACCAACATCGATTTTGAAAACCGTCTGGCCGTTGATGTGCTGAAAAAACGCGCCGGCGGGATCCAGCAGTTTGTGCTGGAAGACGAGAGCCGGGTAGTCGGCAGTTGTGCCTTGCCATTGCCGCTGTACCGAGGCATGCAAGTGGCGCCGATGGTCTGGCTCGAAGACAGCCTGGAGCAGCGGGTCGAGCGGATTCTGCAGGATTACGTGATCAACCTGCACGCTGAGTTTGTCGCGGTGCATGGCGAGCAGGGCTTTGCGCTGTATGCCGAGCGGCTGATTGCGAGTTTGAACAATATCCAGCGCCGGCTGGGGGGCGAACGCCATCAGCGGATGTTCCTGCAGATGGAAGAGGCCTTGGCGGAGCAGGCGCGCAGCGGTTCGGTCGAGCAGTTCCGTAACTGGATCAGCGTGTTGCTGCGCGAATATTACGACCCGATGTATGCGTTCCAGCGTGAGAAGAAGGGCGGGCGGATTGAATTTGCCGGGGAGCGCGGGGCGGTGCTGGAGTATCTGCGTGAGCGGCTGAATCAGCGGGTTTGAGGGTGCTCTTGCGGGCCTCTTCGCGAGCAAGCCCGCTCCCACATTGGGTCTCCACTGGGCAGAAATTTCTGCCTGACGCAGATCCCCTGTGGGAGCGGGCTTGCTCGCGAAAGGGCCGGTACAGGCAGCGCAAAACTCAAGTCGGACAGGTCGCCTTGCCGTTATCCAGCCCCTGCTTGTAGCTGTGGCTCTGCAAACTGGCCTTGCCGTTGTGCCAGGTCAGGGTCAGCACGTACAGCGAATCGAAATCGCCCGACGCCCAGTCATCGGTGATGGTCTGCTTCTCGCCGACGGCCTTGCCGGCAACCTTGTTGATCAGCTCCGGCAAATAGCCGTGCGACCAGGCAGTGTAGATCGTCGCGTTGTGGTACTTGTCCTCGATCAGCTCGCGCGCCAGATCACTGGTGTCGTTGGCGGAGAACTCGATGTTCACCGGCAGGCCGAGCTTGATCGCGGCGGGGCTGATGGTCATCAACGGACGGATGTAGCTGTAGGAGTTGTCCAGTTCGCCTTCCTCGACATTGCGTGTCGGGTTGGCGGCGAACACGTAATCGGCCTTGCCGAATTTTTCCGGCAGCAGGGTCGACAGCTCGATCGCCCGGTTCAGACCCTGACAGTTGAGCTGGCCGAGACCGCCCTCGGGTTTTTCCGCGTGGCGCAGGAAGATCAGCGTCTGCGTACCGTCCACCGGTTGCGCGCGAATCTGGCTCGATTCGAGCGACAAGGTCAGCGCACTGACTGCCAGCAGGGAGGGCAGGGCCACATAGGCGCGATGTTTGAAGCGTTTGGCGAAACTCATGAGGTTCGTCATTGAATATAGGATTCTTCAGCAAATTCGGTTGGGGCTGACCAACCCTTACACCGCGGGCTCCCAGCACCGGGTGTTGTCCATGTCGTGTGTCGCGCTTCCTTTACGAAAGGCATAGCTCAGAGTCCTCTGAGGCCGGTTTGGTTCATGCACATTACCCGCAGGATGTTACGGTTCATGTAGGAGCTGCCGCAGGCTGCGATCTTTTGATTTGGTTTGTTAAAGCTGAATCAAAAGATCGCAGCCTGCGGCAGCTCCTACATTATGATCAGTGCTTTCCTTGTGACTGGATGTTTCCCATGACCGATCTGTCCGCGTTCCCCATCACCCAGAAATGGCCGGCGCAGTACCCCGACTGGATTCAACTCTATTCCCTGCCGACCCCCAACGGCGTCAAGGTCTCGATCATGCTCGAAGAGATCGGCCTGCCCTACGAGGCGCACCGTGTGGGTTTCGACACGCAAGATCAGATGTCCCCGGAATTTTTGTCGCTGAACCCCAACAACAAGATCCCGGCGATCCTCGACCCCCACGGCCCGCAAGACCAGCCGCTGCCGCTGTTCGAATCCGGCGCAATCCTGATCTACCTCGCCGACAAGAGCGGCCAGTTGCTCGCCCAGGAAGGCGCGCTGCGTTACGAGACGATTCAGTGGCTGATGTTCCAGATGGGCGGTATCGGCCCGATGTTCGGCCAGCTCGGCTTCTTCAACAAATTCGCCGGCAAGGACTACGAGGACAAGCGTCCGCGTGACCGCTATGTCGAGGAGAGCAGACGCCTGCTCAGCGTGCTCGACAAACGTCTGGAAGGTCGCGACTGGATCATGGGCGAGCGCTACACCATCGCCGACATCGCCACGTTTCCGTGGGTGCGTAACCTGATCGGCTTCTATGAGGCGGGGGATCTGGTCGGAATCAATAATTTCCCGAACGTGACCCGGGTGCTGGAGCGCTTTCTGGCTCGCCCGGCTGTGGTGCGCGGGTTGACCATTCCTTCCTGACCTTCACCCGACCCTGTGGGAGCTGGCTTGCCAGCGATGAAGCCGGCACAGTCAATATCTATGTTGCCTGACCCACCGCTATCGCTGGCAAGCCAGCTCCCACAGGTAATCGGATTGTTCCGAGGATTATTGCACCCCCGGTAATGCTGTCTTGATTGATCCAGGTTTGTACCTGCGCCCACCGAAGGCATAAGCTTCGCCCCCTACGACTTTCGTCTCATCTGCCGTTTTCAGGAAGCGCCATGTCCAGCCAGTTCCCCGAAGCACGTCCCCGCCGTCTGCGCCGCAATGCGAGCCTGCGCAGCCTGTTCCAGGAAACCGAGTTCAGCCTGAATGATCTGGTGCTGCCGATTTTCGTCGAAGAAGAGATCGACGACTTCGTGCCGATCAAGAGCATGCCCGGGGTGATGCGCATTCCCGAGCGCAAGCTGGCCAGTGAAATCGAGCGTTATGCCCGTGCCGGGATCAAGTCGGTAATGACCTTTGGCGTGTCCCATCACCTGGACGCCAACGGCAGCGACACCTGGCGCGAAGAGGGACTGGTCTCGCGCATGTCGCGGATTGCCAAGGACGCCGTGCCGGAAATGATCGTGATGTCCGACACCTGCTTCTGCGAATACACCGATCACGGCCACTGCGGCGTGATGCACAACCACGAAGTCGACAACGACCAGACCCTGATCAACCTCGGCAAGCAAGCTGTGGCGGCGGCGCGTGCCGGTGCTGACGTGATCGCCCCGTCGGCGGCGATGGACGGCCAGGTGCGGGCGATTCGCCAGGCGCTGGACGCCGCCGGTTTCACCCAGATTCCGATCATGGCCTACTCGACCAAATTCGCCTCGGCGCTGTACGGCCCGTTCCGCGAAGCCGGTGGCAGCGCGCTGAAGGGCGACCGCAAAAGTTATCAGATGAACCCGATGAACCGCCGCGAAGCCCTGCGCGAATCGCTGCTCGACGAGCAGGAAGGCGCCGATGCGCTGATGGTCAAACCGGCCGGTGCGTACCTGGACATCATCCGCGACATTCGTGAAGCCTCGAACCTGCCGCTGTCGGCGTATCAGGTCAGCGGCGAGTACGCGATGATCAAGTTCGGCGCGCAGGCCGGTGCAATCGACGAGGATCGCGTGGTGCGCGAAAGCCTGGGCGCGATCAAGCGCGCGGGGGCGGATCTGATCTTCACCTACTTTGCGATGGATCTGGCGCTGGCCGGGATCTGACAGACACCGCAGAACTCCCTGTGGGAGCGGGCTTGCTCGCGAATGCGGTGTATCAGCAACGAATAGGTTGACTGACACGACGCCTTCGCGAGCAAGCCCGCTCCCACATTGGGACTGTGTAGGGTCACGGAAAGTTGAAGTAGGGCCGGATACCGTGATCCCGGAAGTACCGCTCGATCACCTTCGGATCCGCACTGTTATCGGCAATCGCCACATACGTATCCGGGCGCAACAGGTAAAAACCATTACGCCCCAACCCCGCCGTTTCAAACGCCGGCCGCCAGTCGAACACGTGCAGCGGCAGATGGTGTTCATTGCACCAGGCGATCATCTCGTCGCTGGTGTCGCCGTACACGTGCACCTGCCAGCAAGGCTGCCTTAGCGGTTCGTAGTTATCCCCCTCACCATCATGCGCCCACGGCAAGCGGTCGCCGCCGTGGACGTGGCCGGCCGTGCCTTGGCTCAGCGGCATGCCGCGATAGTTGAGGGTGACTTGCGAAACCGTGCGAAAGAGGAACTCGCGGCTGGCCTCGAACGTGGCCATTTTCGGGATCAGAAACGGTGCCAGACGCGTGCGCAGCAAATCGGCGATGCGCCCCTCGGCGGTGACGAAACTGAACACCTTGTCGGTGGTCGACACCAGCCGCCGGGCGAAGGCGATGCGCTCGGTTTCGTAAGTGTCGAGCAGCTTCGCCGTGGCGCTGCCGTTGAGCACGGCGGCGAGTTTCCAGGCCAGGTTGATCGCATCGCCGATGCCGGTGTTCATGCCCTGGCCGCCGGCGGGGCTGTGCACGTGCGCGGCGTCGCCGAGGAGAAACGCCCGACCGCTGCGAAAATGCTCGGCCACGCGGTGATGCACGCGGTAGGTGGAGAACCAGTTGACCTCGTCGATGTGCACTTTCAGGTGCTCGATGGCGCGGCTGCTGACGTCGGCAAATTGCAGGGTTTCGGCGCGGTCGGCACGTTCGTCACGCACGGTGCCGATCAGTCGGGCGCGGCCTTCGCCGGCCAGTGGAAACACCGCAAGGAAGTCCGCTTCATCCAGATCCAGGTGCAGCTCACCGTTCATCGCCGGGCCGCTGGCCTTGACGTCGGCGACGTAGAAAATCTGCTGATAGGTGCCGCCGGGAAAACCGGTGTCGAGGGTTTTGCGCACCACTGAGCGGGCGCCATCACATCCCGCCAGATAGCAGGCCTGGCAGATTTCCTGTTCGCCATCGGGCAGGCGCAAGTGCGCGGTGAGGCCGTCGCCGGTTTCTTCGAAACTCTCAAGCTCGGTGTTGCGCTCAACCGTCACGTCATAGTCTTCGAGGCGTTCGAGCAGCAGCCGTTCGTGCTGATCCTGGGGAAAGATTTCGATGAACGAGTAGGGCGTCAGGCCTTCGCCGATGCGCTGCAACGGCAACTGCGCGACCGGTTTGCCCTTGACCCAGAAATTCGCCGCCGCGACCTTGTGGCCGTTGCGCACCACGGTGTCGGCCAGGTCCAGCTGGCGATACAACTCCAGGGTGCGCGCCTGCACCGCCAGTGCTCGTGAGGTGGTGCCGGGCGCGGAGGTCTTGTCGATGATGCGCACGCGCACGCCCAGTTTGCTCAGCCACAGGGCCAGCACCAGACCGGTCGGGCCGGCACCGATGATCAGTACGTCGCTGCGGTTCATGGGCCTGTCCTCCGTTGGCTGTGGAGCAAGTATGGATCAGATGGAAAGGGTAGCCAGTGCCGGCCCCTTCGCGAGCAAGCCCGCTCCCACAGTCGAACGCATTCCAAGGTGGGAGCGGGCTTGCTCGCGAAAAGGCCTTTTCAGGCACCCAAAAACCAAAAAGGCCCCACAGCGGTAAAGCTGCGGGGCCTTTTCATTTTGGCAGAGGGTTAGAAATCGATGGTGCCCGACAACTTCGCCACCCGTGGCTCACCCTGGGTCAGATAGCCGCCTTGCGCCGATTCCCAATACTTCTTGTTCGCCAGGTTTTCGACGCCCAGGCGCAGGGTCACGTCTTTCTGCGAGACCTTGAACGCATAACGCGCACCCGCGTCAAAGCGGTTCCAGCTCGGCAGGCTGAGGTTGTTGGCAGCGTCGGCATATTGGCCACCGGTGCGCAGCATCCGCGCATTCAGCGCCACGCCTTGCAGGCCCGGCACGTCCCAGTCGGCGCCAGCGTTGAACTGGAAGCTCGGCACGCCGATCGCACGGTTGCCGTCGTTGGCGCCGTTCTGGGTGTTGCGCAGCTCGGTGTCCATCAGCGTCAGGCCGCTGATCAGGCGCAGGCCATTGATCGGCTCGCCGAACACGTTCATCTCTACCCCTTTGTTGATCTGCTCGCCTTCACGCACGTAGGTGCAGGTGGTGGCGCTGTTGATTTCGCAGTAACCGTCGCTCGGCTGTTCGATGCGATAGACGCCCAGGCTCGCGCCGTAAGTGCCCATGTCGACCTTGACCCCGGCCTCGGTCTGCTTGGAGCGGGCCGGCGCGTAGACTTCGTTGCCGTTGGTCACGCGCAAGCCGCCGGCGCTGGTAGGCGAGGTCGGGCCTTGTGCCAGGCCTTCGATGTGGTTGGCGTAGAACGACACGTGCTCCCACGGCTTGAACACGATGCCGTAGACCGGCGTGGTGATCGATTCGTCGTAGCTCGACTTGCGGCTGCCGCTGCCGTAACTGGCGTAGTTGTAGCCTTGCACCACCAGTTGCTGACGACGCAGGCCGGCGGTGATCAGCAGGCGGTCGTCGAAGAATCCGAGGGTGTCGGAGAGCGCGAGGCTGCGGTTGAAGGTCTTGCCGACGATGCCCGGATCGCTGACGTCGCCGCCGGCAAAATTGCCGACCGGCGACGGCGTTTCCACCGGGTGGTAGATGTTGTTGGCGTACTTGGTCAGGTCGAAATCATAGGCGCTGCGTTGTTCGGCCCACAGACCGCTGAGGCCGAAGTTGAGTTTGTGGCTGACCGCGCCGGTGTTGAACTTGCCGTTCAGGCCGGCCATCAGGCTGGTGTTGTCCTCATCGTGGGGGATGAACGAGCCGGTGGTGTAGGAGGCGCCGTTGTTGCCCACCAGGGTTGTCGAGTTGTAGCGGCCGACTTCGCGGGTGTGCTTGGCGCCGCCGGCGACGTACGCGGTCCAGTTGTCGTTCAGGTCGTATTCGGCGCGGAGCATGCCGAAGGTGTCTTCGATGTCTGTGTAGCCCCACTTCGGCGCGTAGTTGGTGTCGGCCGACGGCGCGTCCGGAATGTGCGTGGCGGTGCCGAGGTTGACCGAGTTGCGGCCGCCGTTGACGCGTTCTTTCTGATAGGCGAAGTCGCCGGAAATACGCAGCGCGTCACCACGATAGTCGAGGCCGATGCTGAACAGTTTCGAGCGCTGGTTTTCGTGATCGATGCCGGTGTCGCCTTCGCGCTGGGACAGGTTGATCCGCGCGCCGAAGCGGTTGTCTTCGCCGAATCGCTGGCCGATATCAAAGTGCTGACCGATGCGACCTTCGCTGTTGATATCGGTGGTGTAGCGGCGCAGCGGCTCGTCGCCGGCACGCTTGGGCTGCAGGTTGACGCCGCCACCGATGCCGGAACCGGTCGGGGTCACGCCGTTGATGAAAGCGTTGGGGCCTTTGAACACTTCCACGCGCTCCAGGGCGTCGGTGGAAATGATCTGCCGCGGCAGCACGCCGTACAGGCCGTTATAGGAAATGTCGTCGCCGTTGAGCGGCAAGCCGCGAATCATGAACACCTGCGCCTGGTTGGAGAAGCCCGAGGCCTGACGCACCGACGAATCATTGAGCAACACGTCGGCAACGTTTTCCGCTTGCTGGTCCTGAATCAGCTGTTCGGTGTACGACGCGGCGCTGAACGGCACGTCCATCATGTCCTGATTGCCGAGCACGCCGAGCTGACCGCCACGGGCGACCTGACCACCGGCGTAGACCGGGGGCAGGGCGTTGGACGTTGGCGCTTGGGCGTTGATGTTGACGTTGTCGAGCACCAGCTCCTTGCCGTTTTCATCGGCAGCGTGAGCGGTGACAGTCAGGGAGCACAGCAGGGCGAGAAGCGTCGGGCGAAACGGGACGGCGAGTCGAGCTGAAACGGGCATGTCGATACCTGGAGGCGTACGGCCGGTGAGAAAATTAGAACGGCGCGGGGAACTCCTTGCGCAAATACGACTCCAGGTGCAAATGATAGGAGTTCGCAGTAACGTTTTGCAATCAGTTTATCTTGGTGAATTTCCCGATCTGAAAGGAAACCTGTAGTGAGGGGATTTATCCCCGATGGCGCGCGGAGCGGGCCGCTTTGATATTGGAGGGCTGCTGCGCAGTTCATCGGGGATAAATCCCCTCACCACAAGGTCACAGTCCTAGCCTGCGTGACGCCTTTGATCGTATGGTGAACCTGCCTCAATGCACGCCAAGGAGCGCCATGCACACCCCTCGATTACTCATTACCCTCGCCGCGCTGCTGGCGCTCGCCGGTTGCGCCGGCCAGCGCAGCCAGGAGCCGGCACCGCGTGCGCCGGCTGAAGTGAAAGCCGAAATAGTGCGGCTGATGCCGGCGAAAGTGCCCGACCGTCAAGGCTGGGCCACCGACATCTACGCCGCGTTCGCCGCACAGAACATCAGCCCGACCACGCAAAACCTTTGTTCGGTGCTGGCCGTGGCCGAGCAGGAATCCACCTTCCAGGTAGACCCCACGGTGCCGGGCCTGGGCAAGATCGCCCGCGACGAAATCGACCGTCGTGCCGCCAAAGTGCATATTCCCAGTCTGTTGGTCAGTGGCGCTCTGCAAGTGCGCTCCACCAACGGCAAGACCTACAGCGAACGCCTGAACGCGGCACGCAGTGAAAAAGAACTCAGCGCCATTTTTGACGACTTCATCGGCAGAGTGCCGATGGGCCGCACCTTGTTCGGCGGCTTCAACCCGGTACACACCGCCGGACCGATGCAGGTCAGCATCGAATTCGCCGAGCAGCACGCCAAGGAGTATCCGTACCCGGTAGACGGCACGATCCGCCACGAAGTGTTCACCCGCCGTGGCGGCATGTACTTCGGCATCGCCCATTTACTTGGCTACCCGGTGAGTTACCGCGAGCCGCTGTACCGCTTCGCCGACTTCAATGCCGGTTGGTACGCCAGCCGCAATGCCGCGTTCCAGAACGCGGTCAGCCGAGCTTCGGGCATCCCGCTGGCGCTGGATGGCGACTTGATTCGCTACGACTCGATTATGCCTGGCAGCACCGAACTGGCGGTGCGCACCCTCGGCAAGTCGCTGGGCATGCGTAACCCGACCATTCGCGATCAACTGGAGAAGGGCAAAACCCTGGAGTTCGAAGAGACCAGACTCTATCAGCGGGTGTTCGAACTGGCGGAGCAAGCGGAGGGAAAAAAACTGCCGCGTGCAGTGTTGCCGGGGATCGTTTTGCAGAGCCCGAAAATCACCCGCAAGCTGACCACGGCGTGGTTCGCCAAACGCGTGGATGAGCGCTACAAGCGCTGCATGGCCAAGGCCGGTTGACGCCGGTTCAAAGCACTTTGACGGCTCGGCCAATGGCTTGAATCGGCCCGGTCGGTTTCCCGAGGGGGGAGCCATTGGCGCCTTCCAGCGTCAGCTCGAACAGTTGATTCGGTTGCAGCGGCGGCAATTTATCCAGCGGCACCGAGAGCGTCTGCCCCGGTTTGACCAGCCCCAGCGACACCGGCCCTTGCCAGCCGTCAGCTTTGGTCCAGAACTCCAGCGCCTTGTCCGCCGGCACTTCGACCACGCCCAGCGGGATTAACTGAATTTCCCGTGGATTACTGGCCTGAATCACCCAGCCTGGCGCCTTGTCCTGCGGCGCGACCAGCACCACCAGATAATTCGGTTTAGGCGGGGTCTGGGTCAGCAGAATTGAACCCAGGACCATCGTCGCAGCCAGTCCGGCAGCGCTCAGCCCGCGCCACAGCGGCAGCAGATTCCACCACGAGGTGGTGGACGTTTCAGGCGTCAGTCGCTCGACGCTGCGCTCGATTCGCGGCCACAGGAACGCCGACGGTTGCTGCGCTTCGGCATAGTCCGTCAGCTCCAGCAGCCGCCGTTCCCAGGCGTCCACCGCCGCGCGCAGAGCCGGTTCATGCGGCAGGCGTTTCTGCACCTCTATCCGCTGTTCAGCAGAGAGTGTGCCGAGCACGTATTCGCCGGCCAGTTCATCACGTTCCTGCGCCGATTCAGTGGTCATCCCATGCACTCCCGCAAAGCGTTGAGGCTGCGTTTGATCCAGGCTTTGACCGTGCCCAGCGGCGTGCCCAACCGTTGAGAAATCTGCGCGTGGCTGTAGCCGTCGACATAAGCGTGGAGGATGCAGCTTCGCCGCTGCGGGTCGAGTTGTTCCAGACAACGATGGATCCGCGCCGAATGGCCCTGCACATCGAAGGCG
Source organism: Pseudomonas sp. URIL14HWK12:I6 (assembly GCF_000514195.1). Classification (NCBI taxonomy): domain Bacteria; kingdom Pseudomonadati; phylum Pseudomonadota; class Gammaproteobacteria; order Pseudomonadales; family Pseudomonadaceae; genus Pseudomonas; species Pseudomonas sp. URIL14HWK12:I6. Next base: position 29,178 of record NZ_AZVL01000023.1, read on the forward strand.
TCCTCGTCAGGCTCGGCATCGTGTTCTTCGTTGAACGGCGTCTCCCGGCTTTGATCACGCAGCTGGTTCAACGCCAGATGCCGGGTCACGCTGAACATCCAGCCGCGCGCTGAACCGCGCGCCGGATCAAATTGCGCTGCAGCGTTCCAGATCTTGATGAACGCCTCATGCACGATGTCTTCGGCCAGCGCCGTGTCACGCACCAGCCGTTTGGCCACGCCGAGCAGGCGCGCGCCTTCCTGCACGTACAAATCGCGCAGGGCCGACTGCTCGCCGCGGGCACAGGCAGCGAGACGGGCTTCGTAATCGAATTCAGATTCGGGTAAGGACATGTCGTGCAATCTAGCTCACATTCCGCAAACATCCAGACAACCCGGGGCCCGCTGTGGACTCCTCTGTGGGAGGGGGCTTGCTCCCGAAGGCGCTGTGTCATTGAAACAGATGCTGGCTGACACGCCGCCTTCGGGAGCAAGCCCCCTCCCACAAGTAAAGATTTGAGTGGGCCAGAAACTCAGTTCGCCGCCCAGAAAATGTAGTCGGCCTGATACTTCACCACTTCCTGCTTGCCCTTGTTCGCTGCTGTGCATTCACTGCCCGGTGCCACGCCGCCCTTGAGCGCGACCCGCTGGATATAACTCACGCCGCTCATCGCGCCTTTGCCTTCAGCCGGGTTGGCCTTGACCAGTTGATAGGGCAGGTTGCCCGGGCTCGACGGAGCGACGGCCAATTGCGTGCCGGTGACTTTCGAACCGTCCTTGGCCTGCCAGGTGGCGGGCGGGCCGAAGTAGGTGCCGACCTGCTTGCCGCTGCGATCATTGAGCACCGCTTTCGGGCCGACGAAGGTCCATTCGGTCTGCCCGGCGGCGTTGGGCTTGTCGCGGCATTCGTAAGTGATCTCGCCGACCCCGGTGGTTTCCATCGCGATCTTGTGGCCTTCCGGGACTTTGATCGCATCGGGGTAGCTGCTTTGGGCGAAGGTTGTCGAGGACAGGGCGAGCAAACCGGTGAGGCCAATCAGTTGAGTGATGTTCATCAGTGTTATCTCCGAAAGGGGTAGACCGCTGACAGCCGAAGAGGGCTGTTACAGGGACTACCCGTGGCGGAGGCGTTTGGATGCAGTGCCCGACAAATATTTTCCACCTCCACCGATCTCCCCCTGTGGGAGCGGGCTTGCTCGCGAAGGCGTCCTGTCAGTCGATATTCATGTCACAGGTATATCGCATTCGCGAGCAAGCCCGCTCCCACAGGGATTTGCGTCGGGCTTGAGGCCGGAGGCTTTCAGCAGTTCCTGGGTGTAGGGGTGGGTTGGCGCAGCAAAAATCTCCCGCGACGAACCCTGTTCCACCACCTTGCCATCCTTGATCACCAGCAAGTCATGGGCCAGCGCATGCACCACCGCCAGGTCATGGCTGATGAACAGATAGGTCAGCCCATGCTTGATCTGCAGTTGCCGTAACAGATCCACCACTTGTTTCTGCACCGTGCGATCCAGCGCCGAGGTCGGTTCGTCGAGCAGGATCAGCGCCGGCTCCAGCACCAGCGCGCGGGCGATGGAGATGCGCTGACGCTGGCCGCCGGAAAACTCGTGGGGGTAGCGATGACGGCTCTTGGGGTCAAGGCCGACTTCTTCGAGTACGCGAATCACTGCTGCTTCGCGCTCGGCCTCGGTGCCGATGCCGTGGGTCAGCAAGCCTTCGGCAATGATCTGCTGCACCGACATGCGTGGGCTCAGGCTGCCGAACGGGTCCTGGAACACCACCTGAATCTGCCGCCGCAAGGGGCGCATCAAGCGTTGATTGAGCAGGCTCAGCTGCTTGTTGCCGAAGCGGATATCGCCCTCGGATTCCACCAGCCGCAGGATTGCCTGGCCCAGCGTCGATTTGCCCGAACCGGATTCGCCGACAATCCCCAACGTTTTGCCGCGTTGCAGGCGGAAACTGACTCCGTCCACCGCTTTGATGTACGCCTGCGAACGACTGAACAAGCCCTTGGGCAGTGGAAACCAGACCTTCAGATCATCGACTTCCAGCAGGTTGTGCTGGTACGGGCTCGACACCGGCGCACCGCTCGGTTCAGCTTCGATCAACAAGCGGCTGTAAGGATGCTGCGGTGCGCGAAACAGGGTCTCGCAGTCAGCCTGTTCGACGATTTCGCCGTGGCGCATCACGCACACCCGTTGCGCGATGCGCCGCACCAGATTCAGATCGTGACTGATCAGCAGCATCGACATGCCGAGCCGCTGCTGCAACTCGATCAGCAGCTCGAGAATTTTCTGCTGCACGGTCACGTCCAGCGCCGTGGTCGGCTCATCGGCGATCAGCAGTTCCGGCTCATTGGCCAGCGCCATTGCAATCATCACCCGTTGCCGCTGACCGCCGGAGAGCTGATGCGGATAGGCTTTCAAACGCTGCAACGGCTGGCGAATGCCCACCAGTTCCAGCAGCTCCAACGTGCGCTCACGAGCGGCGCGTCCCTTGAGGCCCTTGTGAATCTCCAGCACTTCGCCGACCTGTCGTTCCACGCTGTGCAGTGGATTAAGCGAGGTCATCGGCTCCTGGAAAATCATCGCAATCCGGTTGCCGCGCAAACCGCGCATCTGCTGCTCGCTGGCGTGCAGCAAGTTCACCCCGTTATAAGCGATCGAACCGTTGCTGCTGACGGTTTTGCCCGGCAACAGGCGCAAAATCGAATGCGCCGTCACCGACTTGCCCGAGCCGGACTCACCGACCAGCGCCAGACACTCGCCACGACGAATATCGAGGTTCAGACCGTGCACCACTTCCTGCCCGGCGAAGGCGACACGCAGGTCGCGGATTTCAATCAGGTTGTCGCTCATGTCAGCTCCTCGGATCAAGATCGTGGATCAAATGCATCACGGCAAGCCTCACCGATGAACACCAGCAACGACAGAATCAGCGCCAAGGCAAAAAATGCCGTCAGCCCCAGCCATGGCGCTTGCAGATTGCGCTTGGCCTGGCCGATCAGTTCGCCCAGCGAAGCGGTCCCGGCGGGCATGCCGAAACCGAGGAAATCCAGCGCGGTGAGGGTGGCGATGGCGCCGGTCAGAATGAACGGCAAGTAGGTCAGGGTGGAGGTCATCGCGTTGGGCAGGATGTGCCGCAGCATCAGTTCGCTGTCGGTCAGCCCCAGCGCCCGCGCGGCTTTGACGTATTCCAGATTGCGTCCACGCAGAAACTCGGCGCGCACCACATCCACCAATGCCAGCCAGGAAAACAGCGCCATGATCCCCAGCAACCACCAGAAACTCGGCGAGACGAACCCGGACAAAATGATCAGCAGATACAGCACCGGCAGCCCCGACCAGATCTCCAGCACCCGTTGCCCAAGCAAATCGACCCAGCCGCCGTAATAACCCTGCAGCGCCCCGGCAACGATGCCGACCAGCGCACTGATGCCGGTGAGGATCAGCGCAAACAGAATCGAAATTCGTGTGCCGAAAATCACCCGCGCCAATACGTCCCGCGCCTGATCGTCGGTGCCCAGCCAATTGCTGGAAGAGGGTGGGCTGGGTGCCGGTTCAGTCAGGTCGTAATTGACCGTGTCGTAGCTGAACGGGATCGGCGGAAACAGCATCCAGCCGCCCTGATCCTCGATCAGCGAGTGCACGTAAGCGCTGGCGTAATCCGGCTGGAACGGCAGTTCACCGCCGAAATCGGTTTCCAGGTATTCGCTGAGGATCGGGAAGTAGTAGGCGCCGTGGTAGCGGATCACCAACGGTTTGTCGTTGGCAATCAGTTCGCCGCCGACGCAGATCAGGCACAGGCCAATGAACAGCCACAGTGACCAGCGTCCACGGCGGTTGGCCTTGAACTGCGCGACCCGGCGCTGACCCAAAGGAGAGAGTGTGAACATCAGGCAGTCCTCGCCGAGAAGTCGATGCGCGGGTCGAGCAGGGTGTAGCAGAGATCACCGATCAGCTTGATCAGCAGGCCAAACAGGGTGAACAGAAACAGCGCGCCGAACACCACCGGGTAGTCACGCGACACCGCCGCCTCGTAACTCATGCGCCCGAGGCCGTCGAGGTTGAAGATGGTTTCGATCAGCAAGGAACCGGCGAAAAACACCTCGATCAGCGCCGAGGGCACCCCGGCCACCACCAGCAGCATCGCGTTGCGAAACACGTGGCCGTAAAGCACGCGGCGTTCGGTCAGACCCTTGGCCCGCGCGGTGATCACGTACTGGCGGCTGATCTCGTTGAGGAAGCTGTTTTTGGTGAGGATGGTCAGGGTGGCGAAACCGCCGATCACCAGTGCTGTAACCGGCAACACCAGGTGCCAGAGGTAGTCGCCGACCTTGCCCAAGGTGCTGAGGCTGTCGAAGTTATCCGACACCAGCCCCTGCACCGGAAACCAGTTGACGTAGCTGCCGCCGGCGAACACCACGATCAGCAGCATCGCAAACAGAAACGCCGGCATCGCGTAGCCAATGATGATCGCGGTGCTGCTCCAGACATCGAACGCACTGCCGTTGCTGATCGCTTTGCGGATGCCCAGCGGGATTGAAATCAGGTAGGTGATCAGCGTTGCCCACAGGCCGAGCGACAGCGACACCGGCAGTTTCTGCAGGATCAGATCGGTGACCTTGGCGCCGCGAAAGAAACTGCTGCCCAGATCCAGCTGGGCGTAGTTTTTCAGCATCAGCCACAAGCGTTCGTGCATCGGCTTGTCGAAGCCGTAGTGGTGTTTGATTTCCTCGATCAGCGCCGGGTCCAGCCCGCGACTGCTGCGCCCGGCACCACCCGTCGCGGCGACTTCGCCACCACCGCCCATGCCGTGCCCGCCGAAACCTTGCAGGCGCGCAATGGCTTGCTCCACCGGGCCGCCCGGTGCGGCCTGCACAATCACGAAGTTGACCACCAGAATGCACAGCAGCGTGGGGATGATCAGCAGCAAACGTCGACTCAGATAACGCAGCATGTCACTGGCCCCCCGCGAGCTGGGTGTGCATCTGTTGCGTGGTCAGCGGCTTGGCCGAGACCTCCCACCAGGTGTTGAGGCCTTCGTCGTACGCCGGTTGCACCGGCGGCATGCCGAAGCGGTTCTGATACACCGTCGGCGTGCCCTTGGAGTAGTAGTTGGGAATCATGTAGTAACCCCATTGCAGCACCCGGTCGAGGGCGCGGGCGTAATGCACCATGGCGTCGCGGGTGTCAGCCTTGACCAGCCCGTCGATCAGTTGATCGACCGCCGGGTTGGCCAGCACCATCGAGTTCGAACTGCCGACTTGCGTGGCACTTTGCGAGGCATACAGGCTGTACAACTCGCGGCCGGGGGAGACGATCGGATCGCCACTGCGCGGGAAACTGGTGACGATCATGTCGTAGTCCCGGGCGTTGAGCCGATTGACGTATTGCGCCGAGTCGATCCGCCGTAGATTGAGGGTGATGCCGATCTGCGCGAGGGTGCGTTTGAACGGCAGCAGCATGCGATCAAAACCGCCCTGACCGTCGAGGAAGGTGAACTCCAGAGGCTCACCGGCGGCGTTGACCAGTCGGCTGTGTTGCGGCGTCCAGCCGGCCTCGGCGAGCAGCTTCAGAGCTTGCAGCTGCTTGTCGCGGATGTAGCCGCTGCCATCGGTTTTCGGCGCCTGATACACCGTGGTGAACACCTCGTCGGGAATCTGCCCGCGCAACGGTTCGAGGATCTTCAATTCCTCGGCGTCGGGCAGGGCGGTCGCGGCCATTTCACTCTTCGGCCAGAAGCTGTTCTGGCGCACGTAGAAGCCGCGCATCATCTGCTTGTTGGTCCATTCGAAATCCCACAGCAGGCTGATCGCCTGACGCACGCGGCGATCCTGAAAGATCGGGTTTTGCAGGTTGAACACGAAGCCTTGAGCCGCGGTGGGTTTTTGCGGGGCGAGGATCGCCTGTTGCAAGCGACCGTCACGCAGTGCCGGGCTGTCGTAGCCGACCACGTAGCCGGACGAGGAAAACTCGCGGTTGTAGTCGAACGCCCCGGCCTGCAACAGTTGCCGGGCGACGTCGGTGTCGCCGTAGAAATTCACCGTGAGCGTGTCGAAGTTGTACATCCCGCGACTGACCGGCAGGTCTTTGCCCCACCAGTCCGGGTCGCGCTGGAAACTGATGCTGCGTCCGGCATCGACTTTGCTCACGCGGTACGGGCCGCTGCCCAGCGGCGGTTCGAAGCCGCCGCCGTTGGCGAAATCGCGCGTCTTCCACCAGTGTTCGGGCACCACGCGCAGTGTCGCCAGATCCAGCGCCAGGGTGCGGTTGAGGTTGTTCTTGAAGGTGAAACGAATCTGCTGCGGATTCTCGATCAGCACGTCCTGCACGTCGGCGTATTGCTGGCGATAACTGAGGCTGCCCTTGGTCATCAGCAGGTTGAAGGTGTAGCGCACGTCTTCGGCGGTGATCGGCGTGCCATCGGCGAAGCGGGCGTTGGGGTTGAGGGTGAAGCGTACCCAGAGGCCTTCGGGATCGCGTTCCATCTGTTGCGCGACCAGACCGTAAACGGTGTAGGGCTCGTCGAGCGAACGGAACGCCAGTGGCGCATACACCCAGTCGTTGACCTGCACCACGGAAATGCCTTGATCGGCATACGGGGTGATGTAGTTGTACTGGCCGATTTCCATCGACGCACGACTGAGTGAACCGCCCTTGGGCGCGTCGGGATTGACGAAATCGAAATGCTCGAAACCCGCCGGATACTTCGGCGCCTCGCCGTACACCGTCAGTGCGTAGCTGCCGGCGGCCAGCGCCGAGGGGCCGTTGCACAGCAGTGCACTGCCGAGCAGCAGGCTAGCCATGTTGCGCAAAAAACTCATGAGATCACCCTGAAAATCCCTGAAGAAACCCGGTTCCCATGTGGGAGCTGGCTTGCCAGCGATAGCGGTATGTCAGTGAAGTAAATGTCGACTGATACGACGCTATCGCTGGCAAGCCAGCTCCCACAGGGTTTTTTGGCGCTCGTTCTTTAGAAGTGATACGTCATGCGCGCAAACAGCGTGCGGCCCAGCGGGTCGGTGTAACGCGGGTCATAGCCGCTCTGGAAGTTGTAGGCCTGGTTGGAGAACGGCGGGTTGCGGTCGAACATGTTCTTCATCCCGGCATCGACGTCCAGCACCTTGTTGAAGGTGTAGCCGGCCGACAGGTCCCACACCGAATACGACGCCACGCGCGCATGGGTATCGCGGTCGTAGTCGTTGTAACCGGTGGTGAAGCGGTTGGTCAGCGACGCGCGAGCCGCGCCGAAGGTCCAGCTGCCGGTGAGGTTGTGCTTCCAGCGCGCGATCACGCCGTCACCTTCGAAGTCGCCGACCTTGTCGGTGAACGGGCCTTTGATGGTGCTCTGGAAGTCGTACTCGTCCACGTAGGTGCCTTGCAGGCCCAGACCGAACTGGCCGTAAGGCGTGTTCGGGAAGCGGTAGTCCAGCGACACATCGACACCGTTGGTTTCGACGATGCCGAGGTTGGCGTTGCCGGTGACGATGTAGTTGAGCGTACCGTCGGCGTTGCGCACGAAGCGATCCGGGTAGCTGCCGGCCTGATCGAACACGGTGGATTCAGGGAACGGCTGGATCTGGTTGGAAATGTGAATCCACCAGAAATCCAGACCCACCGACAGGTTGCTGACCGGCTGATAGACGAAGCCCAGCGTCACGTTGCGCGCCTTCTCCGGAGCCAGATCTTCATTGCCGCCGATCTGATTGAGGAACTGCTGGCCGCAATCGCGCCCGCCGTTGCCGCCCGGTTGCACCACGCCACCGGTACACAGCACCGGGTCGTTGTAGTAGCCCTGGGTGTAGGTGATGCTGCGCGGCGAATACAGCTCGTAGAGCGATGGCGCACGGAAGCCTTCGCTGTACGCGCCACGCACTACCAGCTCTTTGAGCGGCTGATAACGGAACGAGTATTTCGGGTTGGTGGTGCTGCCGAAGTCGCTGTATTTGTCGTGACGCACAGCGGCGGACAGTTCGAGGCTGTCGAGCACCGGCACGTTGATTTCGGCGTACGCGGCTTTCACGCTGCGGTCGCCCTCGACGCTGCCGGCCGGGTCGATACCGAGGCTCTGAATGTCACCGGCAAACTGTTCGAAGTCCTGGTGGAATTTCTCTTTGCGGTACTCGCCGCCCAATGCCAGACCCGACGGTCCCGCACCGAACCAGTCACCGATCTCGCGGCTGATCCGCCCGTCGAAACCGGCCACGCGGCCGACGGCGGTGGAATAGGCGCCGTGATACATGGCCTGGTCGATGTACTGCTGACCGGCGGCCGATTGCGGGCCAAACGGGTTGAGCAGACCGCTGGCCAGACCGTTGATCATCGCCTGATCGCTGACATATCCGCTGGTGACGCTGGAGACGATTTTGTTCTGGTTGTACGAGGCGCCGACGTTGTAATCCCAGCCGCCGACCAGACCATCGAAGCTCAGCAGAAAGCGCTGACTGGTGTTCTGGTCTTTCGATTCACGCGGGCCGGCAGCAGTCTCGCGCCAGTTGACATCGACCGGTTGCGTCGGGTCGAGGGCGAAACCAGTCGGGACGGGCGTGATGCCGTTGCCGGGGTAGTAGGGCGACGACGAGTCCAGGCTCAAACCGGTGAGCGGGGCCGGGCCGACAGCGGTGGCGTTGTTGTTGCGCGACCAGAAGTATTCGAGGTTGACGTTGTGGTCATCCGCCAGCTTGCCGGTGGTCTTGCCGAAGAACGACGTTTTTTCGGTTTGCGGAATCAGGTCGATGTATTCGCGGGTGCTGAAGCGGCACAAGCCGTCACGCGCCACCAGGTTCGGCCCGTTGCAATTGCTGTTGGCCAACGGGTTGGTGGCGTTGCCGTTCTGGCTGTAGTTGCCGGGGAACGCGGTGCCGGAGGTCTGGTCCAGGCCACGGCCGGGCACATAGTCGCGGGCGAAGGAGCGGTCGTTGGCGTCGAGGTTCTGCTGCTTGTTGTAGTTGAACACGCCGAGGACGTTGAAGCGGTCTTGCTCCAGATCGCCGTAGCCCCAACTGGCGCTCATGTCTTTGGTGGCACCGCCGCCGCTGTGGGTCGGGGTTTCGCCACCGAGGGTGAGCTGGCCGTCGGTCATGGATTTCTTGGTGATGAAGTTGATCACGCCGCCGATGGCGTCGGTGCCGTACAGGGCTGATGCGCCGTCGCGCAGAACCTCCACGCGCTCGATCGCGGCAAACGGGATCATGTTCAGATCCACCGCGCCGCCGGCCGAGTTGGTGCCGGACAAGGCGTTGTTCGCCAGGCGTCGGCCGTTGAGCAGCACCAGCGTCTTGTTCGCGCCGATGCCGCGCATGTCGGCAAACGAAGCGCCACCGGTGGCGGCGCCGACCGAGCCGGCGCTGTTGTTGATCGACTGGCTGCCGGTGATCCGCTGCACCAGTTCGGCGGTGGTGGTCACGCCCTGTTTGCGCAACTCATCGGCCTTGAGAATGGTGATCGGCACGGCCGTTTCCGCATCGACCCGGCGAATCGCCGAACCGGTCACTTCCACCCGTTGCAGTTGCGTGGTCGGCGCCACCACCGTTGCCGCAGCGGGCACGGTGGCGTTGTCATCCTCGGCGGCTTGCACAGTCCCGGCGCCCATCCCCATGGCCACCAGATACAACGGAACAAAACGGTGGCGAGAGATCGTTGCCACCAAAGGTTTGAGCGTGAAGCGTGGAGTGTTCATCAGCATGGTTATTTCCGACTTTTTAGACGTTATCGAATTGGCCTTGTGAGCCCCTCATTGCTCCGCTTTCGGTGATACCGCGTGCGGAAAACCACTTTCTTCAAGCAAGCCGATCCCCTCCGAAGACGCCTGGCGTTTTTTCGGTCGGCTGATTGCGACGGGATTCTTCAGCGGTGCCGGGCGCGACTCTCAACGCGCGCCCCGCACCGCACTCAGTGGGTGGTCATCACCGAAATCTTGCTGATGCCCGAGCGTTCGATGGACGCCATGGCCTTGGCCACCTGGCCGTAGTTGACGTTGGCGTCGGCCTGCAGCTGCACGCGCACCTCGGCGTCCTTGGCCTTGACCTCCTTGAGGCTGGCCTCCAAAGACTCCGGCGCCAGTTCGGTTTTCGCCAGATAGAACTTGCCGTCCTGATCGACGCTGACCACCACTGGGTCTTTCTTTTCGGCGGGGGCGACGGCGTCGGTTTTCGGCAGGTTGACCTTGATCGCGTTGGTCATCAGCGGCGCGGTGACGATGAACACCACCAGCAGCACGAGCATCACATCCACCAGCGGCGTGACGTTCATTTCGCTGAGCACTTCATCGCTGTCTTGGGTAGAAAAGGACATTAGCTGGCCTCCCGCACGGCGGCTGTGGTTTTGCTGGCGATGGCCTGGCGGCTGATGGAGAACGCGCTGCGTGAGGCGAGGGCGTCGAAGTCGTGGGCGAAGTCATCCATGTCCGCCGAGGCGAGTTTCAGGCGGCGCAGGAAGAAGTTGTAAATCAGCACTGCCGGAACCGCGACAGCGATCCCCACGCCAGTGGCGACCAGTGCATGACCGATCGGGCCGGCGACCGCTTCAAGGCTGGCCGAACCGGTTTCGCCAATGCTTTGCAGGGCTTCCATGATTCCCCACACGGTACCGAACAGACCAATGAACGGCGCGGTGCTGCCGATACTGGCGAGGATCGCCTGACCGTTTTCCAGCGAGCGGCGTTCCTTCTGGATCTGCTGACGCAGGTTGCGCTCCAGGCGATCGGAACGGTTGATGGTGTGCGCCAGTTGTTGCGTGGTACGCGGCGACTCTTCCACCAGCAAGGCTTCGAAACCGCTGCTGGCGATGCGCGCCAGCGAGCCCGGGTACTGACTGGCGTGTTCGGCGGCAGTAAGCAGATCCGGTGCGCCCCAGAAGGCTTTGCTGAACTGTTTGTTCTGGGCTTTCTGGCGCAGGTATTGCGCCGACTTGACCAGCAGGATCGCCCAGCTGACCACGGAAAACAGCACCAGGCCCCAGAGCACACCGGGGACAATCATCGAAGACAGTGAATTGTTCATCGCTACACCTCGCTTGCATTAAGTCGGTTGTGAGTTCGTTGGGTTGTGCCGTTATTGCGGCAATTTGAAATCGATGGTCTGGGTGGCGAAGCCGTCAATCGGCGTGTCACCGCGTTTGGCCGGAATGAACTTCCAGTTCTTTACCGCCGCGACGGCGGCGTCATCCAGTTGCGGCTTGCCGCTGGACTTGGTCACTGTCACCGAGCCGGCGCGACCGTTGGCCAGCACCTGAATGCGCAGCACCACGCTGCCTTCCCAATTGCGCCGCAGCGCCAGCGACGGGTATTCCGGCGGCGGGTTGCCAAGGCTGGCGAGACCGGAAATCGCTGCCGATTCCTTGACCGGGGCAGGCGCTGCGGCCGGGGCCGGTGGCGCGCTCGGTGTCGCCGGCGCAGCGGGAGCGGCCGGTTGTGCCGGGGCGGGCGGAGCTTTCGGCGGCTCGACTTTCTTCACCGGTTTGGGCTTCTCGACCGGTTTCGGTTTTTCGATCGGCTTGGGTTTCTCTACCGGTTTTGGCGGTGGCTTGACCGCGTCTTCGTCTTCCACCGGTTGTTCAGGTTCCGGAGGGGGCGGCGGTGGCGGTGGGGGCGGCGGTTCCGGTGTGGGCGGTGCCGGCGGCGTGGGGCTGCTCAGCTCGACGGTCATTTCCGGAATCTGCGGCGGAGTCGGCAGTGGCTCGGGCCGGGTCTGCTGGAAAAACCACCAGGCGCCGCCGTGTATCAGCGCCGATACCGCCACCAGCAACAGCATTTGCTGTTTGTTCAACCCGCCGGGTTGCGAGGTATTGGCCGTGAAGGCTGGCCTGTCCGGTGACAGCGGGATTGGCGCTTCCCGTAACGACCCCGGCAGGGTTCTGTGCTTTACCGCATCGTTCATTAAAGCTCCCTCGGGTTGATGAAGGGCAATAAGGTGCCGTCCGAACATTGGGGTGATGTTCGAGTGGGTGGGTGTAACTTTTTTCAAGGTGTACGCAGGCCGATAGTTGAACTATCTATAGAACAGGGCTTGCTTACAGTTACTGGCTTAGAGCCATCGACTTCGAGTGTTCATTAGCCATTCCCTGGTTGTTCTTCTATCGCTTGAGATCAGTGTTGGTGTCTCATGCTTGTGCTTTTTGCATGTAGCAACCGCTGTGCCAGATGTTGCCGAAATGTATAGATCTTATTTCATCAGTGTTACCCATGTCGCATTTATATAAGTTTTGCCTTGGTCGTGTATTTCTCCGGCCAACAGTTTCCCGAAACTCCATTGAGTGGAGTTTTTTCAGAGGCGAGTCAGGCTCTACGCGGTATCACGCTGATCGGCGGGATAGAGCGGCGGCTTGGCTAACGGCCCGGGCACTTGCTGGTGCGCGGCGGACTGATTTGGTGCGGGTCTGTGTTTTAGCGGGTCACGGCGTATGTTCCTTGTTCTTGTTTAAATGAAATCACTGTTTCCAGTGCTGAATAATTCAACTCACTGGAGCCGTTTTGGTGCACTTGCAAAGTCGCTGAAAGTTATTGTCCGACAATCTCGCCTGCGTTCATTTAATACGGCGCTGGTGCAGGGATTTTTGCAGTTGTATTTAAAAAATAAATATCACGCCGTTGTCGGCGAAGCGTCATCGCCAATCAGAGTGTGTGGTCATGGAGTCAGGTAATAAAGTAGAGGCACTGGCCGCCGGGACTGTTCGAATGAACTCGGCGTTGTTGATAAACAAGCAAGCAGAGGCTGATGCGGCAGAGCGTTTGAAGATTCACGCGGTGAACTCCTTGTTGCCAGCTCGGATACGCGAACTTTTGGTTCGGTATCGCACCTTACAAGAACGCGGATAGCGTTCGATGATTGCTCTTGGTGCGGGATGGGCACCGCCAGCGCTGTTTTGCGAGGTTTGAATTCGCAAGTCGCGATTGCATGGGAAAAACGTGCCAAAGCGGATACACCCGCTATAAATAGGGCTACACAGATCTGTCGAGATCGAGGAGGGGGCATGTATCAACTGTACGGACATCGCAATTCAGGTGCCGCAGCCATCGAGGCAGCGCTGGAGTTATGCCAGATCGCCTATCGCTTTATCGATATCGAAGCCTCGAGCGAAGCCGCCGAGGCACTGGCGCGCCTCAATCCACTGAAGCAGGTGCCGACCCTGCAATTGCCCGATGGCAGTGCGATCACCGAGAGTGTGGCGATTCTGATTCATCTGGGCCTGAGTTTTCCCGAGTCCGGTCTGTTGCCGGCCAAGGCTGCCGATCGCGATCAGGCGATTCGCGGCATGGTCTACATCGCCAGCAATTGCTACGCGGCCATCGGTGTCATCGATTATCCCGAGCGCTGGTTGGTGATGCCGGACGAAGCCTCACGGCAGAACCTGATGGCCGGCGCACGTGAGCGCCTGCACTGGAGCTGGGAAGTGTTTGCCGACCAGTTTTCCGCCGAGTTGTACTTGGACGACGAAACGCCCGGCGCGCTGGACGTGCTGGCGGCCGTGGTGACACGTTGGGCGGGCAGCCGCGAACACCTGCGCCAGAGCCGTCCAGGGTTTTATGCGTGGTTGCAGCGTATTGACAGGCATCCGGTGCTGGCGCCTGTCTTCGCCCGGCATTGGCCGTCCTGATCACCCGATAAACCAAAATGTAGGAGTGAACTCTGTGGTGAGGGGATTTATCCCCGATGGACTGCGAAGCGGTCCCGGCTTTTCTGGGGGGGCTTCGCGCCCCATCGGGGATAAATCCCCTCGCCACAGGGCTCACTCCTGTAAGTGGGAAGGGTCTATTCCCCGCGAATGTACTGCTCCAACTGCTTGATCAGTTCCGCCTGCTCGGCAATCGCCTCTTTTACCAGGTCACCGATCGACAGCAGGCCGATCAGTTTGCCGTTCTCCACCACCGGCAAGTGGCGCAGGCGTTTGTCGGACATGATGCCCAGGCAGGTGTCGACGGTCTGGTGGGTGTCCACGGTGATGACGTCCTTGACCATGATGTCGCGCACCGGTGTGCCCACTGACGAGCGCCCGTGCAACACCAGTTTGCGCGCGTAATCACGCTCACTGATGATGCCGACCACTTTGTCATCTTCCATCACCACCAAGGCCCCGACGTTTTTCTCGGCCATTTTCATCAGCGCTTCGAGCACCATGTGACCGGGATCGATATGGTGCACTTCCTGATTTTTCTGATCTTTGAGCTTGAGCAGTTGGGCGACGGTCTTCATGGCGGTTACTCAGGTGTTGTCGTTGTTATTCAAGCATCGTAGACGCTGGCGCGCAGAGCAAGGTGGCAAAGCGGCAGATAGCACGCAAAAAACGTCATTTGCCGGTTTTTCCGGCTCACCTCTAACCCTGTGGCGAGGGAGCTTGCTCCCGCTGGACTGCGTAGCAGGCCCAAACCCTGAGAATTCGGTTTGCCTGATACACCGAATTGCCTGGCTTTGCGACTGCTGCGCAGCCGAGCGGGAGCAAGCTCCCTCGCCACAGGGGATGGGGTTATCTCGGACGATGCCGCGTAGAATGCCTCTCTGATTCAATTCCTGAGGTTGCAGTGGTGGATTTACAGCAGGGCTTCGTCCTGACCCGGCATTGGCGCGATACCCCGGCCGGCACCGAAGTCGAGTTCTGGCTGGCGACCGACGCCGGGCCGCGTCGTGTGCGCCTGGCGTCGCAGACGTCGGTGGCGTTTATCCCTGCCGCACAACGCGAGGCGGCCGAACGCCTGCTGCACGACGAAAAGAACGTCGAACTGCGCCCGCTGGCCCTGCAGGACTTCGAACATCGCCCGGTGCTGGGCCTGTATTGCCAGCAACACGGCCAGTTGATGCGCCTGGAAACCGCGCTGTCCCGCGCCGGTGTCGATGTCTTCGAAGCCGACGTGCGCCCGCCGGAACGCTACCTGATGGAGCGCTTCATCACCGCGCCGGTGCTGTTCAGCGGCACTGCCGATGACAACGGCGTCTTGCTCAATGCCCAACTGAAACCCGACCCCAACTACCGACCGCAACTACGGCTGGTCTCGCTGGATATCGAAACCACCGAAACCGGCGAGCTGTATTCCATTGCCCTCGAAGGCTGCGGCCAGCGTCAGGTGTACATGCTCGGCGCGCCCAACGGTGACGCGAGCATCATCGACTTCGACCTCGAATACTGCGACTCACGCACGCTGATCCTGAAAAAGCTCAACGACTGGTTCGCCCTCCACGACCCCGACGCGATCATCGGCTGGAACGTCGTGCAGTTCGACCTGCGCATCCTTCACGAACACGCGCGACGCCTCGGTGTGCCGTTGAAAATCGGCCGTGGCGGTGAAGAGATGCAGTGGCGCGAACACGGCAGCCGCACGCACTACTTTGCTTCGGCAGCGGGGCGCTTGATCATCGACGGCATCGAATCGCTGCGCTCGGCGACCTGGAGTTTCCCCTCGTTCAGCCTGGAAAACGTCGCGCAGACCCTGCTCGGCGAGGGCAAGGCGATCGATAACCCGTACCAGCGCATGGACGAGATCAACCGCATGTTCGCCGAGGACAAACCGGCGCTGGCCAAGTACAACCTCAAGGACTGCGAGCTGGTGACGCGGATCTTCGCCAAGACCGAACTGCTGACGTTTCTCCTTGAACGCGCCAGCGTCACCGGGCTGCCGGCGGATCGCAGCGGCGGCTCGGTAGCGGCGTTCACCCATTTGTACATGCCGCTGATGCACCGTCAGGGTTTCGTTGCGCCGAACCTGGGCACCAATCCGCCACAGGCCAGCCCCGGCGGCTTCGTCATGGACTCACAGCCGGGGCTGTACGAGTCGGTGCTGGTGCTCGATTACAAGAGCCTGTATCCGTCGATCATCCGCACTTTTCTGATTGACCCGGTGGGACTGATCGAAGGCCTGCAACACCCGGACGATGCCGATTCGGTGCCGGGTTTTCGCGGCGCACGGTTTTCGCGCACCCGGCATTGCCTGCCGTCGATTGTCGCGCGGGTCGCCGAGGGCCGCGAGACCGCCAAGCGCGAGCACAACGCGCCGTTGTCGCAAGCGCTGAAGATCATCATGAACGCCTTCTACGGCGTGCTCGGCTCCAGTGGTTGCCGATTTTTCGATACGCGCCTGGCATCGTCGATCACTCTGCGCGGCCACGAGATCATGTTGCGCACCCGCCAGCTCATCGAAGCGCAGGGCCACGCGGTGATCTATGGCGACACCGACTCGACTTTCGTCTGGCTGCGTCGTGCGCACGGGCAGGAGGAAGCGGCGCAGATCGGTCAGGCGCTGGTCAAGCACGTCAACGACTGGTGGCGCGAGCATGTGCGTGAGGAATACGGCCTGCAAAGTGCTCTCGAATTGCAGTACGAAACCCACTACAAACGTTTTCTGATGCCGACCATTCGCGGCGCCGAGGAGGGCAGCAAAAAGCGCTACGCCGGACTGGTGACGCGCGCCGATGGCAGTGACGAAATGGTCTACAAGGGCCTGGAAACCGTGCGCACCGACTGGTCGCTGCTGGCTCGGCAGTTCCAGCAGGAACTCTACGAGCGGATCTTCCAGCGCAAGCCGTATCAGGATTACGTGCGCGATTACGTACGCAAGACCCTGGCCGGCGAATTCGATGAACGACTGGTCTACCGCAAACGCCTGCGCCGCACCCTCGACGACTACGAACGCAACGTGCCGCCGCATGTGCGTGCGGCGCGGCTGGCCGACGATTACAACGCGCAGCAGGGTCGCCCGCGGCAGTACCAGAACGGCGGCTGGATCAGTTACGTGATCACCTTGGCCGGGCCGGAACCGCTGGAAGTGCGCCGCGCGGCGATCGACTACGACCACTACATCAGCCGCCAGCTGCAGCCGGTAGCCGATGCGATTCTGCCGTTCGTCGACGACGATTTCTCAACCTTGATCGGGGGGCAACTGGGCCTGTTTTGAGTCCAGCAGCTGCAGGGTCCATTCATCGAGGATGCCGTGGAAGTAGCGCTCCAGTGCCTGAGCGAACGGGCAATCTTCGGTGCTGAACTGCGCAAACAGGGTCATCGAGGAGTGGAATTTTAGGTCATTCGGGTGGCCAAAAATCTCGGCAATCGAGCGCTGGCGGATGTTCAGTACCAGCTGCGTGCAGGTGCGCAGCCGCGCACCGAGCAGGTCGTGGGTCAGATAGGCCCGCGCTTCTTCGGCGGATTGAATGGCGTAACGCCGGGACATCTCGCTGCCACCCAGCCCGGCGAACTGCGGAAACACAAACCACATCCAGTGGCTGCGCTTGCGACCCTCACCGAGTTCACGCTGAACCCGTTCGAACACCGGGTCCTGCGCCTGGACGAAACGCTGCAGATTGAACGGGTCATGCTGATCAGTGCTTCTCATGACGAAGCCCTCGCCAGCGCCCAGCGACTCAGACCATCGCCAGCCGCTGCTTGCGTTGTGGCGCTTTGAATACCTGGTCCAGCGCCGCCAGATCCCCGGCATCCAGTTGCAACTGCGCCGCTTGTGCATTGAGTTGCACGTGTTCTGGTCGCACAGCCTTGGGAATCGCAATCACACCATCCTGACGCAGAATCCACGCCAGTGAAACCTGTGCCGGGGTCACGTTGTGACGAGCGGCAATCTTGTTCAGTACCGGTTCAGCCAGCATCGCGCCGCCCTGGCCGATCGGGCAGTACGCCATCAACGGCATACGCTCTTGTTGGCACCATGGCAGCAAGTCGAATTCGACGCCGCGTTCTTCCAGGTTGTACAGCACCTGATTGGTGGCGCAGGCCGGATTGGACAGTTCTTCGAGGTCATCGACGTCGAAATTCGACACGCCCCAACGGCCGATCTTGCCGTCCTCGCGCAGGCGTTCGAAGGCTTCGACGGTTTCTTCCAGCGGATACTGGCCGCGCCAATGCAGCAGATAGAGGTCGATGTAATCGGTATCGAGCCGGCGCAGGCTGCGATCGCAGGCTTGCGGGATGCCTGTGCGGCTGGCGTTGTGCGGGTAGACCTTGCTCACCAGAAATACCTGATCACGCAGACCGGCAATGGCTTCGCCGACCACGCTTTCGGCACCGCCCTCGGCGTACATTTCCGCCGTGTCGATCAGAGTCATGCCGAGTTCGATGCCTTGGCGCAGCGCGGACACTTCACGCGGGTGCGCCGAGCGATCTTCGCCCATGCGCCAGGTGCCCTGGCCGATCACTGGAACCTGCACGCCTGCCAGTTCAAGGGTACGCATTCAAACCTCCTGTGCTGATGGTCATACCTTAGTGGGCAGCAGGATAGCGCAGGGGTTCCAATGGAGGTCGATGAACCTGTGGCGAGGGGATTTATCCCCGATGGGCGCGTAGCGCCCCCAAGAAGTAGGGTTGCTGCGCAATCCATCGGGGATAAATCCCCTCACCACAAGACCGGTGTTACTTAGCGGAGAACTTCAGGACTACGCTGTGGTTGTAAGTCTGCCCCGGATCCAGCCGCGTGCTCGGGAAGTCCGGCTGATTCGGCGCATCCGGATAGTGCTGGGTCTCCAGGGTAAACGCACCCCAGTGCGGATAAACCTTGCCACCCTTACCCTTGACCGTGCCGTCGAGGAAGTTACTGGTATAGAACTGCACACCAGGCTCGCTGGTGAACAACTGCAAATGCCGCCCTGACTGCGGATCGCTGACCTCGGCGGCGACTTTGCTCACATCGCCTTTTGTATCCAGCACCCAGTTGAAATCGAAGCCACCCTGTTTCGGCTCGGCGAATTTCAGCTGCGGGTGATCGGCCTTGATGTGCGTACCAATGGCGGTGGGTTTGGTGAAGTCCATTGGTGTGCCGGCCACTGGCGCCAGTTCGCCGGTCGGGATCAGTTTGCCGGTGACCGGGGTGTAATGGCTGGCGTGCAAGGTGGCCACCTGCTTGAGGATGTCGCCATTGCCGGCACCGGCGAGGTTGAAGTAGCTGTGGTTGGTCAGGTTGAGCACGGTCGGTTTATCGGTGCTGGCCTTATAGTCGATGCGCAACTCGTTGCTGTCGGTCAGGCGATAGGT
Organism: Pseudomonas sp. URIL14HWK12:I6; assembly: GCF_000514195.1. Taxonomy (NCBI): domain Bacteria; kingdom Pseudomonadati; phylum Pseudomonadota; class Gammaproteobacteria; order Pseudomonadales; family Pseudomonadaceae; genus Pseudomonas; species Pseudomonas sp. URIL14HWK12:I6. The sequence continues at coordinate 48,118 of NZ_AZVL01000023.1, forward strand.
CACCTGCGTTGTGAGATTGCCGGGGAAGCCCATTTCACCGTCTGCCGACAGATAGGTGAGGGTCACGCCGACGGAATCCTTGTCCTTGGTTTCCTGCGCTTTCCAGACCTTCTTGTCGAAACCCTGAGTACCGCCATGCAAGGCGTTGGACTTGTCGTTCTGCGGCACCTGATAGCGCTTGCCGTCGAGTTCGAACGCGCCGTCCGCGAGGCGATTGCCGAAACGGCCGATGGTCGCGCCGAAATACGCCGTGCCTTTCTGGTAACCCTGGACATCGTCGAAACCCAGCACCACATCGGCGGCTTTGCCGTGTTTGTCCGGCACCAGCAGCGATTGCAGGGTGGCACCGTAGGTGATAACGGTCGCCTGCATGCCGTGGCTGTTGCGCAGGATGTATTGCTCGACGGGCGTGCCGTCATTGGTTTTGCCAAAGGCTTTGTGTTCGGCGGTCAGGCCCGCCGCGTTGGCGGAGAGGGTGGCGATCATCAGGGACAGTCCGAGGCCGGAGAGCAGGTGACGTGATTGAAGCATGGTTGACCTTCCTTTTTGTTGTTGTTTTCAAAACAGGGTAATAGTCATGCTAATTGTGAGTTGAGTCAGAATTTATAGCCGGTTAAAGGTTTAGTGCAAATATAAAGTCATACTAAATAGTTGCCGAAGGTCGGGAAATCGTGCCAGCGCTGCACTTTTCCGGATTCGGCGGCTCTATCCATGGCCAGGATGCGGCGACGCCCGCCGCACAGGAATGTGCCCGTTCGAGAATTCATGCCGAGAGTTTTTCACCCGATCGCCCGATTTTTTCGCCGCCCGTGCCTGCTGCTGGCCTGTCTGTCATCGCTGTTTGTCAGCGGTTGCACGCACCAGACCGGCAACGGTTTCATCGCTCAGATGCGTGACGGTCAACCGCAGGAATTCCTGCAGACCAGCGTCGATCGCATGGCCACGTTGGCGATGCGCGACAACCTCAACAGCCTTTATCGCCTGATGGGCAAGCTGTATTTGCGCAACCCGGAAGAACTGCGCAAGTCGGGCTTCCTCGACATCAACACCGCCGTTAAACAGGTGCGCCTGGCCGTCGAACAGCAGCAACCGTTACCGGTGTTGGGCGGGCGCAAAGATCTGGCGGCGCTCAGCTATGCGATGAGTCCGGAGTTTCTCGGGGATCGGGTCGGCGCCTTCATCTATGCCATCGGCAGCATGCTGGTCACCGCCCACGGCAATCGCATCGAGTTCTACATGACCGATGCAATCAACCCGACCTTCGTCCACAACGCCGCGCGCAACATCGAGAAAGCCACGTGGATTCTGGCCCAGCGCCAGAACAAGGAAGGCCAGCCGCTGCTGTTCTCCAATGAAATCTCGGAGGAGGGCAGCAACCTGAGTTTCGCCACCGAGTTCGGCAAGATCGTCGCGCGGCTCGACCTGCTGGCGCAGATGCTTGATGAGCGCTACCGGCGCATCGGCCTGAACTACGCGCAGAGTCTGCTGTTCCTGAATTTCCTTCCGGTACAGTAAGTGCGGAGATCCAATGTGGGAGCGAGCCTGCTCGCGAAAGCGATCTACCAGGCGCTGAATCTCTGATAGATCCACCGCATTCGCGAGCAGGCTCGCTCCCACATTGATCAAATTGTGCGTGGGATTTTTGTATACAATCCATCGCTACTATTGATCCAAAGGGAGCTGCACCTGTCATGACCGACTCCGCAAGCACCGAATTCAACCGTATCGACCGCGCCACCCGCACAGAAAAACTGCCCTATGCCGCGTTGCTGGCCTTCGCCATGACCGGCTTCATCGCCATCCTCACCGAGACCCTGCCGGCCGGGCTGCTGCCGCAGATCGGCGCCGGGCTTGGGGTCAGCGAAGTGCTCGCCGGGCAACTGGTGACGCTGTATGCACTGGGCTCGATTGTCGCGGCGATTCCGCTGACCGTCGCCACCCGGGGCTGGCCACGGCGGCGGGTACTGCTGATGACGGTCGGTGGCTTCCTGGTGTTCAACACCGTGACTACGTTCTCCAGCCATTACGGCTTGACCTTGGCGTCGCGGTTCTTGGCCGGGATGGCGGCAGGGCTGTCGTGGGGAATCATGGCCGGCTACGCCCGTGGCATCGTGCCGGTGCACCAGCAGGGACGGGCGTTGGCAATCGCCATGCTCGGCACCCCGGTGGCGCTGTCGCTGGGCACCCCGGCGGGAACCTGGCTGGGCAACCTGATCGGTTGGCGCGCTTCGTTCGGGATCATGTCGGCGCTGGCGTTGGTGCTGGCGGCGTGGATTGTGCTGGCGGTGCCGGATCGTCCGGGTCAGGCCAGCGCCGAACGTCTGCCGTTGCTGCAATCGCTGCGTCTGCCGGGCGTACGGCCGGTGCTGTTCGTGGTGCTGACCTGGATGCTTGGGCACAACATTCTCTACACCTACATCGCGCCATTCCTGATGCAGGCCGGGCTGGCCGAGCGCGTCGATCTGGTGCTGCTGGTGTTCGGCCTGTGTTCGCTGATCGGGATCTGGATCATCGGCCTGCTGGTGGACCGCTGGTTGCGCTGGCTGACGCTGATCAGCCTCGTGCTGTTTGCCGTGACCGCACTGGTGCTGGCGCTGATATCCCCGTCGCCGTGGCTGATCTACACCTGCATGGCCGTGTGGGGCCTGTCGTTCGGCGGTTCGGCGACGCTGCTGCTGACAGCCGCGGCGGATTCGGCCGGCGAGCACGTGGACGTGGTGCAAGCGATGCTCACCACCTCCTGGAACGTGGCGATTGCCGGCGGCGGCCTGTTTGGCGGGTTGTTGCTGGATCGGGCGGGCGTGATGTCGTTTCCATGGGCATTGTTGATCCTGTCGCTGATCGCGCTGGCGACGGTGTGGATCAACCGGCATCACAGTTTCAAACCGGGCCGGCGCGTGCATTGATCTACCTGGCACCATAGAACCCCTGTGGGAGCGGGTTTGCTCGCGAAAAGGGCGTGTCAGTCGATATCTACGTGAATGACACACCGCCTTCGCGAGCAAGCCCGCTCCCACTCAGATAAAGGCGGTGTGGCTGGAAGGCATAACGATAGACCGCATCGATATATGTGGTTATATGAAAAATCGCTATGCTGCGGGCCAGATTTTTCCTGTCGTTTTTTCTGGACGTCTTAATGGAATTGGCAAATTTCGGCCTGGTGATTGCCGGGCTGGTGGTGGGTTTTATTGTCGGCATGACCGGTGTCGGCGGCGGTTCGTTGATGACGCCGATCCTGCTGTGGTTCGGCATTAACCCGGCAACAGCGGTGGGCACCGACCTGTTGTACGCGGCCATTACCAAATCCAGTGGCGTGCTGGTGCACAAGAAGAACAACAACATCGACTGGGCGATCACCGGCTGGCTGACCCTCGGCAGCGTGCCAGCAGTCGCCATGACCCTGTGGTTTCTCAGCACCCTGCACACCGCGCCCGAGGCGATGAACGCGATCATCAAACAGGCCTTGGGCTTCGTGCTGTTCGCCACGGCGCTGGCGATTCTGTTCAAGAAGCGCCTGCTCGAATTCGCCCACAAACGCGCGGGCGGCAATTACAACCCGAGCGGCACGCGCCTGAATGTGATGACGGTGATCACCGGGCTGATCCTCGGCACCATGGTCGCCCTGACCTCGATCGGCGCCGGCGCCCTCGGCACGGTCGCGTTGTTCATCCTCTATCCGCTGCTGCCGACCCGGCGTCTGGTCGGCACCGAAATCGCCCACGCCGTGCCGCTGACGCTGGTTGCAGGTCTGGGACATGCGAGCATGGGCAATATGGATTGGGGCGTGTTGGGCTTCCTGCTGATGGGTTCGCTGCCGGGCATCTGGCTTGGCAGTCACCTGACCGGGCGCATTTCCGATGAATTGCTGCGCCCGTGCCTGGCGACCATGCTGCTGTTGATCGGCTATAAACTGGCGTTCTGATGTAGGAGCTGCCGAAGGCTGCGATCTTTTGATCTTCGTTTTTACGATCAAGATCAAAAGATCGCAGCCTGCGGCAGCTCCTACGCTGCGGTATGAAGGATGTTGAATTTCATGACGGTCACCGGCAAATCCTCGTAGACCAGATCCTCGACCACCTCCCAACCCAACCCCGCATACAGCGATTGCGCAGCGTCGGTGTACAGATACAACTCAGTCACTCCCAGCGTCGCCGCCTCGGCGACGATCCTGTTGACCAGTTGCGAAGCAATTCCGCGTCCGCGTTCTTCGGCTTTCACGTAGACGCCCGCCAGCCACGGCGTCAGTTGCGGGCGGATCTTCATGTCGCTGTCGATCAGCAGCGCGCCACCGAGCAATCTGCCGTCTTCAATGGCCACCACCACGCTGGGAACCGCACCCTTGCCGCAGGCCGCGCGCATCCGCTCGGTGCGGGCTGCAAGGGTGTCGCCGTCACGGAATTCGCCCCATTCCTTGAAATTGAGTTCGGCGAGTTCCTCAATCAAATGCGGGTGATCGCACAGGTAGTCGATGTGCATGGGTTGAACTCCATTTCGTGGGCAGAACGACCACCCTAATGCGCTCATAAAAGGTAATCAAATCCGCGTCACGATTATGCCGATGCAGTTGCGCAATGACGTGGCTGACCTAAGCTTCTGACAAGGCGAAACATATTTGCCGGGCACGACCCCGGAACAATCGCCGCGATGCGCAATCATTAGAGCGTGGATATCAAAAGGAGATGCGCATGCTCATCAGGTCACTGACCCTGACACTCTTGCTGGCGATTGCCGGCCCCTTGTTCGCCGCTGACAATGACTCGCCCATAGCCGGGGATATGGGACGGGCCCGACCGTTGATCGTGATCGCCCAAAGCACCGTCGACCCGGTGTGGGTGGGGCTGAAAAAGTCGCTGGAAGATCCGGCGAACAAGAAGGGCGTCGCCGACCGCAACATCAAGGTCTACACCATCCTCAATATGGCCGGCCAGCTCGATGGCAAGGATCTCGGCCAGCAAGACACCATGGCTTTGCTGCGGTCGCTGAAACTCGGTGCCGGCGCGTATCCTAAAGTGTTCCTGCTGGGCAAGGACGGCGAGACCAAACTCTCGGCCTCGGGCGATGAGGCGAAATCGGTGGACCTGAAGAAAATCTTCGACACGGTTGACGCGCTGCCGGCCAGCGAAAAGGAAATCAGCGCACCGACGGTCGCTGAAACCAAGGCCACCGCCGCCGAACCGGCCGCCAAGAAAGGCGAGAAGGGCGCCAAGGCGAGTAAACCGGCGAAACCGAGCAAGCCACCGGAAATGCCGGATGACTGATGGCATGGTCTGAATCAAAAAATGGGCGACCTCTGCAGGTCGCCCATTTTTATTGCCCGCCCAAAAAGATCGCAGCCTGCGGCAGCTCCTACATGGGATCGGTGTAGGAGCTGCCGAAGGCCGCGATCTTTTGATGTTCAGTCGGTCAAAACGCTGAGGATCGTGTGAGCAATCTTCACCCGCTCCGGAATCGGAAAGTTCTTGTTCGCCAGAATCACCACGCCGACATCCTTCGACGGCACAAACGCCACGTAGGTCCCAAAGCCACCGGTAGAGCCGGTCTTGTTGATCAGCACATTTTCCGCCTGCGGTTGTGGCGGGTTGAGCCATTGCACCTTGTGCGGCTGCATGGCCATTTCCGTGCTGTTGCCGGCCAGCAAGCGGTCGAGGCTGATCGGGTAACGGTACATTTCCCAACCCAGGCCCTGGGTCATGTCGCCGACGCTGTAATAACCGGTGTGGGTGTTGGCAATGGCTTGTTGCAGCGGCGTTTCAAGGCTTGCCGGTTTCAGGTTGGCCTGCACGTAACGCAGCATGTCGGCGGCGCTGGTTTTCACGCCGTAGGCTTCTGAATCCATGGCGCCCGGGGTGACGCGCACCGGTTGATTGTTCTTGTCGTAGCCCTGCGCGTACAGGCTCATTTGCGCTTTCGGCACCTGCAGGTAAGTGTGTTGCAGGCCGAGTTTCGGCAGCAGGGTTTCGCTCAGCGCCTGATCATAGGGTTGGCCAAGGGTCTTGGCGGCCAGATAACCGAACAGGCCCAGGCTCGGGTTGGAATACAGACGCTGGCTGCCAGCCGGGAAGCCCGGTTTCCACTGTTGGTAGTAGCCGAGCATCTTCTCCGCCGAATCCCACTGGCCAGGGAATTGCAGCGGCAGGCCGCCGGCGCTATAGGTGCCCAGTTGCAGCACGCTGATGCCATCGAAGGCGCTGCCCTTGAGCTCTGGCCAGATCTGGCTGGCCTTGGTCGACAGGTCCAGTTTGCCCGTCGCCTGCGCATAGCCGGCCAGGGTCGCGGCGAAGGTTTTGCTCACCGAGCCGATTTCGAACAGGGTGTTTTCGCTGACTTTCTGCCCCGTGTCCTTGGCGGCGACGCCGTAATTAAAGTAATGCGGTTGGCCGTTGATGGTGATGGCGACGGCGAGGCCGGGGATGTTCTGCTGCTGCATCACCGGGGTGACGGCTTTGTTCACCAGCGCTTGCAGTTGCTCGTCGCCGGGTGTGGCGGCCATGCAAGCGGTGGCGCCGAAAAACAGGCCGAAAGCGCTGCAGGAAATGAATTTGCTCGGGGTGATGAAGGACATGAGTGAACCACTCTCCATGAGTGTTGAGGGTGATATCCCGCTACACTGCGGGCGATTTTGTTGTTGGGCAGCTGATCAGCGCCGACAATTTAGGCAGTCTGGCACTCGTCGACAAACGATGATATTTCGGATGAGCCATTAGAAAAATTTGGGACCAGGCATGATTCGACCTCAACTGCCGCTCAATGCACTGCGCGCGTTCGAAGCCTCGGCGCGGCATCTGAGCTTTACCCGTGCCGCCGTGGAGCTGTGCGTGACTCAGGCGGCGGTGAGCCATCAGGTGAAAAGCCTCGAAGCGCAACTCAACGTCACCCTGTTCAAACGCCTGCCCCGCGGGCTGATGCTGACCAGTGAAGGGGAAACCCTGTTGCCGGTTTTGACCACGTCGTTCGATCATATCGCGCAGATGCTCGAGCGGCTGGCCGGCGGTCAGTATCGGGAAATGTTGACCGTGGGTGCCGTCGGAACCTTTGCGGTCGGTTGGTTGCTGCCACGGCTGGCAGACTTTCAGGCGAAACATCCGCTCATAGATTTGCGACTGTCGACTCACAACAACCGGGTCGACGTCGCCGCCGAGGGGCTGGATTACGCGATTCGTTTTGGCGCCGGGGCGTGGCACGGCATCGAGGCAACGCGTCTGCTGGATGCGCCACTGTCGGTGTTGTGCGTGCCGGAAATTGCCCGGCAGTTGCATACCCCGGGCGATCTGCTGCAACAGCGCTTGCTGCGTTCCTATCGCACCGATGAATGGCCGGAATGGTTTCACGCCGCCGGCCTGGCGACCCACGCGGCGCCGCCGCAAAGCATTGTGTTCGACTCATCGCTGGCGATGATGGAGGCCGCGCTGCAGGGCAGCGGGGTGGCGTTGGCACCGCCGCTGATGTTCGCCCGGCAACTGGCGGCGGACGTGATTCGTCAGCCGTTTGCGATTGAAATCACCACCGGCAGTTATTGGCTGACGCGCTTGCAGTCACGGCCGGAGACGGCGGCGATGACGGCGTTCAAAAACTGGCTGCTGCAAATCTCTGCCTGACACAAATCCCCTCCTGTGGGAGCGGGCTTGCTCGCGAAGGCGGTGTGTCAGTCAACTCAAATATCGACTGACACGCCGCCTTCGCGAGCAAGCCCGCTCCCACAGGGGACAGTGGTGGACTGCAGATCAGAATTCAGCGCACCAGACACGGCCGCTTGTTATCGAACGTCCACCCCGGTATCAAAAACTGCATCGCCACGCTGTCATCCCGCGCGCCGAGGCCCATGCCTTTGTACAGTTCGTGGGCCTTGGCCAATTGATCCATGTCCAGTTCCACCCCCAGCCCAGGTTTGTGCGGCACTTGCACGCAACCGTCGACGATTTGCAGCGGTGCCTTGGTCAGACGCTGGCCGTCCTGCCAGATCCAGTGCGTGTCGATGGCGGTGATGTCGCCCGGTGCCGCTGCCGCGACATGGGTAAACATCGCCAGCGAGATATCGAAGTGGTTGTTGGAGTGTGAGCCCCAGGTCAAGCCCCACTCATGGCACAACTGCGCGACACGTACCGAGCCTTGCATGGTCCAGAAGTGCGGGTCGGCCAACGGAATGTCCACCGACTGCAACTGAATGGCGTGGCCCATCTCGCGCCAGTCGGTGGCGATCATGTTGGTCGCCGTCTTCAGTCCGGTTGCGCGGCGGAACTCGGCCATGACTTCGCGCCCCGAGTAACCGTTTTCCGCACCGCACGGGTCTTCGGCGTAAGCCAGCACCTTATGTTGATCGCGGCACAGGCGGATCGCTTCTTTCAGTGACCAGGCGCCGTTCGGATCAAGCGTAATACGCGCCTCGGGAAAGCGTTCGGCCAGTGCCGTCACGGCTTCGATTTCCGCGTCGCCGCTAAGCACGCCGCCCTTGAGTTTGAAGTCCTGGAAACCGTATTTCGCCTGCGCCGCTTCAGCCAGGCGCACCACCGCTTCGGCGCTCATGGCCTTCTCGTGACGCACGCGGAACCAGTCGTTATCGGTGTCCGGTTCGCTGCGGTAGGCGAGGTTGGTCTCGCGTTGATCGCCGACATAAAACAGATAACCGAGCATCTTCACTTGGTCGCGTTGCTGGCCTTCGCCGAGCAACGCCGCGACCGGCACGTCGAGGTGTTGCCCGAGCAGGTCGAGCAGGGCGGCTTCGAGTCCGGTGACCGCGTGGATGGTGATGCGCAGGTCGAACGTCTGCAGGCCACGGCCGCCGGCGTCACGCTCGGCGAAGGTCTGGCGCACCTGATTGAGGATCTTCTGATAGTTGCCGATTGTGCTGCCGAGCACCAGGCTGCGGGCGTCCTCCAGCGTCTGGCGGATGCGCTCGCCACCGGGCACTTCACCGACGCCAGTGTGGCCGGCGTTGTCCTTGAGGATGACGATATTGCGGGTGAAAAATGGCCCGTGGGCGCCGCTCAAGTTGAGCAGCATGCCGTCGTGGCCGGCCACTGGAATCACCTGCATGTCAGTGATGATTGGCGCTTTGGCAGTGTCGTATGCGGTCATGTTTTTTATCCTTGTCAGCATTCTTCAAAACGAAATTCAGGCGTGCTTCGGCGCGGCTTCGGCCACGGCGATGTCAGCAGCGGGTTTCGGGGTGGTGCGTGCAGCGAAGACGATGACCGCGGCGATGATCGAGGTCGCGGCCAGGCCATAGAGGCCGCCCTGAATCGAGCCGGTGTGTTCTTCGAGCAGGCCGAAGGTGGTCGGCGCGACGAAGCCGCCGAGGTTGCCCACTGAATTGATCAACGCAATTACTGCCGCGGCGATCCGTGCATCCAGATAGGCCTGCGGAATCGGCCAAAACAACGATGAGGCGGACTTGAAGCCCAGCGCGGCAAAACAGATCGCGACAAAGGCGAAGATCGGCCCGCCGGTGGTGGACATGAACATCCCTGCTGCGGCGATCAACAACGCGGTGGCGACCCAGGCTTGCTGGTGCTTCCACTTGGCCGAGAAAGCGGCGAAGGCGTACATGCCGACGATCGACAGCAACCACGGGATCGAGTTGAACAGCCCGACCTGGAAGTCACTCATCTCACCCATTTTCTTGATGATGCTCGGCAGCCAGAACGTCGCGGCGTAGATGGTCAGTTGAATGAAAAAGTAGATCAGGCAGAACAGGATGATTTGCCGGTCCTTGAGCAGTTTGCCCATCGATGGGCGGATCGGCGTCGCGGCTTCGCGGGCCTTCTGTTCATCGTCGATGGCGCTGACCAGTGCGTCCTGTTCGGCGCGGGTCAGCCATTTCGCGTCATGCGGTTTGGCGTCGAGCCAAAACCACACAAACACGCACAGCCCCACGGAAAACATGCCCTCGATGAAGTACATCCATTGCCAGCCGTGCATGCCCAGGCCGTTGATCTGCAAGAGCAGGCCGGACAGCGGGCCGGAGATCAGCGAGGCGACTGCCGACCCGCTGAGGAAAATCGCGATCGCCTTGCCGCGTTCGGCGCCGGGTAGCCAGCGCGTGAAGTAGTAGATCACCCCGGGAAAGAACCCGGCCTCGGCCACGCCGAGCAGAAAGCGCAGGATGTAAAAGTGCGTTTCGTTCTGGATGAACGCCATGCCGGCGGCGACCAGGCCCCAGGTAAGCATGATGCGGGTCAGCCAGATACGCGCGCCGACTTTCTGCAAAAGCATGTTGGACGGCACTTCGAACAGCGCGTAACCGATGAAGAACAAACCGGCACCGAAGCCGTAGGCGGCAGCCCCGATGCCCAGATCATGTTCCATGTGAGTGCGGACGAAACCGATGTTCACCCGGTCAATGTAGTTGACGATGAACATGATCACGAAGAGCGGCAGGACGTGGCGTTTCACTTTCGAGATGGCGGACGCGAGTGTCGAATCGACGCCCTCGTTCATCCCGGAGACGGAGGTTTTCACTTGGTTTTCTCCCACTGATTATTTTTATGCGGGGTAGGGCTGGGTGTTGCGTTGTTGATAGACATCATACAACTTGATTTTTTTGTCCTACAAGTGGGGTGCAGCGATTAAATTTGTCTGGTGAACAAATTCTTTATTTCTTTTTGGTGTTTTTCCCCGTTTTTATTGGTTTTAATCGCGGCCGTCAGACGCGCCTCTTGGGTTCAAGATCCAAATGTCCAAACAGGGCGTAGCGTTTGGTTGTTGCGTTTTTTTCGTTTTATTGAGTGTTGTCATACAAGTTGAAAGTGGTTTCGGCGCTAAAATCGACTCGTCAGCCATCACGCAGTGCTACGATCGGCAAGCCCCGAAGACCGGAACCGAACATGCAAGAAGACCTCGACGCCCCCGCGCCCAAACGTGCGCACAACCTCGCACACGATCTGGTGGAAAAACTCACCCAGAGCATCCTGCTCGGCCGGCTGTCGCCCGGCGACAAGCTGCCGTCGGAGAACGCCATCGTTCAGGAACACCGCGTCAGTCGCACGGTCGTGCGCGAGGCGATTTCCAAGTTGCAGGCGTCGGGGCTGGTGGAGACGCGGCACGGCATCGGCACGTTCGTCATCGAGCGCGTCGCGGAGCAGGGCTTGCGCCTGAATGTCGACACCGCGCTCGGCGTGCGCAGCATTCTTGAATTGCGCATGGGCTTGGAGACCCAGGCTGCCGCGTTGGCCGCGCAACGGCGCAGCGAGCAGCAACTGCTGCAGATGCGCCAAGCGCTGGATGACTATCAGCGTCTGCTGGACAGCAATGACAGTTGTGTTGAAGCCGACCGACGTTTTCACCTGCTGATCGCCGAAGCCACCGGCAACGTCTGCTTCAGCGAAATCATGCAGCACCTGGGCAGCGCGATGATTCCACGTCAGCGGCTCAATGCCGCCGAGCGTGGCGCGGCGGATCTGAGCAAGCTGGGGCAGTTGGCCCATCTGGAGCACGAAGCGATCCTGAATGCGATCAAGCGGCAGGATCCGGACGCGGCGCGCGCGGCCATGTGGCTGCACCTGACCAACAGCCGCGACCGCTTCAGTGCGCAGGGCTGATTGCCGTTGGTCTGCTCGATAGCACCGCCTGCGCAGGCACGCTTCCAAGCTGTATGGCCCGGGTTCTCCGGACCTCCTTGGTGAGGTGTGTCATGGCTAATGATTTGCTGTTTCAGGGTGGTGTGTTGCCGACCGATCCGACCCGTCCGGTGCCCGGCACGGATGAGCCGACACTGGCCGATCACGATGCGCCGCCGGGCATGAGCCCGGGGCGCGATCCGTTGAGTGATGCCGATCGGCCGGAAGACTGGAAGGACCCGGCGGCTGACGATGATGTGCCGCCAGCGGATGAGCCGACGCCGTTGTCGGATGACAGGCGCTGAGGCTAACCCGGCACGAGATATTTATAGTCTGCGCCGGCCCGTTCGCGAGCAAGCTCGCTCCCACAGGTAGAACGCATCCCCCTGTAGGAGTGAGCCTGCTCGCGATGGGGTCATCAGCCTCAGTAAAAAACCTCGATCAGACCTCAACCGGTCGACCCTCCACCCGCCGCTCCAGATTCAACGCCAGCACACTGATCAGCACCACCGCCGACCCCACCAGCACCATCAGCGTCGGTCGCTCGCCCAATCCCAGCGAAGCAATCCCCATCGCCGTCGGTGGTATCAGGTACAACGTCATCGTCGCCCGGCTCAAGTCCACATGTTTGAGCACAAAGCCCCAGGCCAGATAGGCCAGTGCACTGGGAAATACCCCCAGTGCCAGCACTGCCCACTGCACTTGCAGCGGCGCTTGCAACACCGCCGCACCCAGCCCCGGCAGATAAATCAGCAACAGCAGCGTCCCCGACCACACCGCATAACACGCCAGACTGAAGCCGTCATAACGCCGGGCGTGGTGTTTTTGCAGGGCGAAGTAAATGCTCCATGACAGCGCCGCCAGCAGAATCAGCAAGCCATGCGCGTCGATCTGCCCCAGGCCCCGATCGGCGCTGACCACGATCACCACCCCGACCAGTCCCAGCAACACGCAGCCCCATCGCCAGACACTGACCTGATCCTTGAACACGTAACGCGCCAGCAGCGTACTGAACAGCGGGCTCGACTGCGCCAGTACGCTGGAGGCGCCGGCACTGACGCTTTGCTGGCCGATGTTCAGCGCCACGTGATGCAGGCTGACGGCAAAAAATCCCAGGGCGAACAACAGCGGTACGTCGTGCCGTTGCGGCAGGCGAATACCCTTGAACGCCGCGATCACGGCCATGAACAACGACGCCAGGAGAAACCGCAGCAACGCGAGATGCCCGGGGTCGTAGGCTTGCAGGCCAATGTGAATGCCAGTCGGTGAATAGGCCCAGCAGCCGACCACGAAGGCCATGGCCAGAATGATTTTAAAGGGAGAAGGAGACGGCATGATCGGCGCACCGCAAGGGTTGATGCGCCGAGTATCCGGGCGGCCAACAAGTCTCCACAACTGACTTATACTGCGCTGAATGTTCACTTTGAGTGATGAGTATGGAGCTGGCGCAGATCCGCATGTTCAAGACCGTGGCTGACGAGGGCAGCATTGCCCGCGCCGCTGAAAAATTGTTTTGTGTGCCGTCGAACATCACCGCACGGATCAAGGCGTTGGAAGCGGAACTCGGTGTGGCGCTGTTTCTGCGCGAGGGGCGCGGGCTGCGGATCAGCCCGGCGGGGCAGACGTTTCTTGCGTATGCCGAGCGGATTCTGGCGCTGACCGCCGAAGCCAAGCGCGCGGTGGATCCCGCCGCCGAACCGTCCGGCCCGCTGCGTATCGGCGCGATCGAGTCCTCGGCCACCGGGCGTTTGCCGCGGCTGTTGGCCAAGTTTCACCAACGCTATCCGCAGGTGGCGCTGGAGTTGACCACTGGCACCTGGGGCCAATTACTCGACGACACCGTCAGCCATCGCCTCGACGGCGCCATCGTCGCGGTGGACGTCGAGCGTTCGCAACTGAAACGCACGCCGATGTACCGCGAAGAATTGCTACTGATTGCCTCGACATCATTCGGACCGGTGCGCGACATCCACGATCTGCAGGATAAAACCGTGTTCATGTGGCCGCAGGGTTGTCCGTATCGGGCAGCGTTGGAGCACTGGTTGTTGCGTCAGGGACAGGCGCTGCCGATTGTCAGCCTGGCCAGTTACGGGGCGATTGTCGGTTGCGTGAGTGCTGGCGCCGGAGTGGCCTTGGTGCCTAAAGGCGTGTTCGAGCAATACGCCAAGGGCGCTGGATGCGTGGGGTATGAGTTTCCCGAACTGACGGTGATCGACAACCTGTTTTACTGGCACGAAAACGCCGGGGTACACCCGGCGCGTGAGGCGTTTGTGGCGATGTTGCGTGAAGAATTCCTCTGACTCCGCTACACCCGCATTCCCTGTGTAGGAGCTGCCGCAGGCTGCGATCTTTTGACTTTGTTATTGAAGAACAAGATCAAAAGATCGCAGCCTGCGGCAGCTCCTACAGGGGAGGGGGTCAAGGAGTCAGGTCGCGCATCAGCAGGCCAAAGCGCAAATCCACCGCATCCGGAATCGGCAGGTACACCGTGTGCCCATCCCCCGGCGCAACCTCGATCGCTTCACCCTTGGCACTCTGCAACTGGTGCAGATCGAAGTGGAAATTGCCCTTCGGAGTCATCAATTCCAGATGATCGCCCAAGGCAAAACGGTTCTTCACTTTGACCTCGGCCAACCGGTCGCGGCGCTCGCCGGTCAGTTCGCCGACGAACTGTTGACGCTCGGACACCGAGCTGCCGTTCTGATAATTCTGGTATTCGTCATGCACATGGCGACGCAGGAAACCTTCGGTGTAGCCGCGCTGGGCCAGTGATTCCAGATCGGTCATCAGGCTGCGATCGAACTCGCGTCCGGCCACTGCATCGTCGATCGCCCGGCGATAGACCTGGGTGGTGCGCGCGCAATAGAAGTGCGATTTGGTCCGGCCCTCGATCTTCAACGAATGCACGCCCATGCGTGCAAGGCGCTCGACGTGCTGCACCGCGCGCAGATCCTTGGCGTTCATGATGTAGGTGCCGTGCTCGTCTTCAAAAGCGGGCATTAGTTCATTGGGGCGATTGGCTTCCTGCAGCAGAAACACCTGATCGGTCGGCGCGCCGATGCCCAGGGTCGGCTCCGGCTGGAAGGTCTGCACGATCTCGCCGAGCTGGTTTTCCGTGGCTTGCTGCGTCGAATACTTCCAGCGGCAGGCGTTGGTGCAGGTGCCCTGATTCGCGTCGCGCTTGTTCATGTAGCCCGACAGCAGGCAGCGCCCGGAGTAGGCCATGCACAGCGCACCGTGGACGAACACCTCCAGCTCCATGCCCGGTACCTGTTCACGGATTTCACCGATTTCTTCCAGCGACAGCTCCCGCGACAGAATGATCCGGCTCAGACCTTGTTGCTGCCAGAACTCGACGCTCGCCCAGTTCACCGTGTTGGCCTGCACCGAAAGGTGGATCGGCATCTGCGGAAAATGCCGGCGCACCAGCATGATCAGGCCGGGGTCGGACATGATCAGCGCGTCCGGCGCCATCTCGATCACTGGCGCCAGATCCTTGAGGAAGGTCTTCAGTTTGGCGTTGTGCGGGGCGATGTTGACCACCACGTAGAAGCGCTTGCCCTGTGCCTGCGCCTCGCGAATGCCGAGGGCGAGGTTGGCGTGGTCGAACTCGTTGTTGCGCACCCGCAGGCTGTAACGCGGCTGGCCGGCGTAGACCGCATCGGCACCGTAGGCGAAGGCGTAGCGCATGTTCTTCAGGGTGCCGGCAGGGGCGAGCAATTCCGGGGCGGCGAGGGGGAGGTCTGGCTTCATGGCGGCATCGGTCGCAAAAGCGCGGCAGGGTAGTGCAGTGACAATCGCGGTTTATTGATCTGGATCTACGTTTGAGTGCGTGGACTTTATCTGTGCAGAAAAGGCACAGATCATGTGCCGGTTTCACTGTGTTCGGTGCGGCGGTGAGCTGCTTAAGATTCGCTTGTCAAATCAACCGAGGCAGGACTTTCCCATGCAGAACTTTACTCGCCGCTTTCTCACCGCTTGTGCATTTTCCGGTGTATTGGCCAGCAGCGCAGCGATGGCCGACAACCACCCGACCATTCGGGCAATGTCCGGCGCTACACCGGTCGATCATCTGCCAGCGGGCAAGTCTGCGCTGGTGGTGATCGACTTCCAGAATGAATATTTCAGCGGCAAGATGCCGATCCCGGAAGGTGCCGCTGCCCTGGCGAAAACCCGTGAGCTGATCACCTTTGCCGACAGTCACAAGATCCCTGTGTATCACGTGCAGCACGTTGCCCCGGCCGGCTCGCCAGTGTTTGCCATCGATGGCCAGACCGTCAAATTTCACCCGGACATGCAGCCGCGTCCGCAAGACGTGGTGCTGCAAAAGAGCACCGTCAGCGTGTTCGCCAGCACCGACCTTGACCAGCAATTGAAAAACGCCGGCATCCAGACCCTGATCATTTCCGGCCTGATGACCCACGCCTGTGTGGCGGGTGCCGCGCGGGACGCAGCGCCTTTGGGC
This sequence comes from Pseudomonas sp. URIL14HWK12:I6, assembly GCF_000514195.1. Lineage (NCBI taxonomy): Bacteria > Pseudomonadati > Pseudomonadota > Gammaproteobacteria > Pseudomonadales > Pseudomonadaceae > Pseudomonas > Pseudomonas sp. URIL14HWK12:I6. The sequence continues at coordinate 64,135 of NZ_AZVL01000023.1, forward strand.
TACAACGTGATTGTCGCGTCCGATGCTTCGGCGACCCGCGCCATCACCCGCGCCAACGGCGTGTCAATCGACAAGGATTCGCTGCATAAGGCCGCGCTGGCGGAAGTCGAAGACACCTTCGGCGATGTGTTGAGCACTGCGCAGATCGTCAAACTGCCGGTGCGCTGATTAGCCGGGCTGCATCGTCCAGGCAATCTATGCTCCATGAACAAAGATGGCACTCGCGCGCGCCCCGGCTGACTAAGGTTCGGGGCGTGCGAGACGCCTGACTGACATGGATCGGACATGAACGAAAAAACCCTGCAATTCAAATCCCTCACCGTGCTGTTGCTATTGGTGACGGTCGCCTTCATCTGGATTCTGCTGCCGTTCTACGGCGCGGTGTTCTGGGCGGTGATTCTCGGCATTCTGTTTGCGCCGATGCAGCGCAAGTTACAGCTCAAATTCGGCTGGCGGCGCAACTTGACAGCGCTCTGCACTCTGGGCATCTGCCTGGTGATCGCGATTCTGCCGGTGATCATCCTCAGCATCCTGTTGGTCCAGGAAGGCGCGACGGTGTACAACAACATCGAAAGCGGCCAACTGGACATCGGTGCCTATCTGGCACAGTTCAAACACAGCCTGCCCCCGTATTTTCAGCATTTGCTCGATCGCTTCGGCATGGGCGAACTCAACGGTCTGCGCGAGAAAATCGTCAAGGCGTCGATGCAGGGCAGTCAGGTGCTGGCCAGTCAGGCGTTCAGTTTCGGTCAAGGCACATTCGAGTTCGTGGTCAGCTTCGGCATCATGCTGTACCTGCTGTTTTTCTTTCTGCGCGATGGCGCCGAGCTGGTGCGCAAGGTACGCACCGCGGTGCCGTTGGAAGAGAGCCACAAACGCCGTTTGCAGTTGAAGTTCAATCGGGTGGTACGCGCGACGGTCAAGGGCAACCTGGTGGTGGCGGTCACTCAGGGCGCATTGGGTGGGGCGATTTTCTGGTTTCTCGACATCCCTAGTGCGTTGCTGTGGGCGGTGCTGATGGGCTTTCTGTCGCTGTTGCCGGCGGTGGGTGCGGGAATCGTCTGGGCGCCGGTGGCGGTGTACTTTCTGCTCAGCGGGATGATCTGGCAGGGCGTGGTGCTGGGGCTGTTCGGGGTGTTTGTGATCGGTCTGGTGGACAACGTGCTGCGCCCGATTCTGGTCGGCAAGGACACGCGCATGCCGGATTACATGATCCTCATCTCGACCCTCGGCGGCCTCGCGGTGTTTGGCCTCAACGGTTTCGTGATCGGGCCGCTGATCGCGGCGCTGTTCATGTCCAGTTGGGCGCTGTTCATCGAGACCAAACCGAAAGTCCAGTTGCCTTAAGCGTGGAATGGGCGGCTGACGATTTTCTGCGACAGGGCCTGCGCCGCGGGCAGCGAAGTGAGCGGGCCGCTGATCGGCTCGCCATCGCGCACCAGATACCAGCAGGCGAGCAATCCCGACGCTCTGAGCGATGCGGGAACAGCGCTGCCGATTACCGACATGATTTGAACCTGAGCCATGACAAGTACCTCCATCAATCTGTGGAGCTACCTTATGGATTCGTTGCGCTCAGGGACAATCAACGCTTTCGATAGTGGTCATTGATCACAGTGAGGACTGCATCAGTCGACAACCTGGTCGAGCATGTGCACCACTTCGCGCTCATTGAGCAGGCCCTTGTGCACGAGATTCTCCGCCAGCAGCGAAAGAAACTTGGCGCAGCGGTGGCCTTCCAGGTGTTTCAGTTCAGTCAACGCGCTGTACACCTTGCTTGAAGTGCACAGACCGACGATGCGGTGCGGATTTTGTGTAGGCATGGGTCGTCCTTGTTTTTATCAACCTGTTGTTTACGGACGGATTCAGATTGCGGTTCCGTCATGACAAATAGATGACCGTTCTGTGTTTTGCCCCCAACGGTCAAGTCCATCATGCCGACTTTAGCTGCTGGAACTGTCCTCACAGCGACCTTGGCGAGATTTTTTCAGACTCTGCCCGACCGACGGTCATAAAAAAGCCCCGCTATAAAGCGGGGCTTGTTGGTTGCGATTACCAGCGCGGGCCACCGTAGTAGCCGTGTGGCCGGCCGTAGTAGCCGCGTGGTGGGCCGTAGTAGACCGGGCCAGGCACGTAGACCGGTTGTTGCACATAGACCGGCGCCGGCTGGTAGTAGACCGGTGGCGGCGGTTGTTGCACATAAACCGGTGCCGGTTGAGCGTAAACAGGCTGTTGCACGTAGACCGGCCGGTCCTGGTTGATCAACGCGGAGCCGATGATGGCCGAGCCGACGATCGCACCAAACACTGCCGGACCCTGCCAGCCACCGCCGTGGGCTTCTGCCTGACCTGTGATAGCGAATGCACCAATCAACAAGGCCACGATGGGGAGTTTACGAATCATGATAATTCCTCGGTTCTTCGACCCGGCGTCCGGGCCTGCACCAGGCCCAAAGTTGTCGCGGGGATACTTCTATGACAGCGAAATTCTGAAAATCAGCACAGCCGCTGGGTAAATTTTGTGTAAGGTCTGTACCGGCTTCTTTACCGGCAGGTCAAAGGGGCACGCGGCCCGTTGCAGACAGGCGCTTATGATCGTCCAGAACCCGATGGAATGGCTAACTCCGTCCATCCGAAAGTCCGTTTTCAAGGAGAAGTTTCATGCAGATGAATCCCAACAAAGACACCCAGCTGTGCATGTCCCTGTCGGGGCGCCCGGGGAATTTCGGTCTGCGCTTTCATAACCATTTGTATGAGCAGTTGGGCCTGAACTTCTATTACAAGGCGTTCAGCAGTCAGGACCTGCCGGGGGCCGTCGGCGGCATTCGTGCGCTGGGGATTCGTGGTTGCGGGGTGTCGATGCCGTTCAAGGAAGCGTGCATTGCGCTGGTCGATGAGCTGGATGCGTCGGCAGCGGCGATCCAGTCGATCAACACCATCGTCAACACCCACGGCCACCTCAAGGCCTACAACACCGACTACATCGCCATCGCGCAATTGCTGGAAACCCACGCGGTACCGCAAGACACGACGTTTGCCCTGCGCGGCAGCGGCGGCATGGCCAAAGCGGTGGCCAGTGCCTTGCGCGATGGTGGCTACAAGAATGGCTTGATCGTTGCGCGTAACGAGCGCGCCGGGCGCGCATTGGCCGATTCGCTGGGCTATCGCTGGCAGGCGGAGCTCGGCGACGAGCGGCCGCAGATGCTGATCAACGTCACCCCGGTGGGCATGGACGGCGGGCCGGAGGCCGGGCAACTGGCGTTCGAGCCTGAAGTGATCCAGGCCGCCGACACGGTATTCGATGTGGTAGCGATTCCGTCGGAAACGCCGCTGATCGTGCGGGGGCGGGCCGAGGGCAAGAAGGTGATTACCGGGCTTGAAGTGATTGCGATCCAGGCGCTGGAGCAGTTTGTGCTGTACACCGGGGTGCGGCCAAATGAAGAGCAGTTTGCGGCGGCGGTGGCGTTTGCCCGGAGCTGATGAGTTGTGCTGGCTGGGCGGGCCTCTTCGCGAGCAGGCTCGCTCCCACAGTTGAATTTTTGTCATGCACAGATTGTGTGTTCGCTGTAGATCCTCTGTGGGAGCGAGCCTGCTCGCGAAGGATGCACCACGGTCTCAAGCCAGACATCCATGCCTATACTGCCTCCCCAGCCAGCCCAGACTTGCCACCCACAAAAACCGTGACCGAGGCCCGCCATGCACCCACCCATCCTCAACCTGCACCAGGTCGAACTCGAATCCCTGCCCGAAGCCCTTGCCCCGGAAGGTGAAACCGCTGGCCGCTATCAACAACGCATGGCGCGCATCGGCCAGCAACTCGGCGCGCAAAAACTCGGTTATCGCCTGTACGCACTACCGCCAGGCATGCGCGGCAGTCCGTTTCACAGCCATCGGGTCAATGAAGAGATGTTCTATGTGGTGGCCGGGGAGGGCGAAGTGCGACTGGGGCCCGAACGCTTTCAGATCCGCGCGGGCGACGTGATCGCCTGCCCGCCGGGCGGCCCGGAAACGGCGCATCAGATCATCAACACCAGCGACGCGGAACTGCGTTACCTGGCGGTCAGCACCCAGCAGCAACCGGATATCTGTGAGTACCCGGACTCCAACAAATACGCGGTGATGGACAACTTCAAAGTCGATGACCAGGGTAATGCGTCAGGTTTTGTTGCCGTGGCGCGGCTGGCGGATGGTGTGGATTACTGGGATGGGGAGTAAATAGAGATCTTCGGCTTGGTGTAGACCCTGTGGGAGCGGGCTTGCTCGCGAATGCAGTGTGTCATTCACAGTGATTCGACTGACACGGCCCCTTCGCGAGCAAGCCCGCTCCCACCATAGGATTGGGGGTGATTATTCGAGGCGCGCCAGGCGCTCTTCCAGTGCGGCAATCCGTGCTTCCAGCTCTTCGATTCTCTCCACGGAAACGCCGCTGGTCGCGCGCTCTCCAGGATTCTGTCGCGCCGCCAGAATCGCCTCGATATCTGCCGGATCGCCCAGCGCATGGGTGTAGCGGTCTTCGCGCTGACCGGCCTGACGTGGAATCAACACCGCCAGTCCGCGCGCAATCAGGCGCTCAAGCTGATGCACCACTTGCTCGGCATCTTCGAAGTCATGCATGCGGCCGCTGCGGGTCAGCAGCTCATTCACTGTCTGCGGGCCACGCAGGAACATCAAGCCAGTGAGAATCACTTGGGCCGGCACCAGTTCCAGCGCCTTGTCGAGCTTGTGCTCCCAGCGGTCGGCGCGACTGCCCATGACCAGTTTGGCGTAACCGTGGCTTTCCAGCGCCCGCAGGCTCTGGCCAACCTGGCCTTGAGTCAGGTTCATCACCGGCTCGCGGCTGGTTTTCTGATTGCAGGCCAGCACCAGCGCATTGAGGGTCAGCGGATAGGTTTCCGGGCTGGTGGCCTGTTTTTCGATCAACGCACCCAGAATGCGGATTTCCGTGGCGGTGAGCCGTGGTTCGTCGGTGGTGGTTGCAAGTTCGGTGGTCATCGCGCGTTCCCTCAGCAGTCGAAGGCGCCTAGCCTAATCCTTGGCTAACAAAAGGCAAGCCGTGTGGTCATCAAGCATGGCTATAATCGCCTCCACGTTCCACCCAGCCACTACACGAGACTGCCATGACCATTTCCCTGTACGCCGCATCCGTCCCGGTTTTTCAACAAATGCTCAACGCCCTGAGCGATGTCCTGAAAAAGGCTGAAGCCCACGCCACCGAGAAAAACATCGACCCGAACGCCTTCCTGCAAGCGCGCCTGTACCCGGACATGTTCCCGCTGGTGCGTCAGGTGCAGATCGCCGTCGACTTCGCCAAGGGCGTTTCCTCGCGTCTGGCCGAAGTCGAAATCCCGAAATATGACGACACCGAAACCACCTTCGCCGAGCTGCAGGCGCTGATTGCCAAGGTCCTGGCCTACATCGGCGAGATCAAGCCGGAGCAGATCAATGGCAAGGAAGGCATCGAGATTGTTACTCGTCCGGGCACCCCGAAAGAGAAGCGCTTCAGCGGCCAGGCTTACCTGCTGAGCTACGGTCTGCCGCAGTTCTTCTTCCACGTCACCACCACCTACGCGCTGCTGCGTCACAACGGTGTTGAAGTGGGTAAACGCGATTACATGGGCGCGTACTAAAACACCCAGCTACAAAAAAGCCCGCCAAGGTTTGCGCCTTGGCGGGCTTTTGTTTTTTGTAGGAGTGAGCCTGCTCGCGATAGCGGTGTGTCATACCGAGACGATGTGACTGACACACCGCTATCGCGAGCAGGCTCACTCCTACAGGGGTTATGCGGTGCGCTGGGCTTTCGCCTCTTCACCCAGGCACGCCGCGGCGGTAAACAGCACATCGGTGGACGAATTCAACGCCGTCTCCGCCGAGTCCTGCAACACCCCAATGATGAAACCGACCGCCACCACCTGCATGGCAATCTCGCTCGGGATACCGAACAGGCTGCACGCCAGCGGAATCAGCAGCAGCGAGCCGCCGGCCACGCCCGAGGCGCCACAGGCGCAGATCGCCGCGACAACGCTGAGCAGGATCGCGGTCGGGATGTCCACGGCAATCCCCAGCGTGTGCACGGCGGCCAGGGTCAGCACGGTGATGGTGATCGCCGCGCCAGCCATGTTGATGGTTGCGCCCAGCGGGATCGATACCGAGTAGGTGTCTTCGTGCAGGCCCAGGCGCTTGCTCAGTTCCAGGTTGACCGGAATGTTCGCCGCCGAGCTGCGGGTGAAGAACGCGGTGATCCCGCTTTCGCGCAGGCACTTGAGGGTCAGCGGATACGGGTTGCGACGGAGTTTCCAGAACACGATCAGCGGGTTCATCACCAGCGCGACGAACAGCATGCAGCCCAGCAGCACGCCCAGCAGATGCGCGTAACCGATCAGTGCACCGAAGCCTGAAGTGGCCAGAGTCGAAGCCACCAGACCGAAAATGCCCAGAGGTGCGAAGCGAATCACCACGCGCACGATCAGCGTCACGCCATTGGACAGGTCGCCGAGCACTTCGCGGGTGGTGTCACCGGCGTGGCGAATCGCGACGCCCATGCCGATCGCCCAGGCCAGAATGCCGATGAAGTTGGCATTCATCAGCGCGCTGACCGGGTTGTCAACCACGCTCAACAGCAGGCTCTGCAGGACTTCAGTGATCCCGCCCGGCGCCGTCACCGCGACGTTGTCGGTGGACAGCACCAGATGCGAGGGAAACGCCATGCTGGCAACCACCGCCACCACCGCCGCAGCGAAGGTGCCGAGCAGATACAGAAACAGGATCGGCCGGATGTGGGTTTCCTGACCGTGCTTGTGGTTGGCGATCGACGCCATCACCAGCACGAACACCAGAATCGGCGCCACGGCTTTCAGCGCCGAGACGAACACTTTGCCGATGAACGCCGAGCCTTTCGCCGCTTCCGGGGCGAACAGCGCCAGAGCGATACCGGCAATCAGGCCGATCAGGATCTGCGTGACCAGGCTGAGGTTTTTCAGGCGTTGCAATAGAGAAGGGGATGAAGCGGTCATAACGGCATCTCTGATTTTTTATAGGGTGCAAGGTTGCGTGAAACCGGTGATACATCGGGGGGCAGGTCACCGGCACGAACCGAAAGGGCTGACGCGCCATCAACGCTGTTAAACAGGCCGCTGAATAGGGTGTACGTTTTTCAGGGCGCGGACTTTATCACAGCGTAGGCGTTATCCTTCAGGCCTGTGACGATCTGCCACCGGATTGATCGGCAAGTCGGCAGGTTTGTGCAAGTCAGCCCGGAAACACTCTGTTAAGATTCGCCATCCTCATTTTCATAGTCTGCCAGCGGGCCTTTCGGTCATCGCTGGTGTCGTCGTTTTGCTGGAGTTGCTCATGCTGTTGCCCATTCTTCTGTTGTCCGCCGCCGGATTCACGGTGCTGACCACGGAATTCGTCATCGTCGGCCTGTTGCCGGCCATTGCCCGCGACCTGGCGGTAACCATTCCGCAGGCCGGTTTGCTGGTGACTCTATTCGCTTTCACGGTGGCGATGTTCGGTCCATTTTTGACCGCGTATTTCGCCCGGTTCGAGCGGCGCAAGTTGTTCATCACGATTTTGATCATGTTCGGCCTGGCCAACACCGTTGCGGCGCTGGCGCCGAACATCTGGGTCATGGCCATCGCCCGGTTGATCCCGGCGCTCGGCCTGCCGGTGTTCTGGGCCTTGGCCAGTGAGACCGCAGTGGACATCGTCGGCCCGGATCACGCCGGCCGCGCGATTGCCAAGATCGGCTTCGGCATTGTTTGCGCGACGGTGTTCGGCATTCCGGTGGGCACCTTGATTTCCGATGCGTTCGGCTGGCGCAGTGCGTTTGCGATTCTGGCGGTCATCGCTTTCGCTAAGGCCTTGTTGCTGTTTGTGTACCTGCCGAAAACCAGCCTGCACCAGCATCAGGTCAGCTTCGCCTCGCAGTTCAAGATCCTGCGCAACCCGCTGATGATCGGCCATGTGCTGTTGTCGATTCTGGTATTCAGCGGCATGTTCACCGCTTATACCTATCTGGCCGACATTCTTGAGCGTCTGGCCGGGTTCAACGGTACGGTGGTTGGCTGGTGCCTGATGGGCTTCGGTGCGGTCGGGCTGATCGGCAACTCACTGGGCGGTCGCGCGGTGGATCGTCATCCACTGGGCGCCTCGGTGTTGTTCTGCGCGTTCATGATTGCCGGCATGGTCTCGCTGGTGCCGAACATTCACTCGACGGTGGGGCTGGCGGTGGCCATGGGCATCTGGGGTATCACCCAGGCTGCGTTGTTCCTGGTCAGCCATGTACGCCTGATGAAGGCCGCACCGGAAGCGCCAGCCTTTGCCGCCTCGCTGAATATCGCCGGGGCCAACCTCGGGATCGGCCTCGGAGCGATGATCGGCGGTCGAGTGATCGACAGTGCCGGCCTCGGCTTTCTGGGGTTCGCCGCTGCCGGGTTCATCCTGCTGTCGGTGTTCCTCGCCATGGTGCTGATGACGCTCAAGCCGCGCGAAGCGTGCGCCCAGACGTCATAACGCGGTAAACAGCTCGCGTCGGGCACCTTCGGTAATCGCAACGATGCCGGGGTGCTTGACCTTGCGCTCCACCGAAATGGCATAGAACGACTCGGTCACCGCGTCGGTCTGGCCAATCTCCTCGACGCCGTACTGGCGTTTGACTTCATCGGCAATCACGCTCGGGCCGATGAAAATCCCGCTGCCCGATTGGCCGAAGGCCTGCATCAGGGCGCTGTCATCGAACTCCCCGACGATTCGCGGCTGTATCTGTTGCTCGGCGAACCAGCGTTGCAAACGGCTGCGCACCACGGTTTCCGCCCCGGGAATCAGCAGCGGTGCGCCGTTGAGGCTGCGCGGGAAATCCTGCCCGTATTGTGCCGCCAGCTGCGCGGTGGCGAAGAAACTGATTCCGCATTCGCCGAGCTTCTGGCTGTAGCCCTTGATGTCGAGGTGCGACGGCATCGGGCTGTCGGAAATCACCAGGTCCAGGCGCTGGATGGCCAGATCCGCCAGCAGGCGTTCGAGTTTGTCTTCGCGGCAGGTGATGCGTAGCGGCTCGTGCAACTCCATGGTCGGCGCAATCAGGCGGTAGACGATGGACTTGGGCACCACGTCCGCCACGCCGACGCGGAACAGGATCTGCTGCTCGTTGGGCTGGGCGCGCAGCATCAGCTCCAGTTCGCCGCCTAACTGAAACATCTGCTCGGCGTAGGGCAGGGCTTGGCGTCCGGCTTCGGTCAGCTCCAACTGACGGCCGACCCGTTGAAACAGTTCGATGCCGTAAGTTTGTTCGAGCAGCGAAATCTGCCCGCTGATGGTTTGTGGCGTGAGGTTCAGCTGTTCGCAGGCACGCACGATGCTGCCGGTCTTGGCGACCACCCAGAAGTAATGCAGTTGTCGGTAGTTGAGCATCGAGCCACGACCTCTGTTTTGAAGGTATTGGATTCGTAAAAACCGAAGTATAGCCGCTAAAAATACGAATTTTCCTGAAGTGTTTGTCTCCCTAGAATGCCCAGCCATCGACGGGCGGTCTGTGACCCTGTCTGTTCATTCGAAGGAAGTCCCATGAAATACACAATTCCAGCGTTGATGTTTACGTCTTTACTGCTTATGGCCGGTTGCGATCAGGCCGAGAAAAGCGCCCAGCAGTTGATGGGCAAGGCCGCCGAAAGCGCCAAACAGGCGATCGACGACACGCACAAGGCTGCTGAACAAGCGCTTAGCGACGCCACCGGCGGCCTGATCGAGAAAAAAGAAACACCGGAAAAAGACGCGGAAAAATCCGAATCTTCCTCCAAGACCATCTAAACCGTCTTACACAGAGTCAGGACTGACCAATGGAATATCTGTTAGAACTCGCCGCCAGCCCCGCCGCCTGGGTTGCTTTGGCCACACTGGTGGTGATGGAAATCGTGCTCGGCATCGATAACCTGATCTTTATTTCGATCCTGACCAACAAACTGCCCGTGCAGCATCGGCAGAAGGCGCGGCGCATCGGTATCGGCATGGCGCTGATTCTGCGTCTGGCTCTGTTGAGCACCATCGCCTTCATTGTGCAGTTGACTGCCCCTGTGATCGAAATCATGGGCCAGGCGTTCTCCTGGAAGGACATGATCCTGATTGCCGGTGGTCTGTTCCTGGTGTGGAAAGCCACGACCGAGATCCATCACAGCATGGACCCGGCGCCGGAAGACCCGAAAAGCGCGACATCGACCGTGACCCTGGGCTTCGCTGCTGCGATCGGTCAGATCCTGATGCTGGACATGGTGTTCTCGATCGACAGCATCATTACCGCGGTGGGCATGACTGAGCACTTGCCGATCATGGTGATCGCAGTGGTGGTCTCGGTAATGGTGATGCTGTTTGCGGCTGAACCGCTGGCCAAGTTCATCAATGACAACCCGACAGTGGTGATGCTGGCGCTGGGCTTCCTGATCATGATCGGTATGACACTGATCGCCGAAGGCTTCGGCGCCCACGTACCGAAAGGTTATGTCTACGCCGCCATGGCGTTCTCGGCAGCGATTGAGGTGCTGAACATGATGTCGCGCCGGGCGAAGCAGAAGAAACTGGCGCAGCAGGCGTAAGCGCTGACCAGCCAAAAGCCCCCTGAGCGCCAAGCGTTCAGGGGGCTTTTTTATGGGCGGAACGTTTGCAGTATCAATGTGCGGTCGCGTGCCGTGCGTTGTGCTTTTGCGGTTTTTCGACCGCCACAGGGGGCTGCGGGTGATGGTGGCGCCGCGAAATCCGCAGCACGCCCCACAACATGGCAGTGGCCACGGCCAGCCAGCCGGCGATCAGCATTACGATAGTCATGGTCAGGCTCATCAGTGCCTCCTCTTTGCCCTGCGTCGGGCACTCACTTTTTCAATTCGCTCTGTTTCAGTGACAGTCTAGACAATGGGGTGTTTCAGACTATTGACCAATCAGTTCGCTCTATGCAAACGATCGGTCTGAGGTTTAAGGCTATACCGCAGGCCTGCGCCGCCCTATGATCGCAGGCGTTGCCGGAACACGATGACCGGCGTCTGACGAGAGTGATGATGGTGCAGGTATTTTCTCGATTGCGAGGGGCGTTGCTGGTGGCCGGTTGCGCGGCGGTGTTGGCAGGGTGTGCGGGCAGTGTCGCGCCGCAGGTCAAGCGTCTACCGGAACGGGTCGAACTCAGCGGCACGTTCTATCGCGGCGAAGCCAATCAAAGTGGTCCGCAAGTGCTGGCCAGCCTGTTGTCGCAGCAAGGCATCATGATCACCCCGGGCCTGCTGGAAAAACCGTTGCATCTGCCGGGGGCACAGGATCAGTTGCAGCAAAATCTGCAGAACCTGGCCCGTGATTACGGCATGGTGGTCTACCCGCTGGACAAGAACCTGCCTGCCTTGTTGACTCAGGTGGCGGCCGGTTATCCGGTGATGGTGCGCTTCAGTGAAGGCTCGGCGTTCTGGGCTGAACCGCGTTACGCGATCCTTTCCGGTTATGACCGGCTGAAACAGAAGGTGCTGTTGCGCGCCGGGATGAATCGCCGCGAACTGATGAGTTTCAGTTCCTTTGAATCCGCCTTCGAAAAATCCGGCGGCTGGGCAGTACTGATCCAGAAACCGTCGCAGATTCCTGCCGAAGTCGACCGCCAGCGCTGGCTCAAGGCTGCGGACGAGCTGGCGCAGGCCGGCCAGGAACGTGAAGCGGCGCAAGCCAGAAAGGCCTTGGCCGCACATTAAGGCTCCGTTCGTCATCTGCCGGGCACCCTCACGCCCGGCAGGCCTCTCACTGATAGAGCCCGAATGTGCGGGTGAATCAGGAGGCGAGCATGGCAGATTCCCCATCCCCGAAAGGCCCACACTCAAGCGAGCATTCGTCCGGTCATGATCTGGGTTTCGATCCGGATTCACCGGATCTCGACGATCCGCAAGTTGATCCGGTCGGCCCCGCCAAGGCGCCGCGAGACGTGCAACCGGACGACGACAGTAAACGTCCGGCCAAGCCTTACGATCCTTTGGCTGACCTGAAACCCTGAAGTGAGGTGCGTATGAGTACCGATTCCAGCTTCGACGATAAAAAACCGGACAGCGTGCCGACCACGCCTGAGGACGACGTGGACCCTGTGCTGGATCCGGACAGTCCGCTGAGGGATCCGTTGGCACGGCCTAATGTGCTGACGCCGGAGCATCATCGTGATCCGAGTGCCGGTGATGGCATTCCCGATGACGAACAGATGCCGCTGCCCAATGACTGAGACGCAGGCAATAAAAAGCCCCGAGATGCCGGGGCTTTTTATTGTTTCGCGAACTACTTGGAGGCTTCGACCACGCCGCTCTGGCGCGACTTGAGGTTTTTCTCGGCCTTGTATTGCTGCGCAACTGCCGGAACGCTGGCGCTCCGGCCGGTTTCCATCCAACTGCGGATGCGGCTGGCATCGGCAAAATGCGTGTACTTGCCGAACGCATCGAGAATCACCAGGGCAACCGGGCGGTTGCTCATCCGTGTCACCAGCACCAGACAATGACCTGCCGGGTTGGTGAAGCCGGTTTTGGTGATCTTGATGTCCCAGTCAGCCTTGTTCACCAGGTGATCGGTGTTGCGGAAACCCAAGGTGTAGTTGGGTTTACGGAACGACACCGTTTTTTCCTTGGTGGTCGTCAGTTCAGTGAGGATCGGGTGCTTGCTCGCGGCCACCAACAGTTTGCTCAGATCGCGGGCGGTGGAGACGTTACGTTCCGACAAGCCGGTAGGTTCGACATAGTGGGTGTTGGTCATGCCCAGTGCCTTGGCCTTGGCATTCATCGCCGCGATGAATGCTGCATAACCGCCCGGGTAGTGATGCGCAAGGCTGGCGGCTGCACGGTTTTCCGAGGACATCAGGGCAATCAGCAACATTTCCCGACGCGGCAGTTCGCTCTTCAGTTTGACTCGGGAGAACACACCTTTCATTTCCGGCGTGTGGCTGATGTCGACGTCGATCCATTCGTCCATGTTCTGGTGCGCTTCAACCACCACCAGTCCGGTCATCAGCTTGCTCACCGAGGCGATCGGTACGATCACATCCGGGTTGCTCGAATAGATGACTTTATTGGTCTGCAAATCCATAAGCAGGGCGCTGCCGGAGGCGATCTTCAGTTGTGAAGCGTCGCGTGGCGCGGCGGTAGTTTCTGCGGCGTTGACCGTTGGCGTGACGAATGTGCCTGAAACAGCAAATAACAGGCTCAGGATCGAAAGACGAATTTTCACGCGGGCGAACTCATAAAGGTTGGATATTCCGTTAGTTTGTAACGGGTTATTTCTTCAAAGCGTCGCATTCTAGGAGTATGGCTGAAGATCTGTCGATGGTTGTTTGAATGACCTGAAAATCTCGTGAAAAGGCCTGTAAAAATAGGGGTTTCCGGCGAACGGTTAGTGTTTTTTCTCAGATACGAAAAACCCCGCACAAGGCGGGGTTCTTTTACTGCGCAAAAAACGTCTCAGGCGTGCAGGGTTTCTGCCGCGTAGAGGGTGTTTTCCAGCAGGCAGGCACGGGTCATCGGGCCAACGCCGCCGGGAACCGGAGTGATCCAGCCGGCGCGGGGCAGGGCGGTTTCATACACCACGTCACCGACCAGCTTGCCGTCGTCCTGACGGTTGATGCCGACGTCGATCACGATCGCGCCTTCCTTGATCCACTCACCCTTGACCAGTCCCGGCTTGCCGGCGGCGACCACCACCAGATCAGCGCGACCGACGTGGCCGGCCAGGTCCTTGGTGAAGCGGTGGGTGACGGTCACGGTGCAACCGGCCAGCAGTAGTTCCATCGCCATCGGGCGGCCGACGATGTTGGACGCGCCAACCACCACCGCATCCAGACCATAAAGGTCAACGCCGGTGCTTTCCAGCAAGGTCATGATGCCTTTTGGGGTGCACGGACGCAGCAACGGAATGCGCTGGGCCAGGCGACCGACGTTATAAGGATGGAAGCCATCGACGTCTTTGTCCGGGCGAATGCGCTCCAGCAGTTTGGAGGCGTCCAGGTGCTCGGGCAGCGGCAGTTGCAGCAGCACGCCGTCGATGGCCGGGTCGTCGTTGAGGCGATCGATCAGATCGGTCAGCGCTTCTTGAGTGGTTTCGGAAGGCAGGTCGTAGGCTTGAGAGAGGAAGCCGACCTCTTCACAGTCTTTACGCTTGTGCGAGACATAAACCTGAGAGGCAGGATCGCTGCCGACCAGGATCACCGCGAGGCCGGGAGTGCGCAGGCCTTGCTGGCGACGCTCGGCAACTCGTTGGGCGATCTGCTGGCGCAGGCTGGCGGCGATCGATTTGCCGTCGATTAGTTGTGCAGTCATTGCGCGTGATTAACCATCGAGAGGGGAAAAAAAGAGAACGCATTCTCGCATGTCAGACGGTGAGGGCAAAGGCGCTTGGTCAGCAAATTCCCCTAACTCCTTTAATTAAATGAATTTTTTTCAAAAAGGATTTGACGACCTTGGGAGCGCTCTATACTATTCGTCGCACTTGTCGGGCACAGCCTAGCACTGGTTAAGAAGGTTGAGCGGAATTAGCGTTCTGCGAAGCTGGAAAGCATTTAGTTTGTAGTCCTCCAAGAGTACAGATTAATAAGGCGCCCGTAGCTCAGCTGGATAGAGCATCCGCCTTCTAAGCGGATGGTCGCAGGTTCGAGTCCTGCCGGGTGCGCCATTAGGCAGCTTTGGCACAAGTAGCGCGATATGGTGGGCGTAGCTCAGTTGGTAGAGCACGGGATTGTGACTCCCGTTGTCGTGGGTTCGATCCCCATCGTCCACCCCATATTTCGAAAGGCGCCAGATGTAACAATCTGGCGCCTTTGCTTTAAAAAGCTTCATCTGCGGATGTGGTGGAATTGGTAGACACACTGGATTTAGGTTCCAGCGCCGCGAGGCGTAAGAGTTCGAGTCTCTTCATCCGCACCAATTAAAGCTTCATTCATGCCGCAGGCCTGATGAAGTTCAGCAAAGAAGTTGAATGGCTTTTTTGTGACGCAATATGGTGGGCGTAGCTCAGTTGGTAGAGCACGGGATTGTGACTCCC
>NZ_AZVL01000024.1:0-67830 GCF_000514195.1 Pseudomonas sp. URIL14HWK12:I6
GCGCTACCGCGAAGAGGCGCAACGCCTCGAAGACAAGCGCGAGCAGAAGCTGCTGGACGAGTTGTCGCAGCGCTTGCCGCGGCACGATCCGTATTAACGTGCCGCAGCAGTGGTGCTAGAGGATGGTCTGAGTCATTGGGCTAATATTTCGAACCTGAGCATTGCGGAGAAACCCACTAATGTAGAGTCACGGGTTACGACGAAGAACGCATGTACTTGTTTGCCCTCAAGTTCCGAAAACCTGGTGCGGTCGACGTCCGTGCCCCATAGCTCCTGCTCACGATAGATCTCAATAACATCCAGGCTGGGGTAGGGGGTGTCGGCTATAAGGTAAAGCGTAAGTGTTTCGCCTATTTTATTAGGGTAGCGCGCCACCACGGTGCATTTACGATTTCTACCCAGGAATTCATCGTAGGTCATGATGTGTGGTGACTGGGTGTTATGCAGGAACGGTGCTTCGAAAAATCCAACTTTAGGCGAGTTCATGATGCAGTCCTTTGACCTGAGCGCAGCGAAATTGCTGCCGCTTGATTAAGGTCTATGCCTCTTTCCTCGGTCTACTGTCAGATCTGACAGTGGCGACAAGCGGCAGTCGCGGAGTGGCTGCAGCTCACTGTTTCTCCTGCGCAAACGGGTGCAGCGCTACGGCGAAGAGGCGCAACGCCTCGAAGACAAGCGCGAGCAGAAGCTGCTGGACGAGTTGTCGCAGCGCTTGCCGCGACACAACCCTGTTCAAATTGCCCAAAAATTCCCTGTGGGAGCGGGCTTGCTCGCGAAGGCGGTGTGTCAGAGACAGCAATGTTGACTGACACACCGCCTTCGCGAGCAAGCCCGCTCCCACATTTGGTTCTGCGTTGCACCTTGCCCCTGGGTCTACCAGGTGCTAAACCTTGTACACGTTCGTCAATGACAAGGAAGCCAGTCAATGTCAGTCGTTACAGAAGTCTCTCCGGATGGTCAAAAACTGACGATTTCGGTCAAGGGGCGGTTCGATTTTGGGCGCCATCAGGAGTTTCGCGAGTCCTATGAGCGACTTAACCAGAAACCCGACTCCATCGTGGTTGATCTGAAAGATGCCACCTACCTCGACAGCTCCGCGCTGGGCATGCTGCTTCTGCTGCGCGATCACGCCGGCGGCGACGACTCGGACGTGCGAGTGATCAACAGCAACTCCGACGTGCGCAAGATCCTCGCCATCTCCAACTTCGACAAACTCTTCGACATCAGTTGACGGCCATGCAGGCGCAAGAGCCGCTGACGATCCTGATCGCCGAAGACAGTGCCGCCGACCGGTTACTGTTGTCGACCATCGTCCGCCGTCAGGGGCATGAAGTGCTGACCGCCGCCAATGGCGCCGAAGCGCTGGAGGTGTTTCGGCGTCAGCCACCGCATCTGGTGCTGATGGACGCGATGATGCCGGTGATGGACGGCTTCGAAGCGGCGCGGCAGATCAAGGCGCTGGCGGGGGAAACCCTGGTGCCGATCATCTTTCTGACTTCGCTGACCGAAAGTGAAGCGCTGGCCCGTTGTCTGGAGGCGGGTGGCGACGACTTTCTGGCGAAGCCCTACAACCAGGTGATCCTCGCCGCCAAAATCAAGGCGATGGATCGCTTGCGCCGCTTGCAGGCCACGGTGCTGCAGCAGCGCGATCTGATCGCCAGACATCACGATTACCTGCTCAACGAACAGCGCGTGGCCAAAGCCGTTTTCGACAAGGTCGCGCATTCCGGTTGCCTGAGTGCACCGAATATTCGTTATTTACAATCGCCCTATGCGTTGTTCAACGGCGACCTGCTGCTGGCGGCCTACACCCCGGCCGGCGACATGCATGTGCTGCTCGGTGATTTCACCGGTCACGGATTGCCGGCGGCGGTGGGGGCGATGCCGCTGGCCGAAGTGTTTTACGGTATGACCGCCAAGGGTTACGGCCTGGCCGAGACCCTGCGCGAGATGAACGCCAAGCTCAAGCGCATCCTGCCGGTGGACATGTTCTGCTGCGCGACCATGCTTTGTCTGAGTTTTCAGCGGCGTTCGGTAGAGGTGTGGAACGGCGGCATGCCTGACGGTTATCTGCACCGGATCGCCACCGGCGAACGTGTGCCGCTGGCGGCGCGCCATTTGCCGCTGGGGGTGCTCAGTCCGCAAGCGTTTGATGATCGCACCGAAGTACAGACCATGGCCGTGGGTGACCGGGTGTTCCTGCTGTCGGACGGTGTGATCGACACCACTGACGCCGACGACCGCTTGTTCGGTGTCAAGCGTTTGCAGCAACTGTTTGCCGCCAATCGTGAGCCGGACAACCTGTTCGCCGAGATCGAGCAGGCCTTGCACGCCTTTCGCGGCGAGCCCCGCGACGATGTGAGCATGGTTGAGATCAGCTTGCTTGAAGCGGCGCATGTCGTGCCGTCGGCGCCGGTGTATTCCGACAGCGGCCAGTCGAGCCCGCTGGACTGGTCGGTAAGCTTCGAGTTTCGCGGGGCGACGCTCAAACGCTTCAATCCTTTGCCGTATCTGCTGCAGTTGTTGCAGGAAGTGCACGGTTTGCGCACCCAGGGCGGGGCGATCTACAGCGTGCTCGCCGAGCTTTACTCCAACGCGCTGGAGCACGGCGTGCTGGGTCTCGATTCCAGCCTCAAGCGCGATGCGGCTGGATTCGCCCGCTACTATGAAATGCGCAACGAGCGACTAGAAGCCTTACAGGACGGTTATGTGCGCGTGCATCTGCAGGTCAAGCCGCAAGGGGCCGGGGGCCGTCTGGTGATCCGCGTCGAGGACAGCGGCAAGGGTTTTGACGTGGCGCGGGTGATGGAGCGGCCGCTGGATGGTGTCCGTCTGTCGGGGCGCGGGGTCAGCCTGATCCGGCAGTTGGGGCATAACGCCAGTTGGTCGGACGAAGGTCGCAGTGCTTGCGTGGAGTTTTTCTGGGAGGGTTGAGGCATAATTCGCCGATTCTTGATCAAGGAGTGAACAAGTGACTGACACACATATTGATCGCGAGGCGCTGAGCGTACTGCGCGAAGTCATGGAGGAGGGTTATCCGGAGCTTCTGGATACCTTTCTGGCCGATTCCGAAAGTCGCTTGGCTGAGCTGCAGAACACGGCAGATGCCAAGGCTTTGTCTGAAGTTGCCCACAGCTTCAAGGGCAGCGCCAGCAACATGGGGGCTGTCCGGTTGGCGGCGCTCTGCCAGGAGCTGGAATCGGAAGCCAAAAATAAAAGCCCCTCGGATATTGCCAGGCTGGTGGCTGACATCAGTGGCGAGTTCGCCGATGTCCGCCCGATCTACGAAGACGAACGCCAGCACGCCCTGACCCATTGAATCCTGCCGTCCGGCGCTTTTCGCAAGCGCCGGACAAAACTGGCCCGACACTTGCAATAATCCCCGTCAACTGTACCTACGATCCCAGTGCAGCGGAGACCGTGTCATGCCTGCGACCCCCAATGTTCTTCTTCAATCTGCCGCCCAGGCCAAGGCGCAAGCCGCCGCCGCGAAAACGCCGGTCATGGCCGCAGACACCGGGGACAAGGCCTCAAGCTTCGCTCAGGTGTTCGCCGATCAAGGCCCGAAAAAGCCCCTTGCGAGCGCTGACAGTTCGTTGAAACCGGCGCGCGACAAGGTTGCCGACAACAGCGACAAGAAAGATTTCGCCAAGGATAAGTCTGCCGCCACACAACAGACCGTTGCCGATAGCGGCAATGCCTTGCCTGCCGACAAGACTGCGTCGACCACCTCCGATGATCAGGCAGCCGCTGACAAGGCTGCCGCCGATGCGGCCGCTGACAGCGCGCAGACGCCAGTGGCGGACGCCACCCCGGTGGATCCGGCGCTGGATCCGGCACTTGCGCAAACCGTGCAGCCGCTGGTGACCGCGCCGGTGGTGGCAGCGCCCGTCGCTGAAACGCCGGAACCGGCCAAAACCGAAACGCCGGTCGTGGCCGCCACGTTGGCGCCAGCCGTGGTCAAAGATCCGGCGGCATCGACCGATAGCGCTTTCGACCCGGCGGCCGATCCACTCGACTCGTTGCCGGCGCTGCGCATGGCGATGGAGCAGGGCGGGCACATTTCCGCCAGCAGCCAGGCACAAGCCAAAGCTACACCGGCCCAGGCTCAGGCCGACGGTGAATTGACTGCGGCGCAGAACTTCGCTGCCGGCATGGCGAGCATGCTCGACGTGCAGGCCGACAAGGACAGCACCAGTCAGAATGGTGAAAAGGCCTTCAGCGGCCTGATCGACGATGGCCTGAAAGATCTGAAGGCTGCTACCAGCGACACCCGTGTCGATGATTTCGCCAACCGTCTGGCGGCGCTGACTCAGGCGGCCACTCCGAAAACCGCGAACGCGGTGCCGGTGAATCAACCGATCGCCATGCATCAGAGCGGCTGGACCGAAGAAATCGTCAACCGCGTCATGTACCTGTCCAGCGCCAACCTGAAGGCGGCGGATATTCAATTGCAGCCGGCGGAACTGGGGCGTCTGGATATCCGGGTCAACATGGTGCCGGATCAGCAGACGCAGGTGACCTTCATGAGCGCGCACCCAAGCGTGCGCGAAGCGCTGGACGGCCAGATGCATCGCTTGCGTGACATGTTCACCCAGCAGGGCATGGGCCAGGTCGACGTCAATGTCTCCGACCAGAGCCGTGGCTGGCAGGGTCAGGGTCAGGAACAGGCGCAGCAAGGCCAGAGCGGACGCACCAGCGCTGCGGGTGGTCGACTGGATTCGGCGGAAGAGGAGCTGACGTCGGCGGCGGTGGCTGAAACCGCTGCACAAACCACCAGCGTGATCGGCAGCAGCGCCGTCGACTATTACGCCTGATACAACGCTGTATCCCCCTGTGGGAGCGGGCTTGCTCGCGAAAGCGGTATGACAGCCAACATAACTGTTGAATGTTAAACCGCTCTCGCGAGCAAGCCCGCTCCCACATTGGTTTTAGAGCGCTCTCCAGTGTGCTCCGACACTTCTGGCATAACACTTGCTCTTGCCTTGCCGTGCGACTGTGAAAACCCGATTAGTGACGGATTATTGGCATGGCGAAGAGCGAAGCAGCAGCTGTAAAAGACCCCGCGACCAAAGGCAAACTCAAGATGATCATCCTGATCGTGGTGGCTCTGCTGCTGGCGATCGGTGTGTCCGTGGGCGCGACCTGGTACTTCATGCACAGCGCTCAGAGCAAGCCTGCCGCAGCGGCCGAAGCGACTCCGGTCGGCAAGCAACCGGCGATCTTCGAGCCGATGGCACCGGCGTTTGTCGCCAACTACAACCAGAACGGCCGTCAGCGCTACATGCAGGTGAGCATCACCATGCTGGCGCGTAACCAGGCCGATCTGGAGGCGCTCAAAGTGCACATGCCGGTGATCCGCAACAACCTGGTGATGCTCTTCTCCGGTCAGGATTTCGCCACCTTGGCGACCCCGGTCGGGCAGGAGATGTTGCGCCAGAAGGCTACCGCCAGCGTCCAGGAAGTGGCGCAGAAAGAGCTGGGCAAAGTGGTGATCGAACAGTTGCTTTTCACTAATTTCGTACTGCAGTAGGAACACGACATGGCCGTGCAGGATCTGCTGTCCCAGGATGAAATCGACGCGCTGTTGCATGGCGTCGACGATGGTCTGGTACAGACCGATAACGCTGCCGAACCCGGCAGTGTCAAAAGCTACGACCTGACCAGCCAGGATCGCATCGTCCGTGGACGCATGCCGACTCTGGAGATGATCAACGAGCGTTTTGCCCGTTACACCCGCATCAGCATGTTCAACATGCTGCGCCGCTCGGCGGACGTTGCCGTCGGTGGCGTCCAGGTGATGAAGTTCGGCGAATACGTGCACTCGCTGTACGTGCCGACCAGCCTCAACCTGGTCAAGATCAAACCGCTGCGCGGCACCGCGCTGTTCATCCTTGACGCCAAACTGGTGTTCAAACTGGTGGACAACTTCTTCGGCGGCGACGGCCGTCACGCCAAGATCGAGGGGCGTGAATTCACCCCGACCGAACTGCGTGTGGTGCGCATGGTGCTGGAGCAGGCCTTCGTCGATCTGAAGGAAGCCTGGCAGGCGATCATGGAAGTCAATTTCGAGTACATCAACTCGGAAGTGAACCCCGCCATGGCCAACATCGTCGGCCCGAGCGAAGCAATCGTGGTCTCCACCTTCCACATCGAACTCGATGGCGGTGGCGGTGACCTGCACGTAACCATGCCGTACTCGATGATCGAGCCGGTGCGTGAAATGCTCGATGCCGGTTTCCAGTCGGACCTCGACGATCAGGACGAGCGCTGGGTCAACGCCCTGCGTCAGGACGTGCTCGATGTCGACGTGCCGATCGGCGCCACCGTGGCCCGCCGCCAGTTGAAGCTGCGCGACATCCTGCACATGCAGCCGGGGGATGTGATCCCGGTCGAGATGCCGGAAGACATGATCATGCGCGCCAACGGCGTACCGGCTTTCAAGGTCAAGATGGGCTCGCACAAAGGCAACCTCGCGTTGCAGGTGATCGAGCCGATCGAGCGTCGCTGAAGCGGCGCTTTTCCCCCACGCATTTAACTGAATTGTTGCCCGCCGAGGACAAATGATGAACGACGAAATGAACGCCCAGGACGATCAGGCACTGGCCGACGAATGGGCTGCGGCCCTGGAAGAGACCGGTGATGGTAGCCAGGCTGACATCGACGCGCTGCTGGCCGCCGACGCTGGCGCTGCAAGCTCCAACCGTCTGCCGATGGAAGAGTTCGGCAGCGTGCCGAAGAACAACGATCCGGTGACCCTGGACGGTCCGAACCTGGACGTGATCCTCGACATCCCGGTGTCGATCTCGATGGAAGTGGGCAGCACCGACATCAACATCCGTAACCTGCTGCAACTGAACCAGGGTTCGGTGATCGAGCTCGATCGTCTGGCCGGCGAGCCGCTGGACGTACTGGTCAACGGCACGCTGATCGCACACGGCGAAGTGGTGGTGGTCAACGAGAAGTTCGGTATCCGCCTGACCGACGTGATCAGCCCAAGCGAACGCATCAAGAAGCTGCGCTGAGTGAAACGGTTTCTCTGGGCTTTGCTGGCACTGCCATTGAGCGTGCTGGCCGCCGAGCCGTCGACGGCGACCACCGTGCCTGCTGCCACCGCGCCGATGGTCAGCAGCGGCGTGGCCGGGCAACTGACGCAACTGGTGTTCGGTCTGTTGCTGGTGCTGGGGTTGATCTTCTTCCTCGCCTGGCTGTTGCGTCGAGTGCAACAGGCAGGGCCGGCCGGCAAGGGCCAGGTGATCGAGCTGATCGGCTCCCGCGCCCTCGGTCCGCGTGACCGCTTGATGCTGGTGCAGGTCGGCAACGAGCAGATTCTGCTCGGCTTGAGCCCTGGCACCATCACCGCGCTGCACGTGCTCAAGGAGCCGGTGCCAGTGCCGAGCAGCAGCGAAAAAGCGACCCCGGAATTTGCCCAGCATCTGCTGAAGATTCTCGGCAAGGATCAGAAGGATAAGAAGTAATGGGTGCGCTACGCATCGTCTTGACGCTGGCCCTGATGCTGGCCGCGCCGCTGGCGTTCGCCGCCGACCCGTTGTCGATTCCGGCGATCACGCTGGGCACCAACGCCGACGGCGCGCAGGAATACTCGGTCAGCCTGCAGATCCTGCTGATCATGACCGCCCTGAGCTTTATTCCGGCGGCCGTGATTCTGATGACCAGTTTCACCCGGATCATCATCGTCTTCTCGATCCTGCGTCAGGCCCTCGGCCTGCAGCAGACGCCATCGAACCAGATTCTCACCGGCATGGCGCTGTTCCTCACCATGTTCATCATGGCCCCGGTGTTCGACCGGGTGAACAACGATGCGCTGCAGCCGTATCTGGCGGAAAAACTCACCGCCCAGCAAGCGGTGGAAAAGGCTCAGGTACCGATCAAGGACTTCATGCTCGCCCAGACCCGCACCAGCGATCTGGAGCTGTTCATGCGTCTGTCCAAGCGCACCGACATCGCCACCCCGGATCAGGCGCCACTGACGATTCTGGTGCCGGCGTTCGTCACCTCTGAGCTTAAAACCGCGTTCCAGATCGGCTTCATGATCTTCATTCCGTTCCTGATCATCGACCTGGTCGTGGCCAGTGTGCTGATGGCGATGGGTATGATGATGCTCTCGCCGCTGATCATTTCGCTGCCGTTCAAGATCATGCTGTTCGTGCTGGTGGATGGCTGGGCGCTGATTATCGGCACCCTGGCCAGCAGTTTCGGAGGTGTCTCGCCATGACGCCGGAAGTCGCGGTCGATATCTTTCGTGAAGCGCTGTGGCTGACCACTTTGATGGTCGCGATTCTGGTGGTGCCGAGCCTGTTGGTCGGTTTGCTGGTGGCGATGTTTCAGGCGGCGACGCAGATCAACGAACAGACCCTGAGCTTCCTGCCGCGTCTGCTGGTGATGCTGGTGACCCTGATCGTCGCCGGCCCGTGGATCGTGCAGACGTTCATGGAATACATCATTCAGTTGTACAAAAACATTCCGATGGTCATCGGCTAAGCCATGCAATCGCTGCTTCAGTTGACCGACACCCAGATCAGTACCTGGGTGGCGTCGTTCATGTTGCCACTGTTTCGCGTCGCCTCGATGCTGATGGTCATGCCGGTGTTCGGCACCACGCTGGTGTCGCGGCGGATACGCCTGTATTTCGCCGTGGCCATCACCGTGTGCATTGCCCCGGGGCTGCCGCCGATGCCGGACGTCAGTCCGCTTGCTCTCAGTGGCTGGTTACTGATTGCCGAGCAGATTCTGGTGGGGGCGGTGCTGGGGTTTTCCCTGCAGCTGTTTTTTCAGGCGTTTGCCGTGGCCGGGCAGATTGTCGCGATCCAGATGGGCATGGGCTTCGCCTCGATGGTCGACCCGGCCAACGGCGTCTCGGTGGCGGTGATCGGGCAGTTCTTCACCATGCTGGTGACCTTGCTGTTCCTGTCGATGAACGGCCACCTGGTGGTCTTCGAAGTGCTCACCGAAAGCTTCACCACGCTGCCGGTCGGCGGCGGGTTGATGACCGCGCAATACTGGGAGCTGGCCGGCAAGCTTGGCTGGGTTCTCGGGGCGGCGTTGTTGCTGGTGCTGCCGGCAGTCACTGCGCTGCTGGTGGTCAACATCGCGTTCGGCGTGATGACCCGCGCCGCGCCGCAACTGAACATTTTCTCCATCGGTTTCCCGCTGACTCTGGTGCTGGGCCTGTTCATCGTCTGGGTCGGTCTGGCGGACATCCTCAATCAGTATCAACCGCTGGCCTCCGAGGCCTTGCAGTTGTTACGCGAACTGGCACGGGCGCGCTGAGCCATGGCAGAGAGCGAAAGCGGTCAGGACAAAACAGAAGACCCTACGGACAAACGCAAAAAAGACTCCCGTGAGAAGGGTGAGATTGCCCGCTCCAAAGAGCTCAACACCCTCGCCGTGATGATGGCCGGTGCCGGTGCGCTGCTGGTGTTCGGCGGCATGCTGGCCGAAGACCTGATGGAGCTGATGCGCCTGAACTTCACTCTCTCGCGCGAGGTGATCATGGATCAGGGGGCCATGGGCAGGTTCCTGTTGCAGTCGGGCCAGATGGCGCTGTTGGCGATCCAGCCGATCATGATCACCCTGTTGCTTGCGGCGCTGATCGGGCCGATCTCCCTCGGTGGCTGGCTGTTTGCCGCCGGTTCCATGGCGCCCAAATTCAGCCGGATGAACCCGGCGGCAGGCCTGAAGCGGATGTTCTCGTTCAAGGCTGTGGTCGAGCTGCTCAAGGCGCTGGCCAAGTTTCTGATCACCCTGGGGGTGGCGTTGGTGGTGTTGTCGGCGGACGTCGATGATTTCTTGCGGATCGCCCACGAGCCGCTGGAAATGGCGATCATTCACAGTGTCACGCTGGTCGGCTGGAGTACGTTGTGGCTGGCCTGCGGCCTGATCATCATCGCCGCCGTCGACGTGCCGGTGCAGCTCTGGGAAGCCCACAAGAAACTGCTGATGACCAAGCAGGAAGTGCGCGACGAGCACAAGGATCAGGAAGGCCGGCCGGAGGTCAAGCAGCGTATCCGCCAGACCCAGCGCGAGATGTCGCAGCGGCGGATGATGGCGGCGATTCCCGACGCCGACGTGGTCATCACCAACCCGACTCACTACGCCGTCGCGCTCAAGTACGACTCGGAGAAGGGCGGCGCGCCAGTGCTGCTGGCCAAGGGCAGCGACTTCCTCGCGCTGAAGATCCGCGAAATCGCCGTCGCCAACAACGTCATGCTCCTCGAATCGCCGGGGCTGGCGCGCTCGATCTACTACTCCACCGAACTCGAGCAGGAAATCCCCGGCGGCCTGTACCTGGCGGTCGCCCAAGTATTGGCCTACGTCTACCAGATCCGCCAGTACCGCGCCGGCAAGGGCAAACGCCCGGATCCACTGAAAGACGATCTGCCGATCCCGCCGGATCTGCGGCGCGATTCCTGACTTGACAGTGACGCAATAAAAACCGCCATCCCGATTGGACGGGGCGGCGGTTTTTTTATGCCTGAAGACATGTGTCGGCTGTGAGGCCGCCTTCGCGAGCAAGCCCGCTCCCACAGGTTCGGCGTGCAGGCACAGGTTTGTGATCGACCCCAATCCCTGTGGGAGCGGGCTTGCTCGCGAAGACGTCAGCAGCCACAACGCTTCATTCAAGGCTTGTCACCAATTCCTGCTACTGCGGCAACCCCAGATTATCCAGCGCCCGATTCACCGCCAACTCGCCGAGCATGATCAGTTGCGCGATGCCCAACAGCGTCCTGCGCTGCGACGCCGGTATCAGATGGGCGAAGTCATTGGCGATGGTTCTGGCTGAAGCGAGTGTTTCGCAAGCATCGGCCAGCAGTTCTTCGTTTTTGAAGTCTGCGGTCACGGCGTACATCGAGCGGGTTTCAAGCGCCCCAATTGAGGCGCTTACAGAAATCAGTTGAACATAAAGTTATCGAAAATTACTTGCTCTTCGCCTCCGTTATAAAATTCAATGTAATTGATGTTCGCCGCTGAAAAAATTAACTGTGAAATACCTGCGCTGCTGATTAGTGGTCTTTCGTCTATATATCCACCTGGGCCGTAGAATAAGATTTTGCCTTGGGTGGCTTGAACGTCAGCGTAGTGGAAGCTTAATCTTTGCACGGGGGCTTTGAGCTCTATCCTGAATTTGGTTACAGCGCTCTCGTTAATTAACACGTTTCCTTCTATCGCCCCTGAAGCGCTATCCCTATTAAATGTGACGATTTTCAGTGATCCTGTTGAGCTTTGATTAATGATGCTTATCGCACCAGTATCCAAAGTTTCCAATGGCCCTATAAGTTGAGGCGGGACATTATCAAAGTTTTCATCTCTCTGGGTGCCTCTAAGGTTATAGATTCGAGGTGGGCAGGCTGTCGCGGTCAACTCACTGGCTATTCCGTCAAGATTTACTTTCACGCTGATCGTTAGCTCAGTTCCGTCCTTCAGTTCTTTTAACCACTCAATCGGAGCCGCCAGGGACAATCCATCCGGCGAATCATTGGGCTCTCCCGACCTGACGTCGTTGGTTATCGGCTCGCCGTTCTTGTCAAAGCCTCTACAGGTTGCCCAGATCGGTTGTCCTGGTTCGAACAACGGCCATCTTTCCGCGAGAATCCGTGCGTCTGTTGTGAGGTCTTGAACGCTCAACTCTTTACTGGTGTTGCCGTCGATATTAGGTGTAGGAAGGCGCGGGTCTTCATCGATAATTTTCAGCAGTCTCACCTTGATCGCGTCTGATTGGCCAGCGTGGCCACCATTGCGATACAAGTTCCCGCGCAGCTCGATCACCGTTCCATGTCGCGCCGCCAGGAATGCGGGGCTCAACAGTGTGTTCACTCGCTTGTTGCTGTTGAATTCCACCAAAGGAAACGGCGGCCAACCTGCCGGTGGATTGTCTTCCTCCAGGCATGCCTGGTCGCCGCTCAATGCTTCAAGGAATTCGATACGCACCGTCACCCCGTCCGGGTAGGCCAGGATATCAATCGGATCGGTGGCCGGTGCTACAAGGAACGGTGGCGGTAGCTCCCCCAGCGCCGTCCCGATGCGCAACGTCAACTCATGAGAATGCCCCAGCGTCTCGCCCGCCCGCTGAATGCTGTAATCGGCGACCACCGTACCGTTCAGGTTGGTGGTCACGTATTTTTTCTCAACGGTAATCCGCACAGGCCTGCCGGCGGTGGCGGGGATGAGGTCGACATGGTCGCTGACGCTACCGCCGCTGGCAGAGCCGCGCCAACGGTAGTTCACACGATCCTTGTCGCGGGTGCCGAGGTACGGCACCACCAGCGTGGCACCGGTGGGTGGCACGTCGTCCGGATCGAGCACGTCGTTGGCATCTGCGCCCTCGACTTCCGGCCGGTCGAACGTCGGCAGGGCGACGCCGACCTGCATCATGAACGGCAGCGACTCGCGAACGCTCAACAGCCCCGTTTCGCTGTTGGTGACGACGTAATAGACCTTGACGTTCAGGCCGTTGAAACGCTGGATTTCGGCATTGCTCACGCTGCGCAGGACGGGCTGATTGTCCGCTACGTTGCCGACCGGGCGGGGATCTTCGTAATAAACGGTGTCGTTACCGGGCGCCTGGGCCCACCAGATCAGGTTGAGCAGGTCGCTGCTGTTGCGACCGGGATACCAAGGGATCTGCACAGTCGCCCAAGGCGTTTCGGGTGGCAACGTTCCGCCCGGTGCCTCGTCGACGGTGGGGGCGACTAACTGGCTGATGTCGCCAATCACGGTGACGCTGGCATTTTTTGAGCGGCGGTCGCTTTCATCGCTGCGACGGCGCACATAGCCGACCGAGGCTGCGCCTTTGGCAATGGCTTTGACGGCGGCGTTGGGGATGGGGAAATCGAGTTGTAAGGGCACGTACGACACCTCTTTCTCCAGCGGCCCGACGATGATCTGCGAGCCTTGCGCCGGGGTGCCGATCCAGGTCAGGAGCACCTTGTCGCCCACCGCAAAATCGTCCTTGGTGATGTAAACGCGGGCGATCACATCTTCATCCCCGAGCTGATCGAGGTCGATGCTGTCGGTTGGAATGCCGTTGACCAGCACCTGCGGTTCGTCCAGCCGATTGCCCCCCAGGTCCACCAGCATATGACGCGTCGCCGACCACGGCGCGCGTTCGTCCGGGAAGTTACCGCAGCGATCGATGACCTGATAAGCCACCGCCACACTATTGCCGTCCCCGGCGTCGTCGATAACGGCGCGGCTGAAGACAACTTCGATCGGGTTTCTGATCGGGTCCTGGGCCTGTTCCGGCGTAACGACATGCACCACTTGCTGGCTGCCCCAGCGGGCGAGAATGCGGTCGTATCGGGTGAGGTTGCGGTAGGGCACGATGTGCATCGTCACCCCGCTGGGCGGCAGGTTTTCATCGACCTCGTCATGAGAAAGGGAGAACTTGAGATCGGAGTGGCCGTCATCGCCGGGAATGTCATCGTACCCCCCGGGACGCGTGAGTTTGACCAGCAGGGTCATGACCGGTTTCGAGTCCTCTGGGGCGCCCTGGTTCTTGCGCGTGATCCGGTAGAACACTGGCGTGGCATCCCCCTCAAGTACCTGGCCCTTGGCAATGGTGAAAACCAGGTCCTGGTTGAGCTCGGCATCGTGCTCTAAGGTCTTGCTCCAGACCGCGGCGCTGTCATTGTCCCAGAACACCTCGGCCAGATCGCCAATGGACATGGTCAGCCAGGCGGGGATGATGCCTTGCAGATCGCCTTCCACGGCTCTGATGGGTATGCCGCCGTCATAGTGTTCGGCAGGGCTGAGGTTGACCAGTGCCGGAAGATACGGAGGTCTGAGGGCTTGAGGGGTTTGCTTGCTGGACATCTGGCGAACTCCGGTCGGGGGCTGGGTGACGGAGTTATTGAGCGCGCGTTGGAGGAATTAGGCACCTGTCAGATCTAACAGGTGCTGGCGGGTTTCCGACAAGTGGTCATGTGGGCTGAAGAAAAGAGCCGACAAACCGCAGCCCGGTTAAATGAGGTGGCGGTTTTTTATGCCTGGAGACATGTGTCGGCTGTGAGGCCGCTTTCGCGAGCAAGCCCGCTCCCACCGGTTCGGCGTGCAGGCACAGGTTTGTGATCGACACCAATCCCTGTGTGAGCGGGCTTGCCCGCGAAGACGTCAGCAGCCACAACGCCTCACTCAGGGCTTGTCACAGATCCCTGCTACTGCGGCAACTCCAGATTATCCATCACCCGATTCACTGCCAGTTCCCCAAGCATGATCAGTTGCGCAATGCCCAGCAGCGTCCTGCGCTGCGACGCCGGTATCAGGTGGGCGAAATCATTGGCGATGGTTCTGGCTGAAGCGAGTGTTTCGCAGGCATCGGCCAGCAGTTCTTCGTTTTTGAAGTCTGCGGTCACGGCGTACATCGAACGGGTTTTACGTTGAATGGGCGTGGCGCCGGGCGAGCAGAGGTAGTGGTCGAGGGCGCGGTCGGCGGCTTCGTGGAGCTTTTTTGAATCGAGGGATTCGTAGGGGGAGGTGGCGTCGGTTTCGGGTGGGTTGGGTGTTGGTTTGATCATGCTGAGGCTCCTAGAGTCGACGGAGCTGCCACATTTCGCTGCGATACGAAAGGGAGGTGGCAGCTATACGCGGGTCGCAGACCGGGACTCTAGAACCGGCAGACCCAAAGGTCTCCCACGTACAGCCGCCATAAAACGAGGACGGAAGTTGTGCGTCTAGAAATCAGCGGGCTGCGAGACCCGATCGCTGATTCGTCAGCGACCGACCCACAATAGAACCCGCCCCCAAGGCGCACAAGCCGGCGGATTCTGGCGTAGCTGTAGGCAATGGCGCAAGGATGTGTAGCCCGCAAGGCGTGTCTGGAGGTGTCTATCAAACGCCAGCGTTTAAAAGTGCTGCTCATGACTCTGTGGTGTCGCGGATGGCCTCTTCGCGAGCAAGCCGCTCCCACAGGGGATCTGTGTGATACCGCCAATCTGTGTTCATTGCGGCGCGATTCCTGATAAATCAAAAGACCGCGGCCTTCCGTTTATCTGAAAAAGACCTCTACCTGTTAGTTCTGACAGTGGACACAATGGGCATTCAGCTATTCCATGTTCCTTGGCAGGTTTCACGGGCAAGTCGCCTTCTGACCTGTCTTTAACATTCGCCAAGGAGAAGGTCATGCCAGATAACTACAGAAAGCTTGAAGGAATGAGGTTTGAGTTCGTTTCCGGGTCGGTGGTGAAAGAGTCTGATCATATCGCTTGCACGTTCTCTTTTATGGCGATGTTGGACTTCACGCATTTCGTGCACATGAGCGATGCGTATGTGCCGGGCTATCTCGATTCGTATATCAATGCGATCACGCCAAGGTTGGACGGGGTAGCCCACCATGGTCTCTACAACAGATTCAATAGTGCCGCTGGCAACATTGGCACCGTTAAAGAGTTGGTCAGCGTTTTCTCTTCGCCCAACAACTACTACGATATATGGAGCAGCATTGGCGGTGGCCTACTGATGCGTTATCACAAACCACAATTTCACATGGTCGGTGATCAGTTACAGGTCACGGGAGGACAGGACTTTCGATGGGAGATCGAGCCGCGGATCAAGAGGAAGATCGAGCCGCAGGATGTGCCGGACATTTACTTTGTCTGGGCACTGAGTGTGTTGAAGGCAGATCCCGACAATCCTTTTCATGAGCCTGAGAAAATCGTGACTTTGGGCGATTCTGAGGAGGCGCTTGTCGACGTGGGAGGGAAGCAGATCCGTAAGGGTACGCGCTACCTGGTGGGCCGCAATTTGCGTCTTGGTGAGATTAATCCAGAGCAAATTTTGACTGCCGGGTATCCGTGAGTACGCGGGTTTTCTGATTTTTTTCACCTGGGCTAAGGGTGATAGCCGTCTGCGTCTGTTTTGCGGTCGGCTCCATGGCGCCCAGCTTCTGGCAAGACAATTCCCCTGAAGCAAACCTCAATTTCAATCCCCGGCAAAAGTTGGAAGGCTTCTTGCAGTAGCCGCCGTGCGCCTGCTTTGGGCGTCAAAAGTTTGCTTTAAAGGAACGGGGAAAACCGGTGGATCGCTCTCAGTTATTCAACACTGCTCGCTCGAATGTTGCCGACCTCAGTCGAGGCAATCTGGGCGTGCCGTTGTTGCTGCTGGTCATGCTGGCGATGATGATGTTGCCGGTGCCGCCGTTCCTGCTGGACGTGTTTTTCACCTTCAACATCGCCCTGTCGATCGTCGTCCTGCTGGTCTGCGTGTATGCGCTGCGGCCGCTGGATTTCGCGGTGTTCCCGACCATTCTGCTGGTGGCGACGCTGCTGCGGCTGGCGTTGAACGTGGCCTCGACGCGGGTGGTGATGCTCCACGGTCAGGACGGCCACGCCGCTGCCGGTAAGGTGATTCAGGCCTTCGGTGAGGTGGTGATCGGCGGTAACTACGTGGTCGGTATCGTGGTGTTCGCGATCCTGATGATCATCAACTTCGTCGTGGTGACCAAGGGTGCCGGGCGGATTTCCGAGGTGAGCGCACGCTTCACCCTCGACGCGATGCCCGGCAAACAAATGGCGATCGACGCCGACCTCAACGCCGGTCTGATCGACCAGAACCAGGCCAAGGCCCGCCGTCAGGAAGTGGCCCAAGAGGCCGAGTTCTACGGTTCGATGGACGGTGCCAGCAAGTTCGTTCGCGGTGACGCCATCGCCGGCCTGCTGATTCTGTTCATCAACCTCATCGGCGGTATGGCCGTCGGTATCTTCCAGCACAACATGACCTTCGCCGACGCGGGCAAGGTTTACGCCTTGCTGACCATCGGTGACGGTTTGGTGGCGCAATTGCCATCACTGTTGTTATCGACAGCGGCAGCGATCATGGTGACCCGTGCTTCCGGTTCGGAAGACATGGGCAAACAGATCAACCGGCAGATGTTCGCCTCGCCAAAAGCGCTGGCGGTGGCCGCTGGTTTGATGGCGGTCATGGGTCTGGTCCCGGGCATGCCGCACTTCTCGTTCCTGAGCATGGCTGCGCTGGCTGCCGGTGGCGCGTACCTGTTCTGGAAAAAGCAGAACGTCGCCAAGGTCCAGGCGCTGCAAGAAGTTCAGCGTCAGCAGGAACTGTTGCCGTCGCCGGCCCGCGCCATGGAAACCAAGGAGCTGGGCTGGGATGACGTGACGCCGATCGACATGATCGGCCTGGAAGTCGGTTACCGCCTGATCCCGTTGGTGGATCGCAATCAGGGCGGGCAGTTGCTGGCGCGGATCAAGGGCGTGCGCAAGAAGCTCTCGCAGGATCTGGGCTTCCTGATGCCGACCGTGCACATTCGCGACAACCTCGATCTGGCGCCGAGCGCCTATCGTCTGACCCTGATGGGCGTGATCCTGGCCGAAGCCGAGATCTACCCGGATCGCGAACTGGCGATCAACCCGGGGCAGGTCTACGGCACGCTCAACGGCATTACCGCCAAAGATCCGGCTTTCGGCCTGGAGGCGGTGTGGATCGAAGTCAGCCAGCGCGCCCAGGCGCAATCGCTCGGTTACACCGTGGTCGACGCCAGTACCGTGGTCGCGACCCACTTGAACCAGATTCTGTACAAGCACTCCAGCGAGCTGATCGGCCACGAGGAAGTGCAGCAACTCATGCAATTGCTGGCCAAAAGCTCGCCGAAACTGGCTGAAGAGCTGGTGCCGGGTGTGGTTTCGCTGTCGCAGTTGCTCAAAGTGCTGCAGGCGTTGCTCGCCGAACACGTGCCGGTGCGCGATATCCGCAGCATTGCCGAGGCTATCGCCAACAACGCCGCCAAGAGTCAAGATACCGCCGCCTTGGTCGCCGCAGTGCGCGTCGGCGTATCCCGCGCCATCGTCCAAAGCATTGTAGGCACTGACTCCGAGCTGCCTGTGATCACCCTGGAACCAAGGTTGGAACAAATATTGCTCAATAGTCTGCAGAAGGCAGGACAAGGCTCTGAAGAGGGCGTTCTGCTGGAGCCAAGCATGGCCGAGAAGCTGCAGCGTTCGCTTATCGAAGCGGCGCAGCGCCAGGAAATGCAAGGTCAACCGGTGATCCTGTTGGTAGCAGGCCCGATCCGCGCGATGCTCTCGCGTTTCGGTCGCCTCGCAGTTCCAGGGCTGCACGTGCTGGCCTACCAGGAAATTCCGGACAACAAGCAAGTGACCATCGTTGCGACAGTAGGGCCCAACGGCTGAGGTAGTGGTTTATGCAAGTTAAGCGTTTTTTCGCCGCCGATATGCGTCAGGCCATGAAGCTGGTTCGTGATGAGCTGGGCGCTGATGCCGCCATTATTGGCAACCGCCGCATTGCCGGCGGCGTCGAGCTGACGGCGGCGCTGGATTACAAATTGTCGGCGCTGGCGCCACGGGTTCCGAACATGGAACTCGAGGACGAGCTGCGCAAGACCCAGTCGCGCATCGTGACCGCCCAGGCCGAACTGAGCCTGCGTGGCGAAGCCGACGGCAACACCAATCGCCAGTTGTTCGCCGGGCTGCCGTTGACGGCCGGCCTGCCGCTGACCGCTGCCGAGCCGTTGAGCGAACCGACTTACGCCGCCCCGGCGCGTCCGGCGCCCGCGCCTGCCCAGTCGTCCGCCGGCATCGATCCGCGTGCGCTGGATTCGATGCGTTTCGAATTGAACAGTCTGCGTGAGCTGATGGAAGTGCAGCTCGGCACGCTGGCCTGGAATCAGCTGCAAGGCAGCCGTCCGGCGCAAGCCAATCTGTATCGCCGTTTGCAACGCATCGGTCTGTCCGGGCCGTTGTCGCGCGATCTGCTGGCGATGATCACTGATATCGAAGAGCCGCGTCAGGCCTGGCGCATGCTGCTCGCGCACCTGGCGCGAATGATTGCCGTACCGGAAGTCGAGCCGCTGGAAGAGGGCGGGGTGATTGCCATGGTTGGTCCGGCCGGCATGGGCAAAACCACCACTCTGGCCAAACTCGCTGCGCGCTACGTGCTCAAGTACGGCGCGCAGAATGTGGCGCTGGTCAGCATGGACAGTTTCCGCATCGGCGCGCAGGAACAGCTGAAGACCCTGGGCCGTATTCTCAATGTGCCGGTGACTCACGTCGATCCGGGCCAGTCGCTGGTTCAGGCGCTCGACCCGCTGCTGCGCAAGCGCGTGGTGCTGATCGATACCGCCGGCTTGCAGGCCAGCGATCCGGCCTTGCGCATGCAGCTGGAAAGTCTGGCCGGGCGTGGCATCCGTTCAAAAAATTATCTGGTGCTGGCAACCACCAGCCAGAAACAGGTTCTAACCGCCGCGTACCACAGTTACAAGCGTTGCGGGCTAGCCGGCTGCATCCTGACTAAACTGGATGAGACGGCCAGCCTTGGCGAAGTGTTGAGCCTGGCGATCAGTCATGAACTGCCGGTCGCGTACCTGACCGATGGCCCACGGATTCCGGATGATCTGCATCTGCCGCGCCGTCATCAACTGGTCAGCCGCGCCGTCAGCGTGCAAATGCAGGAAGAACCCAGCGAAGAAGCCATGGCTGACATGTTCGCTGATATCTACCACAGCCCGACCAAGCAGGTTGGCTGAGGTAATGAACCGTTTTTGTACCTACATCGATGGTCTGCCATGCATTGTTCCGGTTGAGAACGCGCAGCCAGTAATGTGGCCTCCGTCTATGCAAGACAAGGTAAAGAAATAACATGGGCAGCATGCATCCCGTACAGGTGATCGCGGTGACCGGCGGCAAAGGTGGCGTCGGCAAGACTAACGTGTCAGTGAACTTGTCTCTGGCGCTGGCAGAGCTTGGCCGTCGGGTCATGCTGCTGGACGCCGATCTGGGGCTGGCGAACGTCGACGTTCTGCTGGGACTGACCCCCAAACGTACTCTGGCCGATGTGATCGAAGGCCGCTGTGAGCTGCGCGACGTGCTGTTGCAGGGCCCCGGCGGGATCCGCATCGTGCCGGCCGCTTCCGGCACCCAAAGCATGGTGCACCTGAGCCCGGCGCAACATGCCGGTCTGATTCAGGCTTTCAGCGACATCGGCGACAACCTCGATGTGCTGGTGATCGACACCGCTGCGGGTATTGGTGACTCGGTAGTCAGTTTTGTCCGCGCCGCGCAGGAAGTGTTGCTGGTGGTCTGCGACGAGCCGACCTCGATCACCGACGCCTACGCGCTGATCAAACTGCTCAACCGCGACTACGGCATGAACCGCTTCCGCGTGCTGGCCAACATGGCGCAGAGCCCGCAGGAAGGGCGCAACCTGTTCGCCAAGTTGACCAAGGTCACGGATCGCTTCCTCGACGTCGCCTTACAATACGTCGGCGCCGTGCCGTACGACGAAAGCGTACGCAAGGCAGTGCAGAAGCAGCGAGCGGTCTATGAAGCCTTTCCGCGTTCCAAGTGCGCGCTGGCGTTCAAGGCGATCGCGCAGAAGGTCGATACCTGGCCGCTGCCTGCCAACCCGCGCGGCCACCTTGAGTTTTTCGTCGAGCGCCTCGTGCAGCAAACAGCAGGGCCTGTGTTATGACCGCGAGCGGTATGAACTACTACAAGAAGTCGGCACGTGACGCGCAGTACGAGTTGATCGAGCGTTACGCGCCACTGGTCAAGCGCATTGCCTATCACTTGCTGGCGCGCTTGCCGGCGAGTGTGCAGGTTGAAGACCTGATTCAGGCCGGGATGATCGGCCTGCTCGAAGTCTCGACCAAATATGACGCCAGCAAAGGCGCCAGTTTCGAAACGTACGCGGGCATCCGGATCCGCGGCGCGATGCTCGATGAAGTGCGCAAAGGGGATTGGGCACCGCGCTCGGTTCACCGCAATACCCGTATGGTCAGCGATGCCATTCGCTCAATTGAAGCTAAAACCGGCCGTGACGCTAAAGATCACGAGGTTGCGGCCGAACTCCAATTGAGTCTCGACGATTACTACGGGATTTTGAATGACACCCTGGGCAGCCGGCTGTTCAGTTTCGACGACCTGTTGCAGGACGGCGAACACGAAGGGCTGCACGAGGATGGCGCCAGTGCTCATCTTGAGCCGTCACGCGATCTGGAAGATGAACGCTTCCAGGCGGCGCTGGCGGACGCGATTGCCAATTTGCCGGAGCGTGAGCGACTGGTGTTGGCGCTGTACTACGACGAAGAGCTGAACCTAAAGGAGATCGGTGAAGTCCTTGGCGTCAGTGAATCGCGGGTCAGCCAGTTACACAGCCAGTGCGCGGCCCGTTTGCGGGGGCGTTTGGGGGAGTGGCGAGCGCGCTGAAGGCAGTGTGGGGACACTGCGAACGAGGCTGGTGCGGTGAGAACGGCACCGGTCTTGCTCTGTTGTGCTCCAGACAGTCTTCGAGTGCTGCGCCGATTGATTGAAGTGGCGCGTCCAGGTGCTGGGCGCGTTTAAGACTGCTTGGAGGTCGAATTGAACAAAGACATGAAAATCCTCATCGTTGATGACTTCTCAACGATGCGGCGGATCATCAAGAACCTGCTGCGCGATCTCGGGTTCACCAACACCGTCGAGGCCGACGATGGCACTACCGCCATTCCGGTACTCAACAGCGGCAGCATCGACTTTCTGGTAACGGACTGGAACATGCCGGGCATGACCGGTATCGACTTGCTGCGCCACGTGCGTGCCGATGAAAAACTCAAGCATCTGCCGGTGCTGATGGTGACCGCTGAAGCCAAGCGCGAGCAAATCATCGAGGCCGCTCAGGCCGGTGTGAACGGCTACGTGGTCAAACCTTTCACGGCTCAGGCGTTGAAAGACAAAATCGAGAAGATTTTCGAACGCATCGGCTGATGACGCGCGGGGGAGCTATGGAGCATAACGAATCTTCACAGGGCGATTTCGAGTCGACCCTGAAAAAACACGCGGTCGAACTGGTCGAGAGCCTTGAAAAAGGCAGGTTCGGCGACGCTGTGCAACTGATCCATGAGCTCAATCAGACCCGTGACCGCGGCCTGTATCAGGAAGTGGGCAAGCTCACACGCGAACTGCACAGTGCGATCGTCAATTTCCAGATCGATCCGCACATGCCGCAGGCCGAGGAAGTGTCGCAAATCACCGACGCCACCGAACGCCTGGGCTATGTGGTCAAGCTGACCGAAGCCGCGGCCAACCGCACCATGGATCTGGTGGAAAGCGCCACCCCGGTGGTCAATGGCCTGGCTGAAGAAGCCCAGGCGCTGAGCACCGATTGGGGCCGCTTCATGCGTCGTGAAGTCGGAGCTGAAGAGTTCCGCGAACTGGCGCGCCGGGTCGACGGTTTTCTGTCACGCAGCAGCACGGACAACCGTGCGGTGTCGAGCAACCTCAACGACATCCTGCTGGCTCAGGATTACCAGGACCTCACCGGTCAAGTGATCAAGCGTGTGACCCAACTGGTCACCGAAGTCGAAAGCAATTTGCTCAAACTCGTCCTCATGGCCAGTCAGGTTGACCGCTTTGCGGGCATCGAACACGACCGTGCCGCGATGCTTGCAGAAAAAGATCCACAAAAACATCTCTCGCAGGGTGAAGGTCCGCAGATTCATGCCGATAAACGAGAAGACGTTGTGTCCGGTCAGGACGATGTGGACGATTTGTTATCCAGCCTCGGATTCTAGAGTTTTGGAATTTTAGGTTTTTTGGGTTTTTAGACCTGTAGGAGCACCCCATTAATGAGCTTCGGCGCCGATGAAGAGATCCTTCAGGATTTCCTGGTTGAGGCCGGCGAGATTCTTGAGCAACTGTCCGAGCAACTGGTCGAGCTGGAAAGCCGCCCGGATGACGCAGATCTGCTCAACGCAATTTTTCGCGGTTTCCACACTGTAAAAGGGGGCGCCGGCTTCCTTCAGCTCAACGAGCTGGTGGAGTGCTGTCACATCGCCGAAAACGTGTTCGACATCCTGCGCAAGGGTGAGCGTCGCGTTGATGCAGAACTGATGGACGTGGTGCTTGAAGCACTGGACGCGGTGAACAGCATGTTCAGCGAAGTCCGTGAACGTGCACCGATCACTGCTGCAACCCCGGAACTGCTGGCCGCGCTGGCGCGTCTGGCCGAACCGCAAACGGCCGACGAAGCACCGGCTTCGCCAGTGGCCGAGATGATCGAAGAACTGGTCGTCGATGGCGATTCGAGCGATTCGGGCGACATCACCGATAACGAATTTGAACAACTGCTGGATTCGCTGAACGCCGTCAAGGCCGAAGCCGAAGCCCCGGCTGCTGCTGCACCTGCGCCGGCTGCCGATGCGACCGCCAGCGATGAAATCACCGACGCCGAATTCGAGTCGTTGCTCGATCAACTGCACGGCAAAGGCCAGTTCGCGCCAGACGCCGTGGCACCGACCGCGGCCGCTCCAGCGGCACCGGCGGCGGGCGACAGCTCGGACATCACCGACGACGAATTCGAAGCACTGCTCGATCAGTTGCATGGCAAGGGCAACTTTGCCGTGGAAGCGCTGGAATCGGCGATCGCCTCGGCACCGGTTGCGCCTGCCGCACCGGCGGCCGCCGCTGCCGGCAGCGATCTGATCAGCGATCACGAATTCGAATCGCTGCTCGACGAGTTGCATGGCAAAGGCAAGTTCACCGATGTTGGCGCCGCTGCTGCGGGCACCGCGTCGACTGTGGTCGCGCCTGCCGCCAAGGCCGTCGCCGCTCCGGCTGCTGCGCCGAAGGCTGCGCCCAAGCCTGAGCCGAAAGCCGAAGCGCCAAAACCGGCCGCCGCTGCTGCACCGGCCCCGGCCCGTGCTGCCGCTGCTCCGCCGCCGGAAAAACCGGCGAGCGAAGCCGAGACCACCGTGCGGGTCGATACCGCGCGTCTCGACGAAATCATGAACATGGTCGGCGAGCTGGTGCTGGTGCGTAACCGTCTGGTGCGCCTGGGTCTCAACAGCGGCGACGAAGCCATGTCCAAGGCCGTGTCGAACCTCGACGTGGTCACGGCTGACTTGCAGACCGCGGTGATGAAGACCCGGATGCAGCCGATCAAGAAGGTCTTCGGGCGCTTCCCGCGTCTGGTTCGCGACCTCGCGCGTCAGCTGAAGAAAGAGATCAACCTGGAACTGGTGGGTGAAGAAACCGACCTCGACAAAAACCTTGTCGAGGCCCTGGCCGACCCGTTGGTCCACTTGGTGCGTAACGCTGTCGACCACGGCATCGAATCGCCGGAAGAGCGCGAAGCTTCGGGCAAGGCCCGTGGCGGTCGCGTGGTACTGGCCGCCGAGCAGGAAGGCGATCACATCCTGTTGTCGATCTCCGACGACGGCAAGGGCATGGACCCGAACGTCCTGCGTTCGATCGCGGTAAAACGCGGTGTGATGGACAAGGACGCGGCCGATCGCCTGAGCGATACCGAGTGCTACAACCTGATTTTCGCCCCGGGTTTCTCGACCAAGACCGAGATCTCCGACGTGTCCGGCCGCGGTGTCGGCATGGACGTGGTGAAGACCAAGATTTCCCAGCTCAACGGTTCGATCAACATCTACTCGACCAAGGGCCAGGGCTCGAAGATCGTCATCAAGGTGCCGCTGACGCTTGCGATCATGCCGACCCTGATGGTGATGCTCGGCAATCAGGCGTTTGCGTTCCCGTTGGTCAACGTCAACGAAATCTTCCACCTCGACCTGTCGACCACCAACGTGGTGGATGGCCAGGAAGTGGTGATCGTGCGGGACAAGGCGCTGCCATTGTTCTACCTCAAGCGCTGGCTGGTCAGCTCCGCCGCTCACGAAGAGCAGCGCGAAGGCCATGTGGTGATTCTTTCGGTGGGCACCCAGCGGATCGGCTTCGTCGTCGATCAACTGGTCGGCCAGGAAGAAGTGGTCATCAAGCCATTGGGCAAAATGCTGCAGGGCACTCCGGGCATGTCCGGCGCCACCATCACCGGTGACGGCCGCATCGCGCTGATTCTCGATGTTCCAAGCATGCTCAAGCGTTACGCGACGAAGCGTATTTGAATCCGGGGCAGCGGGGCGACGACGTCCCGCCGCACCTAATGGAGTGTTTATGGCAGTCAAAGTCCTGGTGGTGGACGATTCGGGTTTTTTCCGCCGCCGCGTCTCGGAAATTCTTTCAGCGGATCCGAGCATCCAGGTGGTCGGCACGGCCACCAACGGTAAAGAGGCGATCGATCAGGCCCTGGCCCTCAAGCCGGACGTGATCACCATGGACTACGAGATGCCGATGATGGATGGCATCACGGCGGTGCGGCACATCATGCAGCGCTGCCCGACCCCGGTGTTGATGTTCTCCTCGCTGACGCACGAAGGCGCCCGGGTCACCCTGGATGCGCTGGACGCCGGCGCGGTGGATTTCCTGCCGAAGAATTTCGAAGACATCTCGCGCAACCCCGAGAAGGTCAAGCAACTGCTGTGCGAGAAGGTCCACAGCATCTCGCGCAGTAATCGTCGTTTCAGTGCCTACAGTGCGCCGGCTCCGGCCGCTGCACCGACGCCTGCGCCAGCCCCGGCGGCTTCGAGCTTCAGCAGCCACAGCGCTGCTGCACCGACGCGTCCGGCGCCTGCTCCAGCACCTGCGCGTGCGCCAGCCGCCAGCGCGTCGTCGCCGGCACCGAAACGCAAAGCCTACAAACTGGTTGCCATCGGCACTTCGACCGGCGGCCCGGTTGCCCTGCAACGGGTGCTGACCCAGTTGCCGGCGAACTTCCCGGCGCCGATCGTGCTGATCCAGCACATGCCCGCGGCGTTCACCAAGGCCTTTGCCGAGCGTCTGGACAAGCTGTGCCGCATCAGCGTCAAGGAAGCCGAGGATGGCGACATCCTGCGTCCGGGCCTGGCGCTGCTGGCCCCGGGTGGCAAGCAGATGATGGTCGACGGCCGTGGCGCGGTGAAAATCCTGCCGGGCGACGAGCGTCTGAACTACAAGCCGTGCGTGGACATCACCTTCGGTTCCGCAGCCAAGTCCTACGGTGACAAAGTTCTGGCGGTGGTCCTCACCGGCATGGGCGCCGACGGCCGCGAAGGCGCGCGTCTGCTCAAACAGGGCGGCAGCTCGGTATGGGCACAAGACGAAGCAAGCTGCGTGATCTACGGCATGCCGATGGCCATCGTCAAAGCCGATCTGGCTGACGCGGTGTATGGCCTGGACGACATTGGCAAGCACATCGTCGAGGCGTGTATCTGATGGATGTTTTAAGCCTTATCGGGATTATCCTGGCGTTCGTCGCCATCATCGGCGGCAACTTCCTTGAGGGCGGACACCTCGGCGCGCTGGCCAACGGCCCGGCGGCGCTGATCGTGCTCGGGGGCACCATCGGTGCCGCGCTGCTGCAATCGCCGATGAGCGCGTTCAAGCGCGCCATGCAGATTCTCGCCTGGATCCTGTTTCCGCCACGGGTGGACCTGGCCGGCGGCATCGACCGCGTGGTCAACTGGAGCCTCACCGCGCGCAAGGAAGGCCTGCTCGGCCTGGAAGGCGTCGCCGATGCCGAACCGGACAACTACTCACGCAAGGGCCTGCAACTGCTGGTCGATGGCGCCGAACCGGAAGCGATCCGCAGCATCCTCGAAGTGGACTTCTACACCCAGGAAGCGCGCGACATCGAGGCCGCCAAAGTCTTCGAAAGCATGGGCGGCTACGCGCCGACCATCGGCATCATCGGTGCGGTGATGGGCCTGATTCATGTGATGGGCAACCTCGCTGATCCGACCCAATTGGGCAGCGGCATTGCCGTGGCATTCGTCGCGACCATCTACGGCGTGGCCAGTGCCAACCTGGTGTTGCTGCCGGTGGCGGCCAAGCTCAAGTCAATCGCGTTGCGGCAGTCGCGTTATCGCGAAATGTTGTTGGAAGGTATTTTGTCGATCGCCGAAGGTGAAAACCCTCGCTCTATCGAGCTGAAGCTTCAGGGCTTCATGGATTGATGGGGGTAATGGACTATGGCTCGCCGCAGGCATCAGGAAGAACACGTTAATCACGAGCGCTGGCTCGTGTCCTACGCGGATTTCATCACGCTGTTGTTCGCGTTCTTTGTGGTGATGTACTCGATCTCGTCGATCAACGAAGGCAAGTACAAGGTCATTTCCGAGGCGCTGATCGGGGTTTTCACTGACTCCGATCGCTCGCTCAAGCCGATCCCGATCGGTGAGGAACGGCCAAAGACCGTGACCCCGGCCAAGCCGTTGGTCAAGGACAGCGAGCAGGTCGATGCCGGTATCGCCGGGGCCAGCGATCCGCTGAAAAGTATTGCCGATGACATCAGTGCCGCGTTCGGCGACTTGATCGCTTCCAACCAGATGACCGTGCGCGGCAACGAGTTGTGGGTCGAGATCGAACTCAATTCCAGCCTGTTGTTCGGCAGTGGCGACGCAATGCCGAGTGATATCGCGTTCAACATCATCGACAAGGTCGCGGCGATCCTCAAACCGTTCGACAACCCGATCCACGTCGAAGGCTTCACCGACGATCAGCCGATCCGCACCGCGCAGTACCCGACCAACTGGGAACTGTCCTCGGCGCGTTCGGCGAGTATCGTGCGGATGCTGGCGATGCAGGGCGTCAACCCCGGGCGTCTGGCCTCGGTGGGTTACGGTGAGTTTCAGCCGGTGGCCAACAACGCCACCGCCGAAGGCCGGGCGAAAAACCGTCGTGTGGTGCTGGTGGTGTCGCGCAACCTCGATGTGCGCCGCAGCCTGACCGGTACCGGTACCGCCAATGCGCAACCGGACGCGGCATTGAAGCGCGCTGGCACACAAACTGCACCGTCCCCGGTCAAGACGCCGGGACGCGAGAGTGCCGTCAATTCTCCGTCGCCCGCATTAATACGCTGAGCTATGTCTCGGTCGAGCATCTCGGCCGGGAGGAACGAACCGAATGAGAGTCTGGGCAGTCGCCAATCAAAAGGGTGGTGTCGGTAAAACCACATCTTCCATCGCTTTAGCCGGATTGCTGGCGGAGGCGGGCAAGCGCGTGGTTGTGGTCGATCTCGACCCGCACGGCTCGATGACCAGCTATTTCGGCTACGACCCCGACAGCCTGGAGCACAGCAACTACGACCTGTTTCTGCACAAGGGCAGCGTGCCGCAAGGCTTGCCCGGACAGTTGCTGCTGTCGACCAGCGACGAACGCATTTCCCTGTTGCCGTCGAGTACCGCACTCGCCACCCTTGAGCGCCAGTCGCCGGGGCAGAGTGGTTTGGGCCTGGTGATCGCCAAGAGTCTGGCGCAGCTGTGGCAGGACTTTGATTACGCGATCATCGACAGCCCGCCGTTGCTCGGCGTGTTGATGGTCAACGCCCTGGCCGCGAGCCAGCAACTGGTGATCCCGGTGCAGACCGAGCACCTGGCCGTCAAAGGTCTGGAGCGCATGGTCAACACCCTGGCGATGATCAACCGCTCGCGCAAACAGGCGCTGCCGTTCAGCATCGTGCCGACCCTGTTCGACCGCCGCACCCAGGCGTCGCTGGGCACCTTGCGCGTGCTGCGTGACAAATTCCCGGAAGAGATCTGGCAGGGTTACATCCCGGTCGATACCCGTCTGCGCGACGCCAGCCGGGCCGGTGTCACGCCTTCGCAGTTCGACGGCAAGAGTCGTGGCGTGCTGGCTTACCGCGCGCTGCTCA
The DNA here is from genome assembly GCF_000514195.1 of Pseudomonas sp. URIL14HWK12:I6. Taxonomy (NCBI): domain Bacteria; kingdom Pseudomonadati; phylum Pseudomonadota; class Gammaproteobacteria; order Pseudomonadales; family Pseudomonadaceae; genus Pseudomonas; species Pseudomonas sp. URIL14HWK12:I6. The sequence goes on from NZ_AZVL01000024.1 coordinate 28,498, forward strand.
AGCATCTGCTGGCGCAACAACTTGTTCCGCAGGTGGCCTGAGATGACCGTGTTCCGATCACGCATGCCTGAATTGCACAAATCCTGTGGGAGCGAGCCTGCTCGCGAAGCTGGCGACGCGGTTTCCCTGTCTGGCGCTGTTGACCGATGAACCGCCCAATCCAGCTGACATCGCGTCCGCAACTGGCGTTGCAGTCCTATCTGGACAGCCTGCTGCAGGAAATCCCTGACGAGTTGCCGCCAGTGGAAGTGCAGGTCGAGGCGCCGGTCGAGGTGGTCGAAAGAGCTGCGGCGCTGGATGAATTCCAGGCGGCGATGCTTGAAGAGCAGGCGCGTGATGCGCAGAAAGCCGCCAAGCCTGCTGCCCCGGTTGCCGCGCCTGCCGCCGCACCGATCGCCAAGGCGCCAGTGGCGTTGATCGAAGAAGCCGAGCCGCCACGCGCGCCGGTATCGACACTCGCACCGCTGCTGCAAACCCAATTGCTGAAAACCGCGCCGGAACCGGTTGTGGCCGAACCGGCGTCGGTGGCACCGGCACCCGTCGAACAGACGCTGGTGCCGCCAGTGGTGGAAGTGCACCTGCCACCGAGCAACACGCCGCCACCGGTGGAAACCGATGGCCGTCCGGCCTGGGCTTCGGAAGCCTTCGAATGCCTGTTGTTCGATGTTGCCGGGCTGACGCTGGCGGTGCCGCTGGTGTGCCTCGGTTCGATCTATTCGCTGGCTGGCCACGAATTGACGCCGCTGTTCGGGCAGCCGGAATGGTTCCTCGGGATTCTGCCGAGCCAGGCCGGCAATCTGAAAGTGTTGGACACGGCGCGTTGGGTCATGCCGGATCGCTATCGCGATGACTTCCGTCAGGGCCTGCAGTACGTGATTTCGGTACAAGGTTACGAATGGGGCCTGGCGGTGCATCAGGTCAGCCGTTCGTTGCGTCTGGATCCGAATGAAATCAAATGGAGAAGTCACCGGGGTCAGCGGCCATGGCTTGCCGGCACGGTGATCGAGCACATGTGTGCATTACTTGATGTAGCCGCGCTGGCCGAGTTGATCGCCAGCGGCGGGGCAAAGCACTTGGGCGGCCACAAGCCGCTACATAAATCGACATAGCAGCCGACATAACAGTCAGGCGAAGGCATTTTTCAATGCCTCCACACAGAACACACACCGCCCAGTGCGGTTTTTTCGAGGGGTCAGGGTATGAGTAGTCAGGCGACGAATGCAAAAGGTTCTGAAGATCCGATCCTGCAATGGGTGACCTTCAAGCTGGACAACGAAACCTACGGCATCAACGTGATGCGCGTTCAGGAAGTCCTGCGTTACACCGAAATCGCGCCGGTACCGGGTGCGCCAAGCTACGTGCTGGGCATCATCAACCTGCGCGGTAACGTGGTCACCGTGATCGACACCCGTCAGCGCTTCGGCCTGAACAGCGGCGAGATCAGCGACAACACCCGTATCGTCATCATCGAAGCCGACAAGCAAGTGGTCGGGATCATGGTCGACAGCGTGGCCGAAGTGGTTTACCTGCGTCAGTCGGAAATCGAGACTGCGCCAAACGTCGGCAACGAAGAGTCGGCCAAGTTCATCCAGGGCGTGTGCAACAAGAACAACGAGTTGCTGATCCTGGTCGAGCTGGACAAGATGATGAGCGAAGAAGAATGGTCGGAACTGGAGAGCATCTGATTGATTCTCGAGGTTGCGGTCATTGTCCTGTTCCTCTTCTGGGCAGGCACGCTGGCAATGTTTCTGGCGTACATCAAGGCGCAGCGGGTGATCGCTGCGCAACAGGCTCAGGGCGATGCGCTGCGTGATCAGCGCATCAAGGACCTGGCCAAGCGTGTCGACGACTATCAGAACGGCAACGTGCGCATGGGCGAAGCCCTGCACGAGCTGCGCTCGGTAGTCGGTCCGTTGCCGGACAAGATTGTCGCGCTGGAACAACGCGACCCGTCGAGCCTGTCGTTCGCCCAGGCGGCGAAACTGGTGGGCATGGGCGCGAGCGTCGATGAGCTGACCCAGTCCTGCGGCTTGACCCAGGCTGAGGCGGAGTTGATGCGCAAGCTGCACAGAAGCTGATATGCGTAGAGGCATGTCATTTAAATAAGAATCGCCGGTCATGCCGGCGATTTTTTTTGCGCTCGATTTTGTTGCCTGATTCGCCCATGGCCGTCTGTCTGAACTGTTATTTCTGACAGTAGAGAATTTCGCTCATCGCTCCTCACACTGCTCGTGACTCGCGATAGTCCCGTCGGCTTTTCAGGCAGACGCGTCTGATCGCCAATTCACCGATCCAGCCAATCGTGGAGTGGGTATGCATTTGCCAGCCAGAATCGAGCGCGTGAAAAAAGTCCGGTCACCCGGTGTTGCCGCCCTGTGGCTGGCAGTCGTGCTGCTCCTGACGGCTTGTCAGGCTCAGGTCAGCAGGCTTGCTCCAGAAGCCAATATGACCGACCGGCAAAATTGTCACGGTGTCCACCTGGTCAATGTCGTTGCGCATATGGACGACGATCTGCTGTTTATTGATCCGCGGATTTCGCAAGTTCTGGCTGCCGGCGGCTGTGTGACCAGTATCTTCATGAACGGTGGCAGTTCTGGCGCCGGTTTCGACTATGTGTTGAAGCGCGAAAGCGCATCGAGAAAAGCCTATGAAAAAATGCTGGGTTTTGCGACCGGATGGACGCCTTACCTGATATTCACTGATTCAGCCATTGTGATGAGCGTCAAGGCCAATGAGCGACCTGGATTGAAGCTCATATTTTTGCGCGTGCCGGGAGGGGACGTTCGTGGTGGAGATGTGCCGCTGGCCGATATGCTCGACCTCGATAAAACTGTTCGGAGTTGGCCATATCTGGACTCGGCCTCAGGTCCGGTAAACCTCTACAGTCGAACATCTTTTGTGCAGCTCTTGACTGAGCTGATCATCAATGAAGGAGCCACCCGGGTGTATGCACTCAATCCGGACACCGTCCCGTACACGGAGCATCCTGACCATATTTATTCGGCACGTTTGACGCGCCTGGCCTTGCGCGGGATCAGTGCAGATATCCCGGTGGTTTATCACGAGACCTATCCCTCGGCGGCCCTCGCTCCTAACGTGGACCCGGCAGCGGTGCAGGCGAAACGGCATGTTGTCGCCAGTTACTTTCATTTTGAAGGGGCTGAGCCAGTCAGCAGTGCGTACAGTGAAGCCACCTGGAATGGCAATTGGGTGGCGCGACTCAATTTCACGCTCAGCCATGCTCACGCCGCCGGGCCACTGGTGAATATCCCTTTCAGACCGCTAGTCAATTTCCAGACGCAACAGTGCCTGGTTGCCAATGGATTGGGGCAGCAGGTGACACTGGATGGATGTGAGCCAGACGCTGACCAGTGCTGGGCGTTTGTGCCCTCCGACATTGCAGTCGGCGCGAGCAGGGGAGTTGCACTGCTGAAAACAGCCTCTGGCCATTGCATAGCGCGTCAGAATGGCCAATTGATCGAACGCGCATGTGAAAGCAATGAGCCCTCTCAACACTGGACTCCGTGGGATTTCGGGAAAATTTATGTTCCCGGAGCGCAGGGGCAATGCCTGGACGGAGTACAGCCGAGCTTGATAGCGGATTGCAGGGAGTTTGCGGGTTCTACGTTGTGGGTGCGCAGCATCGATAACATCGACAGCAATGATTCGATGGAAGTGGCGCTGATGGGGGATGTCATCGGTGACGGGACGAACCGGACGGTGCAAGTGCAGCGCCGGGAGGATGGTCCAGGTGTCGATATTTGGGTCACGTCGCTGGACGCAGACGCGATTGCATCCGAGAAATGGTATGAGGACAGACTTTCATTTGATCCAGACTCTTTTGATTCCGGGTGTGCTACAGCCCTTTGCTACGACACTACGCGCTATCTGCTGGCGGATTTCACAGGTGACGGCAAGGCTGATCTGATGGCGATATCGCCCGGAAACGCTGACGAAACCATTTTCAGGCTATTGAAGAATGAAGGCGGGCATTTTGCTGATCCGGTTATCTGGCGTTCGGTTCAGCAAGGGCATGCCTACCGGCAAGCTCAGCAATATCTGGCTGGCGACTTCAGAGGCGTCGGCAAGCAAGATGTGTTGATCGTGCAAACCCTGAATAACACAGTGTCCGATTTCTGGCTGATGGAGAATAAAGGGGCGAGTCTGGGCATTCCCGCTCATTGGGGAGATGCTCGAAAAAACCCATTGCCGGTCCATTTCTACAGCGCCAGACTGGACAACGATGGCAAGGATGATGTGCTCGCTGTTGATTCAAGTGAGCAGTTCTTGAAGCTGCTCACCTACAGGAGCAGCGGCCGTTCTCTGGATTTTGAGAAAGTGTTGGAGTTGCCGGGCTACTATTCCGCGCGTTCGAAGACCACAGTGCTGGATTCGCCGATTACCAAACTGACCGATCTATGGGTGCTGCATGCCCGATCAGACGGTAGTGATATCAATTTCTGGAAAGTCGAAAATCCTGGCGGCGGAGAGTTCGAAGAGCCTTCGTCTCCGGCTTTCGAGACGAGCGTGCTTAATTGGGCCGACGTGCGGCCTTATGGGCTGGGGACGGGCAGGCAGATCCTGCTTCCCTATCGCGTCAACGATCCTGTGCATGAGTATTACTGGCGAATCGGGAAAATTGGCTTCAAGGCACTGAATCTCTCCGAGCAAGGTATGCCCCTCGAGATCAAGGATTATGGACGTTCACCACGGTTTGAATGGGCGAACCTGCAGTGGCGAGCGCGCTTGAACTGAATGTCGAGCGGGGACGCGTGCACTTGAGCTTGTATCCGGCGCGGCCTAGTGATCAGCCCCGCGTTCGGTAACGTCCTTCTCGACCATCGGCGCATCCGGATCCTGCCCCTCGGGGAATTTCCCCTTCAGATTCCACGCGAACGCGATGATCTCGGCGATCGTGCGGTACAGCTCCTCGGGAATGCTGTCGCCCAGTTCCATCCGCGCCAACAGCCGCACCAGCTCGGCGTTTTCATAGATCGGCACTTCGCAGTCGCGGGCGATGCGCAGGATTTCTTCGGCCAGTTCCTCGTCGCCCTTGGCGGTGAGGGTCGGGGCGTGGTTGCCGTCGTATTTGAGGGCGATGGCCTGGCGTGGAGCAGTGGAATCGTTCATGCGGTTTCGTCGACCCAGCGGTGTTCGAGGCGGGTTTGATTGCCTTGCGGCGGGGTGCCGAGGTGGCAGTCGAGATCGCCGACATTCAGGCCGCGTTCGAGCAGGCGCTGACGCAGCGCGAACAGATTGGTTTCGATCAGGTCTGCGGTGTACGGGCGTTCGGCCCAGAGCTGACTCGACAGGCTGCCAGCAATCAACTGCGCCTGAATCTGCATCGGCCCCAACGGCTCCATGTCGAACGCCAGGTCGACGCGCCACAGCTGCTGTTTGGGCTCGCGTTCGTCACGGCGTTCGTTGGGTTGCGGTTCTCTTTCCGGCGCTTCTTCGCGCTGAAACTTGACCTGCAACGGCACGATGTCCTGCAGGTTGCGCATGGGGATTTCCAGCTGCCAGGTGCTGAGCAGGCGACCATCGTCGGTGAGCCCAGTCTGTTCCAGGCTCGACAGTTGATGGCTTTGCAGGCGCGACACGGCTGCCGCGGCGAGGCGCAGCAGATGTTCCAGATCGCCTTCACCTTCGAGGCTTTGCAGCAGGCGGTCGGGCAGCGGGAAACTGCTCGGCACGGGTTTGGCGCTGACCTGACCGAGGGTGCCGAGGGCGTTGCGCACGAAACTCGGCAGCGCCTGTGCCAGGGTGTTGGCAGCGATGATCGCGTTGAAACTGGCATTGCCCGGCGCACCCGGCGACAGCTGTGCGATCAGTTTGAGCAGATCGGCTTTCATGTCCGGGGCCAGCGCCGGATTCTGTCCGGTCAGCAATTTGGCTTCGAGGAAGGCGCCGCTGTTGGCCAGGGCCAGCGCCACGCCTTTGGCGGTGCTCATTTGCTGCACATCGGGCAGGTTGGCGAGCAGGCGCGTGACGGCAGCGCGCAGGTCCTGCGAGGTCTGATCGTCGTCGCTCGGCAGGTTTTGCAGAGCATTGAGCAAACCGTCCAGCGAACCTTGGCGAGTCTGCTGGCCGAGCAGTTGCTGGCTCACCGCCAATTGCTCCTGACGGCTGCTCAGTGGCACGAACTTGAGGGTTTGCGAGTCTTCGACCAGTGCCGAGAGCAGGGTGCCGATGCGCAGTGGCGTCGGGCTGTCGATGTCCAGTGTGGCGCCACTTTGCGCGGTGTTGAGCAGGCTCACCAGCGAGCGGTACACCGTCGGCTGTCCCGGCACTTGCGGCAGTGTCTGCGAGGTCAGCACCTTGCCTTGCAGCAGCGTGCCGACCGGCAACTGCGCGGTGTCGATGCGGGTGAGGGCGGCGACGCTGCTGGCAATCGCCTGTTGCACGGTGATCGCCAGATTGCCCGCCGACGGCTGAGTGACGGCCAGGTTGGTGCCGGTCGGCAACGGCAGGTTGCTGCTGGCTTGCACGGTGGTCTGCCGGCCGCCGTCGACGGTCACCTTGAGCAGCAGTTGAAAGGTCTGATCCGCCTGCCTGAGTGACAACACCTCGGCCTGGGCGCTTTGCCCGGCGCCGATCAGGCCTTCGACCGGGGTCAGCAGCTTGAGCAACTCACCGCTCATCACCAGCGGGCGCGTGTTCGCCGGGGTGGCGGGCGGCAGCGGGAGGATGTTCATTTCGCCTGTCATACGCGGACACAACCTGAGGAAATTGCGCTCTTGGGAGTAAGGCACGGCATGTATAATGCCGCGCGTCTTGCGCTTCGTTCAGAAAACATAGCAATTGTTTGATCCAGCTCTCTGCTTCGCACCGTCATTGCATTTATCCTGCATCTCTTTAACGGCCGCGCCAGAGCCGACTTGAACCGTATAAGGCCCGTGATCCCTTGACCAGTCCTGTCCTGCAAACCGTTGCCCTTGCCTGTGAGCGAGACCTGCGGCTGCTCTTCGAAAATCTCGAATTGCGACTGGCCAGTGGCGATATGGTGCAGATCAGCGGCCCCAACGGCAGCGGCAAGACCAGCCTGCTGCGTCTGTTGTCCGGGTTGATGCAGCCGACCAGCGGTCAAGTGCTGCTCAACGGCCAGCCCTTGACTGCACAACCGAGCGAACTGGCGCGCAACCTGTTGTGGATCGGCCACGCTGCCGGGATCAAGGACCTGCTGACCCCGGAAGAGAACCTGTCCTGGCTCTGCGCCCTGCATCGGCCGGCCGGGCGCGAGGCGATCTGGCAGGCGTTGGCAGCCGTAGGATTGCGCGGATTCGAAGACGTTCCCTGCCACACCCTGTCCGCCGGTCAGCAACGCCGCGTGGCGCTGGCGCGGCTGTATCTGGACAGCCCGCCGCTGTGGATTCTCGACGAGCCGTTCACCGCGCTCGACAAACAGGGCGTGGCGCAGCTTGAAGAACACTTGGCCGGGCACTGCGAGCGCGGCGGTCTGGTGGTTCTGACCACGCACCACACATTGAGCCGGATGCCGGCCGGTTATCGCGATATCGATCTGGGGAACTGGGCAGTATGAGTGTGTTCGGCCTGCTGGTTGCCCGTGAGTCCCGTTTGCTGTTTCGTCGCCCGGCGGAACTGGCCAATCCGCTGATTTTCTTCGCCATCGTCATCGCCTTGTTCCCGCTGGCCGTCGGCCCGGAAACTCAAGTCTTGCAAAACCTGTCCCCGGGGTTAGTCTGGGTGGCCGCGTTGTTGTCGGTCCTGCTTTCGCTGGACGGACTGTTTCGCAGTGATTTCGAAGATGGCTCCCTGGAACAGTGGGTCCTTTCGCCGCACCCGCTGCCCCTACTGGTGCTGGCCAAGGTGCTGGCACACTGGCTGTTCTCGGGACTGGCACTGGTTCTGCTCTCGCCGTTGCTGGCGTTGATGCTCGGTTTGCCGGTCGCCTGCCTGCCGGTGTTGCTGTTGTCGTTGCTGCTGGGTACACCGGTGCTGAGCCTGCTCGGTGCGGTGGGCGCGGCGCTGACGGTTGGTTTGAAACGCGGCGGCCTGTTGCTGGCGTTGCTGATTCTGCCGTTGTACATCCCGGTGTTGATCCTGGGCAGTGGCGCTTTGCAGGCCGCCTTGCAAGGCATGCCGGCGACCGGGTATCTGCTGTGGCTGGGTAGCCTGACCGCCCTGGCGATCACCCTGACACCTTTTGCAATAGCTGCTGGCCTGAAGATCAGCGTCGGCGAATAATGAGGTCTGGTTAAAATTTAACCAGCAAAGACCCTGAGACTGCTCACACCGATGAGCGGCACCCGTGATGGAAACAGTATGAACTGGACCTGGTTTCACAAGCTCGGCTCGCCCAAGTGGTTCTACGGCATCAGCAGCAGGTTTCTGCCGTGGCTGAGCATTGCCGCGTTGCTGCTGATCAGCATTGGCGTCGTCTGGGGCCTGGCCTTCGCACCGCCGGATTATCAGCAGGGCAACAGCTTCCGCATCATCTATATTCACGTGCCGGCGGCAATGCTGGCGCAGTCGATCTACGTGATGCTGGCGGTGTGCGGCGTGGTCGGGCTGGTGTGGAAAATGAAACTGGCCGACGTCGCCCTGCAATGTGCGGCACCGATTGGTGCGTGGATGACCGCTGTGGCGCTGGTCACCGGGGCGATCTGGGGCAAGCCGACGTGGGGCTCGTGGTGGGTCTGGGACGCACGGCTGACGTCGATGCTGATTCTGCTGTTCCTGTATTTCGGGGTGATTGCGCTGGGCAACGCCATCAGCAACCGCGCCAGCGCCGCCAAGGCCTGCGCGGTGCTGGCGATCGTCGGGGTGATCAACATCCCGATCATCAAGTACTCGGTGGAGTGGTGGAACACCCTGCACCAGGGCGCGACCTTCACCCTCACTGAGAAACCGGCGATGCCCGCTGAAATGTGGCTGCCGCTGTTGCTGACGGTGCTGGGTTTCTACTGTTTCTTCGGCGCCGTGCTGTTGTTGCGCATGCGCCTTGAAGTGCTCAAGCGCGAAGCCCGCGCCAGTTGGGTCAAAGAAGAAGTGCAGAACAGCCTGGAGGCCGCGCGATGAGTTTTGCTTCATTCGGCGACTTCCTCGCCATGGGCCACCATGGCCTGTATGTCTGGTCGGCCTACGGCATCTGTCTGGCGGTGCTGATCCTCAACGTGGTCGCACCGATCGCGGCCCGCAAGCGCTATCTGCAACAAGAGGCGCGTCGTCTGCGCCGGGAGAACGGCAAGTGAATCCGCTGCGCAAAAAACGTCTGACCCTCATTCTGGCGATCCTGGTCGGGGTCGGCGCTGCCGTCGGCCTGGCCCTCAGCGCCCTGCAGGAAAACATCAACCTGTTTTACACGCCGACCCAGATCGCCAACGGCGAAGCGCCGCACGACACGCGCATCCGCGCCGGCGGCATGGTCGAGAAGGGCTCGCTGCAGCGTTCGCCGGACTCACTGGACGTCAAATTCGTTGTCACCGACTTCAACAAAGCCGTGACCATCACCTACCGCGGGATCCTCCCGGATCTGTTCCGCGAAGGGCAGGGCATTGTCGCCCTGGGCAAACTCAACGCCGACGGCGTGGTGGTGGCCGATGAAGTGCTGGCCAAGCACGACGAGAAGTACATGCCGCCGGAAGTGACCAAAGCGCTGAAAGACAGTGGTCAATCGGCACCGACCCAAGCGAAGGAGGGTTGATCGATGACTTCTGCACTGTTTATTCCCGAACTCGGCCATCTGGCGATGATTCTGGCGCTGTGTTTTGCGCTGGTGCAGGCCGTGGTGCCGCTGTTCGGTGCGTGGCGCGGTGACCGCATGTGGATGGGCCTGGCCCAGCCGGCGGCGTGGGGCCAGTTTGCGTTCCTGTTGTTTGCCTTCGGTTGCCTGACCTACGCGTTCATGACCGACGATTTCTCGGTCGGTTATGTGGCGATGAACTCCAACAGCGCCTTGCCGTGGTACTACAAGTTCAGCGCGGTGTGGGGCGCCCACGAAGGTTCGCTGCTGCTGTGGGCGTTGATCCTCGGTGGCTGGACCTTCGCCGTGTCGGTGTTCTCCCGGCAGTTGCCGCAAGTCATGCTCGCCCGTGTGCTGGCGGTGATGGGCATGATCAGCACCGGTTTCCTGTTGTTCCTGATCCTCACCTCCAACCCGTTCTCGCGGATCCTGCCGCAGATTCCGGCCGACGGTCGTGACCTCAATCCGCTGCTGCAAGACATCGGCCTGATTGTGCATCCGCCGATGCTCTACATGGGGTACGTCGGCTTCTCGGTGGCGTTCGCCTTCGCCATCGCTGCACTGCTCGGTGGTCGTCTCGACGCCGCGTGGGCACGCTGGTCGCGCCCTTGGACGATTGTCGCCTGGGCCTTCCTCGGCATCGGCATCACCCTCGGTTCATGGTGGGCGTACTACGAACTCGGCTGGGGCGGCTGGTGGTTCTGGGACCCGGTGGAAAACGCCTCGTTCATGCCATGGCTGGTCGGCACCGCACTGATCCACTCGTTGGCGGTCACGGAAAAACGTGGCGTGTTCAAGAGCTGGACGGTGTTGCTGGCGATTGCCGCATTTTCGTTGAGCCTGCTCGGTACGTTCCTCGTGCGCTCCGGCGTGCTGACTTCGGTACATGCGTTTGCCTCGGACCCTGAGCGCGGCGTGTTCATTCTGATCTTCCTGCTGTTTGTGGTCGGCGGTTCGCTGACGCTGTTTGCGTTGCGCGCTCCGGTGGTCAAGAGCCAGGTCGGCTTCAACCTGTGGTCGCGGGAAACCCTGCTGCTGGGCAACAACCTGGTGCTGGTGGTGGCGGCGTCGATGATTCTGCTCGGCACGTTGTATCCGCTGATTCTTGATGCGATCAGCGGCGCCAAGCTGTCGGTAGGCCCGCCGTACTTCAACGCGCTGTTCATCCCGTTGATGGCGTTGCTGATGGTGGTGATGGCGGTCGGCGTGATCGTCCGCTGGAAGGACACCCCGGTGAAGTGGCTGGCGAACATGCTGACCCCGGTGTTGCTCGGCAGTGTCGCATTGGCCGTGGTGGCTGGTGTCGCTTACGGCGATTTCAACTGGGCGGTGATCGCGACGTTCCTGCTCGCCGCGTGGGTGCTGCTCGCCGGTGTGCGCGACATCTTCGACAAGACTCGCCACAAGGGCCTGATCAAAGGTCTGCCAACTCTGACCCGCAGCTACTGGGGCATGCAGATCGCTCACCTGGGCATCGCCGTGTGCGCCCTCGGTGTGGTGCTGTCGAGTCAGAACAGTGCCGAGCGCGACCTGCGTCTGGCGCCGGGCGAGTCGATGGATCTGGCCGGTTATCACTTCATCTTCGAAGGTGCCAAACACTTCGAAGGGCCGAACTTCACCTCCGACAAGGGCACCATCCGGGTAATCCGCGACGGCAAGGAAGTCAGCGTGCTGCACCCGGAAAAGCGCCTGTACACCGTGCAGAGTTCGATGATGACCGAGGCCGGGATCGACGCCGGTTTCACCCGCGATCTGTACGTCGCACTGGGCGAGCCGCTGGAAAACGGCGCGTGGGCGGTGCGGGTTCACGTCAAACCGTTCGTGCGCTGGATCTGGTTCGGCGGTTTGCTGACCGGTCTGGGCGGATTGCTGGCGGCGCTGGATCGGCGTTATCGAGTCAAGGTCAAAGCCCGGGTGCGTGAAGCCCTCGGCCTGCAAGGAGCGGCTGCATGAGACGTTGGTTGATGCTGGTACCCCTGGCGATTTTCCTGCTGGTGGCGGTGTTTCTTTATCGCGGTCTGTACCTCGATCCGGCGGAGCTACCGTCGGCGATGATCAACAAGCCTTTCCCGGAGTTCACTCTGCCGAACGTGCAGGGCGACAAGAACCTGACCAAGGCTGACATTCTCGGCAAACCGGCACTGGTCAACGTCTGGGGCACCTGGTGCATTTCCTGCCGGGTCGAGCACCCGGTGCTGAACAAACTGGCCGAGCGCGGTGTGGTGATCTACGGCATCAACTACAAGGACACCAACGCCGATGCGTTGAAGTGGCTGGCCGAATTCCACAACCCGTACTCGCTGGATATCCGTGACGACGAAGGTTCGCTGGGCCTCAACCTCGGCGTGTACGGCGCGCCGGAAACCTTCTTCATCGACGCCAAGGGCATCATCCGCGACAAGTACGTCGGGGTGATCGACGAACAGGTCTGGCGCGAAAAACTTGCAGCCAAATATCAGGCGCTGGTCGATGAGGCCAAGCCATGAAGCGTTTTCTGGCTACCGTTTTGTTGGGCCTGAGTCTGGCCGGTGTGGCGCATGCCGCGATCGACACCTACGAGTTCGCCAAGGAAGGCGATCGCGAGCGCTTTCGTGAACTGACCAAGGAACTGCGCTGCCCCAAGTGCCAGAACCAGGACATCGCCGACTCCAACGCGCCGATTGCCGCCGACCTGCGCAAAGAGATTTTCCGCATGCTCGGCGAGGGCAAGGACAATCAGCAGATCATCGATTTCATGGTCGATCGCTACGGTGATTTCGTCCGCTACAAACCGGCGCTCAATGCCAAGACAGCCTTGCTGTGGTTCGGCCCGGCCGGTCTGTTGTTCGGCGGTCTGGTGGTGATCGCGGTGATCGTTCGCCGACGCCGCGCGCAACGCACCGAGACCCCGCCATCGCTGTCCACCGAAGAGCGTCAGCGCCTCGACCAACTGTTGGATAAAAACCAAGAATGATTGATTTCTGGCTTGCCGCAGGGCTGTTGCTTCTGGTCGCCCTGAGTTTTCTGCTGATCCCGGTTTTGCGTGGCCGTCGCGCCCAGCGTGAAGAGGATCGAACTGCCCTGAACGTGGCGCTGTATCAGGAGCGCGTGGCCGAGCTGCAAGCGCAGCAGGCTGAAGGTGTACTCGATGCCGCGCAAATGGACAGCGGTCGCGCGGAAGCTGCGCGTGAGCTGCTCGCCGATACCGAAGGCGTTGCCGCACCGCGTGTATCGAGACTGGGCAAGCCGTTGCCGTTGTTGGCAGCGGTGCTGGTCCCGGTGTTGGGCCTGGGGCTGTACCTGCATTTCGGTGCTGCCGACAAAGTCGAGCTGACCCGTGAATTCGCCCAGGCGCCGCAGTCGATGGAAGAGATGACCCGGCGTCTGGAGCGTGCTGTTGCGGCGCAACCGGATTCGGCGGAAGGCCTGTACTTCCTCGGGCGCACCTACATGGCCCAGGATCGTCCGGCAGATGCGGCCAAGATGTTCGAACGCGCCGCCAACCTGGCCGGTCGCCAGCCGGAGCTGCTTGGTCAGTGGGCGCAGGCGCAGTATTTCGCCGATGGCAAAAAGTGGTCGGACAAGATCCAGGCCCTGACCGATGAAGCGCTGAAAGCCGATCCGAAAGAAGTCACCAGCCTCGGCCTGCTCGGCATCGCCGCGTTCGAGGGTGAGCGTTATCAGCAGGCAATCGACTATTGGAACCGGCTGCTGGCGCAGTTGCCAGAGGGCGACAACTCCCGCGCCGCATTGCAGGGCGGGATCGAGCGAGCCACCGAGCGCCTGCAAGCCAGTGGCGGCAAGGTCGCCGCCGCGCCGGCCGCCAAGGTTGCCGCACTGCTCAAGGTGCGTGTCGATCTGGCCAGCGAACTCAAAGGCAAGGTGCAACCGGGCGACAGCGTGTTCATCTTCGCCCGCGCCGTTTCCGGCCCACCGGCACCGCTGGCGGCCAAGCGCCTGACCGTGGCCGATCTGCCGGTCACTGTCGAACTGGGCGATGCCGACGCGATGATGCCGCAGTTGAAACTGTCGAACTTTCCTGAAGTCCAACTGGTTGCACGCATCTCTCGCGCCGGTCAGCCAACCGCCGGGGAGTGGGTAGGTCGCAGCGGCCCGCTGGCCAGCAGCACCACCGCGCCGCAAACACTGACCATCGACAGCCCGGACAAATAACCCCGGAACCCACAGGAAAGCACCGCCATGCACAGCCTCGCCCGCATCTCCGTCATCACATTGGCCTTGAGCATGAGCGCATGTGCGGTGCACCGGCCGGAACCGACCACCAACCTACCGCCGATCCCGCCGTCACAACCGAGCCCGACCCCGTCGACCTCGCCGACTCCGGGCAAAAGCATCCCGGCCAAACCGTCCAAGCCAGTCCCACGCACCTCAGCCAGCTTCGCCCCACCACCGGGCGGCAACAGCCACTGGGACCAGAAGCTCGGCGTCTACGTCCTCGACGACCAGCCCAACACCTTCTACCGCCAGCGCACCTACTTCCGCTGGAACAACGGCTGGACTCGCTCCGTCAGCCCCAACGGCCCGTGGGAAGACACCAACATCCACGGCGTGCCGCCGGGGTTGGGCAAACAGTTCGGGCAGTAATGAAAAACGGCGATCTCTGGATCGCCGTTTTTTTGTGTGTTGCCGGGCATTGATGATGTCCCTGTAGGAGCTGGCGAAGCCTGCGATCTTTTGATCTGCTGTTTTCAAAGTTCGCTGGTCAACAACCCTTGCACATAATCCACAAACACCCGCGCCTTCGCACTGACCATCCGCCCCGTGGGAAACACCGCCCACAAGTCCTGATCCGGCAATACCCATTCGTTCATCACCGCCCTGACCGCGCCGCTTGCCAGCTCCGGGGCGAACATCCATTGCGAGGCGATGGTCAGGCCCTGATCGGCCAGCACGGCGGCGCGCAAGCCCTCGGCGGCGCTGACCCGCAGGCGGCCGGTCAGGGTTTGCGTCTGTTGTTCGCTGCCCTGGGTGAAGATCCAGGTGGCGCCGCCGCTGAGGTTGTAGACGATGCCTTGGTGCTGATTGAGGTCGGCAGGGCAGCTCGGTTCGCCGTGACGATCGAAGTAGGCCGGGCTGCCGAGCACTACGCGGCGACAGTCGGCGATCTTGCGCGCGGTGAGACCAGAGTCGCTGAGCGGGCCCATGCGCAGGGCGACGTCGATACCTTCTTCGACCAGATTGATATTGCGGTCATCGAGCATCAGGTCGATGTTCAGCTGTGGATGCTGCTCGAGAAACGGCCCCAGCTGCGGCACGACGTGCAGGCGGCCGAAAGTCACCGCAGCGCTGATCCGCAGGTTGCCGCTTAAACCGCTGGCGCTGCCACGGGCGGCGTTATCGGCTTCGTTGGCTTCGTCGATGGCGCGTCTGGCCCGTTCGAAAAACGCGAGTCCGGCTTCGGTCGGGGTCAGGCCGCGAGTCGAGCGCAGCAACAGGCTTACCGCCAGGCGTTTTTCCAGCTGAGCGATGGTTTTCGACACGGCGGGCTGGCCAATATTCAAGCGTCGGGCGGCGGCGGAAAAGGAGCCGGTTTCGACCACGTACACGAAGGTTTCCATGGCGGCGAGGCGGTCCATCAGTCTTCCTGCAAATCTGAAAGTTGTCGTAGTCCCCTTGTGGGAGCGGGCTTGCTCGCGAAAGCGGTCTGACATTCAGCACATGTATTGGCTGATCCAACGCCTTCGCGAGCAAGCCCGCTCCCACAGGGAATAGGGTGCTGAGTGTAATCCGCGTCCATTCAATCACATGCGGTAAAACAACCAAACGTCGTCCTGCAGATTTATGTGCTTGAGTAAAGATAACTCTAGGGTTACTTTTGTTCGGCCGAAGCAAGGAGGCGGTAGGTGCAAAGCAGGCTATTGATCAAGGAGCTGGAGGAGGCAGGCTGGACGCTGGATCGAGTCACCGGCAGTCATCACATCTTCACGCATCGTTACAACCCGTACACCATTCCCGTTCCTCACCCTAAAAAGGATTTGCCGCTGGGGACGGTCAAAAGCATCAGGAGGCGTGCCGGGTTGTACCACCCGCCAGCCAGCTACAAGGGAGATCCATAATGCAATATCCGATCTGCATCGAATGGGGTGACGACAACACCGCCATCGGTATTCAGATACCTGACATTCCCGGCGCCGTCACGGCCGGGGACACTTTCGAGGACGCCTATAACGCAGCCGTTGAAGTCGCCCATCTCATGTTGCAGGAGATGGCGGCGGACGGGGAATCGATTCCGATGCCGACGTCGGCAGCGGCGCATCGCAATAATCCGGAGTTTGCCGACATGGGCTGGGGGATGCTCGAGCTGGATATCTCGCCGTACATGGGCAAGACCGAGAAGGTCAACGTGACGTTGCCAGGCTATGTGATCCAGCGCATCGATCGTTATGTGCGTGAACACAATGTCAAAAGCCGCTCTTCGTTTCTGGCGGATGCGGCGATGGAAAAACTGGTTCGGTATTAAGCGTCTTCGCTCCCACAGGCCCAGTGAGCAACCTGTGGGAGCGAGCCTGGATGCCTATGCCGTTGCCAAAGAACCACGCTGCGAAGCACTCAAAAACCGCAACAGCGCCAGCAGCGGGAACGCGCTGCCGACAATCACGATCCACAACCAGCCGCCATGCTCATACACCGCACTGGCAACCGACGAGCCGAAGGCGCCGCCGATGAAGATGCTGGTCATGTATAGCGCATTCAGGCGACCACGGCTTTTGGCGTCCAGCGAGTAGACCGCGCGCTGGCCGAGAACCATGTTCATCTGCACGCAGAAGTCCAGTACCACGCCGGTCACCGCGAGGCCGATGACGCTGTAGGCCGGGTGAATGAAGGCCGGCAGGAAGCTCAGGCTGGCGAACAGCATGGCCAGCAAGGAAGCGATGCGGGTGTGGCCAGCGTCAGCCAGGCGTCCGCTGATCGGCGCGGCGATTGCACCGATGGCGCCGACCAGCGCGAAGATCGCGATCTCGCTTTGCGACAGGCCATGGTTGCGCGCCAGTTCCAGCGGCACCGCTGTCCAGAACAGGCTGAAGGTGGCGAACATGCAGCCTTGATAAAACGCCCGCTGACGCAGCACCGGTTGTTGGCGCAGCAGCGTCCACAGTGAGCCGAGCAACTGGCCGTAGGACGCGCTGTGATCCGGTTGGCGCTTGGGCACGGTCAGCGCCAGCACCACGCTGATCGCTGCCATCAACGCCGCAGCAATCATGAACATCGCACGCCAGCCGAAATGGTCAGCCACCACGCTCGACACCGGTCGCGCCAGCAGAATGCCCAGCAACAAGCCGCCCATGATCCCGCCGACCACCCGGCCCCGGGATTCTTCCGGCGCCAGATGCGCGGCCAGCGGAATCAGGATCTGCACCGACACCGAACTGAAGCCCACCAGCAACGAGATCAGCAAAAACACATTCGGCTGGCTGGTGAACGCTGCACCGAGCAGGCTGGCAATCGCCACTACAGTGGTGATGATCATCAGTCGGCGGTTTTCCAGCAGGTCGCCCAGCGGCACCAGGAAGAACAGGCCCAGCGCATAACCGATCTGCGTCAGCGAGACGATGAAGCTGGCCATGGTGTCGGAAAGACCAATGTCCGGCGCGATCAGCCCGATGATGGGTTGCGCGTAGTAAATGTTGGCGACGATCGCGCCGCAGCAGAAGGCGAACAGCAGCACCATGCCTCGGGTCATTGCGTGAGTTGTGGCGTTCATAAGGTTTCTCGATCCAGCGAAAGGGAATGCGGTGAGGCTAAGGGACGCACCGAAGCGGCGGTAGAAGCCTTGTATCGATATCAGTTATTCCGTTGCGGAATGATTGGCTTCAACGGCGGTGTCGTCCATCGGCGAACCTTGCGTCCGGCCGGGGAGGGCTGATGATACATTCACTTACATCTTCTTCGATAGCGTGCTTATGTTTACCACTGCGCTTTTACTGCTCATCACCGGAGGATTGCCATGTTGCGCCAGCTGCTGCGTCACACCACCACGATTGCTTTGATCGGCCTGCTCAGTGCCACTGCGGTGCAGGCCGCCGATGCCCCGGGTATGCGTCTCGGCGTGCGCGGCGAGATCACCGGGGTCAGCGCCGACTCGCTGAAAGTCCACGTCAACAGCGGCGAGAATGTGGTGATCCGGTTGAATGCGGACACCAAGGTGCGTGCCGTCACGCTGGCGAATATCGA
The DNA here is from genome assembly GCF_000514195.1 of Pseudomonas sp. URIL14HWK12:I6. NCBI lineage: Bacteria > Pseudomonadati > Pseudomonadota > Gammaproteobacteria > Pseudomonadales > Pseudomonadaceae > Pseudomonas > Pseudomonas sp. URIL14HWK12:I6. The sequence continues at coordinate 46,373 of NZ_AZVL01000024.1, forward strand.
AGACATCAAACCCGGCAGCTACATTGGCTCGGCCGCCATGCCGCAGGAGGATGGCACGCTCAAGGCGCTGGAAGTGCACGTATTCCCGCCGGAACTGGCCGGCAGCGGTGACGGTCATCGGCCGTTTGATCTGGCCAAGGGCAGCAGCATGACCAATGGCAGCGTCGGTGATCTGGTGGTCAGCAATGGCCGGGTGCTGACCGTCAACTACAAGGGCGGGCAGCAGAAGATTCTGGTACCGGAGGACGTGCCGATCGTTAACCTGACGCCGGGGGATCGCAGCTTGCTCAAGGTCGGGGTGAAGATTGTCAGCTTCGTGACCCAGGACGCAGACGGCACGTTGACGGCGCAATCGATTTCCGCCGGCAAGGATGGCGTGACCCCACCGATGTAACTGGCTGACAAACAATCCCCTGTGGGAGCGGGCTTGCTCGCTCCCACAGGGGGAAGTGTGGTGATTTCCAATGCCCACAAAAAAGGCGACCTGTTGAGGTCGCCTTTTTCGTTACGGCCTAAGCCTTACTGGCCGGTATAAATCTGATCAAAGATCCCGCCATCATTGAAGTGGGTCTTCTGCACTGAACGCCAGTCACCGAAGGTCTTTTCAACCGACAGGAAGTCGACTTTCGGGAAACGGTCGGTGTACTTCGCCAGCACTGCCGGGTCCCGTGGACGCAAGTAGTTGGCAGCGGCGATTTCTTGACCTTCCGGCGACCACAGGTATTTCAGGTATTCGTCGGCAGCGGCGCGGGTGCCTTTCTTGTCGACCACTTTGTCGACCACCGATACCGGTGGTTCGGCCTCGGCGGAGACGCTTGGGTAGATCACTTCGAACTGATCGCGACCGAACTCGCGAGCGATCATCTCGGCTTCGTTTTCGAAGGTCACCAGTACGTCGCCGATCTGGTTGGTCATGAACGTGGTAGTCGCGGCGCGGCCACCGGTATCGAGCACCGGCGCTTGCTTGAACAGTTTGCCGACGAAGTCCTTGGCCTTGTTCTCGTCACCGCCATTTTTCAGCACGTAGCCCCAGGCCGAGAGGTAGGTGTAGCGGCCGTTGCCCGAAGTTTTCGGGTTCGGCACGATCACTTGCACGCCGTCCTTGAGCAGGTCCGGCCAGTCTTTCAGGGCTTTCGGGTTGCCTTTGCGGACGATGAACACGGTGGCCGAGGTGAACGGTGCGCTGTTGTTCGGCAGGCGGCTGACCCAGTTTTCCGGCACCAGTTTGCCGTTGTCGGCGAGGGCGTTGATGTCGGTCGCCATGTTCATGGTGATGACGTCAGCCGGCAGGCCGTCGATCACCGAACGCGCCTGCTTGCTCGAACCGCCGAAGGACATTTGCACGGTGATGTTTTCGTTGTGCTCGGCCTGCCAGTGTTTCTGGAACGCAGTGTTGTAATCCTTGTAGAAATCGCGCATGACGTCATAGGAGACGTTAAGCAGGGTCGGTGCGGCTTGAGCCACGCTGCCAAAGGCAAGACCGGCGGCGAGAAGTGAGGCGCCAAAGAGTTTTTTCACTGCGCATTCCTTGTTGTGTCGGTGATAACGGTCGGGGGTGATACCGTTTTGCCAGCGACTATAGCCGGGCTGGCATAGTCGTTTAAAGATTAAAAAGCTCTGTGCTTATTCCACTTTCTTAAACAGCTGACTGCCGCACCGCGAGCAAAACGCTGCGTTCTGTTCATGGCTGTTTTTCTTGCACACCGGGCAGTCATGTTGCAGCTGTTCGCCGCGCATGGCGTTGGCCAGTTCCGCCGTGAAAATCCCGGTGGGCACGGCGATGATCGAGTAACCGGTGATCATCACCAGCGAAGAAATTACCTGACCCAGCGGGGTCTTGGGCACGATGTCGCCGAAGCCGACGGTGGTCAGGGTCACGATAGCCCAATAGATGCCTTTGGGGATGCTGGTGAAGCCATGTTCCGGGCCTTCGATCACGTACATCAGGGTGCCGAACACCGTCACCAGGGTGCAGACGCTGACCAGAAACACCACGATTTTCTGCTTGCTGCCGCGCAGCGCCGACATCAGGTAGTTGGCTTGCTTGAGGTACGGGCTGAGCTTGAGCACCCGGAAGATCCGCAGCATCCGAATGATGCGGATGATCAGCAGGTACTGCGCATCGCTGTAATACAGCGCCAGGATCCCCGGCACGATCGCCAGCAGATCCACCAGTCCGTAGAAACTGAAGGCGTAGCGCAATGGTTTCGGTGAGCAATACAACCGCAGGATGTACTCACCGAGAAAAATGATGGTGAAGCCCCACTCGATGTAGGCCAGCACATCGGCGTAGTTCTGGTGAATGCTGTCGATGCTGTCGAGCATCACCACCACCAGGCTGGCAAGGATGATCAACAGCAAGGTGCCGTCGAAGCGCCGCCCGGCGAGGGTGTCGCTCTGGAAAATCATCACGTAAAGCCGTTCGCGCCAACTGTTGCTGCTGTCCATGGATAACGCCTGAATTGAAGATCAGCGCAGCCTAGGTTGATTGTCCCCCTGTGCGCAAGGCGTGGCGTCGACGGCCGCTTTGCCAAGCATCTGGATCCCGGCGCGGATCAGCCAGCAAGCGAGGATGAACGGCGCGGTCAGCGTCGCCAGACCGAGAGCGACGAACAGCGGGGTGACCAGCAGCGCAAGGACGATGCCCAGCAGCGACAGCCACGGTTGCTGGCGCTGCGCACTGAAGGCGAGGGCGGCGAGTACCGCGTTGTAACTGCCCAGTCCCAGCAATGCCGCGCCGGTTTCGTGGTGCAGCAGACTGGACGCAAGGCCGATGGCTGACGCGAATAATGCCCAGCAAAAGGCGCGGCGATCAGCGATCAACAAGCCAATGGCGATCAATGCGCCGGCCAGTGGATGATCAAGGAACATCACCTGACCCAGTCCACGCAACTCAGCGGCGAGCAAATTCAGCGTGTTCATCTCGATGTGCGCTGTCGGCGCGGATGGCTCGGCGAACAGCAGCAAGATCCAGCCGATGGCCACGAACGGCGAGGTGTAAGCCGGTATCGATCGATTGCGGTACACGTGTTTGAGCCATTGCTGAGTGACCATCGCACTGAGGCCGCCAGCCGCCAGAATCAGCGGCGGCAGCAGCGGTGACCAAGGGAAATACGGGCTCAGCAACAAGCCGAGCAGCACGCCGTTATAGCTGAACAAACCGGCCTGACGATCAGCCTTGGCATAGTTACGTCGCTGTGCAGTGAGCAATCCAGCGACCGCCCCGAGCAGCGCGCCGGCAAACAGCACCGGCGCAGTGAGCAGGATCGCCAGCAGGCACAACAGGCCGCATAGCGGGTGGCGCTGGAGGAATATCTGACTGAAACCGTTGAGCAAAGCCTCGGCCCAGTCGGGGCAGTGGGTGTTGAAATGATTGGCAGGCATGGGCAGTTCTGAAAGTCAGTGAAACCGAGTTGCCTTCTTCGCCAGCAGGCTGGCTCCCACATTGAATCTTTGTTCAGTCATTGAGTTTGTGATGCACACAAATCAACTGTGGGAGCGAGCCTGCTCGCGAAGAGGCCGGTACAGGCGCTAAATCAATGTTTCAATCCGTAGCGAGTTAGTCGAACCAGGCTGCCCGAACGGCACCCCCGCAGTGATCAGCAGCGTATCGCCACGCTCGGCCATGCCTTGCGCCTGAGCGATTTCTAGCGCGGTCGAACACACTTCATCGACCTGACGCAGGCGATCGTTGACCACCGAATGAATACCCCACGCCACACTCAAACGTCGTGCCGTTTGCAGGTTCGGCGTCAGGTTGAGGATCGGCGCTTTCGGCCGCTCCCGCGCTGCACGCAACGTCGAAGCGCCCGATTCACTGTAGTTGACCAGCACTGCCACCGGCAGCACATTGCTGATGCGGCGGATCGCGCAACTGATGGCATCGGACACCGTCGCTTCGGCTTTCGGTCGGCTGACATCGAGTTGGGTCTGATAATCCGGGCCGTTTTCCACTTGGCGAATGATCTTGCTCATCATCTGCACCGCTTCCAGCGGGTATTCACCGGATGCGGTTTCCGCCGAAAGCATCACTGCGTCCGCGCCTTCAGCCACAGCGTTGGCCACGTCAGTGACTTCAGCACGGGTCGGTGCCGGGGAGAAGCGCATCGATTCGAGCATCTGCGTCGCCACCACCACCGGTTTGCCGAGTTCGCGGCAGGTGCTGATGATGTTCTTCTGGATCTGCGGCACGCTTTCCGCCGGCACTTCGACACCGAGATCGCCGCGAGCGACCATGATCGCGTCGCTCAGTTCGGCGATTTCGCGCAGTTGTTCAACCGCTGACGGCTTCTCGATTTTCGCCATCAGAAAGGCCTTGTCGCCGATCAGTTCGCGGGCTTCGAGAATGTCCTGCGGACGCTGCACGAACGACAGAGCCACCCAGTCCACGCCCAGCTCCAGACCGAAGCTCAGGTCGCGGCGATCCTTGGCGGTCAGCGGGCTCAAATCGAGCACCGCCTGCGGCACGTTCACGCCTTTGCGGTCCGACAGTTCGCCACCGTTGAGCACGGTGGTGTCGATCGCGTCGGAGTATTTGCTGACCACGCGCAGGCGCAGTTTGCCGTCATCCAGCAGCAGATCCATGCCCGCTTCGAGCGCGGCGATGATCTCCGGATGCGGCAGGTTCACCCGGCGTTCATCGCCGGGTGTGGCGTCCAGATCGAGGCGGAACGCCTGACCGCGATGCAGTTGCACCTTACCGTCGGCGAACTTGCCGACGCGCAGTTTCGGCCCCTGCAAATCCATCAGGATCCCCAGTGGATAGTTGAGCTGGCGCTCGACTTCGCGGATCCACTGATAGCGCTTGGCGTGGTCGGCGTGATCGCCGTGGCTGAAGTTCAGGCGGAAGATGTTGACCCCGGCCTCGACCAGTTCACGGATGTCTTCGATGCCATCGACGGCAGGCCCGAGGGTGGCGAGGATTTTGACCTTTTTATCAGGCGTCATGATTTGCAGTTCTCAAGGATCAGGATGGCGCGGAAGTCGTTGACGTTGGTGCGGGTCGGCTCGGTGACGATCAGCGCATCGAGCGCCTCGAAGTAGCCGTAACCGTTGTTGTTATCCAGCTCGTCGCTGGCGCTCAAACCGAGGGCGGCGGCGCGGGCGTAGCTGTCCGGGGTCATGATTGCGCCGGCGTTGTCTTCCGAACCGTCGATGCCGTCGGTGTCGCCGGCCAGCGCGTAGACGCCGGGCTGGCCCTTGAGGCTGTCGGTGAGGCTCAAGAGGAATTCGGCGTTGCGCCCGCCGCGGCCATTGCCGCGCACGGTCACGGTAGTTTCGCCGCCGGAAAGAATCACGCACGGCGCCGCCAACGGCTGACCATGGTTGATGATCTGCCGAGCGATGCCGGCGTGGACCTTCGCCACCTCGCGGGATTCACCTTCGAGGTCGCCGAGGATCAGTGTGCTGAAACCGGCCTGACGGCATTTCACCGCCGCTGCATCCAGCGATTGCTGCGGGCGGGCGATCAACTGGAAATGGCTGCGAGCGAGGCTCGGATCACCGGGTTTGACCGTTTCCGATTCCGGGCTTTGCAGCCAGTTGCGCACCGACGCCGGGACTTCAATGTTGTAGCGCTTGAGGATCGCCAGCGCTTCGGCCGAAGTGCTCGGGTCGGCCACGGTCGGGCCGGAGGCGATGACCGTGGCGAGGTCGCCCGGCACATCGGAAATTGCGTAGGTGTAGACGGTGGCAGGCCAGCAAGCCTTGCCGAGGCGGCCGCCCTTGATCGCCGAGAGGTGCTTGCGCACGCAGTTCATCTCGCCGATGGTCGCGCCGGATTTAAGCAGGGCTTTGTTGATCGACTGCTTGTCGGCCAGGGTGATGCCTTCGGCTGGCAGCGCGAGCAGGGCAGAACCGCCGCCGGACAGCAGGAAGATCACGCGGTCGTCTTCAGTCAGATTGCTGACCAGTTCCAGCACGCGATTGGCCACGGCCAGGCCGGCAGCGTCCGGTACCGGATGCGCGGCTTCGACCACTTCGATTTTTTCGCACGGAGCGCCGTGACCGTAACGGGTCACCACCAGACCGGATACTTCACCCTGCCAGCAGCGCTCGACCACCTGGGCCATGGCGGCTGCGGCCTTGCCGGCGCCGATGACGATCACCCGACCCGTGCGATCGGCAGGCAGATGGGCTTCGAGGACCTGGTTCGGATGGGCCGCGTCGATGGCTGTGGCAAACAGCTCGCGCAGCAGTTGTTGCGGATCGACCGACATGGCGGGCTCCCGGAATTCTTGTTATTCGAAAGGGCAACTCGGACCCCTTGTGGGAGCGAGCCTGCTCGCGAAGGCGGTGTGTCAGCCAACATCGATGTTGAATGTGCAACCGTTTTCGCGAGCAGGCTCGCTCCCACAGGGTTTTGTGCAGGCTTTATTTTTTGTCGCGAATCGAGAAGTTGGCCATGTGTTCCAGACCCTTGATCAGCGCCGAGTGGTCCCAGTTGCTGCCACCGATCGCCGCGCAGGTGCTGAACACTTGCTGGGCGTTGGCGGTGTTCGGCAGGTTGATGTTCAGCTCCTTTGCGCCTTGCAGGGCCAGGTTCAGGTCCTTCTGGTGCAGGCTGATACGGAAGCCCGGATCGAAGGTGCCTTTGATCATGCGCTCGCCGTGCACTTCGAGGATCTTCGACGAAGCGAAACCGCCCATCAGCGCTTCACGCACCTTGGCCGGATCAGCACCGTTTTTCGAAGCGAACAGCAGGGCTTCAGCCACGGCCTGAATGTTCAGCGCGACGATGATCTGGTTCGCCACTTTGGCGGTCTGACCGTCGCCGTTGCCACCGACCAGAGTGATGTTCTTGCCCATGGCCTGGAACAGCGGCAGGGCGCGTTCGAAGGCATCGGCATCGCCACCGACCATGATGCTCAGGGTCGCAGCCTTGGCGCCGACTTCCCCACCGGACACTGGCGCGTCGAGGTATTGCGCGCCTTTCTCGTTGATCTTCTTGGCGAAGGCTTTGGTGGCGGTCGGCGAGATCGAGCTCATGTCGATCACGACTTTGCCTTTGCCGATGCCGGCAGCGACGCCGTCGGCGCGGAACAGCACGTCATCGACCTGCGGGGTGTCCGGCACCATGACAATGATGAATTCAGCTTCCTGCGCCACTTCGCGCGGGTTGGCCAGGGCGACGGCGCCAGCGGCGACCAGATCGGCCGGAGCGGCGTCGTGGTGCGCCGACAGGAACAGGCTGTGACCGGCTTTCTGCAGGTTCGAAGCCATTGGGTGGCCCATGATGCCGGTGCCGATAAATCCGATTTTAGCCATGAGAAAATCCTCTTGTTTTTGTCTTGCTCAAGCGAAATAGGGGGTGTTGCTTTGGGTGGGAGCGGGCTTGCTCGCGAATGCGGTGGAACATTCAATATCCATGTTGACTGAACCACCGCATTCGCGAGCAAGCCCGCTCCCACAGGTTTTTTTGCAGTGTTCTTAAATGGCGTTGTGGGTTTTCAACCAGCCAAGACCCGCTTCAGTGGTGGTCAGCGGCTTGTATTCGCAACCCACCCAACCCTGATAACCAATGCGATCCAGGTGTTCGAACAGGAACCGGTAGTTGATTTCACCGGTGCCCGGTTCGTTGCGCCCCGGGTTGTCCGCGAGCTGCACGTGGTTGATCTCGGCCAGGTGCGATTGCAGGGTGCGAGCCAGATCGCCTTCCATGATTTGCATGTGGTAGATGTCGTATTGCAGGAACAGGTTGGCGCTGCCGACCTGCTCGCGAATCGACAGGGCTTGCGCCGTGTTGTTCAGGTAGAAGCTCGGGATGTCGCGGGTGTTGATCGCTTCCATCACCAGTTTGATACCCGCCGCTTGCAGCTTGTCGGCTGCATATTTGAGGTTGGCGACGAAGGTTTTTTCCACGGTGGCATCGTCCACGCCTTGCGGACGAATACCGGCCAAGCAGTTGACCTGGGTGTTGCCCAGCACTTGCGCGTAGGCAATCGCCAGATCGACCCCGGCGCGGAACTCTTCAACGCGATCCGGCAGACACGCGATTCCGCGCTCGCCCTTGGCCCAGTCACCGGCCGGCAGGTTGAACAGCACTTGGGTCAGACCGTTGGCATCGAGCCTGGCCTTGATTTCGGCAGAGCTGAAGTCGTACGGGAACAGGTATTCCACACCACTGAAACCGGCCTTGGCGGCGGCGTCGAAACGGGCAAGGAAATCCTGTTCGGTGAACAGCATGGACAGGTTGGCAGCGAAACGCGGCATGGTGGTCTCCTAAAACGGTTTTGACGCGGGTGGTCAGACTAAACCCAATCAGTCCCCTCTCCAGGGGGAGAGGGTTAGGGTGAGGGGGGAATCAGGGTTGGCCCCCAATTCCCCGAACGACACAAAATCGCTCCCTCACCCCAGCCCTCTCCCGGAGGGAGAGGGCGCCAGTTACGTTCAGTCGAGCAACGAAATCGCCGTTGGCGCGTCGTTGCCGACCAGTGCGAGGTCTTCGAATTCGTTGACGGCGTTGATCTCGGTCCCCATAGAGATGTTGGTCACACGCTCCAGGATGATTTCGACGATCACCGGTACCTTGAACTCTTCGATCATCTGTTCGGCCTTGCGCAGGGCAGGGGCGATTTCCGACGGTTCGAACACCCGCAGGGCTTTACAGCCGAGGCCTTCGGCGACTGCGATGTGGTCGACACCGTAACCGTTGAGTTCCGGCGCGTTCAGGTTATCGAAGGACAGCTGCACGCAGTAGTCCATTTCGAACCCGCGCTGGGCCTGACGGATCAACCCCAGGTACGAGTTGTTCACCACGACGTGGATGTAAGGCAGTTTGAACTGAGCGCCGACCGCCAACTCCTCGATCATGAACTGGAAGTCATAGTCCCCTGACAGGGCCACGACTTTCCGGCTCGGATCGGCCTTGACCACGCCCAGCGCCGCCGGAATGGTCCAGCCCAACGGGCCGGCCTGACCGCAGTTGATCCAGTGACGCGGCTTGTAGACGTGCAGGAACTGCGCGCCGGCAATCTGCGACAGACCAATGGTGCTGACGTAGCAAGTGTCCTTGCCGAACACCTGGTTCATCTCTTCGTAAACGCGCTGCGGCTTGACCGGTACGCTGTCGAAGTGGGTCTTGCGCTGCAGGCTGGCCTTGCGCTGCTGGCAATCCTGCAGCCAGGCGCTACGGTTTTTCAGCTTGCCAGCGGCTTGCCATTCACGGGCGACTTCGATGAACACGGTCAGCGCCGCAGCAGCGTCGGAGACGATGCCCAGGTCCGGGGTGAACACACGGCCGATCTGCGTGCCTTCGATGTCGACGTGAATGAACTTGCGCCCTTCGGTGTAGACATCCACCGAACCGGTGTGGCGGTTGGCCCAACGGTTGCCGATACCCAGTACCACGTCGGATTTGAGCAGCGTGGCGTTGCCGTAACGGTGCGACGTCTGCAGACCGACCATGCCGACCATCAGCGGGTGATCATCGGGAATGGTGCCCCAGCCCATCAGGGTCGGGATCACCGGAATACCGGTCAGCTCGGCGAACTCCACCAGCAGATCGCTGGCGTCGGCGTTGATGATGCCGCCACCGGCCACCAGCAATGGACGCTCGGCCTGATCAAGCAGGGCCAGCGCCTTCTCGACCTGAACGCGGGTCGCGGTTGGCTTGGCCAACGGCAGCGGCTGGTAAGCATCGATGTCGAATTCGATTTCAGCCATCTGCACGTCGAACGGCAGGTCGATCAGCACCGGGCCTGGACGACCGGAGCGCATTTCATAGAAGGCTTTCTGGAACGCGTAAGGCACCTGGCCCGGCTCAAGAACGGTGGTCGCCCACTTGGTGACGGGCTTGACGATGCTGGTGATGTCGACCGCCTGGAAGTCTTCCTTGTGCATACGGGCGCGGGGTGCCTGGCCGGTGATGCAGAGGATCGGGATCGAGTCGGCCGAGGCGCTGTAGAGCCCGGTGACCATGTCGGTACCGGCAGGGCCGGACGTACCGATGCACACGCCGATGTTGCCGGCCTTGGTGCGGGTGTAACCCTCGGCCATGTGTGACGCGCCTTCGACGTGGCGAGCGAGGACGTGATCGATGCCACCGACTTTCTGCAGGGCGGAGTACAGCGGGTTGATCGCAGCACCCGGAATGCCAAAAGCGGTATCAACCCCTTCACGGCGCATCACCAGAACGGCGGCTTCGATTGCTCTCATTTTGCTCATGGTTTTGTGCCTCTTTACGTTTTGTAATTGTATACAAGTGGCTTTGCGCAGAGTGTATTCACGGCGGACGGCGCAGGTCAATCCATTTTCTCAAGCGTCTGTTTCATTCGTCGGAAGCCGGTTTTGCTGTGGCTTTTCGTCGCATGTGGCGCCTTTCGAAAATTATTGTATACAAAAAAATAATTCATTGTGTTCTATTTGTGGCATCGGTCTGCGGCACTTGAGCGCAGCCCCACGACTTTCCCAATAACAAAATGAGGACGGCACCATGAGCGCTTTAACCTTGAAAGTCGCAGTCAACCTGGTCAACGAAGCCATCAGCACCGGGCGCGGGATCAACGCCGCGCCGCTGACCATCGCGGTACTCGATACCGGCGGCCACCTGATCACCCTGCAACGCGAAGACGGCGCCAGCCTGCTGCGCCCGAATATCGCCATCGGCAAAGCCTGGGGCGCCATCGCCCTGGGCAAGGGCTCACGCCTGCTGGCGCTGGACGCCCAACAACGCCCGGCCTTCATCGCCGCACTCAACAGCATGGGCCAGGGCAGCGTCGTCCCGGCTCCGGGCGGGGTGTTGATCCGTGATCAGGCGGGGAATGTGCTGGGGGCGATCGGGATTAGCGGCGATCTGTCGGATATTGATGAGCAGGTGGCGATTAAAGCGGTGGAGGCGCTGGATTTGAGGGCGGATGCGGGGGTGGCGGCTTAATCCCTAGCGCCTGATTAATCGCCTTCGCGAGCAGGCTCACTCCCACATTGGATTTGTGTTTAGACACAAAATGTCTGAATACCCGAGTCCCCTGTGGGAGCGAGCCTGCTCGCGAAGGCGATCTTCCGTACACATCTTGCTAAAAGTCTGACGCTTGCTCGGAAATTCACTGAACTAGCCTTTTCATCATCAGGACATGAAAAGGCAAAGGAATGCTGGATCTATCTGCTTCAAATCGTTTGCGCATTGGTCGCTACTCCGAACAAAACCGCATCTACCTACTGACTACCAATACGGCGCGAAGGCAGCCTGTTTTCAGCGACATTGAACTGGGTCGATTGGTCGCCAGCCAATTTCGCGTCGCAGAGGCGATGGGGTTTGCCAATTCGTTGGCTTGGGTCGTCATGCCAGATCATTTTCATTGGCTGATTGAATTGAAGCGTGGTTCGCTCAGCGAGTTGATGCAGCGTACAAAATCCCTCAGCACCAAAGCCGTGAATCTCTCGACGGGTCGAAAGACCAGTCTTTGGCAATCTGGCTTTCATGATCGTGCATTGCGCAGAGAAGAAGATTTGGTGAAGTTGGCTCGGTATATCGTGGCCAACCCGTTGCGGGCTGGTCTAGTGCAGAAGCTTGGCGACTATCCGCTGTGGGATGCGATTTGGGGTTGAGCTGATATCGAGTTGCTGCCATTCGCGAGCAGGCTCGCTCCCACATTGGATATTCGCCGGTTATAAATCTCTTGTGGGAGCGAGCCTGCTCGCGAAGCGTTCAACGCGGTCTATCAGTCCGGCTCACACCCTTTCAACACCAGCCGAATGATCGTCTGCGCCGCCGCCTCGTAATCCGCCTCGTCGAGCTTGTCCTTGCCGGTGACCGCAGAGATCTGCCAGTCGAAATCGGCGTAGGTCTGGGTCGCGGCCCAGATGCTGAACATCAGGTGGTTGGGGTCGATCGGGGCGATCTGGCCGCGGTCGATCCAGCTCTGGATGCAGTCGATGTTGTGCTTGGCCTGGCTGTTGAGCTGCTCGACCAGGTCGGCGCTCAGGTGCGGAGCGCCGTGCATGATTTCGCTGGCGAACACCTTGGAGGCGAAGGGCAGGTCGCGGGAGATGCGGATCTTCGAGCGGATGTAGCCGCTGAGCACTTCGCTCGGTACGCCGTCCGGGTTGAACGGGGTCGAAGCCTGCAGGATCGGCACGATGATGCTTTCCAGGACCTCGCGGTAGAGGTTTTCCTTGGATTTGAAGTAGTAGTAGACGTTGGGCTTGGGCAATCCTGCCTTGGCGGCGATGTCGCTGGTTTTGGTCGCAGCGAAGCCCTTGTCGGCAAATTCCTCACTGGCGGCACGCAGGATCAGTTCTTTGTTGCGCTCGCGGATTGTGCTCATAAACCCGGTGGTTCCTTGCCTGTTCTGGCGGTTGCGCATGGTAGCACCGGCCTCGCGCACGGCTCAAGAATGCCCCGTGTGGCCTGCAGTCGCGGTATGCTGCGCGACATTATTCACATAAGGAAACAAGATTCATGGCAGGAAGCAGTTTGCTGGTGCTGATCGACGATATTGCCACCGTTCTGGATGATGTGGCGTTGATGAGCAAAATGGCCGCGAAGAAGACCGCCGGCGTACTCGGCGACGATCTGGCGCTCAATGCCCAGCAAGTCTCCGGGGTGCGCGCCGAGCGGGAAATTCCTGTGGTCTGGGCGGTCGCCAAGGGCTCGTTCCTCAACAAGCTGATTCTGGTGCCCTCGGCGCTGGCGATCAGTGCATTCGTGCCGTGGCTGGTGACGCCGCTGCTGATGGTCGGTGGCGCGTACCTGTGTTTCGAAGGTTTCGAGAAACTCGCGCACAAGTTCCTGCACAGCAAGGCCGAAGTTGATGCCGACCACGCGCAATTGAGCGCGGCGGTGGCCGAGCCGACCACCGATCTGGTGGCTTACGAGAAGGACAAGATCAAAGGCGCGATCCGCACTGACTTCATCCTCTCGGCGGAAATCATCGCCATTACCCTTGGTACCGTGGCCGACGCATCGCTGAGCCAGCAAGTGATCGTCATGTCCGGCATCGCTATCGTCATGACCGTCGGTGTTTATGGCCTGGTGGCCGGCATCGTCAAACTCGACGATCTGGGCCTGTGGCTGACCCAGAAATCGGGTACGGCAGCAAAAAACATCGGCAATGCAATCCTGCGCGCCGCCCCGTACATGATGAAAGGCCTGTCGGTGATCGGCACGGCGGCAATGTTCCTCGTCGGTGGCGGCATCCTCACCCACGGCATTCCCGTGGTGCATCACTGGATTGAAAGTGTCGGTGTGGCGGCCGGTAGCGCCGGGTTCGCAGTCCCTGTGCTGCTCAATGGCGTGGCGGGGATCATCGCGGGCGCGGCAGTGCTGGCGGTGGTTTCGGTGGTCGGCAAAATCTGGCGCGCAATCAAAGGCTGAACACAATAACCCTGTGGGAGCGAGCCTGCTCGCGAAGGCGTCGAGTCAGCCACCCCCTTCGGGTCTGAGACACCGCATTCGCGAGCAGGCTCGCTCCCACATTGGATTTCAGTGATCCATGAAAAAGGGCCATTCGACTCGCATCGAATGGCCCTTTTTTGTTGTCGCCGAGGTTACTCGGCGATCTGCAGCTTGCGCGACTCGGTGTAGACGTAACGCACTTTCTCGTACTCGAACGGCGAGTTCATCTGACCGTAGCGGAAGTTGGTCTGGTAGCGCTTGTCGACCGCACGCAGGGCCCAGATTTCCGGGTGGTTGGAGCTGACTTCCGACACGTTCAGGTAGTTGATCGCCGATTCGGCGGTGTAGTCCACGGCGAGGCCGGCGGTGTCGCGAATGTTCGACGGGCCGAGGATCGGCAACACGAAGTAGGCACCGCCCGGTACGCCGTAGAAGCCCAGGGTCTGACCGAAGTCTTCGCTCTGGCGCGGCAGGCCCATGGCGGTGGCCGGATCCCACAGACCGGCAATGCCAATAGTGGTGTTGAGCAACAGGCGCGCGGTGGTTTCCATCGAGCGCTTGCCCTTGAACTGCAGCAGGCTGTTGACCAGGTTCGGCACGTCACCAAGGTTGTTGAAGAAGTTACTCACCCCGGTGCGCAGGAAGCTTGGCGTCACGTAGCGATAGCCGTCGACCACCGGCAGGAACACCCATTGGTCGAAGCGGTAGTTGAAGTGGTAGACGCGGCGGTTCCACGACTCCAGCGGGTCATAGACGTTGAGTGCGTTGAGCGTCGAGCGCTCGAACTCACGCTGGTCCAGCCCCGGGTTGAACTTGAGTTTGGACAGCGGCTCCTTGAAGCCATCGCTGTCGACCACCACCGGCGCGTTGGCTTTGCTGTTGTCGGCCTGGGCCACGCCTGCACTGAGGAGCGCTGCAATCAGCAGGAGATATTTAGCCACGGAAAAACTCCAGCATGGCGTCGCTGTTGACGCGGTAGTTAAGGTTGCCGCAATGGCCGCCCAGTGGGTAAACGGTCAGGCGATCGCCAAAGGTCTTGCGCAGGAAACCGAGGTCGCCCGGGCCGAGGATCACGTCATCAGCATTGTGCATGACGGCGATTTTCGGGCTGTCGTGCAGGTAATCCTTGAGTGCGTACAGGCTGACCTGATCGATCAGTTGCAGCAGGCTGCCGCCGTCAGTGCGCGCGCGCCACATCGGAATCACTTGTTCGGTCAGGTAGCAGTCGAAGTCGCATTGCAGCGCACGCTTGAGGAACGGCGTGAGGCTGGTGCCTTCGGTGATGGGGAATTTCGGCGGGGTGATCAGGCCACGACGGTTGATCAGGTCGGAGGTGAAGGCAATGTCGGCCGCCGAGAAACGGAACGAGGTGCCGATCAGCATCGCCATCTGTTCGTTGGTCAGGTGCTGCTTGGACTGCTGGAAGTCGTAGAGCAGGGCGTCATTGAGGTCGATGTAGCCTTTCTGCTGGAAGTAGCGGGTCAGCTTGTTCAGCACCAGTTCATAAAAAGTGGTGCTGTTGTTGATGCCCTTCACTTCGGTCTGTACCAGCTTGTCGAGGTTGCTGATCGAGGTGTAGAGGTTGACCGGCGGGTTGAGCAGCAGGACTTTCTTGAAGTTGAAGCTGCGTCGGGTCTCGTCCAGGTGTGCGACGAACGCGGCATCCAGCGCGCCGAGGCTGTAGCCGCTGAGGTAGTACTCGGTGACCGGCAGTTTCGGATGCTGCGCACGCACGGCCTGCATCACCCGGTACATGTCTTCGGCGTCTTCCTTGGTGATGCCCGGGGTGGCGAAGCGTGAAGCGGCGCTGATGAAGTCGAAGCTGGTGGGCGACGACAGCTGCACGACGTGGTAGCCGGCCTTGTAGTAGAGCTTCTTCAGGTACTCGTTGAGCGTGCTGTCATAGCGCGCGCCGGTACCGGCGATCAGGAAGATCAGCGGCGCCGGTTTGTCCTGCTCGGCGATGCGGTAGGTGAGTTTTTTCACCGCCCAGAAATTGTCCGGGAGGATGAAGGCCCGTTCCGGGCGCAGGGTGATGCTGTGGTCGGACTGATTGATCTCGTCGTTCGACGGCAACTCCGGGCGCAGGTCCGGTGGCGTGGTGGCGATGGTCGCCTCGAACGGGTTGGTCAGGGGATAGCCATAACTGGCGGCATCGATATCCACCGCCAGTGCGGACGCACTCAGAATAAGGCCGCTGAACAGCGCGGCGAAGCGCAAGGAACGGAGCATGACTGGATCCCTTAAAGGAAGGTGCCGAATGAAGTTCGCAGGCTATGACCACCGGGCTTGCGCCAAAGTGCCATGCCTCGGCACCAAACAGGCAGAATTCGGAGTAATAGTAGCTGGACGATACACTTTGCAAGGCGCGGATGACCAGTTAACAGTTGTTAGTACTTGCCAACGGTACAAGGGCGATTAAGCTGGCCGCCGATTTCGTTGATTGGAGAGTTTCATGTCCCGCCGCTTGCCCGTGATTCTGTTGCTCGTGCTGTTGCCGCTGTGGCTGGCCGCCAGTTATGGCGCGCGTTATGGCTTCATGGAGGACGGACGGTGGGTTGGCATCTGCGTCGATGAAGCGAGCCGTTGGGAATGCTCGGTGCGTTCGAACCTGGGGCTGATGATCCACTTCAAGGTGTTGGGCTGGACGGCGTTGGGCGCGGCGCTGCTCGGTTTTGTGCTGCCGGGGCGGGCAGGGTGGTGGCTGGCGGTGCTGGCGTTGGTGTTCGGGCTGCCGGCGCTGGCGTTGTACAACACGACGTTGGCGGTGTTTGCGCTGGTGATTGGCGGATTGCGGTTGGTCCGGGCATCCCGTAGCGCCTAAGAGTCAGCCTTCGCGAGCAAGCCCGCTCCCACATTCGATTGCATTCCAACTGGAGGAACCCGATTAAATGTGGGAGCGGGCTTGCTCGCGAAGGGGCCAGACTGGCCTCGGGAGATCAGCCTTTGCGAACCCGCAGGCAGCGCCACAGCGCCGCCACCATCAACCCACTGACCAGCGCCCAGCCCCACGCCTGCTGATTCAACAGTCCTTCTTCATACAGCTGCGGCGCAATGCCGGCGCCGATGATAAAGGTCAGCAGGGCGATTTCCCGGCGTGGCACGCTGACCGGACGGCACACGAAAACCAGCGCCGGCAGAATGAACGCCATGCTGGCGAAACTGCGATAACGCGCGTCGAACACCATCTCCAGCATCATCACCGCCGCCGCAAAACCGGCCACGGCAACCAGCCATCCAGCACGCCGTTCCAGCAGATGGAACGCCCGTTCACGCCAACCCTGACGGTTGCTCAAGGTCAGCGCGGCATGCGCCAGCACCAACAGATTCAACGCTGTCAGCAAGCCAACCCACAGCCATTCGCTGGCAAACCGCGTGGTCACTCGCGCCAGATCGCCCCAGGCGCCGATAGAGCAGGCTGCAACGGCCGCAAGCAGGGGCAGAACCAACGCCGATTGCGTGGTGCGAACCCGGCCGCCGAGTAGCAGCGTGCCGAGGAAAATCAGCCCACCGACGCCCAGCCATTCCTTCCAGTACGGCACATTGGTCACTGGCCCGGCGAGCACGCCCTTGTCCTGGCGATCGGCGTCGAACAGGCCCCAGTAACCGCCGACCGCACCTTCGCTGCCCCGTTTCCATGGCTGGTCGAACGCTTCGATCAGGTTGTAATGCCAGCCTTCCTTCTCGGCCATCGCGACAAAACCGCGAATGAACTTCGCCTCATTGACCCGACTCGGCAGGGCGGTCTCACGCTGGCGGCCTTCGCTGGGCCAGCCGGTCTCGCCGATCATCACGTCTTTGGGCGCGAATTTGTTGCCGAACACCTGACGCACATCCGCCACATGTTGCAGAGCGACGTCAATGTTCGACGGATCATCTTCCCAGTACGGCAGCAAGTGAATGGTCAGGAAATCCACCGCCGGCGCGACTTCCGGGTGCTTGAGCCAGAACTCCCAGACATCGGCATAAGTGACCGGTTGCTTGACCTGGCTTTTGACCTTGTTGATCAGCTTCGCCAGTTGCGCGCCGGTGACTTCCTTGCGCAGCAACGCTTCGTTGCCGACGATCACCGCGCTGACCACATCCGGGTTGGCGTTGGCCGAAGCAATCAGCAGGTCGACTTCTTTCTCGGTGTCCACCGGGTTGCTGTTGACCCAGGCGCCGATCATCAACTTCAGACCGTGCTTGCGCGCCAGTTGCGGCAGGGCTTCGAGGCCGGTCATCGAGTAGGTGCGGATGCATTCGAAGCGCGTCGCCAGCAGGGCGAGGTCGGCGTCCATGCGCTCCGGGCGCAGCTTGAACGGCACGTCAAACGGCGATTGATCTTTGTCGAACGGCGTGTAAGAGGCGCATTGCAACTTGTGCGTCTGGGTCGCAGCGTCCGGCAGAATCACCGGTTTGCCGAGGCCGTACCAGAAACCGCCAAGGGCAAAAAGGCCGAGCAGGCAGGCGAAGAGATAAGGAACAAACGGGAAGCGGGAAGTCGCGGACATGGTCAGGCCGAGTGGCTGCAAAGCGACGCATGTTACCTGCATTTATCCGTGGGTTGGTGGCCTGCATGATTTGCACATGCAAAGTTCGGGCGGATTGTCTGGCGCCAATTATTCAGAGGCGATTAATGGCCTTCTGATGTCGTTTCTCGCTGTATTGAGGTCGCTGACAGAGCAGGTCGCTACGGGCGTCAGGCCGATGATCGAAAGCGTCAGTACTCCGCTGGCATTCGAGCAAGTTTGCGGTCAGGCGTGATGGGGGCGCTGTGCACCATAACAATACGTTGACGATGCCCGGCATCCGTCGGGCGCAGCATTTCGGGGAAGTAAACGATGAAGATGCGACGACTTTTAGGCGCAGGTGCCGCTCTGGTACTTGCGATGAGTTCCACATTCGCCAGCGCTGAAAAACAGACCCTGAACATTGGTTACGTTGACGGCTGGTCCGACAGCGTCGCGACCACCCACGTGGCGGCCGAAGTGATCAAGCAGAAACTCGGTTACGACGTGAAGCTGCAGGCCGTCGCCACCGGGATCATGTGGCAGGGCGTGGCCACCGGCAAACTCGACGCGATGCTCTCGGCATGGCTGCCGGTGACCCACGGCGATTACTGGACGAAGAACAAGGATCTGGTCGTCGATTACGGCCCGAACTTCAAGGACGCGAAAATCGGCCTGATCGTGCCGGAGTACGTCAAGGCCAAATCGATCGAAGACCTCAAGACCGATGACACCTTCAAGAACCGCATCGTCGGCATCGACGCCGGTTCAGGCGTGATGCTCAAAACCGATCAGGCGATCAAGGATTACGGCCTCGACAAATATACGCTCAAGGCCAGTTCCGGCGCCGGCATGATTGCCGAGCTGACCCGTGCGGAGAAGAAGAACGAATCGATTGCCGTCACCGGTTGGGTGCCGCACTGGATGTTCGCCAAGTGGAAACTGCGCTTCCTCGACGACCCGAAAGGTGTGTATGGCGCGGCTGAAACCGTGAACAGCATCGGCAGCAAAGAACTCGCGACCAAGGCTCCGGAAGTCGCCAAGTTCTTGAAAAACTTCCAGTGGGCGTCGAAAGACGAGATCGGCGAAGTCATGCTGGCCATCCAGGACGGCGCCAAGCCTGAGGCGGCGGCCAAGGATTGGGTCGCCAAGCACCCGGATCGCGTGGCTGACTGGACCAAATAACCCAAAATCGCTTCGGTTCACCGCACATCCTGTGGGAGCGGGCTTGCCCGCGATAGCGGTCTGTCAGTCAACTGATTAGTTGGCTGATACGACGCCATCGCTGGCAAGCCAGCTCCCACATTTTTTTTGTGTGCTGAAAATTGGCGAAAACGTCATGTCGTTCTAATACTAAGGTCGTCTGGAACCCGTTCCGCAGCCGCATACAGTGGATACGTTCCAACAATAATCTGTGCTGCGAGGATAAAAACAATGAACGACAGCATTTACCTCTCGATTCAAAACAGCCCGCGCTTCAAGGAGCTGGTGCGAAA
Source organism: Pseudomonas sp. URIL14HWK12:I6 (assembly GCF_000514195.1). Taxonomy (NCBI): domain Bacteria; kingdom Pseudomonadati; phylum Pseudomonadota; class Gammaproteobacteria; order Pseudomonadales; family Pseudomonadaceae; genus Pseudomonas; species Pseudomonas sp. URIL14HWK12:I6. The sequence continues at coordinate 65,692 of NZ_AZVL01000024.1, forward strand.
AAGAGAAAAGTTCGCCTGGATACTCTCGGCGATCATGCTCGGGCTGTACTCCGGATTCATCCTGCTGATCGCATACGGGCCGCAAGTGCTCGGGGCGAAACTCAGTCCCGGGTCGTCGATTACCTGGGGTATTCCGATTGGTGTCGGTCTGATTGTCTCGGCCTTCATCCTGACCGCGATCTACGTACGGCGCGCCAATGGCGAGTTTGACGACCTGAACAATGCGATTCTCAAGGAGGCTCAGCAATGATCCGGCGTCTACTGGCTCTTTTGAGCATCGCAGCGTTCGCGCCAGCCGTCTGGGCCGCTGACGCCTTGACCGGCGAAGTCCACAAACAACCGCTCAACGTTTCCGCGATCGCCATGTTCGTGGTGTTCGTCGGCGCCACCTTGTGCATCACCTACTGGGCGTCCAAGCGCAACAAATCGGCCGCCGACTACTATGCAGCGGGCGGCAAGATCACCGGGTTCCAGAACGGTCTGGCGATTGCCGGTGACTACATGTCGGCGGCGTCCTTCCTGGGGATTTCCGCGCTGGTGTTCACCTCCGGCTACGACGGCCTGATCTACTCGATCGGCTTTCTGGTGGGCTGGCCGATCATTCTGTTCCTGATCGCCGAGCGTCTGCGTAACCTGGGCAAATACACCTTTGCCGACGTGGCGTCCTACCGCCTCGGGCAAACCCAGATCCGCACTCTGTCCGCCTGCGGTTCGCTGGTGGTGGTAGCGTTCTACCTGATCGCGCAAATGGTGGGTGCCGGCAAGCTGATCCAGCTGCTGTTCGGTCTCGACTACTACGTCGCGGTGATTCTGGTCGGTATCCTGATGTGCATGTACGTGCTGTTCGGCGGCATGCTAGCGACCACCTGGGTGCAGATCATCAAGGCGGTGCTGTTGCTGTCCGGTGCCTCGTTCATGGCGCTGATGGTGATGAAGCACGTCAACTTCGACTTCAACATGCTGTTCTCCGAGGCGATCAAGGTTCACCCGAAAGGTGAGGCGATCATGAGCCCGGGCGGTTTGGTGAAAGATCCGATTTCGGCGTTCTCCCTCGGTCTGGCCCTGATGTTCGGTACTGCCGGCCTGCCACACATCCTGATGCGCTTCTTCACCGTGAGTGATGCGAAAGAAGCGCGCAAGAGCGTGCTGTACGCCACCGGCTTCATTGGCTACTTCTACATCCTGACCTTCATCATCGGCTTCGGCGCGATCCTGCTGGTCAGCACCAACCCGGCTTTCAAGGACGCGGCGGGCGCTCTGCTCGGCGGCAACAACATGGCGGCGGTGCACCTGGCTGACGCGGTGGGTGGCAGCATCTTCCTCGGCTTCATCTCGGCGGTGGCGTTCGCGACCATTCTGGCGGTGGTGGCCGGTCTGACCCTGGCCGGTGCTTCGGCGGTGTCGCACGACCTGTATGCCAGCGTGATCAAGAAGGGCAAGGCCAACGACAAGGATGAGATTCGCGTGTCGAAGATCACCACCATCGCCCTGGGCGTGCTGGCGATCGGTCTGGGCATCCTGTTCGAAAGCCAGAACATCGCGTTCATGGTCGGCCTGGCGTTCTCCATCGCGGCGAGCTGCAACTTCCCGGTGCTGTTGCTTTCGATGTACTGGAAGAAGCTGACCACCCGCGGCGCGATGGTCGGTGGCTGGTTGGGGCTGGTGAGTGCGGTGGGGCTGATGATCCTTGGCCCGACCATCTGGGTGCAGATTCTGCATCATGAGAAGGCGATCTTCCCTTACGAGTACCCGGCGCTGTTCTCGATGGTGATCGCGTTCATCGGGATCTGGTTCTTCTCGATCACTGACAAGTCGGCGGCGGCCGAGAACGAGCGGGCGCTGTTCTTCCCGCAGTTTGTGCGTTCGCAGACTGGCCTTGGGGCGAGCGGGGCGGTTTCGCACTAAGCTCTGGTTACGTGGTTTGAGTGAAATGCCCTGGTTGAGAGATCGGGGCATTTTTTTTGTGGGCGGTTATCGGACTTGGGTCTTCGTGTTTGGTGTTTATGAGTACATATCCGTTGCTGCGGTAACGGCGGCTTAGGGTTCCGCCCTTACGGCGGGTCACTTTTGGCAAACGCCCGGAATGCCGGCCCAGCCAAAAGTAACCAAAAGGTCTATGCCCTGACGTTCGGCCCTCGC